>NZ_CABPSG010000006.1:0-347512 GCF_902459595.1 Pandoraea soli | reverse complement strand
GAGCCTATGGATACCGCGACGAGGAATACTTCTTCCTCAAAATCCGCGCGGCTTTCCCCGGTAATCCACGATGAACCAAAAAAAACCCCGCCGAGGCGGGGTTTTTTCGTAGTCGGTGAACGGTATTACTTGTTCGTGCCGACGACTTCGACTTCCACGCGGCGATCCGGTGCCAGGCACTTGATCAGCTGACCGCGGTTCTTCTGGTTGCAACCGGTCGTGACCGGGTTGCGCTTGCCCTTGCCTTCCGTGTAGACGCGGTTGGCTTCAACGCCCTTGCTGACCAGGTAGGCCTTCACAGCTTGAGCGCGACGCAGCGACAGACGGTCGTTGTACTTGTCCGAACCGATGCGGTCGGTGTAGCCCGTGGCAACCACGACTTCCAGGTTCAGTGCTTGAACCTTGCCAGCCAGGTCGTCCAGCTTGGCCTTGCCTTCCGGCTTCAGGATGGCCTTGTCGAAATCGAACAGGGCGTCAGCTTGGTACGTCACCTTCTGCGAGACCGGAGCGACCGGAACCGGAGCCGGTGCCGGAGCCGGTGCCTGGGCGATGATCGAGCCATCGCACTTGGCATTGGCCGTGGCCGGGGTCCAGTAGGCATCGCGCCAGCACAGTTCGTCCGAGCCGTTCTTCCAAACCCACTCGCCGCTGCCGTTAACCCAGTTGTCGTTGACTGCTTGTTTCGAGGCCGCGATCGGACCCGGAGCGGTCTGGACATAATTTTGAGCCATAGCCGAAGCAGCCATCACTGCGGTAGCTGCAACGATCGCGAGCTTAGCGAATTTATTCATATTTCTCCTCTCGAAATGAGATTACCGCAGGGTTACTGCGAGCCTAGACGACGGTACCAAAGTCTTACATCGCTCGAAGTATAACATCGGCATTTGCGCCAAAGCATGGCCCATGCACTTCGAATAATGTCTAACTTATGCCACGGCATTTTGCCATAGCGCTTCCGCCACCCGTGAGCAAAACCCCAAGTTTGCCGCCCGTCGTGGCGCAGTTGTGGTTTGAGCGCAACACCTTTTGAGGCCCCTCGCCAACCGTTTCATTCTTCGTGGTCGCCGATCGTTTTGGCATGCCGGACATGTCTTGTGCGTCGCATCACGCTCGTTTCGGATGCCAATGACGGGCATGTTAGAATCTTAAGATCATATCGCCGGCAACCGCCTATCGCGATTAGGGTTTGATAGATACGAATAATGGATCAGTTCGCCAAAGAAACTCTCCCGATTTCGCTTGAAGAAGAAATGCGGCGGTCGTATCTCGATTACGCCATGAGCGTGATCGTCGGCCGCGCTTTGCCAGACGTGCGCGACGGCCTGAAGCCGGTGCACCGCCGTGCACTGTTTGCCATGCACGAGTTGAATAACGACTGGAACCGGGCATACAAGAAATCGGCACGTATCGTCGGTGACGTCATCGGTAAGTACCACCCGCACGGCGACGCCTCTGTATACGACACCATCGTTCGCATGGCGCAGCCGTTCTCGCTGCGCTACATGCTGGTCGACGGGCAGGGGAACTTCGGCTCGGTCGACGGCGACAACGCCGCTGCCATGCGATACACGGAAGTGCGCATGGCCAAGATCGGCCACGAACTGCTCGCGGACATCGACAAGGAAACCGTCGACTTCGGTCCGAACTACGACGGCAGCGAGAAAGAGCCATTGATCTTGCCGGCCCGCATCCCGAACCTGCTGCTCAATGGTTCGTCGGGGATTGCGGTCGGCATGGCCACGAACATTCCGCCGCACAATCTCAACGAAGTCGTCGAAGGTTGTCTGCACGTGCTCAAGCACCCGGAAGCGACCATCGACGAACTCATCGAGATCATTCCGGCGCCGGACTTCCCGACGGCCGGTATCATCTACGGCATTTCCGGCGTGCGCGAAGGCTACCGCACCGGTCGCGGTCGTGTGGTGATGCGAGCGAAGACTCACTTCGAAGACATCGATCGCGGCCAGCGCGTGGCGATCATCGTCGATGAGCTGCCGTATCAGGTGAACAAGCGCTCACTGCTCGAGCGTATTGCCGAGCTGGTCAACGAGAAGCGTCTTGAAGGGATTTCCGACATTCGCGACGAGTCCGACAAGAGCGGCATGCGCGTGGTGATCGAACTCAAGCGCGGCGAAGTGCCCGAGGTTGTGCTCAACAATCTCTATAAGCACACGCAACTGCAGGACACATTCGGCATGAACATGGTGGCGCTGGTCGACGGCCAGCCCAAGCTGCTGAACCTGCGCGAAATGCTGGTGCACTTCCTTGCGCACCGCCGCGAAGTGATTACTCGCCGCACGATCTATGAACTGCGTCGCGCCCGTGAGCGTGGCCATGTGCTCGAAGGTCTGGCGGTAGCGCTCGCTAATATCGACGACTTCATCGCGATCATCAAGGCGGCACCGACGCCGCCGATCGCGAAGGCCGCGTTGATGGAAAAGGCGTGGGATTCGTCGGTCGTGCGCGACATGCTCTCGCGGGCCGAAAGCGATACGCAGGGCGGCCGTGCGGCCTACCGTCCGGAAGGGCTCGACGCCGCCGTGGGCATGCAGGCCGATGGACTCTACCGTCTGTCGGAGACGCAGGCGCAGGAAATTCTGCAGATGCGCCTGCAGCGCCTGACCGGTCTGGAACAGGACAAGATCGTTTCCGAGTACAAGGAAGTGATGGCCCAGATCGCCGACCTGCTCGACATCCTGGCGCGCCCTGAACGCGTGACGGCGATCATCAGCGACGAACTGACGGCCGTGCGCGCCGAGTTCGGCGACGAGCGCCGTTCGACCATCGAACACAACGCCACCGAACTCGACACCGAAGACCTGATCACGCCGCAGGACATGGTGGTTACGCTGTCGCACTCGGGCTACATCAAGTCGATGCCATTGTCCGAATACCGCGCGCAGAAGCGCGGTGGCCGCGGCAAGCAGGCCGCCGCGACCAAGGATGACGACTGGATCGACACGCTGTTCATCGCCAATACGCACGATACGATTCTGTGCTTCTCGAATCGCGGCCGTGTGTACTGGATCAAGGTGTATGAAGTGCCGCAGGGGTCGCGAACCTCGCGCGGGCGCCCGATCGTCAATATGTTCCCGTTGCAGGACGGCGAGAAGATCAACGTGGTGCTGCCGGTCAAGGCATACACGGAAGATCGCTTCGTGTTCATGGCCACGAGCCTGGGCACGGTGAAGAAGACGCCGCTGACGGCCTTCAGCCGTCCGCTCAAGAAGGGCATCATCGCGGTGAATCTCGATGACGGCGACGTGCTGATCGGCGCGGCCATCACCGACGGTGCGCACGACGTCATGTTGTTCTCGGACAGCGGCAAAGCGGTGCGTTTCGACGAAAACGATGTGCGTCCGATGGGGCGCGAAGCGCGTGGCGTGCGCGGCATGCAGCTCGAAGACGGGCAGACGGTCATCGCGCTGCTGGTTGCCGAGAACGAGCAGCAATCGGTGCTCACGGCGACTGAAAACGGCTACGGCAAACGCACGTCGATCACCGAATATACGCGCCACGGCCGTGGCACTAAGGGTATGATTGCGATCCAGACGAGCGAGCGCAACGGCCGAGTGGTCGCGGCGACGTTGGTCGAGCCGGATGACGAGATCATGCTGATCACGACCGGCGGGGTGCTGATCCGTACGCGCGTGTCGGAAATTCGCGAAATGGGCCGGGCCACGCAGGGGGTGACGCTGATCAGCCTGGACGAAGGCACGACGCTTTCGGGCCTGCAGCGCATCGTCGAGTCCGATGCCGAAATCGCGGAGAATGGCGGTGATGTTCAAGATGGCGACGAGACGCCGGAAGCGGATGTCACGGAGTCATGACTGACGTAACGCGATGTAAGCTGCGGGCGCATTACCCCGAAAAGTCAGTAGAATCTGGCTCGATGCAGTGAAGTGCCCAGGCGAGGATGCATCTATTTATCGCCGGACAAAGCCGGCGAACTTTGGAGTGACTATTACTATGCAACATAACGTCAAGAAGTGGATGTGGCTGCTGCTCGCAGCGCCGGCAATGGCGATGGCTCAGCAAAGCGCCCCGATCGATGCCGACAAGAAGGCCGCCATCAAGGACCTGCTCGACGCCATCGACGCGAACAAGCTAGTTGCCGCCATCGGCGACGGCGCGCAGCAACAGGCAAAGCAATTGGCGCCGCAAGTGCTCGAACGCCAACTGGTCGCCAACAAGACGATGAGCGATGCGCAGAAGCAGGCCATTGTGCCGACGCTGCAAGAGCGCTCGGTGCAAAAGCTCGTCGAGGGGGCAGGCAAGGTCTTCGCTTCCGACGCGTTCAAGAACGATGCCGTGCAAGCGCAATACGCGGCTTATGGCAAGTTCTACACCACCGACGAAATCAAGGGTCTGACGGCGTTCTACAAGAGCGCGGTCGGCCAGAAGTACATCAAGGTGCAAGATCAGGTTGGCCAGGAAGTCGTTGGCGGCCTGATGCAGAAGTACATGCCGCAATCGATCGACGCGACCAGCAAGCAAGCGGACGCCGAGATTGCCGCGGCCGCCAAGTCACCAGCGAAGGCACCGGCCAAGAAGTAAATTTCGGCCGGTCCCGCTGGGATTGACCGATAATGATGGCCGTTTGCGAGCGATCGCAAACGGCCATTTTGTATTGACGACGTAATTGCCGGTTTCTGCTCGGAATTTTCCGGCAAAGCCATCGTCCTGCGGCGGAATTGGGGCGCACACCCGCACGTCGAAGGCATCTGGCGGTATAGTGGGTCTTCGCCGCCGCGCAAACGCATCATCGTCAGACGTGAAACGCAAGCCGCACGGGGCAGTGTCCGTCGGCTTGCGTTTCACTTTTACCGTGGCAAAACATTATGACGCGCGCTTTCAATTTTTCGGCCGGTCCGGCGGCGCTGCCGGCCGAGGTGCTGGCACAGGCTGCCGAGGAAATGCTCGACTGGCACGGCGCCGGTATGGGCGTGATGGAGATGAGCCATCGCGGACGTGAGTTCATGAGCATTCTGGCGCAGGCGCAGGCCGATCTGCGTGAGCTGCTCGCCGTGCCGGACAACTACCGGATTCTGTTCATGCAGGGCGGCGCGCTGGCCGAGAACGCGCTCATCCCGATGAACCTGTTGGGCGGCGAGCGTGCGGGAGAGCGTCGTACGGCGGACTACGTCGTCACCGGCTCGTGGTCGGTGAAGTCGCAGAAGGAGGCGCGCAAGTATTGCGACGTCAATATTGCCGCGAGCACCGAAGCCGAGAAGTTCACCCGCCTGCCGACAATGGAAGAATGGCAGTTGTCCAAAGATCCGGCTTACGTGCACATCTGCACGAATGAGACCATTCACGGCGTCGAGTATTTCTGGACGCCCGATCTGGGCGCCGCCGGGCTGCCGAACGTGCCGCTCGTGGCGGACGTCTCGTCGCACATTCTTTCGCGTCCGATGGATGTGTCGAAGTTCGGCGTGATGTACGGCGGTGCGCAGAAGAATATCGGTCCGTCGGGGCTGACGGTGGTCATCGTGCGCGACGACCTGCTCGGCCGCGCATTGCCGGTTACGCCCAGCGCGTTCGATTGGAAGATCGTTGCCGAGAACGACTCGATGTTCAACACGCCACCGACCTACGCGATCTACATCGCCGGTCTGGTGTTCCAGTGGCTCAAGCGCCAAGGGGGGCTGGTGGCCATGGAGGCGCAGAACGAAGCCAAAGCCGATTATCTCTATGGCTACCTGGACAGCAGCGAGTTTTACCGCACGCCCGTCGCGAAGGATTGCCGCTCGCGCATGAACGTGCCGTTTTTCCTGCACGACGACGCATTGAACGAGACTTTCCTGGCCGGCGCTCGCGAGCGCGGCCTGCTGCAACTCAAGGGCCACAAGTCCGTGGGAGGCATGCGCGCCTCGATTTACAACGCGATGCCGCTGGCCGGCGTCGAGGCGCTGGTCGACTACCTGCGCGAATTCGAGCGCAGCCACGGCTGACGAGGGCGAACGGCCGGCGCGATAGGCCTGTCCTGATGTTCTTCGGGACGTCGCGCCGAGCACTTCCGATTCGCCCGACCCTATTCCACTGCATGACGACAATACGCTCCATGGAAGACGATCTGAACGCATTGCTGCGCCCCTTGCGGGAGAAAATCGATGACATCGACGCGCAGCTTCTGAAGCTGCTCAATCAACGCGCGGCTGTCGCCCTGGAAGTAGGCGAAGTCAAGAAGCGTTTCGGCGCGCCGGTGTTCCGGCCTGAGCGCGAGTTGCAGGTCATTTCGCGTCTGCAACAAACCAACGATGGCCCGCTGTATGGCGACAACCTTGCGTCGATCTGGCGCGAGATCATGTCGGCCAGCCGTGCGCTGGAGAAGGTCATGACAGTCGCTTACCTGGGGCCGGCCGGCACCTACAGCGAACAGGCGGCATTTGCCTACTTCGGACAAAGCGTGAAAGGCTTGCCGTGCCCGTCGCTCGACGAGGTGTTCCGTGCCGTCGAGGCTGGCAGCGCGGACTTCGGCGTCGTGCCGGTCGAGAATTCGACCGAGGGTGTGGTGTCGCGCACGCTGGACCTGCTGCTGCAAAGTCCGCTGACGATCAGCGGCGAAGTGGCTTTGCCGATTCATCACAATCTGATGTCGCTGTCGGGCACGCTCGACGGGGTCAGGCGCATCTGCTCGCATGCGCAGTCGCTCGCCCAATGTCAGCACTGGCTTACGGCGCACTTCCCGCTGCTGGAGCGGCAGGCGGTGTCGAGCAATGCTGAAGCGGCGCGCATGGCGGCGGCCGATCCGACCATTGCGGCGATTGCCGGCGAGTCCGCGGCGACCCAATACGGACTGCAGGTGGCCTACGCGCACGTGCAGGACGATCCGCACAACCGCACGCGATTCGTCGTGGTCGGCACGCAGGATCCGGCGCCGAGCGGCCACGATCAAACATCGCTGATTCTCTCGGTGCCGAATCGCGCCGGCGCCGTGGTGGCGTTACTCGAACCGCTGGCGAACAATGGCGTATCGATGACACGCTTCGAGTCGCGTCCGGCCAAAAGCGGTGCGTGGGAGTATTACTTCTACGTCGACTTCGAGGGCCATCGCGACGATCCCAATGTCGCCAAGGCGCTCGACGCGCTCCGTCAGAACGCAGCCTACTGCAAAGTGCTCGGGTCATACCCGCGCTCCGCATAACGGGGCGGCGGACGAAACACCATGAGTCTGAATAAACTCGTCATCTGCGGCGTCGGCCTGATTGGCGGTTCGCTCGCGCGTGCGCTCAAGGCTGCGGGTGCCGTGAAGGAAGTCGTTGGCGTCGGGCGCAGCGAGGCGTCGCTGGCGCGGGCATGCGAACTCGGTGTGATTGATCGGGCTGCCGTGTCGATGGCCGAGGCCGTGGCGGGGGCCGATGTCGTCGTGCTCGCGGCGCCGGTGGCGCAGACGCCCGCATTGCTCGCGGCGATCCGCCCGTTTCTCGGTGGCGATACGATCGTGACCGACGCGGGAAGTACCAAGACGGACGCCGTGACCGCCGCCAAGGCCGCACTGGGCAACGAGGTCTGGCGCTTCGTGCCGGGGCACCCCATCGCCGGGGCGGAATTGTCCGGTGTCGATGCCGCGAAAGCCGATTTGTATCTCGACCGGCGCGTCGTGCTGTGTCCGCAAGCGAACAATCGCCACGAGGACGTCGCGCGGGTGCGCGCGATGTGGGAGGCGACCGGAGCGCGTGTGTCGGAAATGTCCGAGACGCAGCACGATCGCGTATTCGCGTCGGTCAGTCACCTGCCGCACGTTCTCTCGTACGCGCTCATCGCACAAATTCTCGAAGCCCCCGATGCTGCCTCGAAATTCGGTTTCGCGGGCGGCGGTTTTCGCGACTTTACGCGCATCGCGGCATCGAATCCGGAAATGTGGCGCGATATCTGTATGGCCAATCGCGAGGCATTGCTCGCCGAACTCGATGGCTACGTCGCGACGCTCGCGGGCTTGCGTCAATTGATCGATGCCGGTGACGGCGCCGGTCTCGAGGCCGTCTTCGCGCGCACCAGCCAGGCGCGCACGAACTGGGCCAAGCAACAGGAAAAGTAATGGAAACGCTCGATCTCGGTCCGTACGGACACGCCGAAGGCACGCTGCGCCTGCCCGGCTCAAAAAGTATCTCGAACCGCGTATTGCTGCTCGCCGCGCTGTCCCACGGCACAACCCGGGTGCGCGACCTGCTCGCGTCGGACGACACGAAGGTCATGCTCGACGCCTTGGCGACGCTTGGCGTCAAATGTACGCAGGTCGGTGACTCGCGCGATTTCATCGTCGAGGGGTGTGGCGGTGAATTTCCCGTCAAGACGGCCAAGCTGTTCATGGGCAACGCGGGCACGGCCATTCGTCCGCTGACGGCGGCGCTCGCGCTTAGCCACGGCGACTATGCAGTCTCCGGCGTGGCGCGTATGCACGAACGCCCGATCGGCGATCTGGTTGACGGCTTGCGCCAGCTCGGCGCGCATATCGATTACGTCGGTAACGCCGGCTATCCCCCGCTGCATATCCAGCCGGCCGATGTGGCCGCACCGTCGGCGCCCATTCGCGTGCGTGGCGATGTGTCGAGCCAGTTCCTTACCGCGCTGCTGCTCACGTTGCCGCTATTGCCTTCGGCCACGGGCGAGATCGTGGTTGAAGTCGAGGGAGAGCTGATTTCCAAGCCGTATATCGACATCACGCTGCGACTGTTGCGGCGCTTCGGTATCGATGTGCAGCAAGACGGATGGTCGCGCTTCACGTTGCCGGCGGCGGACGCCAACGGCGCGAAGTATCGGAGTCCGGGCGAGATCCGGGTCGAAGGCGATGCGTCGTCGGCGTCGTACTTCCTCGCCGCCGGAGCCATTGGGGGCGGGCCGCTGCGCGTGGAAGGCGTCGGCCGCGACAGCATTCAGGGCGATGTGCGTTTCGTGGACGCCCTCGCGGCGATGGGCGCGCGCGTCACACTGTTCGATGACGCTATTGAAGTGCATGGCGTCGACACGCCGAGCGGCAAGCTGCGTGCGCTCGACATGGACTTCAATCACATTCCCGACGCGGCAATGACGATCGCCGTAGCCGCACTCTTCGCGGACGGCACGACCACGCTGCGCAATATCGCAAGCTGGCGCGTGAAGGAGACGGATCGCCTGGCCGCCATGGCGATCGAACTCCGCAAGGTGGGGGCAACGGTGGAGGAGGGCACGGACTATTTGCGGGTCACGCCGCCCGCCACGCTGACACCGAACGCGGCCATCGACACCTACGACGATCACCGTATGGCGATGTGCTTCTCACTCGTGAGCCTGGGTGGCGTGCCGGTGACGATCAACGATCCGAAGTGCGTTGCCAAGACGTTCCCGACGTATTTCACCGAGTTTGCGCGCGTCGCGTCCTAGCGCGCATTGCGAATGCTTGCTCGCACGCCGTTGTTGAACGGGCAGAACTGACGTTACCTACGCGCATCGGCCCCCGATTGTCGGAAGACCACTTCGGGGGCCGATCACGCTGGCCGTGTGTCTGGCCGGGCCCCTGGCACGCGATCGACCGCCCGGCCCACCTGAATTCCCCTCCTGTCTATCTGCATAGCCCCGCGTGCCGCGCGGCTTGGGATAAGCGTGCTCCCCCTGCCTCGCCCCGGCTAAGCATCCGCCAACGCGGTGATGCCGTTCGCCGCCGCTTCGTTTGCGCCGGCTCGCCCGGACTCGCCCTGACACGCCCCGGAAGCATCCCGCGCATCCGGCGCTTCCGGCGCTTCCGGCGCTTCCGGCGCGAGCCGGCCGGACGTCACTTTTCCCAGCCACCCGTCGGCGCATTTGTGCGGATTTTCGCGCAATGCGCATGTCGCGACAGGCCGGCACCGTGCTGCATCAAGGCATTGCGTGCGCCGATGTGATTGGCATGCGAATTGCATAACCTTCTCCAAACAATCGAATATCGATCATCAGGAGACAAGTCATGACGTTCATCCGCTTCCCCATTCGCTGACCCGCCGGGCCCAACCGGCCCGGCCTCAGGCCGTCGGTTCCCATTCGCTTCCCACGTAGCAGAACCCTGACCACGTGCGTCATTGCGGCTTTCGCCGTGCGGCGTGGACAGGTCTTGATGTCAAAACGATCCAGAGGAGATTTCAATGCACGCGCGACTGACCCGTAAAACCGCCACTTCGCTGAAAATGACCGCTGCCGCGATCGCCTGCGCGTTCGCCAGCCTGGGTGCACAAGCTGCACAGGCGCCAGCACAGATCAGTATTGGCACGCTCTACGCGAGCACTGGCCCGTTCGCGGTGGCTTCCCAGGGGCAATACGAAGGGTTGAAGTTCTGGGCCGACACCGTCAACAAGCAGGGCGGGGTGCTCGTCAAGGCATTCGGCAAGAAGATTCCCGTGAAGATCGTGGCGTACGACGACCAGAGTTCGACGTCCACGGCGACCACGCTTTATAACCAGTTGATCACGCAGGACAAGGTCGACATACTCGTGGCCGACTTTGGGTCGGTGCTGACGTCGGTCGCGGTGCCGCTCGCGGCTGAGCACCATATGCTGTTGATCGATCCGACCGGCTCGGGGGCGAACTTCTTCACTCAGAAGACCGATTACCTCGCCGATGTGAGTATTCCGTCGTCGACGGTCTGGCCGGTGCCGCTCGCCAACTTCCTCCTCAAGCAGAAGATCAAGCGCGTGGCGATTGTCTATGGCGCGAACGATTTCGATGCCTCGCAAGCCGAAACGATGAAGGCGGAACTCGCGAAGGGAGGCGTGACGCCGGTGTTCTATCACAGCGTGCCGACCACGGAATCGAACTACAACGTGCTGCTGCACACGGCGAAGGCAGCCAATCCCCAGGCGTTGCTTGAATTCGGCTACGCGCCGAACGACATCGCGTTTCTACGCGCACTGTCGCAAAGCGGCCTGCATTTCGACATGACGTTCACGATCTTCCCGGGGCAACTGCTGCAACTGCTCACGAAGAATGCGGGGGTCGATGCGCTCGCCTACACGTACACGTACCCCACGCCGCCGCTGGTCAAGTACGACAAGGTCACTTACGGGATGAATACCGCGCAGTTTGTGCAGGCGTTCCAGGCCGACCAACACAAGGATCCGACCTTCCTCGACTCGGCCGGTTACAACACGGGCATTGTCATGGAGAAGATGCTTGGCGACGCACCGACGTTTGCACAACCGGCCTTCCACCAAGCGTTGATCGACATGTCCGGAAAGACGACCACGCTGCTGGGGCCGTTCCAGATCAATGCGAACGGGGCGCAGCTCGGCCAACCGTTCCCGGTGGCCCAGATGGTGCCGGACGGCAACAAGGGGCTGAAGTTCGTCGTCGTGTACCCCGACTCGCACGCGACCGGCAAACCGGTGTATCCGGCGCCGACGCACTGATCGTCAGTCGCATCGTCTGATCAGGAACCGGCCGGCGCCGCTCGACGGCGCCGGCAACGACATCCTCGCTTGCGAAGGGACGAACGTGGAACTTCTTGCTTATGCCGTCATGGGCGGCATTCTGTACGGTATCTTTTTCACGCTGGTCGGCCTGGGACTCAATCTCGTGTTCGGCGTGATGCGGATCATCAATCTCGCGCACGGGCAGTTCATCGTGCTGGGCAGCTATGCGGCGTGGATGGTCTCGCATCATTTCGGCCTGAGTCCCTTGTGGGCCATTCCAGTATCGGTGGCCGCGGCAACGATCATTGGCTGGCCGATGTATCGGGCCGTCGTGCCGCGACTGCAGCGCAGCGACGACCCGGAGATGCTGTCGTTCATCCTGTTCTTCGGCATTGGCCAGATGCTCGAGTCGTTGACGGTACTGATGTTCGGCGCCGACCAGCGCTCGCTGCCCGACGATGCGCTCGGCAGCGGCAATCTCGGGGCCTTCGGCCAGCAGTTTCCCGATAGCTGGTGGTGGGCCGCCGGCATCAGCGTTGCGGCGCTGGTCGTGCTGTGGCTGTATTTCTCGCGCACGCGGTTCGGCTATGCAACTCGCGCAGTGATGGCCAATCGGGAAGAGGCCATTGCCACCGGCATCGACGTGCGCCGAGTGTCGACCATTGCGTTCGTCGCAGGTCTCGCGCTCGCGGGCATCGCGGGCGTGTTCGTGCCGTATCTCCTCGGCTCGGTGTCGCCCGACCTTGGCGACAACCTCACCACGACCGCGTTCGCGATCGTGGTCATCGGCTCCCTTGGCAATCCGCTTGGCACGATTGCCGGCGGGCTCGTGTTCGGTCTCGGCACGATGCTGATGCAAACCTATTACTCGTCGTGGTCGAACGTAGTGCCGTATGTGCTGCTGTTGATCATTGTGCTCATTCGTCCCTCGGGCTTGCTCGGAAAGGCGGTGCGTCTTGCTTGATACCACTCTGAACCCCACCGGACAGACGGCGCCGCGACGCTTGCGCGCACCGGCCATCACGCTTGCAGTGGTCGCCGCGATCTTCCTCGTGGCGCCTCGTCTGTACGCCAACCAGTCGCTGCTGTTCACGATCATGACGTTTATCGTGCTGGCGCAGGGACTCAACCTGCTGTACGGCTTCACCGGCTATTTGCCGTTCGGCTATGTGGGCTTTTTCGGCAGTGGCGCCTATGCAACGTCGCTGCTCGTGCTTCATACGCACATGCCCATACTCGTGTGCGTCGCGGGCGGCGGCCTCGCGGCCGCACTGCTCGGGCTGGTGCTCGGGCCGTTGTTGCGGCTCTCGGGCGCCTACTTCTCGATCGCGAATCTCGCCGCGTCGCAGATCATCTACTTCGTCGTGTCGAACCCGAACCTGTCCGACGTGACCGGCGGCCCCTACGGACTCAAGATCGAACAGGTCTACAGTCCGGGCGCAAGTTACGCCTGCATGCTCGGCGTTTTGCTCATCGCGTGTGCATTTGCGGCGTACTTCCGCACGTCCGGCTTTGGCATGTCGCTGCGTGCGGTCAAGCAGGATCCGGTGAGCGCGGCGATGGCGGGCGTCAACGTTGTGCAGGTGCGTCTCGTCGCGTGGCTGGTGTCGGCATTGATCGCCGGGCTCGCGGGCGGCACCTACGCATGGGGCATTTCGGTGTTCTATCCCGACGCGGTGTTCACGTTGCAGTTCTCGGTGTTCGCCATCGTGTTCGCACTTTTCGGCGGAGTCGGCACGGTCATCGGGCCCATTGTCGGCGCGGGGCTGCTCTACGTCCTGTATGCGGCGATTGGGATTTCCACGCCACAGTACTTCCAGTTCATCTATGGCGGTCTCATCGTGCTGCTCGTGCTGTTTCTGCCGGGTGGCCTCCTGTCGCTGCTGCAACGTCGGGGTATCCATGTCTTCTGAATTGTTGCAACTGGTGGGCGTTCACAAGCGCTTCGGCGCACAGGTCGTGCTCAACGATGTGAACTTTGCTGTCGTGCCCGGCGAGATCGTCGGTCTCGTCGGCCCGAATGGCTCCGGCAAGACGACGACCATCAACGTGATCTCGGGGCTCCTGCAGGCCGACGAAGGGGCGATCGATTTCCTCGGGCAAACGATCAACCGCATGCCGATGCACCGGCGTGTACACCTTGGCATCAACCGTACGTTTCAGGTGCCGAAGGTGTTTCGCGACATGACAGTGCACGAGAATGTTGAAGTCGCGGCGCGCAGTGTGCGTCTGGATCCCCGCGAGATCGGGCCGATTCTCGAAGACATCGGTCTCGCCAGCGTGGCGTCGCGGGTCGCGGGTTCGCTGACGGTGAATCAACAGAAGCTACTCGATCTCGGACGGGCGCTTGCCACGCGGCCGCAACTGCTGCTGGTCGACGAGATTGGGGCGGGACTCAATCCCGCGGAATTGAACGTGATCGCCGAGTTGCTGCAACGACTGTCGGCACGTGGCATCGCAATGATCGTGGTCGAGCACTTGCTCGATTTTCTCAACCGCATCACCGAACGCGTGATCGTGCTCGGCGCCGGGCGCATGTTGTTCGAGGGACCGCTGGCGTCGGCCGCGCGCGACCCCGAGGTGATCGCTGCATTCATTGGAGCGGCATGATGACGGCATCCCTGGTAATCGAAGGCGTGGAGGCCGGCTATGGCGACATGCAGGTACTCTGGGGCGTCGATATGCGGGTCGAGCCTGGGCAAACCGTGCTGTTGCTCGGTGCGAACAGCGCGGGAAAGACGACGCTGCTGCGCACACTGATTGGGCTATTGCCGTGCACGGGCGGGCGCATCACGCTCGATGGCGAGCGCATTGACACGTTGCGGCCCGACCAGCGGATTCGGCGCGGCATCGCGTTCATGTCGGAGCTCGGCGTATTTCCGACGCTGTCGATCGACGAGAACATCGCGCTCGGCGGCTATTTCATGCCCGAAGCGAAAATCCGACAGCGCAAGGAAGTGTTGTTCGCGCTTTTCCCCGCACTGGCCGCGAAGCGGCGCGCGGCCGCGGCAAGCCTGTCGGGGGGGCAACGCAAGATGCTGGGCATCGCGAAGGTGCTCATCGCCGAACCCCGCCTCCTGTTGATGGACGAGCCGTCCTCCGGTCTCGCGCCTGTGTTCGTCAAGCATGTGATCGACGCGTTGCGCACGGCCATTGGCGACGGAACCTCGTTGCTGATCGCGGAGCAGAACATCGCGTTCCTCGATCTCGCCGATCGCGGCTATTTGCTCGATCACGGCAAGGTGCGCGTATCGGGCTCGCGCGCGGAGCTCGAAGCGAGCGACGCAGTGCGCGAGACCTACTTCGGGTTGTAAGGTTCGTCTGGCGAACGATATCCGGGATGTCGGCGTGTTGTCATCCCGGACACACGACGCGGGTCTGATGAGGCCCCCCTCGCGGGGAAGGATCGAGCGGAACAGGGGCTTCGGGCATGCCGGACAAGCGCTTATGCCGATGGCAGTTGCGAGCCGCACCGTTAGAATGATGGCTTCAGAGGAGACGGTGCGATGGGGCGGTGGGCAATGGACGTTCGCGGGCCCGCAGGGCGCGGGCTTGCGGGGAGGCGGTCGTGAAGTTCGTCAGCGCAACGTCGCGTCGCACGCGTGTTCTGCTCGCGCTCGTGGTCGCGTTCGCCTTGCTGACTGTGGTGGCTGCATGGGTGGCCTATCGTTACGCGGAGCAGGTGGAGATCCGCACGCTGCGAGACACCGCCGCGCACCGGCTCGACGGCTACGAGAATGCGCTGACGAGCGAGGTTCGACACTACAGCTATCTGCCGTCGCTCGCGAGCCTGAATGCCGACGTACTATCGATGCTGCGCCATCCGACCGATCGCGATCTGGTCGCACGGGTCAATGCCTATCTGCAGACCGTCAATGCAGACGCGGGCTCCAGCGCGTTCTACGTGATGGACAAGCAAGGCAACACGCTCGCGGCGAGCAACTGGAACCAACCGAAGACGTTCGTCGGGTCGAACTTCTCGTTCCGCCCGTACTTTATCGGCGCCATGCGTGACGGCCATGGCCGTTTCTACGGGCTGGGCACCGTGAGTAATGAGGCGGGCTATTTTCTGGCCGAACCGATCTACGACGACGCCCATCGCGTGCTCGGCGTCGTGACGCTCAAGGTCAATCTCGATCGGATCGAATCGGTCTGGCGACAGGGCGCCGAGCCCGTTCTCGCCATCGATTCGCATGGCGTGATCATGCTGTCGTCGGTGCCGGGGCTCAAATACAGGACACTGCGCCCGCTGTCGGCGGCCGCGCGCGCCGAGATCGTGAGTACGCACCAGTACGATGCGCCGGGCGCACTCATGCCCGCTGGCTTCTCCATCGAGCGCACACTCGCACCCAACGCGTGGATCGAATCGGTGGCGCGCGACAATCCGCTGGCCACCAGCCTGCCGACCCCACAGCCGTTCCCAACCGAGTTCCTGGTCGTTACCCGTCCCGTATCGGGCACCGACTGGCACATTGTCGTGCTGTCGAATCTCGCACCCGCGCGAGCGGTGGCACGTGCATTGGCCCGATCCGCCGCGCTGGGGCTCGCATTCGTCGTCGTGCTGGCGCTGACCGTGTGGCAGCGGCGGCGCATCGTCGCGCAACGGCTCGCACTGCGCGAAGCGCTGCAGCAACTGAACGAGGAGCTCGAGCGCAAGGTCGCGCGGCGCACTGCGGCGCTCAGCCGCGCGAACCGCAATCTGGAGCATGAGGTCGCGATGCACAGGGAAACCGAAGCGCAGCTCAAGGCCGCATTCGAGGAGCTTGTGCAGGCGGGCAAGATGGCGGCGCTCGGGCAGATGGCGGCGGGCGTCACGCACGAACTCAATCAGCCGCTCGCGGCCCTGCGCACGCTGTCGGACAACGCGCTGACGTTCCTCGAACGGGGCCGGGCGAGTCACGCCGAGGCCAATCTTCGGATGATCGGCGAGTTGATAGAGCGAATGGGGCGGATCACGTCGCAACTGAAGCGCTTCGCCCGCAAGGCGCCGACGCAACTCCAGCCGGTCGTTGCCGCAGAAGCGATCAATAACGCGCTGTTCCTCGTTGGGCAGCGGCTGCGCAAGGACCGGGTCGAGCTCACGTTCGACCCGCAATTGGCCGGCGCGCGCGTGCTCGCCGATGCAAATCGGCTCGAGCAGGTGCTGGTGAACCTGTTCGCGAATGCGCTCGACGCAATGGCTACCACCCCGGTGCGCCGACTCGAAGTGACGGTCGAGACCGATAGCGACAAGACCGTGATCCGGGTGCGCGATACCGGCATGGGGCTTTCAGAGGCCGTGCGCGCGCGGCTCTTCGAACCCTTCTTCACGACGAAGGAGCAGGGTACGGGGCTGGGCCTCGGCTTGGCGATCTCCGAGGGCATCGTGCGTGAGTTCAGCGGTTCGCTGAAGGCCACCGACCGGTCGGTGGGCGGCGCCGAATTCAGTATTCATCTACGGACGTACAGGGAGGGCAACCCGTGATCCCAGACAGCTTGCGCGTGCTGCTCGTGGAGGACGACGCGGCCGTGAGGCTCGGTACCGTCCAGGCGCTGCAGCTTGCGGACATCGAGGTCGACGCGTTTGGAAGCGCCGAGGAGGCCCTTGAACACATCGACGGCGATTTCCCAGGTATTGTCGTCAGCGATGTGCGCCTGCCCGGTATGACGGGGCTCGAACTGCTCGAACGCGTGAAGGCGATGAGCGCGTCGATGCCGGTCATTCTCGTGACCGGGCACGGCGACATCGCGATGGCGGTACAAGCCATGCGCCTCGGCGCTTACGACTTCGTTGAAAAGCCGTTCGCGTCGGAGCGGATCGTCGAGCTTGCGCGACGTGCGCTCGAGCACCGACGTCTTACGCTTGAACTGACGGCCGTGCGCAGGCAGCTCGAGAGTCGCGATCGTATCGATGCGAGGATCCTTGGGAATTCCCGACCCGTGGAGCGTTTGCGCAAGCTGATCCTCGAACTCGCCAATACCGATGCGAACGTGCTGGTGTTCGGCGAGACGGGCACCGGCAAGGAACTCGTTGCGCGCTGCCTGCACGACTTCGGCCCGCGCCGCGACAAACCCTTTGCCGCGCTGAACTGCGCGGGCCTTCCCGAATCGTTGTTCGAGAGCGAAGTGTTCGGCCATGAGGCGGGCTCGTTCACGGGGGCGTTGAAACGTCGCATCGGCAAGCTCGAATTTGCGCAGGCCGGCACGCTCTTCCTCGACGAGATCGAGACGATGCAGATGGCGCTCCAGGTCAAGTTCCTGCGTGTGCTTCAGGAGCGCCAGTTCGAGCGGATTGGCTCGAACGAACTGCTGCCGATGAATTGCCGGATCATTGCCGCGACGAAGGCGGATCTGCTCGAGCTCGCACGCCAGCAGCGGTTTCGCGACGATCTCTACTATCGGCTCGGGGTGATCGTGCTCGAAATCCCCTCGCTGCGGGAGCGTCGCGAAGACATTCCGCTGCTGTTCGAGCACTTCGTGCTTCGGGCCGCGGCGGCGTACGGCCGTCCGGTGCCGGAGATCGGCGTGGAGCGTCTGAATCGGCTGATGGCGCGCCCGTGGCCCGGAAACGTGCGCGAACTGTGCAACGTCGCCGAGCGCTTTACGCTCGGACTCGGGACCGGAGATCCGGACGACGGCCCGCAGGGGACGCCGCGCACGCTTGACGAGCAGATGAACCTGTTCGAGCGGCGTTTCATCGAAGAGGCGTTGCGCGCGTCCGGCGGACGCGCATCGCTCGCTTGTGAGAAGCTGGGCGTGCCCCGAAAGACCTTGTATGACAAGATGCGGCGCCTCGGTATCGCGTCCGATGACTTCAAGTGAAAGGGGGCAAGGGAAGCGATCGGGCCCATCGGCCGGTCGTTCTCCCGGCCGCCGCGTGACCGCCATTCCGACGGCGCCTCAGTCACCCGCGAGGCACGACGGCTATACTGGTCGGGTCAGCGTGGCTTGCGTTCGCCGCAGGTCGCCGAACCGATGGACGCGATCCCCCATTTGCCACCCCGACCCCGGGCAGTTCGAAGGCGGGACAACGCGCGGTGGCGAATTCGCATAGCGGCCCCTCGTGGTCGCCGCGGCCCGGTTGCCCGGATCTACCTCACCGACGCGCTTGAGCGCGCCCGCAAGCCCGATTCATCGGTGCGAACCACGTGGCGTGTCGCCCTGCCGCTCGAGTGGGTCCCCATTCGGACTGGCTAAGGGATAATCGCGATCTTGCTCGGCGGTCGAGTTTTCGGCCTGGGCCGAGGGTGCCTGCGCAAAAATGGTAATCGTTACTATTTGCGCACGAGATTTCATTTTTTTGATGTTTTGAACACACAGAGACGAAGGGATGCCTGATTTCACGATGGTGGACGACTCGATTCCGGTCATTACGGTGGATGGCCCAACGGCATCCGGCAAAGGGACGGTGGCACACCGTGTGGCCGATGCGCTGGGCTTTCACTATCTCGACAGCGGGGCGCTATACCGGCTGACGGCGCTGGCGAGCGCCCGGCACGGGATCGATCCGGACGACGTCGGGGCGCTGGCGGTGCTCGCCGAGACGCTCGATGTGCGGTTCAAGGAGCAGCGCATCTGGCTGGCCGGGGAGGACGTCACCGACGCGATCCGGGCCGAGGCGATCGGCAACCGGGCATCCAGCATTGCCGTGCACAAGGCGGTCCGCCAGGCGCTCAAGGCGCTTCAGCGAGCCTTCAAGACCGCGCCGGGCCTCGTTGCGGACGGTCGCGACATGGGCACGGTGATCTTCCCGGAGGCGGATTTGAAGGTGTTTTTGACGGCCACCCCCCAGGCGCGCGCCGAGAGGCGTTATAAGCAATTGATAGAAAAAGGATTTTCTGCTAACATAGACAGTCTGATGCTGGATCTTGAGGCGCGCGATGCGCGGGATCGTACCCGTGCCGAGGCGCCGCTACGGCCAGCAGAGGGTGCGCGAGTACTCGACACGTCGGGGCTCAACGTCGATCAGGCGGTGGCCCAGGTGCTCGAATGGTTCGCGCAAGTGCAGTATCCGCAAGGCGCCTGACAGGGTGTTTCATGCAGTCACCCGTCGTGGCTTTGTCAACCTTTAACCCAACCGTTGTGCGTGATCGTCACCCCCCCTTCGGGAGACGGACGTCAGCGGCGTAATCCACATTTATGTCCGACCTGCAAACCTCGACTAACGAATCATTCGCGGCACTCTTCGAAGAGTCGCTCTCCCGTCAAGACATGCGTGCTGGTGAAGTCATCAGCGCAGAAGTCGTTCGGGTTGACCACAACTTTGTGGTCGTCAACGCCGGGCTCAAGTCCGAAGCGTACATCCCTATCGAAGAATTCCTGAATGATCAGGGCGAGGTCGAAGTTCAGGCCGGCGATTTTGTTTCCGTGGCGATCGACGCCCTGGAAAACGGCTACGGCGACACCGTGCTGTCGCGCGACAAGGCCAAGCGTCTGGCCTCGTGGCTGCAACTGGAAAAGGCCCTCGAATCGGGCGAGCTCGTGACCGGCACGATTACCGGCAAGGTCAAGGGCGGCCTGACCGTCATGGTCAACGGCATCCGCGCATTCCTGCCGGGTTCGCTGGTGGACACGCGTCCGGTCAAGGACACGACCCCGTACGAAGGCAAGACCCTCGAATTCCGCGTGATCAAGCTCGACCGCAAGCGCAACAACGTTGTGCTCTCGCGTCGTGCCGTGATCGAAGCCACCCAGGGTGAAGAGCGCGCCAAGCTGCTCGAGACGCTCAAGGAAGGCGCGATCGTCAAGGGCGTGGTCAAGAACATCACCGACTACGGCGCATTCGTCGACCTCGGCGGTATCGATGGCCTGCTGCACATTACCGACATCGCCTGGCGTCGTGTGCGTCACCCGAGCGAAGTGCTGTCGGTTGGCCAGGAAGTCACCGCCAAGATCCTCAAGTTCGATCAAGAGAAGGGCCGCGTCTCGCTGGGCGTCAAGCAGCTCGGCGATGATCCGTGGGAAGGCATTGCTCGCCGCTACCCGCAAGGCACCCGCCTGTTCGGCAAGGTCACCAACATTACCGACTACGGCGCGTTCGTCGAAGTGGAATCGGGCATCGAAGGCCTGGTTCACGTGTCGGAAATGGACTGGACCAACAAGAACGTTGCTCCGACCAAGGTTGTCCAGTTGGGCGACGAAGTCGAAGTCATGGTGCTCGAGATCGACGAAGACCGTCGTCGTATCAGCCTGGGCATGAAGCAGTGCAAGGCGAACCCGTGGGATGACTTCTCGCGCAACTTCAAGAAGGGCGACAAGATCAAGGGCGGCATCAAGTCGATCACCGACTTCGGCGTGTTCATTGGTCTGGCGGGCGGCATCGATGGCCTGGTTCACCTGTCGGACCTGTCGTGGAGCGAAACCGGCGAAGACGCCGTGCGCAAGTACAAGAAGGGCGACGAAGTCGAAGCCGTGGTTCTGGGTATCGACGTCGAGAAGGAACGCATCTCGCTGGGTATCAAGCAGCTCGAAGGCGATCCGTTCAACTCGTTCGTGGCCATCCACGACAAGGGCTCGATCGTTGACGGTACCATCAAGGCCGTCGACCCGAAGGGTGCCGTCGTGTCGCTGGGTGAGGACGTCGAAGGTTACCTGCGCGCTTCGGAAATTTCACACGACCGTGTGGAAGATGCCCGCAACGTGCTCAAGGAAGGTGAAGCCGTCAATGCAATGATCGTCAACATCGATCGCAAGTCGCGCAACATCAACCTGTCGATCAAGGCGAAGGATTCGGCTGAACAGCAAGAAGCGATCAGCAAGATGTCGTCGGATAGCTCGGCAGCGAGCGGCACCACGAATCTGGGTGCCCTGCTCAAAGCCAAGCTGGACAGCCAGAATCAGTAAGGTCCGAGGCCTATGACCAAGTCTGAATTGGTCAACCAGTTGGCGGCGCGGTTTCCCCAGTTGGTGCTCAAGGATGCCGATTTCGCGGTGAAGACCATTCTCGATGCGATGGCAGACGCGCTTGCGCGCGGTCATCGAATCGAGATCCGCGGTTTCGGTAGCTTCGGGCTCAACCGTCGGCCACCGCGTGTCGGCCGCAATCCGAAGTCGGGTGAGAAAGTGATGGTGCCGGAGAAATTCGTGCCGCACTTCAAGCCCGGCAAGGAGTTGCGAGAGCGGGTTGACCACAAGGCGTCGGACCAATAAGGCCCTTTGGGATCTACTACGCAAGAAAAGCGCCTTCGGGCGCTTTTTTTGCATTTGGCGGGGAGGCGTGCGGGCCATTGACGCCAATGTGAAGCTTGCTGCAGTAACGGCGCCTGACGGAGCACATCCGGTACAATACGGCCACGTGCCGGCCCGGGTGCGTCGGCGGCATCGATGCCGTGGGCCCGGGACCGCTCAAGTCGCAAAACATACGGCAACCCTGCCGCAGGAGCCTTTCGGCATGAAGCTGATTGTTTGGATCGTTCGTCTTATCGTGTTTGTGGTGTTGCTGTGTCTCGCGCTCGCCAACACAGGCGAAGTCACGTTGAACCTGTTCCTGGGGCATACGTGGACGGCACCGCTCATCATGATCGGCCTGGCGTTTTTCGTGGTCGGTGGCGTCATCGGCGTGCTCGCCACGTTGCCGAGCCTGATGCGTCAGCGCCTGGAGCTACGCCGTGCGCGGCGCGATCTGGCCCGTGCGCAACGCGACCCCGAGGCGGGGGACCAACCGCCGATGCTGCCGCCGGTCTAATTCGGGCGACACGGCGCGCGACGCTCGCCCTCTTCATCGACTGTTTCAACGACAACACGCATTCATGGAATTCGAGGTCTGGTGGCTCTTGGCCATCCCCGTGATTTTTGGCTGCGGCTGGGTGGCCGCACGCCTGGATCTGCGCAGCTTGCTCTCCGAGAGCCGAAGTCTGCCGGCGTCCTATTTTCGCGGTCTGAACTTCCTGCTCAACGAGCAGCCCGACAAGGCGATCGATGCCTTCATCGAAGTCGCCAAGCTCGATCCCGAGACCACCGAGCTGCACTTCGCGCTGGGTAGTCTGTTCCGTCGTCGCGGCGAGACGGAGCGCGCCATTCGTGTGCACCAGAACCTGCTCTCGCGCCATGACCTGCCGTCAGCCGATCATGAACACGCGCTCTACGAACTCGGCCACGATTTTCTCAAGGCGGGGTTGCTGGACCGTGCCGAAGAGGCGTTCGGCCGACTGCACACTGGGGCTTATGCCAAGGCAGCGCAACACGCAAAGCTCACGATCTATCAGATCGAGAAGGAATGGCACAAGGCGCTGACCGAGGCCGAGGCGCTGAGTGACCTCGACCCTGCCGTGTCGTACCGCAAGGAGATCGCGCAGTTCCACTGCGAGCTGGCGCAGGAAGCGCTGCAACGCAAGGACGCCGGCGCCGTTACGCAGGCGCTGGACGCTGCGCTCGCGGTCAATCCCGCCAATGTGCGTGCGCCGCTGCTGCGCGGCGACATGCTGCTCGCCGCGGGCGACGCCGAAGGCGCGTTGCGCGTGCTTCGCACCATCGAGCAGCAGAATCCGGTGTACCTCGGCCTGGCGGCCAAGCGCCTGATGCGGGCGTACGAGGCATTGGGCCGGGCGAAAGAAGGGCTCGCCGTGCTGAGCGATGCGCTGCGCAAGAATCCATCGGACGATCTGCTGGAGATCGTCTATGAGCAGTCGATTGCCCTCGAAGGCCCGGAAGCGGCGCTCAAGCTCATGCGCGAACAGATGCACCGCGCGCCGAGCGCGCCCGGTATGGTGCGCCTGCTCGAAGCACACGCCGCCACGGCGCAGGGCGACACGCAGTCGGACCTGCAACTCATGGGCAAGCTCATCACGCAGCGTACCAAGTCGTTGCCCCGGTATGTCTGCGACCAGTGCGGCTTCCGCGCGCGATTGTTCTATTGGCAATGCCCCGGCTGTAACGGCTGGGAGACCTATACGCCGCGACGTGTCGACGTGCCGGCGGCCTCCTAATTACTCTTAGCTCGCGCAATCATGAAAGTCACTATCATCGGCTCCGGATACGTCGGCCTCGTCACTGGGGCGTGCCTGGCGGACGTCGGCAACGACGTGTTTTGCCTCGACGTCGATCCGCGCAAGATCGAAATCCTGAACAACGGCGGCGTACCGATTCACGAACCCGGCCTGCAGGAAGTCATCGCGCGCAATCGCGCCGCCGGCCGCCTGCAATTTTCGACGGATGTCGAGGCCTCCGTCGCCCATGGCGACGTTCAGTTCATCGCCGTGGGCACGCCCCCGGACGAAGACGGCTCGGCCGACCTTCAATATGTCGTGGCCGCGGCACGCAACATCGGCCGTTACGCCAAGAGTTTCAAGGTGATCGTCGATAAGTCGACAGTGCCGGTCGGTACGGCCGACAAGGTGCGTGCCGCGGTGGCCGACGAACTCGGCAAGCGTGGCGAAAACGTGTCGTTCTCCGTCGTTTCGAACCCCGAATTCCTGAAGGAAGGGGCGGCGGTGGACGATTTCATGCGCCCGGATCGTATCGTGATCGGTGTGGACGACGACACCGACGGCCAACAGGCGCGCGCGATGATGAAGCGCCTGTATTCGCCGTTCAACCGCAACCACGAGCGCACCTTGTACATGGACGTGCGCTCGGCGGAATTTACCAAGTACGCGGCAAACGCCATGCTCGCCACGCGCATCTCGTTCATGAACGAAATGGCCAATCTGGCCGATCGCGTCGGCGTGGATATCGAAGACGTGCGCAAGGGCATTGGTTCGGACCCGCGTATTGGCTACCACTTCCTGTATTCCGGCTGCGGGTACGGCGGCTCGTGCTTCCCGAAGGACGTCCAGGCGCTCGTGCGCACCGCCGAGGACTATGGCCTGCCGTTGCGAATTCTCAACGCAGTGGAAGCCGTCAATGAAACGCAAAAGGCCGTGCTGATCGACAAGATTGTCAACCGCCTCGGCGACGATCTGTCGGACAAGACGTTCGCCTTGTGGGGGCTGGCGTTCAAGCCGAACACCGACGACATGCGCGAAGCCCCGAGCCGCCGCGTCATCGCCGAGCTGGTGCGTCGTGGCGCCCGGGTGCGGGCTTACGATCCGGTGGCGCTCGACGAAGCGCGCCGCGTGGTCGCGCTCGACTTCGCAGGCGATGCCGAGGCGCGCGCCCGCATCGAATTCTGTGCCACGCAGAACGACACGCTGAACGGCGCCGACGCGCTCGTCATCGTCACGGAATGGAAGGCGTTCCGCAGCCCGGACTTCGCGCGTGTGAAGGCGGCGCTTTCGCTGCCGCTGATCTTCGATGGCCGGAATCTGTATGAGCCCGACGCCATGAAGGAGCTGGGCATCGAGTACCACGGCATCGGCCGTGGGTTGCACGAGTCGGCCTGAGTCACGAGGAGCGACAGATGACTTTGACCGCAACTTCGCTCACGCGCACGGTGCAGGCACCCGGTGTGCCCACCGTGCCTCGCGCGGCGTTCAGCCGCGCGCGCGTGCTGATCGTCGGCGACGTGATGCTCGATCGATACTGGTTTGGCGACGTCAATCGCATTTCGCCGGAAGCGCCGGTGCCGGTGGTGCACGTCACGCGCAATGAGGAGCGGCTCGGCGGTGCGGCGAACGTGGCGCTCAACGCTGCGTCGCTGGGGGCGCAGGCGGGTCTGCTTTGCGTGCTGGGTGAAGACGAACCGGGCGAGCGCGTCGTCGACCTGCTCGACGAGAGCGGTGTGACGGCCTTTGTGACCCGCGACGCCGATCTGGCGACGACGATCAAGCTGCGCATCGTGTCGCGTCAGCAGCAATTGCTGCGCATCGATTTCGAGAATCAGCCGGCCCGGGAAGTGCTGCTGGCGGTGCTCGATCAGTATCGCCAACTGCTCGACAGCTACGACGTCGTGCTGCTCTCGGATTACGCCAAGGGCGGCCTGACGCATGTGCAGCCGATGATCGAAGCTGCGCGCGCCGCAGGCAAAATGGTACTTGTCGACCCGAAGGGCAGTGATTACGAGCGATATCGCGGTGCCAGCATCCTGACGCCGAACCGCTCTGAATTGCAGCAAGTCGTGGGCGAGTGGCGCTCGGAAGACGACCTGACGGCCCGCGCGCAGACCCTGCGTGAGTCGCTTGATCTCGAGGCATTGCTGCTTACGCGCTCGGAAGAGGGTATGACCCTCTTCACCGCGAGCGGCGCGCTGCACGTGCCGGCGCAGGCGCGCGAAGTGTATGATGTTTCGGGCGCGGGCGACACCGTGATCGCAACGCTCGCCGCATCGCTTTCTGCGGGTCTGCCGCTCGCGCAGGCCGTTGTGCTCGCCAATCGCGCGGGCAGTATTGTCGTCGGCAAGCTGGGTACGGCGACTGTGGACTATACCGAACTCTTTTCCGAACTGACATGACCATCATCGTGACCGGCGCCGCGGGCTTCATTGGCGCCAACCTCGTCAAAGCCCTCAATGAGCGTGGCGAGACCGACATCGTGGCGGTCGACAACCTCACGCGCGCCGACAAGTTCCGCAACCTGGTCGACTGTGAGATCAGCGATTACCTCGACAAGACCGACTTCGTCGCGCGCTTCCAGCGTCGTGAATTCGGCCGTGTGCGCGCGATTTTCCACGAAGGCGCCTGCTCCGACACGATGGAGACCGACGGCCGCTACATGATGGAGAACAACTTCCGTTATACGCGCGCGTTGTTCGAAGCGTGCCAGGCGCAGACCGTGCCGTTCCTCTACGCCTCGTCTGCGGCGACGTACGGTGCGTCGGAAACGTTCGTGGAAGCGCGTGAATTCGAGAAGCCGCTCAACGTCTATGGGTATTCGAAGTTTCTGTTCGACCAAATCGTGCGACGGGCGATGCGCGACGCCGGCGGCAAGCTTCCGAGTCAGGTGGCCGGTTTTCGCTACTTCAACGTCTATGGCGCGCGTGAGGCGCACAAGGGGCGTATGGCCTCGGTCGCTTTCCACAACTTCAACGAATTCCGCGCCAATGGGCGGGTGAAGCTCTTCGGTGAATACAACGGCTACGCTGCCGGTACGCAAAGCCGCGACTTTGTGTCGGTGGAAGACGTGGTGAAGGTGAACCTGCACTTTTTCGACCATCCTGAGCGAAGCGGCATCTTCAACCTCGGCACGGGCCGTGCCCAGCCGTTCAACGATATCGCCGTGGCCGTGATCAACACGCTTCGCGCCGAAGCGGGTGAGTCGGCGCTGTCGCTCGACGAACTGGTCAAGCAGGGACTCGTCGAGTACATTCCATTCCCGGACGCACTGCGCGGTAAGTACCAATGCTTTACGCAGGCGAACATCGATCATCTTCGCCAATCGGGCGGTTATCAGCCGCCTTTCTACACGGTGGGCGAAGGTGTCTCGCGCTACGTGCGCTGGTTGCTCGCGCAGTAAATGGCGAATCGCAGCGCCAGACCGACGGGGAGCCCACTGGCTCCCCGTTTTGTTGGATGTTGTGGGCGTGCGATGTCATCCGTAGCCGTTCCTGGACGTTAAGCCATAATCGGGGTGTCGAGGATGTCCACGATATCCGCGATATCGGCCCGAGTGACTTCATAAGGAACAGATCATGCTTCGCAAGTTCTTGCTGGCGGTTGTTGCCTTTTTCACCCTGTGCGGCCTGGCCATGGCTGCTGTCGACATCAATACCGCCGACCAGGCGCAGCTCGAATCGCTCAAGGGCATCGGGCCGGTCAAATCCAAAGCCATCATCGACGAGCGTAACGCCCACGGCCCCTACAAGGATGCGGCGGACGTTGCCAAACGCGTCAAGGGGCTGGGCGCCAAGTCCGTGACCACGCTTCAGTCCGAAGGCATGACGATCAACGGGCAGGGTGGGGCCGCGGTGCCTCCTGCGGCCGCCAAATCGGCGCCTGCGACCGCACCGGCCAAACCGATGGCGCCTGCCGCGCAAACGCCTGTGGCCCCTGCGACGACCGCCAAGCCCATGACGCCGGCGGCGCCTGTGCCGTCGACGACGATGCAAAAGACGCCTGTGCCGACGCCTGCCGCCGGTTCGACGATGAAGCCCGCGGCGCCAGGTGCGGCGACTATGTCGGCCAAGCCCTCGGCGCCGGCGGCGGCATCCGCCGCAGGCGCATCGGACGCGAAGGCGACCCGGTCGAAGAAGTCGAAGGATGCCAAGGCGGCCAAGGCCGGCGCGGCCCCTGCCGCGGCATCGGCGCCGGCGGCCGCGCCCGCCGCAGCCCCGGCAAAGCCCTCCAAATCCAAGAAGGCCAAGGCTCCGGCGGCGGCTAGCGCACCGAAGCTCTGACGCCCGACGGGCGGCCGGGCATCGCCATTGCGATGTCCGGCCGAAATCCGCACGCCTGAGCGCGGACATGGCCGGTGGATTAGAATGTTCCGATTCCCGACCTAGACAGCTTAGCGCAATGGCCTACAAGACTATCGAAGACACCATCGGCAATACGCCGCTGGTACAACTGATGCGTTTGCCCGACGACGAAATCCGTCGCCGCAACAACGTGATTCTCGGCAAGCTCGAGGGCAACAACCCGGCGGGGTCGGTGAAAGATCGTCCTGCGTTGTCGATGATCAAGCACGCCGAATTGCGCGGCCGCATCAAGCCCGGCGATACGCTGATTGAAGCCACCTCCGGCAATACCGGCATTGCACTGGCGATGGCTGCTGCGGTTCGTGGCTACAAGATGATCCTCGTCATGCCGGAAGATCTCTCCATCGAGCGCCGTCAGAGCATGGGCGCCTATGGCGCCGAGATCATCTTGACGCCAGTCAAGGGGGGCATGGAATACGCCCGCGATCTCGCCGAGCAGATGCAGCGCGACGGACGCGGCATCATCCTCGACCAGTTCGCCAACCCGGACAACCCGCTTGCGCACTACGAGACTACCGGTCCGGAGATCTGGCGCGATACCGAAGGGCGCATCACTCACTTCGTTTCCGCGATGGGTACGACGGGCACGATCATGGGCGTATCGCAGTATCTGAAAGAGCAGAGCGACGCGGTGCAGATCATCGGCGCCGAGCCGGCCGAAGGCTCGCGCATCCCGGGCATTCGAAAGTGGCCGGAAGCGTACCTGCCGAAGATCTTCGATCGGGCACGTGTGGATCGCACCATCTCCGTGACGCAGGCGGAAGCGGAAATCATGGCGCGCCGTCTTGCGGCGGAAGAGGGGATTTTCTGCGGCATCTCGGCTGCGGGCGCCTGCCAGATTGCGTTGAATCTGGCGCATGAAGTCGAGAATGCCACCATCGTGTTCGTGGTATGCGATCGCGGCGACCGTTATTTGTCGACCGGGGTGTTCCCGGCGTAATGTGCCGCGGTGCCCGGCACGCGCACGTGACGGGAGGCCGCACCATGAACAACGGGACCCAGTGGGTCCCGTTGTTCATGGCGTGTGAGGCTGGGTTGGCGTTCTGTCTTACGGAGCGCGTGCCGCCTTGATCGCGTCGGCAAGATCGTACACCGACATCGCGTAGAAGAAGCTGCGGTTGTAACGCGTGAGCACGTAGAAGTTGTTCAGGCCCATGCGATATTCGGTGGCGTGTCCCGGCGTAGGCAGATCGACGATGAGCACCGGTGTGTCGAGCGACGCCCCGACATCGAGCCGCGGCTCGTTCATCAGCATGCCTGCCTTGATGAAGTCACCGAGCTTCCAATGCGGCTCGGGTTGCCCGTCGGCGCCCGCTTCGGCCAATCCCTGACTGCCGCGATCCCCGGCGATATTCCAGACGATCGGTTGTTTCGCCTGCCAGCCGTGTTGCTTGAGGAAATTGGCGACGCTGCCGATGGCGTCGGCCACATCGTTCGTGAGGTTGATCTTGCCGTCGCCGGTGTAATCGACGGCGTAGTTGCGGATCGAGGACGGCATGAACTGCGGAATGCCGATGGCGCCCGCGTACGAACCGTAGATGCCGAACGGATCGACACCTCGCTCGCGTGCGTAGAGCAACAAGTTTTCCAGCTCGTTGCGAAAGAGCGCCATGCGCTCCGACCGGTTGCGTGCGGGCGGATAGTCGAACGCCAGCGTGGTGAGCGCATCGATGGTGCGGAAGTTGCCCATGTTGCGACCGTAGATGGTCTCGACGCCGATGATCGCGACGATGATCTCCTCGGGCACCCCATACTGCTTGGCCGCGCGCGCGAGTGCCGCCGCGTTCTGGTTCCAGAAACGCACACCGCCATTGATGCGCGTGCTGTCGAGAAAATTCCGCTCGTACCGTGCCCAGTTCTTCTGACCGGGCGTGGCGGGTGGTGCGGCCAGACGCGCGGCCGTCTGCGAGAACACCACGCGCGAGAAGACTTTCTGCAGCTCGGCGCGATCGAATCCGTCGCGCGCCACGAGGTCGTTGACGAACGCGTCGACCTCGGGGTTCGCCGCATAGCGTTGCGGTACGACCTCTTCCTCGAAATCCGCCTTCGCGACCGGCTTGCCGCGGGCTTGCGCGTGCACGCCAGCGGACGACAGCGCTAACGTACCGACGCAAAGCAGCACGCTGAACGCATGCGCGAGCCGCGACAGTGGCGAGAGGGAAGGGAAGTCGGCACGTTTGCGCAGGGCAGCCGCGCGGGGGCGGTCAGTGTCCGGTCGATGGGGCGGGCGCGTGTGCGCCGGCGAGAGCGAATCGTACATCCGTACCGGTGATGTCATGCTGTCTGTCAGGCCTGTATGAAGTCCGAAGGCAACGCAGCCACCTTGGCCGCCGTCGCGTTAGTCGCGTTGACGCTTTCGTCAGGGCGCGCGGCAGTGATCCGACGCGCGCCGATAACGAGAGCGTCAACCATTCATGCCGGTTCCCGCCGTCCCGAAATTCGGGTGAACGGCCCTTGCCGGCTGACACGGGTCTGCTGGGAGACTGCCTGGCAGTATAACCGAGTGCACCTGTGATACCTTAAGGCCTGAGCACTGTCCGTGACAGGGCTCATGGGGGATGCCGGCCATCGGCAAGCGAATGCCAGTGTAGTGCGGCATTGCATGTCAGGCGCTCCGCCCGGCCGCTACCGGACGCGAGGCTCACGGCACGGCGGGCATCTCCCACCCGTTCCACCATAACGATTCGAAGCGATAGGCGACACACCGAATGGCTACCGGGTTTTATACGCACCCCGATTGCATCCGTCACGAAATGGGCGAGTGGCATCCGGAATGTCCCGAACGGCTGCGTGCCATCGAGGACCAATTGATCGCAGGGCGCATCGACGGCCTGCTCGAGCGCCGTGAAGCCCCGGCCGCCGACGAGGCCAGCCTGCGGCTCGTGCACACGCAGGATCACATCGACTTCATTCGCGACAACATCCCCGAGTCCGGCTATTTCCCGATCGATCCCGATACGCTGCTCAACCCGTATTCGTGGCGTGCGGCCACGCGTGCGGCCGGTGCGGCGATTGCGGCGACCGATGCCGTGCTGCGCGGCGAGCTCGACAACGCGTTTTGCAGCGTTCGCCCGCCGGGCCATCACGCCACGCCTACGCGCGCCATGGGCTTTTGTCTGTTCAACAACGTGGCGATCGCTGCTGCGCACGCGCTCGAAGTGCACGGACTCTCGCGGGTGGCGATCGTCGACTTCGACGTGCATCACGGCAACGGCACGGAAGCCGCGTTCGGCAACGATGAACGCGTGCTGATGTGCGGCATTTTTCAACACCCGTTCTACCCGTTTTCCGGCGCGGTCGATCCGGCACCGAACATGCTCAACATTCCGATCGCCGCGCGTACCTCGGGCATGCAGGTCCGCGAGGCGATCGACTACGGCTGGTTGGGTCAACTCGATGCGTTCCGTCCGGAAATGATCTTCTTCTCGGCGGGCTTCGACGCGCACCGCGAAGATGACCTCGGCAATCTGGGGCTGACCGAGGCGGACTTCGCGTGGATCACCGAACGCGTGAAAGCGGTGGCGGATCGTCATGCGAAGGGGCGTATCGTGAGCTGCCTGGAGGGCGGCTACAACCTTTCGGCGCTCGGACGCAGTGTCGTGGCGCATCTGAAAGTGCTCGCCGACGTTTGATATTTCGCGCTGGACGACTGTGCGATGCCGCGCGAGACGACGCGGTACGGGAGAGAGACCATGACCGGATCCGAAGCGACGACAGCGGCGCCTGAGCCGCTTGTCCTCATCACGCGAAGTGAAGGCGAGCTGGCCGGTGTGGTCACGCTGACGCTGAACCGCCCGCGCCAATTCAATGCCCTCTCGATAGCGATGCTCGACGCGCTGCAAAGCGCGCTCGACGACACGGCCCGCGATGCCGACGCACGCGTGGTCGTGCTGGCCGCTGCCGGTCCGGCGTTCTGTGCCGGACACGATCTCAAGGAAATGCGCGCCGAACCGTCGCTCGACGGCTACCGCGCGCTGTTCAATCAATGCACGCGCGTGATGCTGACGATGCAGCGCATGCCGCAGCCGGTGATTGCCCGCGTGCATGGCATTGCGACGGCGGCGGGATGTCAGTTGGTCGCGATGTGCGATCTGGCGGTGGCGACGTCGGCGGCGCGCTTCGCTGTCTCCGGCATCAACGTCGGCCTTTTCTGCGCGACGCCGGGTGTGGCCCTCTCGCGCAATCTCTCGCGCAAGCAGGCGATGGAGATGCTGCTCACGGGCGATTTCATCGACGCGGAGACGGCCCGCGAGCGCGGTCTCGTCAATCGTGTGGTGGCGATGGAGCGGCTCGACGCGGAGGTGGCGGCACTCTGCCGCTCGATCCTGGCGAAGCCCGCCGCGGCGGTGGCAGCGGGCAAGGGGTTGTTCTACCGGCAGGTCGAGACCGGCATCGAGGCGGCTTATCAGATGGCGGGGCAGACGATGGCCTGCAACATGATGGACGAATGCGCGCTGGAAGGGGTGCAAGCGTTCATCGAGAAGCGCGCCCCCGACTGGGCGATGCGGTCCGACTGACGGGGACGGCGCCCCGAAGCCCCCGATGCGCCCAATGCGTTTTGGGCGCCGAACGCCCTCATCGGACCTTGTTGCGGTTCTCGCGCCTTACCACTGCTTTTCCAGCACGAGCGGCCCGGGCATCGCCGTACGGCTCACGGCGTATCCCTTGTCGGTGAACCAGGCGCGCAGCGCCTTGATCATGTCCGGATTGCCGCAAACCATGATGCGCGACGTGGCCGGGTCGAGCGTCGCCCCCATTGCCTTCTCCAGTTCGCCGGACGCCAGCAGCGACGTCACACGTCCGTTCAGCGCGCCTGGCGTTTGCTCGCGCGTCACGCACGCGGCGTAATGCAGTTTATCGACCAGCGACGGATCGACGTCGGGGTGCGAGAAATGCTTCAGCTCGTCGTAATAAGCGAGGTCGTGCTCCCATCGCACACTGTGCACGACGAAGAGGCGTTTGAAGCGGTGCCATACCGCGGGGTCGCGCAGGATCGACACAAAGGGTGCCAGGCCGGTACCGGTGGCGAGTAGCCAGAGGTCTTCGCCGCCGGTGAATCGGTCGAGCGTCAGGAAGCCATAGGCGGTGTGATCGACGAACAGCGTGTCGCCGACCTTGAGCTGCGCCAGGCGCGGCGTGAGTTTCCCTTCCGGAATCGTGATTAGGTAGAACTCCAACGTATCCTCGTTGGGCGAGTTCACCAATGAATAGGGGCGCCAGATCATCTCGCCGCTTTCGCTGTCGTCGTCGGGAAGTCCGAGCCGCACGAACTGTCCCGCTGTAAATTGCAGACCGGGCGGTCGCGTGGTCTTGATACTGAAGATCGTCGGCGTCCAGAAATGCATGCCGGTGACCGTTTGCGGCGAGTATTTCGTCTGCGTTTGCATGCCGGAGGCTCCTCGCGGTTCCACACGTCTTCAGTGTAGCGCGCAGCGGGGCCGCGCGTGACGAGACCCTGCTCGCGTGCGGGGTTCCGGGCATGCGTCGGGTGCCTGGCCGACGCCAATGCTCACACGCGGTCGTGGACCCCGACGGTCGGTTGCGTCGGCTGCGCCGCTGGCGTCTCGGGCAGGTGTTGCATCAGCCACTGTGTCAGTTCGTCGATGACCATTTCGCGATCGAGGTCGTTGAGCGTTTCGTGAAAGTGTCCGGGATAGAGGCGCAGTGTCTTGTCCTGCGAGCCCGCGTTGCCGTGAAATTGCTCGCTTGCCCATGGCGCGGTGAGTCGATCGGCGGTGCCGTGGAAGACGTAAAGCGGCAGACGTAGCGCGTCGGCGTTGGCGTGAATGCGCGCCATCGCGTCGAGCAGCTCGGCGGCGGTGCGCGCCGGTGTACCGCGATAGGCGTTGAGCGGATCCTGCTTCGCGGCGGCCACCACGGCCTTGTCGCGCGCGATCATGGCAGGATCGATCTTGAAGACGGGCACCTTGGGCAGCCAGCGCGACACCCAGCGCCCGGCTTTCATCATCCATGGGGCGACGGGCTCGCCCGGCGCGAGCGCCGGGCTGCTCAGCATCAGTGCGCGCACGTTCGCCGGTGCCCGGGTGATGGTGTACAAGGCCGCGATGGCGCCCCCCATGCTGTGGCCGAGCAGGAACAACGGTGCCGGACCGAACTGGGTGCGCACGTGCGTGAGGAAGATTTCAGTGTCGTCGAGGTACTCGTCGAAATGCTTCACAAAGACGCGTGCGCCGCCCGAGCGGCCGTGCCCGCGAAGGTCGTAAGTGACGGTGGCGAGGCCTTGCGCGGCGAAGTGCTCCGCCAGGCGCGCATAACGCCCGCCGTGCTCGCCCATCCCATGGACGATGGCCACTACCGCGCGCAAGCGCGCCCCCCCGGTATCGGGCGTCCAGCAATGGACGTGCAGTGAAAGACCGTCGCTCGCAAGCAGGCGCGATTCGGAATACGTAGTCATGTCTCCTCCTGGCGCGTTGGCCGGGTGGCCGTCACGCTGGCGATGGCACACCGATGATCGGGTGCGCCATTCGATCATAGGCGCCCGAGCCGCGGGGTGATTTCTCTAGAGGAAATGCACCACACAGGGACTGGCTGCACGCCGTGATTTCCATAAAAATAGCACGATCGTTCGAGGTTGATCGGCTACGTGACAGCGCGCGCTGGTCGCGTTTTGGCGTCACTGACTTGCGGATTGTGCATTTGCGGAAAATCAGGCGGGCATCACGGATTGACGCAACAAAATGCATTGAATTGACAATAAATACGTCATTCGCTGTGTGGTTATAATGACAGCGGATTGACGTTAACGTAACTTTGGAGCGAGTTCATGAAGATCCTGGTACCGGTCAAACGGGTAGTGGATTACAACGTAAAGGTTCGCGTGAAGAGCGACGGCAGTGGAGTCGACATCGCGAACGTGAAGATGTCGATGAATCCGTTCGACGAAATCGCGGTGGAGGAGGCGGTGCGCCTGAAGGAAGCGGGCGTGGCGACCGAAGTGATCGCGGTGTCGGCGGGGGTGGCGCAGGCGCAGGAGACGCTGCGCACGGCGCTGGCGATCGGCGCGGATCGCGCGATCCTGATCGAGTCGGACGACGAGCTGCAACCGCTGGCGGTGGCCAAGTTGCTCAAGGCCGTGGTTGACAAGGAACAGCCGCAACTGGTGATCCTGGGCAAGCAGGCCATCGACGACGACTCCAATCAAACCGGACAGATGCTCGCGGCGCTGGCGAAGCTGCCGCAGGCGACGTTCGCCTCGAAGGTGACGGTGGCGGACAACCGCGCTCAGGTCACGCGCGAAGTCGATGGCGGGCTGGAGACGGTGTCGCTGTCGCTGCCGGCGGTGATCACGACGGACTTGCGCCTGAACGAGCCGCGTTATGTGACGCTGCCCAACATCATGAAGGCGAAGAAGAAGCCGCTGGAGACGGTCAAGCCGGCGGATCTGGGGGTGGACGTGACGCCGCGCCTGAAGACGCTCAAGGTGGTGGAGCCGCCCAAGCGCAGCGCGGGGGTGAAGGTGGCGGACGTGGCAGCGCTCGTCGAGAAGCTGAAGCTTGAGGCCAAGGTCATCTAAGGGGAGACGACGAGATGAGCATTCTTGTAATTGCTGAACACGACAATCAATCGATCAAGGCTGCGACCCTGAACACGGTGGCCGCCGCGCTGCAATGCGGCGACGACGTGCATGTGCTGGTCGCGGGCAACAACGCGAAGGCCGCGGCCGATGCTGCGGCACAGATCGCCGGTGTGAAGAAGGTACTGCTGGCCGACGCGCCGTACTTCGGCGACGGATTGGCGGAAAACATCGCTGACGAAGTGGTCTCGCTGGCGGGCAGCTACAGCCACATCCTGGCGCCGGCCACGGCATACGGCAAGAACATCGCGCCGCGCGTGGCGGCACTGCTGGATGTCGCACAGATTTCGGACATCACGAAGGTCGACAGCGCCGACACGTTCGAGCGCCCGATCTACGCGGGCAACGCGATTGCGACGGTGCAAAGCGCGGACAAGGTGAAGGTGATCACGGTGCGCTCGACGGGGTTCGATCCTGTTGCGGCGAGCGGTGGGAGCGCAGCGGTGGAAGCCGTGGCGGCGACGCCGGACGCGGGCGTGTCGCAGTTCGTGGGTCGTGAAGTGACGAAGCTGGACCGTCCGGAACTCACGAGCGCGAAGATCATCGTCTCGGGCGGCCGGGGTCTGGGCAGCGGGGAAAACTATACGAAGGTGCTCGAGCCGCTGGCGGACAAGCTGGGCGCGGCGCTGGGCGCGTCGCGCGCGGCGGTCGATGCCGGTTATGTGCCCAACGACTACCAGGTCGGTCAGACGGGCAAGATAGTGGCGCCGCAGTTGTATGTGGCAGTGGGCATTTCGGGCGCGATCCAGCACTTGGCGGGGATGAAGGATTCGAAGGTGATCGTGGCGATCAACAAGGATCCGGAAGCGCCGATCTTCTCGGTGGCGGATTACGGTCTGGTGGGCGATCTGTTCACGGTGGTGCCGGAGCTGACGGGCGCGCTGTAAGCGAGTCCTGAGGTGAGGCTGCGGGAACGTGTCCCGCAGCCGATCCGCATGAGGAGGCTGGCCCGCGACGGCGCGACGTCTTCATGCGAATCGGTCAAACAAAAATATAAAGATATCCTAAGCATCTCGGCATTCGCCGTCATCCGCAGACAATCGGAATTCGTTGGAGGAACGACATGAGTTATCAGGCCCCGATCAAGGACATGCAGTTTGTGATGAACGAACTGGCGGATCTGACGAGCATCTCGGCGCTGCCGGGCTATGAGGACGCTTCGCCTGAACTCGCGCAGGCGGTGCTCGAGGAAGCGGCGCGCTTCAATCAGGAAGTGCTGGCCCCGCTGAACGTTATCGGCGACCAGCAGCCGAGTACGTGGAAGGAGGGCGTCGTCACGACCACGCCGGGCTTCAAGGAGGCGTTTCGTCAGTTCTCCGACGCGGGCTGGCAGGGCGTGGTGCATCCGCAGGCGTTCGGCGGCCAGGGGCTGCCGAAGCTGGTCGCCACGCCATGCACGGAAATGCTCAATGCCGCGAACCTGTCGTTCGCGCTGTGCCCGTTGCTGACCGACGGTGCTGTCGAGGCATTGCTCACCGCCGGCACCGATGCGCAACGCGCGCTCTACGTCCCGAAACTGCTGTCGGGCGAGTGGACCGGCACGATGAACCTGACCGAGCCGCAAGCGGGCTCCGATCTCGCGATGGTGCGCACGCGCGCCGAGCGGGAGGCCGACGGTACGTATCGCATCTTCGGCACGAAGATTTTCATTACGTTCGGCGAACACGACATGGCGGAGAACATCGTGCATCTCGTGCTCGCCCGCACCCCCGATGCGCCTGCGGGCGTGAAGGGCATTTCGCTGTTCATCGTGCCCAAGTTCAACGTCGACGCCGAGGGCAATCTCGGGGCGCGCAACGATGTGCACTGCGTGTCGATCGAACACAAGCTCGGCATCAAGGCGAGCCCGACCGCGGTGCTGCAGTTCGGCGACAACGGCGGGGCGACGGGCTACCTCGTCGGCGAAGAGAATCGCGGCCTTGAATACATGTTCATCATGATGAACGCCGCACGCTTCGCGGTCGGCATGCAAGGCGTGGCCATCGCCGAACGTGCGTATCAGCATGCCGTGGCGTACGCCCGGGATCGTCAGCAAAGCCGGCCGGTGGACGGCTCGTCGCGCGACGCCGTGGCCATCATTCATCACCCGGACGTCAAGCGCATGCTCATGACGATGCGTGCGCTGACCGAAGGCGCGCGTGCGCTCGCTTACGTGGCGGCCGCGCACGCCGATATCGGTCATCATGCAGCAGACGCCGCCGAACGCAAACGCGCACAGGCTGTCTATGAATTCCTCGTGCCGATCGTCAAGGGCTGGAGCACCGAGATGTCGCTGGAGGTGACGAGTCTCGGCGTGCAGGTGCACGGCGGCATGGGCTTTATCGAGGAGACGGGCGCGGCGCAGTACTACCGCGACGCGCGCATCCTGCCGATTTACGAAGGCACGACGGCGATTCAGGCGAACGATCTGATCGGCCGCAAGACGTTGCGCGACGGCGGCGCCGTCGCGCGTGCCCTGTGCGAGCAGATCAAGGTCACGGAAAACGAACTGCGTGCGCTCGGCGGCGTGGGGCAGGGCGTGGCAGACCGTCTGGCGAAGGGGCGCGAAGCGCTCTCGATCGCGGTCGACTATGTGCTCGCGAACACGCAGGACAATGCGAATGCGGTGTTTGCAGGCAGCGTGCCGTATCTGACGCTTGCCGGTATCGTGCTGGGTGGCTGGCAAATGGGACGCGCGCTGCTGGCCGCACAGACGTTACGCGATCAGGATCCGTCGTTCTACGATGCCAAGATCGGTACCGCGCGCTTCTTTGCGGATCACTTTCTCACGCGTGCCCCGGGCCTTGCGCTGGCGATTACCGAGGGCGCGGCGTCGACCCTGTCGTTGAGCGAAGCGCAGTTCTGATCGGCCTGTCACGCTGGCGTGGCGCGATCGAGGGAAAGGCGGCCTGCGGGCCGCTTTTTTTGCGCGAGCGCGACGTGCGGACACGAACGCAATGGATAAAAAAAACGGCACTGCATGCGCAGTGCCGTGTATTGGGTCCCCGCCTCAGCCGCTAAGCCGGCATCCTGAACCGTGAGGCTCAAGGTGGTCGCGGTTAGTAACGCTTCGGGTTCATCAGACAGAGTGACGATCACACCAGCACTACAAACTTCCGCAACCTGCAACAGATCATTGGTTCAAGGAATCTATGACTTTCGCGAACCAGGCAGGGAAAACTAACTTTTTGAATCGAACGGCAGCCAGTGAATTTTCAGCTTTGATACTGATCGATCACAGCGCTCAGTCGTTCGTTCATGCGATTCATTCTACTCTGAATTTCTTCTGCGGGGAATGCTTGTCCGGCAGCAATACTTTTTTCCAACGCAAGCAATTCGGATGCCAGACTCAAGGCTGCCATGACGGCAATCCGGTCGGTGCCGCGCACGTTGCTTTGCGCACGCACCTTGTTCATCTCGGCATCGACGCGCGACACCGCAGACAGCAAGTCGGCCTCGTGTTCCGGCGGGCAAGCGAGCCGGTACGACTGTTCCAGAATATTGACTTCGAGCTGCTTGATCGTCATGCGTTTTCTCCACCGGGGGTGCCGAGCAGATCCATTTGACCTTCAGTGGGGTTCTGCGTCGGGAGCTTTTCCAGAATGGCATTCAGGCGAACCTGCGCTTCGTCGATCTTGGCAGCGAGTTGATCGCGCTGCAGACGCAGGGCGTCGCGCTCGACGCGTAACTGCTCGATGGCAGTGCGTGTGTCGTCGCATTCGGCGCGCGCGCGATCGAGTTCGGCGAGCAGCGCCTGGTTGTGTTGATGAAAACGTTGGCTGATCACAACCAACTGTTCAATTTTTTCGGTGAGATTGTCGAGATCGGTGAGCATCGGGCTGCGTCCTCTTAATTGCCCTACATTCTAACGGAATCGGCGGCCAATGCCCGATGAATGAGCATTGACGCTCATTCGAATGGCCCCTACACTTGCGGCACTTCGGTGCTCGCGCACGCCCTCCCGGCATGCGCAGTTAAACGGGAAACAGGGAGCCGCGCCCCCACACGGGCTGGCCAACCTGTGCTGCCCCCGCAACGGTAAGTCATTCTTTCGGCCCGAAAGGTTTCCGAAAACGCGCTTCACCTTTATCGCCACTGTGAGTTATCCGCTCGCGGGAAGGCCGGTCAGGCGCCACAATGACAAGCCCGGATACCGGCCTGAGTGAGTGGGGAAACGCCATGCCATCCGGCGCAGCCGGTGGCGGGCAGTCGTCGTTTTCATGTGTCGATGCTTCGCATCCGTGACGTGTCACCGGCGCTCCCCTTGCGCCAGCGGCCTGCGGGGGAACGGGCCTAGGCAATAAAAAAACTACGGAAGTCACACCCGATCATGCGCACCCACGTTCGCGCGATGGCGCTGCACGCGCCTGCTTTTAGCCGCACTACCCGCGTTGCCCCGGCACCCGCCGCCTTGGTTCCCGCCCCCCATCGTCTCGCCCTTGCGACTGCCCTGCTGGCCGCCAGCATCGGCGCTCATGCCCAGTCTGCCGATGCCGCATCGACGGCACCGGCGGCACCGGCGGTTCAGGCCACCGACACGACCGACAGCGCCACCGCCGTGCAACTCAAGGCGACCGTGGTGACAGCCTCGCGCACCGAGCAGACGCTGACAGACACGCTGGCGGCCACCTCGGTGATCACGCGCGAAGACATTGAACGCAGCCAGACGCAGGATTTGCCGACGCTGCTGCGCGGACAGGCCGGCGTGGAAATCGTGCAGAACGGCGGTTTCGGCGCGTCGGCGAGCGTCTTCATGCGCGGCGCGGCATCGAACGCTTCGCTCGTGCTCATCGATGGTGTGCCCGTCAACGCCGCCACGACCGGTACGACCAACATCGCCCAGATCCCGGTGTCGCAAATCGACCACATCGAGATCGTGCGCGGCAACGTCTCCGCTCTGTATGGTTCGCAGGCCGTCGGCGGCGTGATCCAGATCTTCACGCGCAAGGGCAACGGCGGCCCGCCCCGCGCTTATGCCGAAGTGGGCTACGGCACGAACAACACCACGCAGGCCAACGCCGGAATCGCCGGCTCGTTCGACGACGGCAAGACCCGCTTCTCACTGGACGTCTCGCGGTTTCACACCAACGGCATTTCGGCGCAGGACCCGCGCTTCGCTCCGAAGGTCAACCCCAACCGCAACGGCGACGGCAACACGAGCGTGAGCGCATCGCTGTCGCGCAAGGTCGGCGACACGTGGGAGGTCGGTGCGCGCCTGTTCCAGAGCGACGGCAGCAGCAGCTACGACAATGCCTACGGCAAGCCCTCTGACTTGAACGACACCGACACCCGCGTGCGCCAGATTTCAGGCTTTGCGAAGGGCAACCTCACGGACAAGTGGAAGACCCGGATTACCGTCACGCAGGGCGACGACTACAGCTACAACTATCTGAACGGCAGCGGTAACGGCAACTTCCATACGTCGAGCAACCAGATCGACTGGGCCAACGAATACGCGTTCATGCCGGATCAGAAGCTGATCGCGGGCTACACGCGTCTGGAGCAGACGGTCGAGAGCAGTACGAACTACGACCGCAACAACCGCCATCTCGATTCGGGTTACGTAGGATATGAGGGACGATTCGGCAAGCATCAGATTCAGGCCAACGTGCGACGCGACGTGTATTCCGACTTCGGCGGCGCGAACAGCTACTGGGCCGGCTACGGCTACTTGCTCACGCCGCAGTGGAAGGTCATGGCCAATGCGTCGGACGGCTTTCGCGCACCGACCTTCAACGAGCTGTTCTATCCGGGCTTCGGCAATCCGAACCTGCAACCGGAACGCTCGATTTCGAAGGAACTCGCCGTGCAGTTCAACGGCGGCGAGCGCCTCGGTCTGGTCAAGTTGACGGGGTTCCGGACCCACTACACGAACCTGATCCAGTCACTCACGGTGTTCCCGTACACGGCCACGAACGTCGCAAACGCGCGCGTCGAGGGCCTCGAGTTGACCTACGCGGGCCGTCCGTTCCTCGGCGTGGACGTGCGCGCGTCGTTCACGCGGCAGAACCCAACCGATCTGGATGCCGACAAGCAACTGGCGCGTCGCGCCCGGCAGTTCGGGGCGGTCGGTCTGTCGAAGACGTTCGGCAAGTTCACCGTCGGCGGCGATGTGTTCTACAGCGGCGAGCGTTACGATACGGGCGGTCAGCATCTCGGGGCCTACACGCTCGTGAACCTGCAGACGCGCTACGATATCGACAAATCCTGGTACGTCTCGGCGCACCTCGACAACGTCTTCAACAAGAACTACCAGACGGTCTATGGCTACAACACCCTCGGACGCGCGATTTACGTCTCGCTCGGCTGGAAGCAGTTCTAACGACGTTCTCGCCGGGCGAGACGCCGTATGACGCTGCGTCGCGCGCTCGCCATCTGGACGGGACTGGCTGGTTTGGCACTGGCCGTTCTCGTGGCGTCGCTCATGCTCGGGAGCGTGCCGGTCTCGTTGCGCGCAATCGGCACGCTGCTGCTCGGTCATGACGCCGGTCTTGCGGGCGACGTGGTCTGGCGTCTGCGCCTGCCGCGCGCACTCGCCGCGTTCGCCTGTGGCGGGCTGCTCGCGGTGGCGGGCACGCTGATGCAAACGCTGTTGCGCAACCCGCTCGCGGATCCCTACGTGCTGGGCATTTCCGGCGGCGCGGGGGTTGCCGCGCTGGCTTCGCTGGCGCTCATGCTGCCCTTTTTCTGGGTGCAGATGAGCGCCTTCGCCGGCGCGCTTGCCGCCATTGCCCTCGTGATGGCGCTCGCTCACCGAAGCTTTCTGCGCCCTGGCGATCAGGACAGCAGCCCCCAATTGTTGTTGACCGGCGTGATGATGGCCGCCGGCTTTGGCGCGCTCGCCACGCTCATTCTTACCCTCGCGCCCGACGCCAGCCTGCGCGGCATGCTGTTCTGGCTTACGGGCGATCTGAACGGCGTCGACCGCGCGTGGCTGCCGCTGGTCGCGCTCGCGGCGACGCTGCTCATCGTGTGTCCGGTCGCGCATCGCCTGAATGTGCTGCTGCGCGGCGAAGCGGTGGCGCATGGCGTGGGCGTGGCCGTTGGCCCGCTGCGTGCCCGCATCTACCTGGCGGCGTCGCTGGCAACCGCCGTGGCCGTGACCACCGCGGGCAGCATCGGCTTCGTCGGTCTCGTCGTGCCGCACATCCTGCGTTTGCGCTTCGGCAACGATCAGCGCATGCTGCTCCCGGCCGCCGCGCTCGGGGGCGGGGCGTTACTGATGTTCGCCGATCTCGTGGCGCGCACCGTTATTGCGCCGACGCAATTGCCCGTTGGCGTCATCACGGCGATGATCGGCGTGCCCGTCTTCCTGTGGCTGCTTTCCCGACGAGCCATCCAATGAACGCGCCGCTGCTGCAAACACATGCGCTGACACTGCGCGCCGCCGAACGGGTGCTCGTCGACCAGCTCGATCTTGTGATCGCGCCGGGCGAGTGCTGGTGTCTGGCGGGGCCCAACGGCGCAGGCAAGACGACATTGCTCGGCACGCTCGCCGGACTGCGTCATGTGGACGAGACACCGCCACGCGACGCCCCGCTCAGCGCCAGCGGCCGCGTGACGCTTGGCGGCAAGGCGCTGGCGCAGTGGCGTCCGGCGTTGCTCGCCAAGGTGCGCGCGCTGATGCCGCAACAAACACGCGACGCGTTCGGCGCCACCGCGCTCGAAGTCGTGCTGACGGGCCGTCATCCTTATTTGGCGCAAGGTCGCTGGGGGGCATGGGAGTCGGACGACGATATCGCTGCCGCCATGGCCGCCCTTGCGCAGGTCGGTCTGGAGCGCTTCGCCGCGCGCGACGTCACCACGCTCTCGGGAGGCGAGCGCCAGCGCGTATCGCTGGCCGCCGTGCTGGCTCAGACCACGCCGTTGCTGTTGCTCGACGAACCGGTCTCGCATCTCGATCTGCATCACCAGATCGACGCGCTTGAGCGACTCGCGCGCCACGCCGAACGCATTGATGCCGCCGTCATCTTCTCGTGCCACGATTTGAATCTGGCGCGACGCTTCGCCACGCACGCGCTGCTGCTCGACGGCCGTGGCGGATGGCGTGCCGGCGCGGTGCGCGACGTGCTCTGCGCCGAGCATTGCAGCCATGCTTTCGGGTATCCGCTGCGCCTCATTCGCGATGGCGACGACGAGGCCCTCGTGCCCGTGCGTCGCGTGTGAATGGCGAGCATGGTGCCCCCGTCGTACGGGCGTACACTCCCAACCGCGTGCGGCCGTCCCGCGTCGCACGCCCGCTTTTGACAGGTGCTTTTCATGACGCAAGACGTCCCGCAATCCCCATCCGAACCGGCATCCGACGACGGGCGCAACGCGCGCCATCGCACGCGCATGGCGCGCAAGAAGGAGGTGATCGACGACAAGATCGCGCAGGCCCAGCGCGACTGCGGCGTGATCGTCGTCACGACCGGCAATGGCAAGGGCAAATCGAGCTCCGGCTTCGGCATGGTCGTGCGCGCGATGGGGCACGGCATGAAGACGGGCGTCGTGCAGTTCATCAAGGGCGCGATCCCGACGGGCGAGGAGACTTTCCTGCGCCGCTTTCCTTCGGAGTGCGAGTTTTTCGTGATGGGCGAGGGCTACACCTGGGAGACGCAGGACCGCACGCGCGACATCGCGAAGGCCGAAGCGGCCTGGGAGCAAGCGCGCCGAATGTTGCGCGACCCGTCGTTCGGTCTGGTGTTGTTCGACGAGTTGAACATTGCCCTCAAGCTTGGCTATCTCGACGTCGACACGGTGATCGCCGATTTGCTGGCACGACCGGAGATGCAGCACGTGGTAATCACCGGACGCGGCGTCCCGCAAGCGCTGATCGATGTAGCCCACACCGTGACCGATATGACGCCGGTCAAGCATGCGTTTGCCCAAGGCATCCGTGCGCAGGCCGGCGTGGAAATGTAACCATCGCCTCATTGTTTCAGGACGTCACCGTATGAATGCTTTCAGCCCCTCGCTCGCCGAACTGTTCGATATCGCCGCGCCTGCTACAGCGATGGACGCCTCGCTCAGGCATGCCATTGACATCAAGACGAAGCCGCCCGGCAGCCTGGGCGCGCTCGAGCGCGTGGCCCATCAGATCGGCCGGATTCAGCAGAGCGCGACGCCCGATCTCGCGCGTCCGGCCATGCTGGTGTTCGCGGGCGATCACGGCATCGTCGCTGCGGGCGTGAGTCCATATCCGCAAGCCGTCACCGCACAGATGGTGCATAACTTCCTGCGCGGCGGTGCGGCCATCAACGTGTTCTGCCGCACCCACGGCATTGGGCTGGAGGTCATCAACGCGGGCGTTGCGGCTGATTTTCCGTCGCATGCGTCGCTCGTCGACATTCCCGTGGCGCGCGGTACGAAGAACTTCCTCGAGGCGCCCGCCATGACCCGCGAGCAACTCGAAACGGCGTTGGCCGCCGGGGCCGCGCGCGTTGTGGCGCACGCCTCGCTTGGCACGCGCATGATTGGCTTTGGCGAGATGGGCATCGGTAACACGTCGTCGGCGGCGTGCCTGATGCAGCGGCTGACCGGCCTGCCGCTCGCGGCATGTGTCGGGCGCGGCACCGGTGTCGACGACGCCGGTCTCGCGCGCAAGACCGCCATACTCGAACGTGCGCTGGCGGCGCATTCGCACGTGGCGAACGGGCTGCCGGATCCGCTGGAGACGCTCGCCACCTTTGGCGGCTTCGAGATCGCGATGATGACCGGCGCATATCTCGCGGCCGCGAAGTTGGGACTCGTCATCGTGGTGGACGGCTTCATCAGCACATCGGCGCTGTTGGTCGCCGCGCGCGTGTCGCCGGCGGTGCTCGACTATTGCGTCTTCGCGCACGCGTCGGACGAGACCGGCCATCGAGCCATGCTCGAGATCCTCACGGCGACGCCGATGCTGCAACTGGGCCTGCGTCTCGGCGAGGGCACGGGCGCTGCACTCGCGATGCCGCTCATTCAGGCGGCCGCCGCGTTTCTGCGCGAGATGGCAACGTTTGAAGGAGCGGGCGTGAGTGAGCGCGAGGCGTCGGACCAATGACCCCCTCGTCCCCCGATCCTTCGCGCCCCTGCGACGATGTCGATGCGCCCTCGAGCGCGTTGGCTACGCAGGATCGCCCGGCGCCCGAAGCGGCTTTTGCAGGGGCGTTCGGGGGCATCAAGGGACAGGTGCGGCTTTTCCTGACCGCGCTCGGGTTTTTCACACGGGTGCCGATTCCGCCGTGGGTCGGTCATTCGCCCGAGCAACTGAATGCCGCGACGCGTTATTTCCCGCTTGTCGGCGTGTTCGTCGGCGCGCTCGTCGCGTTGTTGACGGTGGCGATGGGCCGGTTGTGGTCGCCGCACCTCGCGATTGCATTGGGGTTGGGCATCAGTGTGCTGCTCACCGGGGCTTTTCATGAGGACGGGTTGGCCGATTCGGTCGACGCGTTCGGCGGCGCGTTCACGCGTGAGCGCGTGCTGGAGATCATGCACGACTCGCGCATCGGCACCTACGGCGCGGTGGCGTTGTGGCTGGCGCTTGCCGTCAAATGGCAGGCCCTCGTCGACATCCAGGCGGCGGCGGGGTGGGGCGGCTTTGCCGTCGTGCTGATCGGCGCGCACGCCGCCAGCCGCAGCATGGCGATCAGTCTGTTGCGCTCGCTCGATTACGTTCGTGCGGAAGGCAAGGCCAAGCCGGTCGCGCAACGTTTGCGCCTGCGCGACCTGTTGTTCGGCGTGGCGTGCAGCGTGCCGTGGTGGGGGTGGCCCGACTGGCGCGCCGGCGTGACGGGCGCGGTGGTGCTGATCGCGTTGCGCGCAGGTTTCATCCGTTATCTGCGCCGACGTCTCGGTGGCTACACCGGCGACACGCTCGGCTTTGCCCAACAACTCGGCGAACTCGCGCTGTATCTCACGGTGTGCGCATGGATCTGATCCTGATGCGGCATCCGCCGCCCGATGTCGCGTCTTCCGTCTGCTACGGCCGGACCGACTTGCCGGTCGATGCAGCGCGCTTCGACGCCTGTGTCGCCGCAATGCAGGCCGGACTCGCGGCGCAACTCGATGGCCGCCCGCCGACGGCGATTCACAGCAGCCCCTTGCAGCGCGCACGACGCGCCGCCGATGCCTTGGCGACGTCGTTCGGTTTGCCGGTGATGGAAGACGCCCGACTTGCGGAGATGGACTTTGGCGCCTGGGAAATGCGATCGTGGGACGCCTTAGACCGGCGCGATCTCGATGCTTGGGCGCTCGACATCAATGGATTCACGCCTCCCGGCGGTGAATCCGCGCGCGACATCGTGGTGCGCATGAATGCATGGGCGATGGGATTGTGTGACGCGGCGAGCGCTGCGAACGAGGTACATGTGGTCGTCGCCCACGCGGGACCGATTCGCCTGCACACGGCGACGACGTTGCGCATGCCGACCACGGCATGCCTGTCATGGGCGCTCGACTTCGGCGCCCTCTGTCATCTTCACGTCGCCGACGACGGCCACGCGCGATTGATTCGCTGGAACGTGTGAGCGGCCGAGCGCCGCCCCGCGAGCGCATCACTGCGCGGCGGGTTGGCGACGTGCGCGAGCGATATCGAGGTCTTCGCACATCGCGCGTGCGCCGTCGAGAATGCGCGGGCCGGGCCGGCTGATGAGGTCGCCGTCGATGCCGAACAGGTTGTTATGGGCCACGGCAGGCAACTGCGGCCACTTGCGCCAAGCCTCGAGCGTGGCGAGCGGTTTGGCAGACGTTGTTGCGCCAAGCGTCGCCGTGAACATCGCCTCCGGCTGTTTGGCCAGTACCGCTTCGATGGACACGCGCGGCACGAGCGGTGCTTCGTCGGCGAAGACGTTCACGCCGCCGCACAGCCGGATCACGTCGCTCACCATAGCGTTGCCGTTCAGCGTCATGAGCGGTTGCGTCCACACTTGATAGAAGACCGCGACAGGGGAGCGCGACGCGTACTGCTTGCGCAGCGCTTCGTAGCGCGCGCGAAACGCTTGCGCCGACGCTTGCGCTTTGGCGGGCGTTCCCGTCAACGTGCCCAGCGTCTCGATTGCCGCGGGTAGATCCGTCAGATGCTTCGGCTCTGAATAGAAGATGGGGAGTTTCAACTGCTTCAATGCTTCGACCTGACGCTGCGAGTTGCCATGCATCCACACGACGAGCAGGTCGGGTTTGAGCGAGAGAATGCGTTCGAGATCGAGCGCGCTGTTGTCGCCGACGCGCGGCAGGCGACGTGCGGCCTCGGGGTAATCGGAGTAGGCGACCACACCCACGACCTTGTCGCCCGCGCCGGCCGCAAACAGCAACTCGGTTGCGTGCGGCGAGAGGCTCACCACGCGCCGGGCCGGGGCCGCGAGGGTAACCGTGGCACCGGAGTCGTCTTTGACGGAGATGGCGGCGTGGGCGCTGAGCGTGGCGAGCCAGACAGCGGCCAGGGCAATTCCATCGCGGCGAATTCTGCGGAGACGGCAAACAAGGGGTACGGCCGGAAGATCGAGCGGCATCTGGGCAAGCTTGGGGGTGAAGGACGTGGGTTGGCACGGTGGAGCGTCGCGAAAACGCACCGGCCCGCCGGCCGACTCGCCATTCTCTGCGGGTTGTGGCGTCGCGACAAGGGGCTGGTGTGCCGATCCCCGCGAACCGATGTCATGCATGAGGGGTCGAACGATGCGTGACGCGATAGGCGGGAGCGCGTCGGGACATTGGCAGACAATACGTACGGCCCGTGCGCGGGATTCTAGGAGTGGAAGTCGTGAAGCGAAATATCGGAATGAGGAGCGCGTTGACGCTCGCGCTGGTGATGATGCTCGGTGCGTGTGCGGCGCCGGACGGACATGGCGGTGCGAGCGCCGCGAACGGCACGAGCAAGGTCCAAGCCTACGGCGTGATCGACGGTGGCGTAACGCTGGTCAAATAGCGCGACACATCGATCGACGCATCGTGCGAAGCCTCGTGGGACAACACGCTGGCAATCGCGCCGCAAGTTAAAACGACCGCGCCCCCGGACTCCGGAGAGTTCAGGGGGCGCGATCGCTAACGCGTTGTCAGGGCGTGACTACCGCATGACTAAAGCGTTACTGAAGCGAGGCTGCGGTGACCGGCGGATGGCGCACCGTGTGACGGAACCGCTTGCGCGGCAGTGCCCAGCCAACCGGTCGGCGACCTTAGTTGGACGCCGGAGCCGGGGCGGCAGCACCTGCGTCCGACGCCGGCGCGCTCATGGCAGCGCCTGCATCGCTGGCCGGTGCGGCCGTGTCTGCCGCCGGTGCCGATGCCGTCGTGTCGGCGGCCGGCGCGGCCGTTTGGTCTTCCTTCTTGGTGCAACCGACGGTCACGACAGCGGCGGTCAGGAGGGTAGCGAGCAACAGAGGCAGTTTTTTCATTTGGTCGTCCTTTTATCGGAGAAAGCCCTTGCGAAAGAACCTTCAGTCTAACGGCGCCCTTCGGCGATGACTGTATGCATTTGTTGCAGAAATGCTTCAATTTGTAACGAAAAAGGACTCGCGTCTCACGTCGTGTCATACGAGGTAAGCGCAATTTAAGATGACCTTTCGGGAACGTTACGAGGAATTTGGACGGCCCCCGACTTCCGCAGTTCCCTAATTTGTCATTCGGGACGCGCGCCGTCGAGTGCCGTTTGTAATCGCTGCCACTCGCCTTCGGTCGACGGCAGGCCGAGCCGCAGACTCGGCAAGGTCAGCGTTTCCCCGTTCGCCACGGTGACCGGACGCGCCTCGAAAAGGCGTGTCCAGATGCCCTGCGCCGCCAACTGGGCGTGCCACCGCGGCGCCATCGCATGCGGTGTCCATGCGAAGAGGGGCGTGCCGTGCGCCGGCCAGCCCCGCGTTCGCAACAGCGCAAGCAGCCGTTCGCCATCCTCCACCAAACGCGCGCGTGTCGCCGCTTGCCACGCCGTATCGCGCAGGGCGGTTCGGACAGCGAACCTTGCCGGGCCGCTGACCGTCCACGCACCAAGACGCTCGGCCAAGCGCGTCGCCAACGCCTCAGGACAAAGCGCAAAGCCCGCGCGAATGCCCGCCAGCCCGAAGAACTTGCCAACCGAGCGGAGCACGACGAGGCCGTCCTCGCCCGCGTGGGACGTCATCGACGCGTGGGGTGAAACGTCTGCAAAGGCTTCGTCGACGATCAACATGCCACCGCGCTCGGCCAGCAAACATTGCCATCGTGAGATGGTTTGGCGCGAAACGCATCGTGTCGTCGGATTGTCGGGATTGACCCACACGAGGTAGTCGACGTCGGGCAATCCGGCCTCGGGCCCCAGCCATGGCACAAGGGTGTGCCCGGCTTGTGCGAAGGCCGGCGCGTACTCGCTGTAGGTGAGCGAGGCGACGGCAACGCGTCCCGGCCGCAGCAGCGCGGGTAACGTGCGGATGACCGCTTGCGATCCGGCGCACGGCACCACTGCGTGGGCTGGCGCGCCGTAATATTGTGCCGCCACGTCGCGCAGATCGTCGAGGGCGTCGGGCAAGTCGCGCCAGACGCTCGCGGGCGGCATCGGCACGGGATAGCCGTTCGGATTGATGCCGGTGGACAGGTCGAGCCAGTCCTCGCGGGGGCGTTGATACCGACGAATGGCTTCGCCGAGATTGCCGCCGTGGCGAGGCCCTGATGGCGCATACAAGGCCGGGAATGCCGTCTCGCTCACAACATCCCTGTCGGCACGTTATCGGCCTGTGAGGCCGCGAAGAGCGCCAGCGCGCCGCTGACGATCAGCCACATCCACATCGAGCGCGAGATGAGCCGCCACGCGGCCTTGATGTGCTGTGGCGACGGCGTCATGCCACAACCCAGCGCCGGACGTGCTTCCCACTCGCCGTGATAGCGGGCCGGGCCGCCCAATTGGACACCGAGACTGCCTGCCCCGGCGGCCATCACCGGCCCGGCGTTCGGGCTGGACCATGCGCTCGCCTGCGTGCGCCAGCAGTCGATGGCCCGGGAGACGTCGCCGAAGATCGCATAGCTCGCAGCCGTCAGCCGCGCGGGAATCCAGTTGAGCGCATCGTCGATGCGAGCGGCCGGTCGGCCGAAGTACAGAAACTTGTCGGTGCGATAGCCCCACATGGCGTCGAGCGTGTTCGCAAGTCGGAACAGCACGACGCCGGGCGCGCCTGCAATGGCGAACCAGAACAGCGCGCCGAAGATGGCATCGTTGCCGTTCTCCAGCGTTGACTCCACCGCTGCGCGCGCGAGATCGGAGGCACTTGCGTCGTCGGTGTCGCGCGAGACGATGCGCGCCGTGAGCGCGCGCGCTTGCGTCAGGTCGCCGTCGCGCAGCGCCTGGGCGATGGGCATCACGTGCTCGCGCAGGCTGCGTGCCCCCAAGGCGGCGTACAAGGCTAGCGCCTGCCAGACGATGCCTCCCCAACCGGGCAGGAACGTGAGCGCCCAGGCGATCACGACGGGCAGTACCAGCATGATCGCCCACGCCCAGACGCCGCGCGCCATGGCGCTGAACGGCTTGTCCTGGATGCCGGGCGCGTTGAGCCAGGCTTCCACGCCATTGGCGATGTAGCCGAACCCGGCCAGCGGATGCCACCGGCGCGGCTCACCGAGCCAGGCGTCGAGCAGTACGCCGATCAGGGCGGCGAGCCAGAGCGATTCGGGGGCGATGGCGGTGAGCATTGGCGATTATCCTTTGACGGCCATCGGCAATCCGGCGACGACAAAACGCACTTGGGGGGCGCGTGCGGCGACACGCTGGTTCAGACGGCCCAACTCATCCACGTAGCGTCGCGTCAGCGAACCCATCGGAATCACGCCGAGGCCTATTTCATTGCTGACGACGATGATCTTGCCGGGCAGCGATTCCAGCGTCCGGTCGAGCGATTCGACGACATCGTGCCACCGCGTATCGCTGGCGGGCCCTTCGGGATGATCGTCCGGCGGGCAGAGCCAACCGGCCAGCCACAGCGGCAGGCAGTCGACCAGTACGCAATGGCCGTCGCGGGCGACGTCGCGCAGCGTTCCCGCGAGATCGCGTCCGACTTCCACGGTGCGCCAGTGCGCCGGACGGCTCGCGCGATGATGCGCAATGCGCGCGCGCATCTCGGGCTCGTCGCTCACCGCGGCGGTAGCGACGTAGGTGACCGGCAGGCCGCTTTGTCCGGCGAGACGTTCGGCGAACGCACTTTTGCCGGAGCGCGCGCCACCCAGCACGAAAGTCAGGTCGAGGGCACTCATGGGCAATATTGTACGAGCGGCCGATGCGATAATTCGCGTCATGAGTGAAATCCCTGTCAATTTCGCCGCACCTTCACGCGCCTATCGGGGCACCCTGATGATTCAGGGCACGTCGTCCGATGCCGGCAAGAGCACGTTGGTCGCCGGGCTGTGCCGCTTGCTCCATCGTGAAGGCGTGCGTGTGGCACCCTTCAAGCCGCAGAACATGGCGCTCAACAGTGCCGTGACGGCCGACGGCGGCGAGATCGGCCGCGCGCAGGCGTTGCAGGCGCAGGCGGCCGGCATCGCGCCGCATACCGACTTCAATCCCGTGCTGCTCAAGCCGAGCAGCGATCGCGGCGCGCAGGTCATCATCGGCGGCAAGGTCATGGCCGATCTCGATGCGCGTGCGTATCACGAGTACAAGCCCCGTGCGATGGCCGCCGTGCTGGCCGCTTACCAGCGCTTGCGCACCGGCTACGATGCGGTGCTCGTCGAAGGGGCAGGCAGTCCGGCCGAGGTGAACCTGCGCGCGCGCGACATCGCGAACATGGGCTTCGCCGAGGCGGTCGATGCGCCAGTGCTGCTCGTCGCCGACATCGACCGGGGCGGTGTGTTCGCGCAATTGCTTGGCACGCTCGCGTGTCTGTCCGATAGCGAGCGCGCGCGCATCAAGGGTTTCGTCATCAACCGGTTTCGCGGCGATCCGTCGTTGCTGACCAGCGGCCTCGAATGGTTGGAGGCGCGCACCGGCATCTCGGTGCTGGGCGTGCTGCCCTATCTTCACGGCCTGCATCTGGATGGCGAAGACATGCTGCCCGGCGAGCGCCACTCGGCCGCGCGCGGCGAGACACGGTTGCACGTCGCGGTGCCCGCCTTGCCTCGTATCAGCAATCACACCGACTTCGACGCCTTGAGGGCGCACCCGCAGGTCGACTTCCGCTACGTCGGCGCGGGCGAGTCGTGGCCCGCCTGCGACCTCGTGATTCTGCCCGGCAGCAAGCATGTGCGTGCCGATCTGGCGTGGCTGCGGGCGCAGGGTTGGGCGCCGGCCATCGCGCGGCATCTGCGCTACGGCGGCAAGGTGCTAGGTATCTGCGGTGGCTTGCAGATGCTCGGGACGGCGATTCACGACCCGCTCGGGCTGGAAGGCGAGCCGGGGACGACCGCCGGTCTCGGATGGCTCGACATCGAGACCACGATGCAGCCGCAAAAGCAGCTGCGCGTCGTGGCGGGCCGCCTGAGCGTCGGCGATGCCCCCGTGAGCGGCTACGAGATCCACATGGGCGTAACGCACGGGGCGGCGCTCGAGCGGCCGGCCGTCTGGTTGGCGGGCGAAGTGAGTGAAGCGGCCGCCCGCGCCGACGGCGCCCGCTCGGCCGACGATCGGGTGATGGGCACCTACCTGCATGGCCTGTTCGATACGCCGCAGGCCCTGCAAGCGCTGCTCGCGTGGGCCGGTGCCGGTGATGTCGAGGCGCAGGACTACAACGCGCTGCGCGAGGCGTCGCTCGACCGGTTGGCGGATTCGCTGGCGGCGCATCTGGATCTGTCGCGCGTCTGGGCGTGCTTGCGCTAGTGCGCAGCGACGGTGGACTGACGCGAGGCCGCCATCCGGCCGTTGTAAGATGAACGGCAAATCGACCTAGGGGAGTCTGCGATGCCGGTGATTGTGGTGGCGAATCCGAAGGGGGGAGTGGGCAAGAGCACGCTGGCGACGAATCTGGCCGGCTATCTGGCCGCGCAGGGGCACGCCGTGATGCTCGGCGATACCGATCGGCAGCAGTCGTCGCGGGCCTGGTTGGGCTTGCGCCCGCCTGGGCTGCGCCAGATCGCCACCTGGGAGGTCGATCACAACGAGGTTGCCCGTCCCCCCAAGGGTACGACCCATGCGGTGCTCGACACGCCCGCAGGGCTGCACGGCAAGCGGCTCGAGTCGATCCTCAAACTCGCCGACCACGTGCTGGTGCCGCTGCAGCCGTCGATCTTCGATATTCTCGCCACACGCGATTTCCTGCAAAAGCTGGGCGAGGAGCGGGCGGTGCGTCAGGGCGATGTGCGTATCGGCGTGGTCGGCATGCGGGTCGATGCCCGCACTCGCGCGGCCGATCAGCTCTCGCGCTACTGCGAGGAGGCCGGCTTGCCGGTGCTCGGCATGCTGCGCAACACCCAGAACTATGTGCAGCTCGCCGCGCACGGCCTCACGCTGTGGGACGTGGCGCCGGGACGCGTTGAACGCGATCTGCCGCAGTGGGAAGGCATTACGGCCTTCGTCGCGAAGTGATCGTCTGCGAGGGCGGTGACTGAGCCGGCGCGACGACAATGACCAAGGGGCCCGCGGGCCCCTTGGTCATTCGACACTTGTCGTTGGCGTCGACGAGCGGCCTTACTTGGCTGCTTGCGCCGCCTCGAAGGCGCGTGTCTCTTCCCACGCTTGCAGCGGCACGTGATCGCGTTCGCCCTTCTGCACGTTCTTCTCGTCGACAAACACCAGCTTGGGCTTGAACCCGGCCAGCACTTCCTTTTCCTCGACCTGTGCGTACGACACGATGATGACGACGTCGCCCAGTTGCGCGCGGCGGGCCGCGGCGCCGTTGAGCGAGATCATGCCGCTGCCGCGCTCGCCGCGAATGGCATAGGTCGTGAAGCGTTCGCCATTGTTGACGTTGAAGATGTCGATTTGCTCATTTTCGACAAGGCCCGAGGCTTCGAGCAGGTTCTCGTCGATCGCACACGAGCCTTCGTAATGCAATTCGCAATGCGTCACGGTGGCGCGGTGGATCTTCGACTTGAGCATGGTGCGGTACATGGCTTGCCTCTAGTATTGCGGTGTCGCGCGAGCGGCGCGACGAAAGATGCGCGTGCAACCGGCACGCGCGGCTTGCGTCGGGAGCACGAGGCAACGGTCGTTCGACCGTATGCGGCGTGCCCGGCGCTCAGATTTCGAGATTGTCGATCAGTCGTGTCGCGCCGAGCTTGGCGGCCGCAAGCACCACCAGGCTCTCGGCCGGTGCGGCGCCAGGGGCCGGCGCACGCAGGTTGGCGCGTTGGCGAATCGCCACGTAATCCGGCTTCCAGCCGCGCTCGGTCAGCGTTTGCATGGCCGCCGCTTCGAGCGCCGCGTAGTCTGTCTTGCCGCTGTTGACGTCGTCGCGAACCTGGCCCAGCAGACGATAGAGCTGCGGCGCTTCGGCGCGCTCGGCATCCGACAGGTAGCGGTTGCGCGAGGACAGCGCCAGGCCGTCGTCGGCGCGCACGGTCTCGGCGGCGATAATCTCGATGGGCAGCGCGAACTGACGGCACATGCTGCGCACGATCATCAGTTGCTGGTAATCCTTCTTGCCGAACACGGCCACGCGCGGCTGCACGCACGAGAAAAGCTTGGTAACGACCGTACACACCCCCGTGAAGAAACCCGGGCGGAACTCGCCTTCGAGAATGTCGCCGAGATCGTGCGGCGGCTCGACGCGGTATTCCTGCGGCTCCGGATACATCTCCCTTTCGTCCGGCGAGAACAGCACGTAGACGTTCTCGCGCGTGAGCTTCTCGACGTCGTCGGCCATCGTGCGCGGATACTTGTCGAAGTCTTCGTTCGGTCCGAATTGCAGGCGGTTCACGAAAATGCTGGCGACGACCGGGTCGCCGTGTTGGCGCGCCAGTCGCATGAGCGACAGATGCCCGTCGTGCAGGTTGCCCATCGTGGGCACGAAGGCGACGCGATTCTGTCCGCGCAGTTGGTCGCGCAGTTCATGAATCGAAGGGATGACTTTCATTGAGGTTCCGTGCGTGGCGTACGTGTGTGTTACGTCCAGGCGTGGCGCGCGCCTTGTCTGGCAAGGGCGTGGCCGCCAAAACGTCCGGGCGATTGTAGAGGAAATCTCAATCGGCGTGCGCAAAACCGCGCTGGCATGGCGGACTCCCGCCGCCCCGAGGTTTCCTGAGCGCGTCGTTGGGCGACGCTCAGTTGGGCGAATAGGTCAGACGGACATAGATCGGCGCAAACGGCTCGGCCTGGGTGATCTCCAGCAACGACTCGCGCGAGAGTTCGAGCATGGCGATGAAGTTGACCACCACGACCGGCACGCCGCGCGTGACGTCGAACAGTTCGGTGAACTCCATGAAGCGTGCGCCTTGCAAGCGTCGCAGAATCTGGCTCATGTGCTCGCGCACGGACAACTCTTCACGCGAGATCTTGTGATGCTGCACGAGCTTGGCCCGGCGCAGCACTTCGGCCCACGCGGCGCGCAGGTCCTCGGCGTCGACATCGGGGAAGCGCGGCTGGAGGCTTTGCTCGATATAGACCTGCGAGCGCAGGAAGTCGCGGCCGAGCACCGGCAGCGTGTCGAGCTTCTGCGCGGCGAGCTTCATCTGCTCATACTCGAGCAGACGGCGCACGAGTTCCGCGCGCGGATCCTCGGCGTCTTCACCGGTGTCGGCCTTCTTGACCGGCAGCAGCATGCGCGACTTGATCTCGATGAGCATCGCGGCCATGAGCAGATACTCGGACGCGAGTTCGAGATTGGTCCGGCGGATCTGTTCGACGTAGAGCAGGTACTGCTTCGTGACCTGCGCCATCGGGATGTCGAGCACGTTGAAGTTCTGCTTGCGGATCAGATACAGCAACAAGTCGAGCGGGCCTTCGAAGGCTTCGAGAAAGATCTCGAGCGCGTCCGGCGGGATATACAGATCGTTCGGCAGGGCGAAGAGCGGCTCGCCATACAGGCGCGCACGCGCCACGCCGTCAACCGTGTCGGGCGTGGAGTCCTGTCCGCTGTGCGGCGCGGGCAGTTCTGTCGCCGGGCTGCCGGTCGGGCGCGGCTGGGGGGGTGATCCCTCTGACGGTGTCGCATCGACGTGCGCCGACGCCGGCGCGACGTCGGCGATCGGCTCGGGCGTGTGCGACGGATCGTCGGGCGGACTCGGATTCAAGAGAGGACTCGGCCGGGCAGCGGCGACTTACTCGCCCTGATAGACGTAGGGCTGCTGGGCCACGCGCGATTGCTGGGCCTGGCGGCGCTCGTCCAAATCGATCGGCTGCTTGTCCCACAGCAGGGCGCGACCTTGGCGTTGCTCGGCTTCCAGCGTCGGCTTCTCGGTCTTCAATTGCTTGATGAATTGGGTGATGTCGGATTCGTACATGGTCGATTGCTCAAAAAATAGGCAACAGCGGCGCCATTGGGACGGCGCCAATCGACGCAGATTCTACCGCAAACCCGTCTCGGCCCACCGTTTTGGCTGTTTTGGGCCAAGCGGGTGAACAGGGGGAAGGGATATGTTCAAATACGCCTCATATATGCCGTACATGTGCATCGCACGCATAAATGCTGTGCCATGCTTGCACCCAAGGCGCGATCGGGCGCCATTGACCGCATGCCGGACGACCGGCGACAACATTCAACACGCCAAGGAAGGTTTTGACCGTCTCGCAGATCCCACCCGGTGACGACGTTTGCCGTCGCCTAGTCGTGCCCCCTTTGCGCACGCTACCGGCCATGCTGGTCACGCTGGCCGGCTTGATATTGGGCCTGGGAGTGCCCGGCGCGGCGCAAGCCGACTATCGCGTTCGTGTCGACGCCCCCAACGGTCTGGCCAAGCTTCTGACGGACAATCTCGATCTCGTGCGCTACGCCGCGCGCGACGACATTGGCGAGGCTCAGTTCGAACATCTGATCGCGACCGTGGGCGAGCAGGTGCAGGAACTCACGTCGACGGAAGGCTATTTCTCGCCCGTCACGCATGTGGACGTGGCCACCATCAACGGCAAGCGCGACGTTCATGTCGCAGTGGCTTCCGGCCCGCGCACGCATATCAAGAACGTCGATCTCACGTTCACCGGCCCGGTGATCGAACAAGATCCACAGCGTGTCGCGCAGTTGCGCAATGCCTGGGCGTTGCCGGTGGATGCGCCGTTCCGTCAGGCCGACTGGGACAAGGCCAAGGACGACACCCTGTTCCAACTGGGGCAGAAGCGCTATCACGCGGCGAAGATGGCCTTCGCGCGCGCCGTGGTCGATGCCGATAACGACGCTGCCTCGCTCGTCGCGACGTACGAGAGCGGCCCGCCCTTCACCCTCGGCCCGCTCATCATCTCCGGTACGCGGCGCTATCCGGCGCAGATCATCCGCAATGTCAATCCGCTGTCCGAGGGCGAGCCATTCGACGCCGAGCGCTTGCGGGAACTGCAGCGTCAGATTCAGGCCACGCCATACTTCTCGAACGTCATCATTTCGGTGACGGAGGACCCGGCGCGTGCCGAAAACGCACCGGTCGAAGTCAAGGTGCGCGAATTCCCCACGCAGCGCGTGCGAAGCGGGGTCGGCTATACGACCGATACCGGCGCGAGCGTCAACGGGCGTTATTCGTACTACAACCTGTTTGGCCGCGCGTGGACGTTCGACACGCAGGCGCGTCTGGAACAGTACCGACAGGGCGGGTACGCCGAAATCGCCATGCCGCCCGACACCAGCGCGTACACCAACAGCCTTCGCGGATCGTTCGAGCGCACGTATTTGAACGGCCTGGATCAACGCTCGACCCAGATCGGCATCAAGCGCGCCCGCTCGCGCGATCGCTACGACTGGGCCTATACGCTCGACTTCTACCGCGCGGACGAACGTCCCGACGGCGGCCAGCCTTTCCTCAACAAGGCGCTTGTGGCGGCGTTTTCGTGGAATCGTCGCGATGTCGACGACTTGATCTTTCCGCGCAAGGGCAACATTGTGAACACGCAGATCGGCGTCGCGGCGAAGCCCGTCCTCACCGATCAGAGTTTTGGGCGTCTCTACGGCCGTATCCGTCAGTACTTTCCCGTGGGCCAACGTGACATCGTGATCGCGCGCCTGGAGCTTGGCGCCGTGCTCACCAACGGCAACAGCAACCGGATTCCGTCGTCGCTGCTGTTCTTCGCGGGCGGCACGTCGTCGATTCGTGGGTACACGTACCAGAGCATTGGCCGTCAGCAGAACGGCACCACGTTTCCCACCAAGTATCTCGGCACGGCAAGCCTCGAATACCAGCGCTGGGTTACGCGTGACTGGGGCGGCGCCGTGTTCTGGGACGTCGGCACGGCCACCGACGATTATCGGCACCCCACGCCGCTGTATCACGGCGTGGGGGTCGGTGTGCGCTGGCGCAGCCCGGTCGGGCCGGTGAACCTCGACCTGGGCTACGGCGTGCGCAACAAGCAGTTCCGTCCGGCCATCTCGTTGGGGGTGGCTTTCTGATGACGATGCCGCTCGATACCTCTCCGCCGCGCCCATCCGAGCCGCCGCCAACGCCACCAACGCCACCTGCGCGTCGTCGGCGATGGGTGCGTGCGCTGGCGGGCGCCGGTCTCGCCGTCCTGCTCATCGTCGTGTTGGTCATTGGCGCGCTGCTCTGGGCGATGTCGAGCGAACGCGGTAGCCGCTGGCTGTGGCAGACGGCGGTGTCGACGCTCGGCGGCAAACTCTCGGGGGAATGGCGCGGCGGCAGCCTCGCGCATGGCTTCACCGTGAGCGACGTGCGCTATCTCGACGGTGCGACGCGCATCACCGTGAGCCGTCTCGAAAGCCGTTGGGACTTGCGCTTGCGCCCGCTGCATTTCACCGTCGACAAGTTGCAGGCGGGGGACGTGGAAATAGCGTTTGCGCCATCGCGACCGTCGACCACGCCCACAACGATGCCGTCTAGCCTGCGTCTGCCGCTCGGCCTCACGTTGAACGACGTGCGTGTGGCGAAGCTCACACTGCATTCGCCTGCGCTGGTGCTGGAAGACGTTCGCGTCGCCGCGCGCAGCGACGGCACGCAACACACGATTCAGGTCGAACATCTCGGCACGCCCTACGGCGAGGTGCGGGCGAATGTGCAGTTGAACGGCCGGCGTCCGTTCGCGCTGGGGGGCAACGTTGGCTTGCAAGCGAAGGCGGGCGATATTCCCGTCGCCCTGCAGGCCGACCTGTCCGGCTCGCTCGACGCGCTCGTCGTCGACTTGACGGCGACCGGAAAGACGCTGAACGGTACGGCGCACATTGCCATGTCGCCGTTCAGCGCCGTGCCGCTCTCGCGCGCACAGGTGTCGCTCAATCACCTCAATCCGCGCGACTTCGATCCCACCGCGCCGCAGGCGGATCTCGCAGTGCAGGCCGATTTGCGACCGGAGCCAGGGGCCAGAACATTCCGCGTGCTGGGGCCGGTGTCCGTGACGAACGCCAAGCCAGGAGCCATCGATGCCGGCGGGCTGCCCGTCGAGAGCCTGCGCACGCAGGTGCTGCTCGATGCGACGCATCAGGCGCTGACCGATATCGAACTGAAGCTTGTGGGCGGCGGCCGGCTCACCGGTAGCGGCGAGCTGCGTCGGGAGACGGTGGCCGTATCGGTGGCGGCGGCAACGGCGCCTGTCGCGTCGGCGGCGAAGGGGGCGAAGGGGGCGAATGCGGCCAGCGCCGCAAAGGCGGCGCCGCCGACGTCGGCGGATGCCGAGGCGACTGTCGGCGGCTTCGCATTGACGATGCGCGATCTCGATCTGCGCGCGTTGTACCGCAAGCTGCCTGCGACGACGCTCGGCGGGCCACTCGACATCAAGCTCGACGCAACCGGGCAACACATCGTCCTCGATTGGCGCGACGCGGCCCGACGTGTGCTGGCCGACATCGGTCTCGATGCTAAGGGCACCACCGTCAACGCGCTCTCGCTGGAGGCCGGCAATCGCAAGGTTGCGGCCACCGGCGTTCTCGAAAACGACGACGCGGGCGCCTATCGGGCGCAGATCAAGCTCACGCGCTTCGACCCCGCCGCCTGGTATGACCTTTACGGCCCGCAAAAACGGGGTACCAAGCCACCGACGGCGAGCGTCACGGGGCAGGTCGATGCGCAGGGGGCGCTGCGTCCGGCGTTCGGACTCGCGCTCAAGTTTGCATTGCAGGACAGCGTCTACGCCGACTTGCCGATGAGCGGGTCGGGCACGGTGAGGCTGGCGGGCACGCGACTGCTGCCCAGTGACGCCAACCTGCTCGTGGCAGGCAATCAGGTGCAATTGCGCGGCAGTTTCGGTACTGCGGGCGACAAGATGGCGGTGAAGGTCGACGCGCCGTCGCTCGACAAGCTGGGCTTCGGCCTCGCGGGTCGGCTGCAAGTGGACGGGCAAGTGTCGGGCACGATCGAGCGTCCGGTCGTGGTCGCGTCGCTGGCGGCCGACAAGCTTGTCTTCGGGGCGCAACGGCTCCAGCATCTGAGCGGGAAGGTGGACGTCAGCGGCGGCCTGCCGGGCGCGGCGGGCGACCGGTTGAACGTGACGCTCGAGGGCCAGGGCCTGACCAGCGACATCGCGCGGCTCGATCGGCTCTCGCTTGCGCTGGCGGGCACTCGCGGCGCGCATACATTGCATCTGAAGGCGGCGGGCAGGTTGCGCGAAGCGCCGCTCGACATGAATCTCGATGCTGCCGGCGCCGTGACCGATACGCGCGGCAAGCCGGGCTGGCGCGGCATGATTCAGACGCTCGAAAACCGTGGCGTGCCGAAGCTTGATCTGGCGTCCCCGTGGCAGGTGCAGGTGAGTGCCGACCGCGTGCATCTCGGCGCGGCCAAACTCGTGACGGATGCGGGGACGGTGTCACTGGCAAACCTCGACTACGGCGAGGGACAACTGAAGACGGCGGGCACCATCGACACGCTCGACGTCGCGCAGGTGTTGCGCGTCATGCACGCGTTCACGGGCGAGTCGTCGTCGGTCGCCAGCGACCTCGTGCTCGACGGCAAATGGGACGTGCACACCGGTCAGCGTGCCGACGGCTTCGTCGAAGTCGTGCGGCGCAGGGGTGACGTCACGTTGAGTCGCGGCGGGTTGAACGAGAGCGTGAACGTGACGGTGACAGGCGTTCCCGGCCTGACGGCGGAGAAGGGCGGCGTGGGGGCGCGCGTGCCGCTCGGGATCTCGGCGCTGCGCGCGCACGTCGACCTGGCGGGGCAGACAGCGCACGTCACGCTCAAGGCCGTCTCGTCGCTGGTCGGCACGCTGGACGCCGACATACAGGCAGGCCTGCATGTGCAGGGCGGCATTCCCGAGGTGCCGGACACCGCGCCGCTCGCGGGACGCCTCGCCATTGCCGTCCCCGATCTCTCGAATTTCGAGCGTCTGGCCGGGGCGCAATTTGCCTTCAAGGGACGTGCGAACCTCCAAGTGACGCTCGCGGGCACGGTAGGCAAGCCGCGTCCCACCGGCGAGCTGACCGCCGACGATCTGTCGATGCAGATGTTCGACACGGGCGTTCGCGTCAAGAATGGTCGGGTGCGCGTGGCGCTCACACCGACCGAGATCGTGCTGCGCGACGTGGTCGTGACAGGCGGTGGCGGCGGCACGGCGCGGGCGACGGGCAACATCCGGCTCGACACGCCCGAGCCGACGCTTGGCGTTACGCTCACGGCCGACAAGCTGCAATTGTTCGCCGCGCCGGACCGGCAGCTAACCCTTACCGGCGAGGCGAAGGCGATGGGCAGTGGCGACGCGATGGCCGTGACCGGCAAGTTCACCATCGACCGGGCCCGTTTTGCGCTGCCGCCGACCAGCGCGCCGAAGCTTGGCGACGATGTCGTGGTGGTGCGCGGCGGCGCGCAGGCCCGCACCCGGCCGCTCGACGCGAAGGAGGAGGCTGCCCGCATCAGCGCGAAGCCGGCCAGCCGCTTCTCGCCGCACATCAACGTGGAGGTGAATCTGGGGCGGGACTTCCGCTTCGTCGGCGGCGGGGCCGACCTGCTGTTGCGCGGCAGCGTGCGCCTGCAGAGCGATCCGCTCACGACGATGCGTGCGACCGGCACCATCACGGTGGCGGAGGGCACGTACGAGGCGTTCGACCGGAAGCTCGCGATCGAGCGCGGTCAGATCAACTTCGTCGGCCCGCTCGACAATCCCGACATCTACATTCAGGCGATGCGCCGTAATCAGGAAGTCGCCGCCGGGGTGCTGGTGACGGGCACGGTGCGCCAGCCGCGTGTGTCGCTTGTGTCGGAGCCGAACGTGTCGGACGAGGAGAAGCTCTCATGGCTGATGTTCGGCCACGGCCCGGACGGCGCGGGGCTCGGCCAGCGTCAGGCGATGGCGGGGGCGGCCACGGCGCTGCTCGGGGCCACGGGCGGCAGACGCATCATCAAGGATCTCGGGATCGACGAGTTCAGCATCGGCACCAGCGACTCGGGCCTGTCGGACGACGAGCAGGTCGTGAAGGTGGGCAAGGCAATCTCGGACAACTTCGCCCTGGGATACGAGCAAAGTCTGACCAGTGCCGCGAGCATCGTGAAGATTACGTGGCAGGTGTCGCGTCGCTGGCAATTGGTGCTGCGCACCGGTTCGCTGTCCGGCTTCGACGTGTTGTTCAACCGTCGCTTCGACTGATCGATGCGGGGACGGCGCGGCGCGCCAAATGCGTGGAAAAAATACGGGAAAAGGAGGGGTTGTCGATGACAACGTTGCGCAGTTTCGTTCACCCGGCGCAGGGGCTGCGCCGGGGTCTTCGCTGGGGAGTCGCCATGGGATTGTTCGCGAGTCTGTTGGGCTTGTTCGGCTGCGATCAGCAGCAGATCGACAAGGTGCGTGAAAAAGCGCGCGATACGGTCAACGCTATCAAGCCGGATGACATGCTGTTGCGCAACCTCACACCGGGCGTCACGACCGAGGCCCAGGTGCGCGAGCAGATGGGCAAGCCGGAAATCATCTGGGAGAACGACGACGGTTCGCGGCGGCTGGAGTATCCGCGTGCGCCGGGCGGCTTGCGGACCTACATGGTTGACATTGCGCCTGACGGGAAGCTGCGTGGCGTCAGCCAGGCGCTCTCGCCGGAGAACTTCGAACAGGTGCGCCCCGGCATGTCGCAGGACGACGTGCGGCGTCTGCTCGGCAAGCCGACGAGCGTGGCGGAGTACCGACTGAAGAAGGAGACCGTGTGGAGCTGGCGCTGGCTCGAGGACGGCGTCAACACGGCGGGCATGTTCAACGCGCACTTCGGCCCCGATGGCCGGGTAACGGTCACGTCGCGCTCGGCGGATCCTGCGTCGGAGCGTCCCTGATCGGGGGCGAGGCGAAGGCCGATCGCTCGGCCTCGACGACTCGGCGTTATGGCATCGCCTGCGATTGTTGGCCCTCGGCCTTCTCGGACGGCGTCGCGGGCACGGCGTGCCGGTCGCGATGCGTCACCATGCGGTCGTGCAGGCGCACGATGATTCGACTGCCCGTTTTCTCGAACAGGAACGGCAGCAGTGCGTGCACGAGACACGCCAGACAGGCGCCGAGCAAGGGCAGCGCGAAGGACAGTGCCGACCCCATGTGTTGGAGGTAATTTTCACCGACAGAGGCCGGATGTTGAGTGAAGATTTTCATGATGCCGCCTGTTTCCAGAATGTTTCTGAAGTTTACGTGCCAACGAGAGGTAAAGGGTTTCAAATTTTCTGCCGAATGGCGTAGGATTTGGAAAAATTTTCCTCTCAGGTGGCTGTCATGGACAAAACCGATCTCGCAATTCTCGAAAATCTGCAAGCCGATGCCTCGCGCTCGCTGGGTGAACTGGCCGAAGCCGTGCATCTGTCGCCGACGCCCTGCTGGCGGCGCGTGCAGCGCCTGCGTGAAAACGGCGTCATCACGGGGCAGGTCACGCTGTGCGATCCTCAGCAGCTCGATCTGCGCGTCACCGCGTTCGTGTTCATCAAGGCGGCCGCGCACAGCGAGGACTGGATGGTCCGCTTCGTGGCAGGCGCACGGGAATTGCCTGAAATTGTCGAGATGCACCGGATGGCGGGCGAGATCGACTATCTGCTCAAGGTGTACCTGCCGGACATCGCTGCCTACGACCGTTTCTACAAAAAGCTCATTCGCGTGGCCGATCTGCAAGACATCAGCGCGAGCTTCTCGATGGAAACGGTGAAATTCACCACCGCGTTGCCGGTGGATCATCTGCGCTAGCCGGTCGGCGTTTCATCGCTACCCTCGGCCGCCGAGTTGCGGGACGCCAGCATAAAAAAACACCCCGGTGCCGGACGAGATGTCCGGTATTCGGGGTGTTTTTCGTGGGAAGCGCGGGCGTTGCCATGCGACGCCGCCGGCGTTTCCAAGCGGCACGTCAGCGCATTACTTCACGCGCATGCCAGGCTTCGCGCCGTCGTGCGGCTCGAGGATGTAGAGGCCCGGTTCCGCTTTCTCGTCGGCGGCCGAGGCGGCGAGCACCATGCCTTCGGACAGACCGAACTTCATCTTGCGCGGCGCGAGGTTGGCGACCATTACCGTGAGCTTGCCCACCAGCGCTTCGGGCTGCGGATAGGCGGACTTGATCCCGGAGAAGACGTTACGCGTTTGCGCTTCGCCCACGTCGAGCGTGAGTTGCAGCAGCTTGTCCGACCCGTCGACCGCCTTGCAATCGACGATGCGCGCGATGCGCAGATCGATCTTGGCGAAGTCGTCGATGTTGATGATGCCGTCTTGCGCGCCGTTCTCAGCCTTCTCCGACGCCCTGGCGGCTTTGTCCTTGCCCTTCGCCGCTGCCGCCTCAGCCACCGGTGCGGCCGCTTGCAGCGAGTCGCGGTTGGCCGCGAGCAACGCTTCAACCTGCTTGCCTTCGACGCGCGTCATCAAATGCTTGTAGGCGGAGATCGCCGTGTCGGCGGTGAGCGGGCGGCTCACGTCCTGCCATGCTTGCGGCGCGATGTTCAGGAAGCGCTCCACGGCCTCGGCCGTCACAGGTAGCACGGGCTTGAGGTACAGCGTGAGCAAACGGAACGCCTCGAGGCAGACCGAGCACGCCTCGTGCAGGGCGCCGGCCTGCGCCGGATCCTTCGCCAGATCCCACGGCTTGACCGTGTCGACGTAACCGTTCACGGCGTCGGCCTGTTCCATCACCAGACGCAGCGCCTTGCCGAACTCGCGCGCTTCGTAGTGCGCAGCGATCTGCGGGGCAACGGCGCGCAACTGGCCCAGCAGCGGGGCCTGCATGGCGTCCGGCGACACGCGACCGTCAAAGCGCTTGAGAAGGAAGCCCGCCGCGCGGCTGGCGATGTTCACGTACTTGCCCACCAGGTCGCTGTTCACGCGGGCGATGAAATCGTCGAGGTTCAGGTCGAGGTCTTCCATCGTGTTGCCCAGCTTGGCGCCGATGTAGTAACGCAGCCATTCCGGATTGAGGCCGGTGTCGATGAAGCTTTGTGCCGTGATGAACGTGCCGCGCGACTTCGACATCTTCTGGCCGTCCACCGTCAGGAAGCCGTGGGCGAACACGTTGGTCGGCGTGCGATGGCCCGAGAACTCGAGCATCGCCGGCCAGAACAACGTGTGGAAGTACAGGATGTCCTTGCCGATAAAGTGGTACTGCTCGGTTGTCGACCCCGGCTTGACCCACTCGTCGAAGTTCAGGCCGCGCTGCGCGCACAGGTTCTTGAAACTGGCGTAGTAGCCGACCGGCGCGTCGAGCCACACGTAGAAATACTTGCCCGGGGCGCCCGGGATCTCAAAGCCGAAGTAGGGGGCGTCGCGCGAGATGTCCCAATCGGCCAGCGTGGACTCGCCGTCTTCGCCGAGCCATTCCTTCATCTTGTTGGCGGCTTCGGGTTGCGCGAGTCCGGCCACCCATTTGCGCAGGAACTGCTCGCAGCGCTTGTCCGAGAGCTTGAAGAAGTAATGCGTGGACGTCTTGCGCACCGGCGTGGCGCCCGAGACTACCGAGTACGGGTTGAGCAGATCGGTCGGCGCATAGGTCGAACCACAGACTTCGCAAGAATCGCCGTACTGGTCCTTGGCGCCGCATTTCGGACACTCGCCCTTGATGAAGCGATCCGGCAGGAACATTTCCTTGACCGGGTCATACGCCTGTTCGATATCGCGGGCTTCGATCAGACCCTGTTCCTTGAGAGCGAGATAAACGCCTTCGGACAATTCGCGGTTTTCCTCGGAATCCGTCGAATAGTAGTTATCGAACGAGACGCCGAAGCTGTCGAAGTCGCGCTTGTGTTCCTTCCAGACGCGTTCGATCAATTGCTTGGGGGTGAGGCCTTCCTTCTCGGCACGCAGCATGACGGGCGTGCCGTGCGTGTCGTCCGCGCCAACGTAATAGACCTCATGGCCCTGCATCCGCATGAACCGTACCCAGATGTCGGTCTGGATGTATTCGACCAGATGGCCGATGTGAATCTGGCCATTGGCGTACGGCAGGGCGGAGGTGACAAGAATGCGGCGGGACATGAGGATCGACTGTGCGTTGAGGGAACCGGGAAAGGTCGATTCTAGCAGGCGGGGCCAGTTGACGCCCAACCGCCCGACTCGCTCAATGAATCCGGCAGGGCGAGGGAGGGGCGGGAGCGGGGCAATGGCCGGCCGTTGCCGATGGCGCCGGCGACGTCTGTGGGGCGGCATTCCACGATGAACCAAAAAAAAGCCGGAACCAGGTTCCGGCTTAACTAGGCACACGTAACGTCAATAACAAAGAGGAGATGGAAGCGCCCACAGTAAGCACTTCCGAAGGGTCTGAGCGATGTGACGTGGGTTTAGTTCAACTGAGGTGCCGAATTTCGATGGTGCGTCGCAGCATGCTGCTCGGGCGCTTCGGCAGAACGCAGGCCCGGCGGGCCGGGCCTGCGTTTGCGAGACGAAATCCCAATGCCCCGTCAGGCGGAAAGCGGGGCAGAAAGCGAAGCGCGAGGCGATCAGCCGCGCGGTGCGTGCAGCAGGATTTCGACGCGACGGTTCTGCGCACGGCCGGCGGCGGTGGCATCCGAGGCGACCGGCTGGCTCGACCCGACGCCCGTGCCGCTCATGCGGTTCATCGCGATACCGCGGCTGTTCAGATACTGGATCACGTTGGACGCGCGGTTTTGCGACAACGGGATGTTGATGCGATCGCCGCCCGTGCTGTCCGTATGGCCCACGATGTTGGCGGTAATCCCCGGATTCTGGTTGAGCGACGCGGCAACGTCGTCGAGCACGGCGCGGAAGTTCGGCTTGATATCGGCGCGGCCGGTGTCGAACGTCACGTCGCTCGGGACCGCGACCTTGAGTGAGCCGTCGGGCTGCTCGGAGATCGTGGTGCCTGTGCCGGCCGTGTGGCCGCCCAAGGTGTTCTTGATCGCGCTCCAGTTGTACCCCGTCGCGCCGCCAGCGGCGGCACCCACGGCGGCGCCGATCAGCGTGCCCGTCGTGTTGCCTCCGATGAGGTTGCCCAGTCCTGCGCCCACTGCCGCACCCACACCGGTGCCGACCGCCGTGTTCGTGCCCTGCGGCGTCTGGCAACCGGCCAGCATGGCGGCGGCGGTCAGGACGAGCGCGCAAGCGCGCAGAGAGTTCTTATTCATGTGAGGCTCCTTATCGATTAGCTAGCAGTCGTGAAACAACGCGTGAGCACTTCGCCGAAGCACGCGTGCGTTGCAGGGGTTTTGAACCTGCCGGCGCGCGGTCTTTTACAATAGCGCTGAGTGTCAACCGCAGGCAAGGACAGATTGCCATGCCGGCGGGTTCCCCATAACACGCGCGCCTCGCATGCTAATCGAGAGCGTGCGCCACGGATGTTACAAGTTGTTAGCGCTCGTCGGGGCTTTCCCGGCGCGCCTCGACAGAGCGAGAGACCCACATGGAAGTCGCCCAAATCAATGAAGTGCTGCGTGGCATCGTCGATCCCGACACGGGGCTCGACCTGATTGCCGGAAAGTATGTGAAGCAGGTCGTGGCCGAGCATGGTCACGTCGGTATCCAGATCGAATTCGGCTATCCGGCGAAGAGCCAGTTCGAGGCGATGCGCACGCGCATTACCGATGCCGTGGGCAAGCTGCCCGGTGTCGAGCGCGTGGCCGTCGACATCAGCCAGAAAATCGTGGCGCATGCGGTGCAGCGAGGGGTGAAGCTCCTGCCGAACGTGAAGAACATCGTGGCGGTGGCGTCGGGCAAGGGCGGCGTGGGCAAGAGCACCACGGCCGTGAACCTGGCGCTGGCGCTGGTGGCCGAGGGGGCCACCGTCGGCATTCTCGACGCCGACATCTACGGTCCGTCGCTCCCCACGCTGCTGGGCATTCACGGCAAACCCGAGTCGAAAGACGGCAAGACGCTCGAACCGATGACGGCGCACGGCCTGCAAGCCAGCTCGATCGGCTTCCTGATCGAGCCGGACAATCCGATGGTCTGGCGCGGCCCGATGGTCACGCAGGCGCTCGAACAACTGCTCAACCAGACGAATTGGCACGACCTCGACTACCTGATCGTCGACATGCCGCCGGGTACGGGCGACATCCAGCTCACGCTCGCGCAAAAGGTACCGGTCACGGGCGCGGTCATCGTTACCACGCCGCAGGACCTGGCGCTGCTCGACGCCCGCAAGGGTCTCAAGATGTTCGAGAAGGTCGGCGTGCCGATCCTCGGTCTCATCGAGAACATGAGTCTGCACATCTGTTCGAACTGTGGACATGAGGAGCCGATCTTCGGCGTGGGCGGCGGCGAGCGCATGAGCCACGATTTCGACGTCGAGCTGCTGGGCAAGCTGCCGCTGGAGATGAGTATCCGCGTGCACGCTGACGCCGGCATGCCGAGCGTGGTGGGCGACCCGGCCGGCCGGATCGCGGTGCTCTACAAGGCCATTGCCCGCAAGATGGCGGTGAAGATCGCGGCGCGGCAGAAGGACATGACGAGCAAATTCCCCTCGATCGTCGTTCAGAACACGTAAGGACGGCGCGCAAGGGGGCCTGGGAGCCCCGCGCGGCGCGGTGCGCGTGAAAACCTCACTGCACCGCAACAATCGCGTAAAATACGCCCAATTTTTCACGTACTACGCCCATTCAGGCCCACACATGAGCATCAAGTCCGACAAATGGATCCGGCGTATGGCCGAGGCGCACGGCATGATCGAGCCCTTCGAGCCGTCGCAGGTCCGGCAATCCCAGGACGGGCAGAAGATCGTCAGCTATGGCACGTCGAGTTACGGCTACGATATTCGCTGTGCGGCTGAATTCAAGATCTTCACGAACATCAACTCGACGATTGTCGACCCGAAGAACTTCGACGAAAAGTCGTTCGTCGACTTCTCCGGCGATGTCTGCATCATTCCGCCGAACTCGTTCGCGCTCGCGCGCACCGTCGAGTACTTCCGCATTCCGCGCAACGTGCTCACCGTGTGTCTCGGCAAATCGACGTATGCCCGTTGCGGCATCATCGTGAACGTGACGCCGTTCGAGCCCGAATGGGAGGGCTATGTGACGCTGGAATTCTCGAACACCACGCCGCTGCCGGCCAAGATCTACGCCAACGAGGGCGTGGCTCAGGTGCTGTTCTTCGAATCCGACGAAGTCTGCGAGACGTCGTACAAGGATCGCGGCGGGAAGTACCAGGGGCAGCGTGGCGTCACGCTGCCGAAAACCTAGCCCGCGCAGGCTTGACTCGCCACCGGTGAGCACCCGCAACGTCGCACTGCCCAAGAGCCACGGCCATGTCGGACCGTGGCTCGTTCTTTTGTCGAAGGAACGCCAATGAAATTCCGTTTTCCGATCGTCATCATCGACGAAGACTTCCGCTCCGAAAACATTTCCGGATCCGGGATTCGCTCCTTGGCGGAGGCCATCGAAGCCGAGGGCATGGAGGTCAACGGTCTCACGAGCTACGGTGACCTGACCTCGTTTGCGCAACAGGCGAGCCGCGCATCGAGTTTCATCCTGTCCATCGACGATGACGAGTTCGGCACGTTCTCGAGCGAAGCGGGCGGTGAAGGCGAGGGCGAGCTGGCGCTGGCCATCATCAACCTGCGCGCGTTCGTGCAGGAAGTGCGCCGTCGCAACCCGGACATTCCGATTTTCCTGTACGGCGAGACGCGCACGTCGCGCCACATCCCGAACGACATCCTGCGCGAGCTGCACGGCTTCATTCACATGTTCGAAGACACGCCGGAGTTCGTGGCGCGTCACATCATCCGTGAAGCCAGGTCGTACCTCGACTCGCTGCCGCCGCCGTTCTTCCGCTCGCTCACGCACTACGCAGCCGACGGCTCGTATTCATGGCATTGCCCGGGCCACTCGGGTGGCGTGGCGTTCCTCAAGAGCCCGGTGGGCCAGATGTTCCACCAGTTCTTCGGTGAGAACATGCTGCGCGCGGACGTGTGCAACGCCGTGGAAGAGTTGGGTCAGTTGCTCGACCACAACGGCCCGGTGGGCGCGTCGGAGCGCAATGCGGCGCGTATCTTCAACGCCGATCATCTGTTCTTCGTGACGAACGGCACGTCGACCTCGAACAAGATCGTGTGGCATGCCACCGTGGCGCCGGGCGACATCGTCGTGGTCGACCGCAACTGCCACAAGTCGATCCTGCACGCGATCACCATGACGGGCGCCGTGCCAGTGTTTCTTACGCCGACGCGCAACCACCTCGGCATCATCGGCCCGATTCCGAAGTCGGAGTTCGAGCCGGCAGTCATTCGCGCCAAGATCGAAGCGAACCCGTTCGCGCGCGAAGTGCTCGAACGCGATCCGAACGCCAAGCCGCGCATTCTCACGATCACGCAGAGCACCTATGACGGCGTGATCTACAACGTCGAGATGATCAAGGAGCTGCTGGGCAACACCATCGACACGTTGCACTTCGATGAAGCCTGGCTGCCGCACGCGGCTTTCCACGAGTTCTACCGCGACATGCACGCGATTGGCGAAGGGCGTCCTCGCTCGTCGGAGGCCACGGTCTACGCCACGCACTCCACACACAAGCTGCTCGCCGGCATTTCGCAAGCGTCGCAGATCGTGGTGCAGGAGTCGGAAGCGCGAACCTTCGACACGTATCGCTTCAACGAGGCGTACCTGATGCACACGTCGACCTCGCCGCAGTACGCGATCATCGCGTCGTGCGACGTGGCCGCTGCGATGATGGAGCCGCCGGGCGGCACGGCACTGGTCGAAGAGTCGATCGTCGAGGCGCTCGACTTCCGCCGCGCCATGCGCAAGGTGGCGGCCGAGTATGGCGATTCTTGGTGGTTCTCGGTCTGGGGCCCGGAGCATCTGGGCGACGAGGGTACGATTCAGCGCGACGACTGGGTGCTGCGTGCCAACGAGCGTTGGCACGGCTTCGGCGATCTGGCCGACGGCTTCAACATGCTCGATCCGATCAAGGCGACGATCATCACGCCGGGGCTGGACGTGGGCGGCGAGTTCGGCGAGAGCGGTATTCCCGCGGCCATCGTCACCAAGTACCTCGCCGAGCACGGCATTATCGTCGAGAAGACGGGCCTGTATTCGTTCTTCATCATGTTTACCATCGGCATCACCAAGGGCCGCTGGAACTCGATGGTGACCGAGCTGCAGCAGTTCAAGGACGATTACGATCACAACCGCCCGCTGTGGCGTGTGCTGCCCGAGTTCGTGGCGAAGTTCCCGCGCTACGAGCGCATCGGCCTGCGCGATCTGTGCGATCAGATCCACAGCGTGTACAAGGCGAACGACGTGGCGCGTGTGACGACCGAGATGTACCTCTCGGACATGCAGCCCGCGATGAAACCGACCGACGCGTTCTCGAAGCTCGCGCACCGCCAGATCGACCGGGTGCCCATCGACGAACTCGAAGGGCGCGTGACGAGCGTGTTGCTCACGCCGTACCCGCCGGGTATTCCGTTGCTGATTCCCGGCGAACGCTTCAACGCCGCGATCATCGAGTATTTGCGTTTCGCGCGCGACTTCAACGAACGCTTCCCCGGGTTCCACACCGATATCCACGGTCTGGTCGTCGAGGAAGTGGATGGACGCCCCGAGTATTTTGTGGATTGCGTGCGCCAGTAAGCGAGCGCGCCCGAGGCGACCTCCGGCCCCGTGTGAAAGCACGGGGCCGTTTTTTTTTGCTTCGGAGTATTTGGCGTAGTTGGCATGGAGATGCGCAGCGTATGGCGGCGCGCCTTATACGCCCGTTTTTGCTGGCCGCATTTCACGTAGCGAGCGTTGCTGAGTGTCGGCGGACGCAAAATGCGTAGGCGAATCCGTGGAATTGACCGTGGAATGGCGGAAGATGTCTGACGATCGTTGAGATGTGGCGCGGCATACCCGATTTGTGGTTTGGCTCGAACTGCGCCAATTTGGGTGATTTCCCGTTAATTTGGGCCGATTCGGTTGCTACACTCGACGCACTTTTTTCGAGCGGGAGGATTCATGGAAACCGGACAACTGGAGTTCAGCACCTACGGCACACTTGTCTGTGCCACGTTGGTGTTGTTGCTTGGGCGCAAGCTGGTCGAATGGATCGGGCCGCTGCGCACGTACAGCATTCCCGAACCCGTGGCGGCTGGCCTGCTGGTGGCGGTGGGCGCGTTGGCGCTGCGCCAGTTTGGGCAGGTTGAGCTGAAGTTCGACACGTCGTTGCAAACGCCGCTCATGCTCGCCTTTTTCGCGACCATCGGACTCTCGGCCAACCTGGCCAGCCTGAAGGCCGGCGGGCGTCGCCTGGTGTTGTTCCTTGGCGTGGTGGCGGGCATGCTGATCTTACAGAACGCGATCGGCGTGGGGCTTGCGTCCATCATGGGGCTGGCGCCGGGCGTCGGCTTATTGGGTGGGTCGATTACGCTGGCGGGCGGACACGGCACGGGCGCGGCATGGGGTGACACGCTGACCTCGCGCTACGGCGTGCAGTCGGCGCTGGAAATTGCGATGGCTTGCGCCACCTTCGGGCTGGTGTTTGGCGGATTGCTGGGCGGGCCGGTCGCCCGTTTTCTGGTGGGGCGTCTGGGCGCCAACGTGCCGGGTGCGGCCGCGGCGCAACAGACCACGCCGGAGGGCTTCGAGCAGCCGCACACGGTGCGGTTGATCACCGCGCAGGCGCTGATCGAAACGGTCGCCATGGTGGCCATCTGTTTGCTGGGCGGCGAGGTCATTGCGCGCTGGCTGGCGGGCACGGCGTTCGAATTGCCGACGTTCGTGTGCGTGCTGTTTACCGGTGTCGTTGTGCGCAATTTGCTGTCGCTCGTGGGCTACGAAGTGTTTGAGCGCTCGCTGTCGGTGCTTGGCAACGTGAGTCTCTCGCTCTTTCTGGCGATGGCGCTCATGACGCTGCGTCTGTGGGATCTCTCGACGCTGGCGCTGCCGATGATTGTGATTCTCGTTGTGCAGGCGGTCGCGATGGCGGCTTATGCGATCTTCGTCACGTTCCGCGTCATGGGACGCAACTACGATGCGGCCGTGCTCGCGGCGGGCCACTGCGGATTCGGGCTGGGTGCGACGCCGACGGCCATCGCCAACATGCAGGCAGTGACCGAGCGTTTCGGCCCGTCGCACATCGCATTCCTGATCGTGCCAATGGTGGGGGCGTTCTTCATCGACATCCTCAACGCGATCATCATCAAGGGGTTCCTGTCGCTTCCGCTGTTCTGATGCGAGGGACATGATCCCGCGCGTACGTCCATCTCACGCGCATGAAAAATGCCACCCGTCCGGGTGGCATTTTCGTTGGTGCTCGCCAGGTCGAATGACCTGGCCAGGCCGACTTACTTGGCGAGCTTAGCGCGTGCGGCGGCGATGGCGCGTTGCACTTGGGCGGGCGCGGTGCCGCCGATGTGGTTGCGGCTGGCGACCGAGCCTTCGAGCGTCAGGCAATCGAAGACATCCTCACCGACGAGCGGCGAGAACTTCTGCAACTCGGCGAGCGACAGGTCGGCCAGATCGATATCGCGATCCGAGCAGATCTTCACGGCATGCGCCACGATTTCGTGGGCGTCGCGGAACGGCAGGCCCTTCTTGACGAGGTAGTCGGCCAGATCGGTGGCGGTCGAGAAGCCTTGCAGCGCGGCGTTGCGCATATTGGCTTCGCGCACCTTGATGCCCGGCACCATGTCCGCGAAGATGCGCAGCGTGTCGATCACGGTGTCGACCGTGTCGAACAGCGGTTCCTTGTCTTCCTGATTGTCCTTGTTGTAGGCGAGCGGCTGGCCCTTCATCAGCGTGAGCAGCGCGATCAGGTGGCCGTTGACGCGACCGGTCTTGCCACGCGCGAGTTCGGGCACGTCCGGGTTCTTCTTCTGCGGCATGATCGAGCTGCCGGTGCAGAAGCGGTCGGCCAGATCGATGAAGCCCACGCGCGGGCTCATCCACAGCACCAACTCTTCCGAGAAGCGCGAGATGTGCGTCATCACGAGCGCGGCGGCGGCCGTGAATTCGATGGCGAAGTCGCGATCCGACACCGCGTCGAGCGAGTTCGCGCAGACTTCGTCAAAGCCAAGCGTCGCCGCGACCCGTTCCCGATCGATCGGATAGCTCGTGCCGGCGAGCGCCGCAGCGCCCAGCGGCAGCCGGTTCACGCGGCGGCGCACGTCGAGCATGCGTTCCGCGTCGCGGCTGAACATCTCGAAGTAAGCCAGCAGGTGATGACCGAACGTCACCGGTTGTGCGACTTGCAGGTGAGTGAAGCCCGGCAGGATCGTGGCGCTGTGCTGATCGGCCAGATCCAGCAGTGCCCGGCGCAGGTCGCCGAGGTGATTGCCGATGCGATCGATTTCGCTGCGCAGCCACAGTCGGATGTCGGTCGCCACCTGATCGTTACGCGAGCGGCCGGTGTGCAGGCGCTTGCCCGCGTCGCCGATGAGCGCGGTCAGGCGCGCTTCGATGTTCAGGTGAACGTCTTCGAGATCCAGTTGCCACTCGAGCTCGCCACGCTCGATCTCGCCGCGAATCTGCGTCATGCCGCGCTGGATGTCGGCCAGATCCTGGGCGCTGATGATGCCTTGCGCCGACAGCATATCGGCATGGGCGAGCGACCCTTCGATGTCGAACAGCGCCAGGCGCTTGTCGAAGAAGACCGACGCCGTATAGCGCTTGACGAGTTCGGAAACGGGTTCGGAAAAGCGGGCCGACCAGGCTTCGCCTTTCTTGTGGAGTTGGGAGGTCATAGTCGTAGCTTGGCTAATCGAGGCCCATCGGGGCAGATGGAAGCGGACCGTGGCAGAGCACGGCAAACCGCGATTATACAACCCCGGCGTTGGCCCATCGACTCGGCCGACGGCGGGGCCGGGGCGCCTCGGCCAGCGCAGCGTCGACCGCGGCCGGGGCAGGGGGCGTCGGTCAGCGCGGCGCCGACAGCGTCCAGACGCGCAGGGGCGCCGACAGGCACAGACCCGACGTCGCCTCGTCGAACGCCGCCCGTTGCAGCGCTTCGAGCTTCGCCGCCTTGGCGATCCGCTCGCGGGCTTGGTGAATGCGCGCCATGCGCGATGGATCGTCGGGCAACGCGCACAGGCGGCCGAGATCGCGCATGAGCGACGTGCCGAGCCGGTCGAGCGCCGGGCGCAAACGCGTGGCCAGATCGACCGGCTCCCCGGGCGCGCTGCCTTCGCGCTTCCAGCGGGCCAACAAGGCCGTCTGCACCAGCTTGCCCGCCTCGATCTGCAGACGGAAGAACGTGCGCGCCTGCGCGGGCGTCAGGCCGTACAGGGTGGCCCGGTCTCCCATGCTGTCAAGCAACGCCTGCTCGCGCGGGGTGTCCTGCACCGGCTTGCCCGACGTGTATTTGGTCCGCGCAACCGCTTCGCTGATCGCCAGCCGCTCCAGAATGCCGTGCATCAGCGGGTCGAGCACGGCGTCGACGATCGGCGGCGGCTTGGGTGGACTGGCGGGCGACGTCGCCAGCGTTTGCGAGACGAGGCGTACGGCCAAACCGCGCACGCCGTGCGGCGCCGCAGCGAGTGCATGCGAGACGGGCGGGGGCGGGGGCGGGGGGGAGGATGCGGATGCGGATGAGGAAAGGCCGGTGCTGGCGGTGTGTGGCGACATCTGGATGGCCGGACCCGCCTGCGCGCCTGCGCAAATCAGGCCAAGCGCGGTGGCCGTGAGGCGTCTGGAGGCCCGTCGTAAGCGGGTACCTCGCGCGGATACTGCGTTGGAATCGGATTGCATGATGGATGGGCCCCCCGGCAGCCATCGAATCGGACCCCCGAAATATACCGTTCTATCGGTCCACTGTCGTTGGGGAGATTCTCAAGCGGAGTACCACTCGGCCAACGTGACGTTTCCGGCCCATCGACGTTGTGCGCCGGCCCCGCGGACTGCGGAGCCGGCGCGGGGTCACGCCGCGACGACGTCAGCCCGTGTTGCGCAGACCGGCGGCGATACCGTTGATGGACAGGTGGATGCCGCGACGCGCGCGCTCGTCCGATTCCCCCGCACGATGCCGGCGCAACAACTCGACTTGCAAGTGGTTGAGCGGATCGAGGTACGGGAAGCGGTTCTTGATCGAGCGGGCGAGCAGCGGGTTGTCCGCCAGCCGTTCCTCGTGACCGGTGATGAGCGCGAGCGCCTGCGAGGTGCTCTGCCATTCGGCGACGATGCGATTGAACACGCGCTTGCGCAGCTTCTCGTCGGGCACCAGTTCGGCATAACGCGACGCCACGGCCAGGTCGGTCTTGGCGAGCACCATGTCCATGTTCGAGAGCAGCGTCGCGAAGAACGGCCAGCGCTTGACCATCTGACGCAAGGTATCGAGACGCTTTTCGCGACCTTCGGCGTCGGCTTTCGCGGCTTTGCCTTGCCCACCGTCGAGAAATGCCTGCACTGCGCTGCCGAAGCCGTACCAGCCAGTGATGAGCAGACGGCACTGGCCCCACGAGAAGCCCCACGGAATCGCGCGCAGGTCTTCGATACGACGATTCTTCGGATCCGAGAATTTGCGCGAGGCGGGACGCGAGCCGATGTTGAGCTCGGCGATTTCCGAGATCGGGGTGGCCGAGAAGAAGTAGTCGGTGAAGCCCGGCGTCTCGTAGACGAGATCGCGATACGCAGCGAAGGCCGTGTCGGAGAGCGTCTGCATGACTTGCTCGTACGCGGCCAGACGCGGCGGCTGGTTACGGCTCGGCAGCAGCGTGGCTTCGAGCGTGGCCGCCACGATGGTCTCCAGGTTGCGCCGCCCGATCTCCGGGTTGGCGAACTTGCTTGCAATGATCTCGCCTTGCTCGGTCAGACGAATCTGCCCCTTCACCGTGCCCGGCGGTTGCGACAGGATGGCCTGATAGGTCGGGCCGCCGCCACGCCCCACGGTGCCGCCGCGGCCGTGGAACAGACGCAGGCGAATGCCTTTCTCCTCGAACAGATGCACCAGCGCGAGTTCGGCCTTGTACAACTCCCAGTTCGACGTGAGGAAGCCGCCGTCCTTGTTGCTGTCGGAGTAGCCAAGCATGACTTCCTGCTCTCCGCCTTGCTGCGTGACCACCTCGGACATGCCGGGAATGTCGAAGAACGCGCGCATGATGACTGGCGCATTGCGCAAGTCGGCAATCGTTTCGAACAGCGGGATGACCATCGCACCGACCTTGGGCTCGATGGCCTTCGCGCCGTTGCCGCCCAGCGCGCCCAGGAAGAGGCCGGTCTCCTTTTGCAGCAGCATGACTTCCACCAGATCGCTCACGGTTTCCGTATGCGAAATGATGTAATTGCGCACCGCGCGCGGTCCGAAGCGGGCGCGGATGTCGCGCGCCGCGGCAAACACCGCCAGCTCGTCGCGCGTGCGCTGCGAGTAGTCGAGATAAGGCGAGAACAGCGGGCGCGGCTCGCGCAGTTCGCGCAGCAGCAGGGCGAGCTTCTGGTCTTCGTCGAGCTTCGCGTAATTCGCTTCGATGCCCGCCTTGGCGAACAACTCGGCAATGACGGCTTCGTGAATGTCCGAACTCTGGCGCAGGTCGATGCTGGCCAGATGGAAGCCGAACACCTCGGCGGCACGCACGAGCGGGCCAAGGCGTTGTGCGACCAGGGCGCCGCCATGATGCGCCATGAGCGACGCGACCACCGTATTCAGATCCGAGATGAATTCGCTCGCGTCGAGATACGGGTTGGCGCGGCCGACCGCGACGCGATGCGGCACGTGGCCAACCCACTCGCGCGCCGTGGCGGCCAGACGCGCGTACACGCCGATGAGGGCGCGTCGATAGGGCTCGTCGGTGCGGTGCGGCGAGTCGTCGGGCGAGCGGCGCGCGAGGGTGAGCAGCGCGTCGCTGGAGCCGGCGAGCAATTGCGAGACCGACAACTCCGCACCCAGCAGGTGCACTTGTTCGAGGTAGTGCGCGAAGATTTCGGTGGCCTGGCTCGTGATGGCCAGTTGCAGCGTTTGCGCCGTGACGTTCGGGTTGCCGTCGCGATCGCCGCCGATCCAGCTACCCATCTGCAGGAAGCGGCCGAGGCCTTCGGCGCGCACGGCGGGCACGGCGTCGTGCAGCTCGGCGCTCACGTCGTCGTACAGGGCGGGAATCTCGGACAGGAACGTGCTGCGGTAGTACGACAGCGCGTTCTCGATTTCATCGGCCACCGTCAGGCGCGAACTGCGCAGCATGCGCGTCTGCCAGAGCGTGGTGACGTAGGCACGCATCGATTCGGTGTTGCGCGCGGCCTCACGCTCGGTGAGGGCGTCGTCGCGATGCGCGAGCAGACGGGCGATTTCGCGCTCGGCGTCGAGAATGCTCTTGCGCTGGACTTCGGTCGGGTGGGCGGTGAGCACCGGCACGATGAGCGCGCTTGCGAAGAATGCCTGGAGCGTGGCGGGATCGGCAAGGCCGGCGTCTTTCAGGCTTTGCAGCGCGGCGCGCAGGCTGCCCGGCTGGGCGCGGCTGCCGGCGAGCGCGTGCACGCGGCGGCGGCGGTTGTGATGGCGGTCCTCGGCGATGTTGGCCAGATGCGAGAAGTAGCTGAACGCGCGCACCACCTCGATGGCTTGTTCGTTGGTCAGACCATTGAGCAACGTGCCCAGCGCGCGGGCGGCGCTGCGGTCGCCCTCGCGGTGAAAGCGCACCGCATTCTGGCGAATGGTCTCGACCAGATCGAACGCGTCGCTGCCTTGTTGTTCGCGCAGCACGTCGCCCAACAGGCGGCCAAGGAAGCGGATGTCCTCGCGCAGCGGGGCGTCCTTGTCTTCACGCGAGCGGCGGGTCTTGCCCTTGGCCGGCCCATCCGCCGCCGGGCGGGAAGTGGATGGGGCCGCGGCTGCTGCCTTCGCGGGGGAAGTCTTGCCGACCGACTTGGCGAGGCCCTCTTGTGGGGCTTTTACCTTTGCGCTGCTCTTCATGTCGCTCCTCTCACGACCCGCCGTTCGGGCCGGTCAAGCGTGTTACCATTTTTTCTTTTGGTCTTCACGCGGTTGCTGAATGAACTTCGCTGCTCCTGAAACCCTGGTGATCGCTTCGCGCGAGAGCCGACTCGCCATGTGGCAAGCCGAACACGTGCGTGACGCGCTGCACAAATTATATCCGCAGTGTCGCGTGAGTATCCTCGGAATGACCACTCGCGGTGACCAAATTCTCGATCGCTCGCTCGCGAAGGTCGGCGGCAAGGGGCTTTTCGTCAAGGAACTCGAACTTGCCCTGGCCGATGGACGAGCCGATCTCGCCGTCCATTCGCTCAAGGACGTGCCGATGCAACTGCCCGACGGCTTCACGCTGGCGGCCGTGCTCGAGCGAGAGGATCCCTGCGACGCCTTCGTGAGCAACGACTACGACAGTCTCGATGCACTGCCCGCCGGGGCGGTGGTCGGCACGTCGAGCCTGCGCCGTGAAGTGAGTCTGCGTGCCCGGTATCCGCACCTGAAGGTGGCGCCGTTGCGGGGCAACCTCGATACGCGTCTGGGCAAGCTCGACCGCGGCGATTTCGCCGCGATCATTCTCGCGGCGGCCGGTCTCAAGCGCCTGGGATTGGGCGAGCGCATTCGCGCTACGCTCGCGCCGGAGGTGAGCCTGCCGGCCGCCGGGCAGGGCGCGCTGGGCATCGAAGTGCGCGCCGGACGTCCCGAAATCCTGCAATGGCTCGCCGCACTTCACCATGGCCACACCACGCTGGCCGTGAGCGCCGAGCGCGCCGTGTCGCGTGCGCTGGGGGGCTCGTGCCAAGTGCCGCTGGGCGCGTTTGCCGAATTTACGCCGCAAGGCGAACTGACACTGCGCGCATTTATTGCGTCGACGGACGGCGCGACGGTGCTTCGCGCTCAGGGCGCGGCCAATGTTGCCGAAGGCGATGTGGCCGGCGCCGAGGCGCTCGGAAAACGTGTCGCGCAGGAACTGATCGATGCGGGCGGCTTGGCACTGGTGCCGCCGCCCGAGCCCAAGGATCCTCCCGCTTGAGCCCGCGCGCGCCGGTCTTGCCGCCCGCCGCTGGCGTTGCGCCAGCGTCCGTCTGCGGGCGTCTTGCCGGTGGGGCGATGTCGCCTCGCTCGCCGTGCGCCATCCTGACGCGCCCCGACGGACAAGCCCATGCGCTTGCCCGCGCGTTGCGCGCCGAAGGTATCGACACGCTCGCATTCCCGCTGCTGCACATTGCCGCGCAGGCCGACCCGGACACATTGGCGGCGCTCGACCGCGCATTGCGCTCGCTGGCGTCCTATGCGCTGGCGGTATTCGTCTCGCCCAACGCCGTGACGCATGGCCTGGCTCGGCTGGCGCATCTGGCATCCCTCGATCATCGAACGAGCGACGACCTCGCCGATGTCGGTATCCACGTGAGCGACTTGTGGCCTGCGGCATTGCCGGTGGCCGTGGTCGGCCCAGGGAGTGCGCAGGCGCTGGCCGACGCGGGCATCGCCGCGCCACGACATCGCGTGATCGTGCCGCCGGGCGGTCCGGCAGCGCGGTTCGACTCGGAAGCGCTGCTCGCGCAACTCGACCTCGCTTCGCTGGCAGGGCGCCGCGTATTGATCGTGCGGGGCGACGGCGGTCGCGAACTGCTGGCCGACACCTTGCGCGCCAGCGGCGCGCAGATTGACCTCGTCAGCGCCTACACGCGTCGGGCGCCCGCGCCGGACGCCGCCGCGTGGGCCGCGCTGGAAGCCCGGCTGGCTTCGCCCGAGCGTTGCGCCTGGGTGCTGACCAGCTCCGAGGCAGTGCGTCATCTGGCCACGCAGCTCGCTGCGCGCTACGGCACGCGCGATGGCATCCACACGCCGGGCACCCCGCAGGTGCTGGCGCAAATCCTGGCGGCGCCATGCTTTACGTCGCATGAACGCATCGCAGATGCCGCGCGGGCTGCCGGGTTTGATAGGATTACGCAATGCGCGCCCGGCGACGAGAATTTGTTGGCGGCACTCAAAACATGGGCAGATCCCATTCAAGTCAAAGCATGACGACAGATAATCGCGTTCCCGAGTCTTCCCAGAACCCGTCGGCGTCGACCGGCCCGGCGGCGTCGAATGCAACCACGGCCGGCGGTGCTCCCTATGGCACGACGGGTAGCCCGCCTGCATGGCAGCCGCCCGAGCCGCCGCCTCGGCGTCGAGGGTCGGGGGCCGCGCTGCCCTGGCTGCTCTTCGTGCTCGTGTCGGCCGGGGCCGGCATCGGCGGCTGGTCGCTGAACCAAAAGCTCGACCGCGTGCAGCAGGAAATGGCGCGCCGTCAGCAGACGGGCGACGCACAGGTCATGCAGGCGCAGGTGCGAACGGCGCAGGCACTCGACAATCAGCGCGATCTGCAAAACCGGCTCACGGCGCTCGAAGGGCGTGTGTCCGATTCGCGCAGCCAGCAGGCCGCACTCGAACAGCTCTATCAGGATCTCGCGCATAACCGAGACGAATGGGTGCTCGCCGAGACCGAGCAGATCGTCACGAGTGCGAATCAACAATTGCAGCTCACCGGCAACGTTCGCGGCGCGCTGATTGCGCTGGAGGGCGCCGACGCCCGTCTGGCACGCTCCGGCGCACCGCAGCTCGCAGGCGTGCGGGACGCACTGAAGAAGGACATCGACCGGCTCAAGGCCGTGCCGGCGGCCGATTTGCCGCAACTGACCGGCAAGCTCGATCAGGCGATTGCCATGGTCGACACGTTGCCGTTGCAGGCCGAGGCGCGGCGCGTCGACCCGACGTCGACGGCCGGGGGCGCGGCCGGTGCGGGCAGCGTGAGCGAAGCGGGCTGGATCGCGACGTGGCATCGCCTGTCCGCGGAGATGCTGGGCAGCCTCAAGCAACTGGTGCAGGTCCGCCGGTTGGACGACCCGGACGTCATGCTCGTGGCGCCGGAGCAGGGCGCGTTCCTGCGGGCGAATCTCAAGCTGCGCCTGCTCAATGCGCGACTGGCGCTGCTTGCGCGCAACGCCTCTGCTGTGCATAGCGACGTGGTGGTCGCGGAGGCCGCGCTCGATAAGTATTTCGACGCCAAGTCGCGTCGCATCGCCGCCGTGAAAACGTTGCTCGACCAGGTCGACGCGGGTTCGCGCACGATCGAACTGCCGACCCTTGACGCCAGCCTGACCGCCATCGGTCAGGTCAAGGACGTCAAGGACAAGCCGTAAGGAGCCGGGCATGCGAGGACTGATCTGGTTGACGCTCCTGTTCGCGGTCGCGGCCGGCTTTGCCGTGCTGGCGACGTTCAATCACGGGCAGGTGGTGATGCTGGTGCCGCCGTACCGAGTGGACGTATCGCTGAACCTTTTTGTGCTGGCGTTGCTGGCCTTGTTCGTTGCGCTGTACGTCGTGATTCGTATTCTGCGCAACATCTACAAGATGCCGGAGCGTGTGGCCGCTTACCGCAATCGCCAACGCAGCCGTCGCGCGAACATCGCGTTGCGCGATGCCGTGGCGAATCTCTTCGCGGGTCGCTACACGCGGGCGGAGAAAGCGGCGCGCGAAGCCGCCGAGCAGGATGACAATCGCGGCGTGGCGGCGATTATCGGGGCGCGCGCGGCGCACCGTATGCGTGAGTTTGCGCGTCGCGACACCTGGCTGGCCGAGGCGCAGGGGGCGAACCTGGAAGAGGCGCGTCTGTTGCAGACGGCGGAGTTGCGCGTCGATACCCGCGATGCGGAAGGGGCGCTCGAAGCCCTGACCGAGATGCGGGCGCAGGGCGCGCGCCGCATGCAGGCACAGTTGGTCGCCCTGCGGGCACATCAACATCTGAAGCACTGGCCCGAGGTCCTGGCACTGCTCAAGGTGCTGGAAAAGCGCGAAGCGTTGCATCCGGCGCTGGCGGCCAAGCTCAAGCAGACGGCCAGCGAGGGCATTCTGCGCGATCACCGCCACGATGCCGACGCGCTGCTCAAGTGCTGGCACGAATTGCCGGCCGATGCGCGCACGTCGGCGCGCATAGCCGATGTCGCGGCGGAGTTGCTGATTTCGCTCGATCGTCTGCGCGAGGCGCGCGATATCGTCGAGGCCGCGCTGGCCGAGCACTGGGACCCGCGTCTGCTGCGCCGCTACGCCGAGTGTGCCGGCGGCGATGCCCTGCCGCTCATCCAGAAGGCCGAGGCGTGGCAGCAGAGACATCCGAACGATCCCGACCTGCTCTTCGCACTGGGCAAGCTGTGCCAGCACCAGCGGCTGTGGGGCAAGGCGCAGACGTTCCTCGAGGGCGCACTGCGTTATACCGACGACCGGCATCTGCAACAGCGCGTGCATCTGGCGCTTGCGCAACTCTTCGAGGGGCTCGAACAGATGGAACTGGCCAACCGCCACTATCGGGCCTGCGCGACCGCGTAAATGGCTGGCGAGCGAGCCGTCGGGCTCGCATCGTCATTCGATGGCCGTTGCTTCGTTCCCCGAACTCTGACGCAACGGCAGTTCCGGCAAGCGGGCGAGCGCGACGATGGCCAGCGCGGCAATGAGGGCGCTACCGCCGAAGAAGGCACCGAAGGCGAGCCGGACATGATCTTCCATCCCGGGCGGTGCGCCGCCTGGGCGAAGGAAGTCGGTCAGTTCGCGCGGTGCGCCGCCGCCGTCTGCCGAGACCAGCAGCCCGACGATGAGCGCGCCGAACATCGCAACGCCGATCATCCCGCCGAGCGCCCGGAAGAATGCGTGTGCGGCCGTCGCAATGCCGATGTCGCGCGGCGCGACGGCATTTTGCGTCGCCACGGTCATCACCGGCATGGCCGAGCCGAAGCCGATCCCCACCAGTCCGAGACACAGCCCCACGACCCAGAGCGGCAGTGACTGCACGCCGAGCGCAATCGTCGTCAGCCCCAGCAACGCCACCGGCAGGCCGATCTGTGGCGGACGCTTGTAATGCCCCGTCGCGCGCATGTAATGCCCCGCGCTGAGCGCCCCCACCACGATGCCCAGCAACGGCAGGATCAACATCAGCCCCGAACGGCTGGCCGATTCGCCGCGCTGCAACTGAAGATAAAGCGGCACGTAGATCCCGATGCTGATGTTGACCATCATCACGAGCACGGCCATCGTCGACGTCATCCGGAACACCGGGTTGGCAAGCAACGCCACCGGTAGCAATGGCTCGCGCACCGCACGCTGGTGACGCAGGAAGATCGCCCCCACGATCACGCTCGCGGCGAGCAGGCCTGCAATGGGCATCGACACCCAGGCGTAGCGATGCCCGCCCCACGTGAGCGCCAGCAACAGGCAGACGGTCGCGGCGATAAGCAGTGCCGACCCGAGATAGTCGATGCTCGGCTTGCCCTCGCGACGGGGCAGGTGGCGCAGCGCGCGGTCGCTCAGGTAGATGGCGAGCAGACCGAGCGGGAGATTGATCCAGAAGATGAGCGTCCAGTTCAGATACTGAGCGAATACCCCGCCGGTGATGGGACCCGCCACGCCGGAGACCGCGAACATGCCGGAGATGTATCCCTGATATCGGCCGCGCTCGCGCGGCGAGACGATATCTGCGATCACCGTGTTGGACAGCGCGATGAGGCCGCCCCCGCCCAGCCCCTGCACGCCACGCGCCACGATCAGCGCGAGCATGCTCGGCGCCAGCGCGCACAGCACCGACCCCACGAGGAAAACGGCGACGCTCACGGCGATGACGACGCGTCGTCCGAACAGATCGGAGAGCTTGCCGACGATGGGGGTGATGGCCGTGGATGAGAGCAGATAAGCGGTGACGACCCACGACACGGCGTCGAAGCTACCGAGGTCTCGGGCGATGGTCGGCAGGGCGGGCGCGACGATGGTCTGGTCGAGCGAGCCCAAAAACATGATGAGCAGCAGCCCGGAGAGGATCGACTTGACCTCGGCGGGGGTGAGCGAGACGCCGGCCGGCGTCGTCGGAGAGTCGTTGGCGGGCATGCGGATATTTGGGGGCAAAAAACAGGCCGTCCCGGCAAGGACGGCCTTCTTGATGCGAAAGATATTACTCCCAACGGATTGCCACGGTGGCGACCCGGCCAGCGGCCCCGTGGCGGAGTGGTCTTGCCCGGCGAGATGCGGTTTCGTCAGCCGATCCCGCTGTATCCGTCACTGGTTGACGAGCCGCGCGGGCACGGCCAGCGTAAGCAGTCCGCCCAGAATCATGAAGATCGTGAGCAGGAACATGCCGCTGTTCGTGCTGTGCGTGGCGTCCTTGAGAAAGCCGATCAGGTACGGGCCCACGAAACCGGCCAGATTGCCCAGCGAGTTGATCATCGCGATACCGGCTGCGGCGGCGGTGCCGCCCAGAAAGGCCGTGGGCAGGCTCCAGAACAGCGGCAGCACGATCATGATGCCCATCGTGGCCAGCGTCAGGGCGACCATGGCGAGCTGGGTGTTGTGGCTCCAGGTCGTCGACAGGAACAGGCCGATGGCGCCAACGAACGCCGGAATTGCAATGTGCCAGCGACGCTCGCCGCGCAGATCGGAGCGACGCCCGACCACGACCATCGCGATCACCGAGAAGAAGTACGGAATGGCCGTGAGCAGGCCGATTTGCAGCGGATCGGTCACGCCCGTGCCCTTGATGATCGTCGGCAGCCAGAAGCCCACACCGTACAGGCCGATCACGAACGAGAAGTAGATCAGGCTCATCATCCACACACGAGGGCTGGAGAACACCTTCCGCAGCGGCAGGTCTTCCTTGCTGAGCACATCGCTGGCGATGTTGCGCTCGAGCATCGACTTCTCGGCATCGTTGAGCCATTTGGCGTCGCGAATGCGGTCGTCGAGCACGAACAGCACGATCAGCCCGATCACCACCGACGGGATCGCTTCGATCAGGAACATCCATTGCCAGCCGGCAAGGCCATTCACGCCGCTCATGTCCTTGAGGATCCAGCCCGAGAGCGGCCCGCCGATCAGGCCGGACAACGCCACGGCCGTCATGAACCAGGCGGTCATGCGTCCGCGCCGCGAGGCCGGATACCAGTAGGTGATGTACAGGATGATGCCGGGGAAGAAGCCCGCCTCGGCCACGCCGAGCAGGAATCGCATGATGTAGAACATCTGTGGCGAGGTGACGTACATCGTCGCGCCCGAGATGATGCCCCACGAGATCATGATGCGCGCGATCCACACGCGGGCGCCCACGCGATGCAGGATCACGTTGCTCGGCACTTCAAAGAGGAAGTAGCCGAAGAAGAAGATACCCGCGCCGAGACCGAACACGGTTTCGGAGAATTGCAGGTCGCCGACCATCTGCAACTTGGCGAAGCCGACGTTGACCCGGTCGAGATACGCGACCACATAGCACAGCAGTAGAAACGGAATCAGCCGCCAGCCGACCTTGCGGTAGGTGGCCGCTTCAAAGTCGGCCGACGACGCATCGGTCATGGGCGAGGGGGGCGTGGGAACGCTGTTCATACGGAAGCTCCTCCGGTTTGACGGGGTGTTGTCTGTCGTTATGGTGTGAGTGCGACAACTACGGGATTACCGACTGCAAAAACGATGGGTCGATCAAATGCAGCGTCCGCCGTCGACCTCCAGGCACACGCCGGTGATGAAAGCGGCGTCGTCGCTGGCGAGGTAGAGGCACGCGTTGGCAATGTCCTGCGGCGTGGAGAAGCGCCCGAGCGGAATCCCGGCGAGGAATTTGGCGCGGTTCTCGGGGGTGTTCGGCACGCCCATGAATTCGGCGGTCAATCCGGTATCGCCGATGACCGGGTTGACGCAGTTCACGCGGATGTTCTTCGGGCCGAACTCGGCGGCCATGGCCTTGCTCGCGGTAATCACGGCCCCTTTGCTGCCGTTGTACCAGACGAGTCCCGGACGCGGCCGTACACCCGCCGTCGACGCAATATTGATCATCACGCCGGCGCCGCGCTGCAGGAAGTACGGCATGACCGCGCGTGCGCTCCAGAAAATGCTCTTGACGTTCACGGCGTAGACGCGATCGAACTCCGCTTCGGTGACTTCGAGCAGCGGCTTGTTGCGATGCGTGGTGCCCGCGTTGTTGACGACGATGTCGAGATGGCCGAAGTGCGTGACGGCTTCGTCGAGCAGGGTGACGTGATCGTCCTCGCGGGACACGTCGCCGCATACGAACGCCGCACGCCCACCGGCCTTGGCGATGTCGTCGGCCACGCGCTCGCCGGCCTCGCGGTTCAGGTCGTTCACGATGACGGCGGCGCCTTCGCGCGCAAATGTCCTGGCGATGCCCTCGCCGAAGCCGGAACCGGCGCCCGTGACGATGGCCACTTTCTCTTGCAAACGCATGCCTTGTCTCCTGAATTGCCTGGGGATGGCGAAGCGTCGGACACAAGGCGTGCGCTCGATGCTTCGCCGCGATCTACATCAGGGAGTGCGCAATGGGTGCTGCGATTCAACCGTGCCGGATGGCCACGGTCTTGAGCGTCGTGAAGCCATAGAGGGCTTCGAAGCCCTTTTCGCGCCCGTGGCCGGAGTGCTTCCTCCCGCCGAACGGCAGCTCCACGCCGCCGCCCGCGCCGTAGTTGTTGATGAAGACCTGTCCCGCGCGAATGTCGCGTGCCAGGCGCATCTGGCGTGCGCCGTCGCGCGTCCAGACACCGGCGGCCAGACCGTAGGGCGTGCCGTTGGCCAGCCGCACAGCGTCGGCCTCGTCAATAAACGGCATGGCGGCGAGCACCGGGCCGAACACTTCCTCGCGGGCCAGGCGATGGCTGGCGGGAACGTCGCGCAGGAGCGTGGGGGCCTGATAGAACCCGGTTTCCGGTGCGCTGCCGACGACTTCGCCCTGCGACATCACCGCGATGCCATCGTGCTGCGCTTCGGACAGGAAGTCCCACACGCGTTGCTGCTGGCGGGCACTGATCAGCGGGCCGAGATCGAGATCGTCCTGCGACGGTCCCACGCGCAGATGTGCGAACGCCTCGGCCAGACGCGCGAGCAGGCGCTCGTAGGCGTCGCGCTCGATGAGCAGACGGCTGCCGGCGGAACACGTCTGTCCGGCGTTCTGCACGATGGCGTTGACCACGACGGGTAGCACGGCGTCCATGTCGGCGTCGGCGAAAACGATCTGCGGCGATTTGCCGCCAAGTTCGAGCGTGACGGGCGTATGGTTTTCCGCGGCCATCTGCGAGATCAGCGTGCCGGTCGCGGGCGATCCGGTAAACGAGATGTGATCGATGCCCGGATGCCGCGCGAGTGACGCACCCGCCTCGGCGCCGTATCCGGTCACGATATTGAGCGCGCCCGGCGGCAGCCCGGCGTCGATCGACAGTTCGGCCACGCGCCGCAGCGACAGGCAGGCGTCTTCCGCCGGTTTCACCACACAGGCGTTGCCGGTCGCAAGGGCTGCGGCGACGCTGCGCCCGAAGATCTGCAGCGGGTAATTCCACGGAATGATGTGACCGGTCACGCCGTGCGGTTCACGCAGGGTGAAGACGGTAAAGCCTGGCTGGTAGGGGATCGTCTCGCCGTGCAGCTTGTCGGCGGCCCCGGCGTAGAACTCGAAATAGCGCACGATGGCAGCGGCATCGGCGCGCGCCTGCTTGAGCGGCTTGCCAGTGTCGCGAGCTTCGAGCTGCGCCAACGCCTCGTGGTGCTGAGCGAGCACATTCGCCATCGCGTAGAGAACGCGGCCGCGCTCGGCGGCGGGAGTGCGCCCCCAGTCGCCGTCGAAGGCTGCGCGCGCCGCCTTCACGGCACGGTCGATGTCCTCGGCGTCGCCGCGGGCGATCTGGGTGAAGACTTGTCCGTCGGAAGGATCCACGACAGGAATCGTAGGGCTCTTCGCGGGCGCGACCCATTGGTTGCCAATGAAGTGTGTAGCTTCGGGCATGACGACGTCACCTCGTGTGGGGGTGACCCTCATTATCACTTAACTCACGAGGGCGTTGACCGTCGCATGAGTTACATCCGCACAAACACCTAAAACGATTGCATTGCAATTAAAGAGATTTTATTGCAATTTTTTATCGCCTATCCTTGATTGCATTGAATCGCCAGATGGGCATCTGGCGTGGCCCCACCGCTTGCCGCGCCCCGTGACAGGCACCGTGGCGAGATCGTTGAAGCGAAGCATTCAGGAGTACGCAGGCAATGAACGACGCAGTGACGCGCGAGACGCTGATCCCCCGGTTGCAAGACGCACTAGGCGCCGACGCCGTGCTCAGCGATGCGCCCGATACCGCCGGTTACACGGAGGACTGGCGCGGTCGTTACCGGGGCGAGGCGCTGTGTGTCGTGCTGCCGTCGACCACCGCGCAGGTAAGCGATGTCGTCAAGCTATGCGCCGCCGCGGGGGTCTCGATCCTGCCGCAGGGCGGCAACACCAGCCTGTGCGGCGGGGCGGTGCCGCCGAGCGGCGGTCCGGCGCCGGTCATTCTGAATCTGGCGCGGATGCGTCGCATCCGGCAGGTCGATGCGGCCAACGGGTCGATGATCGTCGAGGCCGGGTGCATTCTGAAAACGGTGCAGGAGACGGCGGCCGGCGTCGGTCGCTTGTATCCGGTGAGTCTGGGTGCCGAGGGGTCGTGCCAGATCGGCGGCACGCTCTCGACCAACGCGGGCGGCACCAGCGTGCTGCGCTACGGCAACACGCGCGAGAACGTGCTGGGCCTGGAAGTCGTGCTGGCCGACGGCACGATATGGGAAGGTCTGCGCGCGCTTCGCAAGGACAACACGGGGATCGATCTCAAGCATCTTTTCATCGGGGCGGAGGGCACGCTGGGTATCATCACGGCCGCCGCGCTCAAGCTGCATCCGCTGCCCACGCAGCATGCGCTCGCATGGTTTGCGCCGCGCGACCCCGCCGCCGCGCAACAGATTCTCGGCATGTTCCAGAACGCTTGCGGCTCACGCCTGTCGGCCTTTGAAATCATGAATCGTCACCAGCTCGATCTGGTGCTGGCCAATGTGCCGAATCGCCGCAACCCGCTCGCGCACGCGCACGCCTGGCATGTGCTGGTCGAGCTGAGCGACACGCGCGACGCCGAAGGGCTCGAAACCGTGCTGACGCAGACGCTGGGCGACGCCATCGAACAAGGGCTGGCTGACGACGCCGTCATCGCGGCGAACGACACGCAGCGCGCCGATCTCTGGGAAGTGCGCCACAGCGTGAGCGAAGCCAACAAAAAGACCACCGTCGGGCTGACGACGGATTGCGCCGTGCCGGTGTCGAGCGTGCCCGAATTCATCGACGCCGCCACGCGCGCCGTGCACACCGTCGTGCCGGGACTCGACATCGCCGTCGTCGGCCATGTGGGCGACGGCAACGTGCACTTCATCCCGATGTTCTCGTTGGCCGCGTGGGCGGCGCTCCCCGACAGTGCGTCGATGGGCGATACCCTGCGCGCCTGCGTGAACGACGTGGCCGCGCGGCTGTCCGGCACGTTCAGCGCCGAGCACGGCGTCGGGCAGACGGGGTTGCCGCTCATGCAGCGCTACAAGGCGCCGGCGGAACTCGCGCTCATGCGCACCGTGAAGGCGGCCCTCGACCCCCACCAGTTGTTCAATCCGGGACGTCTCGTTCCCTGAGTCATCTCACGTGTTGCTGTTTGTTTTGCCATAACCGCGCGCGCGGCGGCTGTGCCGAAGTCGCACACCGCCACCGCGCCCACCCTCCCAGTCAAGACCGGAGATCAAGATGAAACGCAAGACCTTCGCAAGCCCGCTCGACACCGCCGACATCGCTGACACCCACGCCGACAACGACACTGCGTCGCTCGCACAGCCGGGCCGTCGCACGGCCATGAAGACGGCGCTGGTCGGTGCCGCGGCCGTGGCGTTCCCGTTCGTATGGACGTCCTCGCGCGCGGCCACCAAGCGCATTGTCGTGCGCGACGATGGCGGGATCTACAACAAGGCGTACGACGCCGTGTTCTACAAGCCCTTTGCCAAGGCGACGGGCATCGAGGTTGTGGGGGTACAGGCCAACGCGGAGCCGACCGCGCAGATCAAGAGCATGGTCGAGGCGGGTAGCTACACGTGGGACATGGCCAAGATCAGCCAGCCCGCAATCCTGCTGCTGACGGGGGGCGGCAAGGAGTATCTGGAGCGCCACGGTCTCGAGTCGGATCCCGTCATCGCGAAGATTCCCGCGCAGTACATGTCGCCGTTCGGCGTGGGGACCAACATTTACTCGACGGTGCTCGCCTATCGTACCGATGCGTTCAAGGGCCGCAAGGCGCCGGCGTCGTGGGCCGATCTGTGGAACGTGAAGGATTTCCCGGGCCGTCGCGCCATGCGCAAGTACCCGTTCGACACCATCGAAGAAGCGCTGCTGGCCGACGGCGTGGCGTCCGGCGCCGTGTATCCGTGCGACTTCGATCGTGCATTCAAGAGCCTGGACAAGATTGCGAAGCATGTGGACGTGTGGTGGACCACCGGCGCACAGCTCGAACAGATGCTCGGCTCGGGCGAGGTCGACATGGTCGCCACGTGGGCTTCGCGCGCGCAGTCGGCGCAGGCCAACGGCGCGCCCGTGGAGATCGTGTGGAACCAGAACATCTGGGGGTGTGACAACTGGTCGATCCTCAAGGGCACGCCGAACGCCGGTGCTTGCCGCGAGTTCATCAAGTTCGTGAGCGATCCGAAGCGTCAGGCCGAGCTGACCAAGTTCTTCCCGGCCGGGATGACGCAGCCCGAGGCGTTCAACTACGTCAAGCCCGAGATTGCAAAGCACTGCCCGACGTTCCCCGAGAACATGAAGAGTGGCGTGCAGATCAACGCGAAGTTCTGGCAGCAGAACCAGAGCGTGGCGCTCGAGCGATTCAACCGTTGGATCCTGACCTGATCCTCACCTGTCGTTCCGTTTCATGCATTTTAAGGTGCTGATCTCATGACCGTTGCCAATCTCCAAGTGTCGGGTCTGTCCAAGCGCTACGGCGATTTCGTCGCGCTTGCCCCGACCGACCTCGATGTCGCCCAGGGCGAATTCCTGACCTTGCTCGGCCCAAGCGGCTCGGGCAAGACCACCTTGCTCTCGCTCATCGCGGGTCTGTCGCAGCCCGATGCGGGCGCCATCCGCATCAACGGGACCGATGTCACCTACGGCGCGCCGTACGAGCGCGACATCGGTATGGTGTTCCAGAACTACGCGCTGTTCCCGCACATGACCGTGGCGGAGAACATCGCATTCCCGTTGCAAATGCGTCGCACCGACGCACAGGCCGCTCGAAAGATGGTCATGAACGCGCTGGAGATGGTGCATCTGCCGCATGTCGCAGAGCGCTATCCGCGTGAACTCTCGGGAGGGCAGCAGCAGCGCATCGCCCTGGCACGTTGCATGGTCTACCGGCCGTCGATCATTTTGATGGACGAGCCGCTGGGCGCGCTCGACAAGAAGTTGCGCGATCACATGCAATTGGAGATCAAGCGCATTCACCGCGAACTCGGCACCACCATCGTGTACGTGACGCACGATCAGGAAGAAGCGATGACGATGTCCGATCGCATTTGCCTGATGAACGCCGGGGAAATCGCGCAACTGGGCACGCCGGACGACCTGTATTTCCGTCCGTCGAGCGTGTTCGTGGCCGATTTCCTCGGGGAGTCCAACCTGCTCGACGCCACGGTGCTTGAGCGCGCGGGCGATCAGGTGCGCGTGGCGATGCCGGGCGTGGACGGTGCGCGGGGGGCCGGCGCGATGGTCTATGACCCGAAGGTCGAGCCGGGCCGTGCGGTCAAACTGCTGCTGCGTCCGCAGAACCTGCACATCCACGATGGCGCCGTCGGTGGCGATGACGGTCACCGCGATGGCGTGGCGACGATCTCGGCGAAGCTCACCGACATCATGGTCACGGGCGGCATGACGAAGCTGTACCTGCAGTCGTCGGTGATGGGAGGGGCGGTGGCCGAGGGGGGCGGCGTAGGCAAGTCGCTCGTGGCGTCGTTCCCGACACATCGTCGTGGCAACCGTTTCGAGATCGGGCAGACGCTCGGCCTCGCATGGCGTGCCGACGACGCCGTGGCGATCGCGGGGTAAGCGATGAGTGCATCCGCCGTGGTTCGTCCTTCTTCGTCCCGTCCCGCTCAGCCGGCGCCGCGTCGGGCCCGCTGGCGTGCGCGCCTGCGCCCGCTGCTCATGGCCGCGCCCATCGTCATTCTGCTGGCGGTGATGCTGATTTATCCGGTCGGTCAATTGTTGCTGCTGAGCATTCGCGGCGAGAGCGGCTTCACACTCGCCGAATATCAGCGCTTGTTCGCCTCGTCGGTGTACGTCGAGGTGTTGCTCATCACACTCAAGGTCTCGCTATACACGACCTTCTTCGCGGTGCTCACGGGCTATCCGATTGCCTATCGGCTCTCGACGCTGAGCGGCGCGCGCAAGCAGCGGCTGCTGTTCTGGCTGCTGCTGTCGTTCTGGACGAGTTTTCTCGTGCGTACGTTTGCCTGGGTGGTGCTGCTCGGCCGCAATGGGGTGATCAATCGAACGTTGCTCGATCTGGGCCTGATCGATGCGCCGCTCTCGCTGCTCTACAGCTTTCCGGCCGTGTTGCTCGGCATGGTGCATGCGCTTATGCCGCTGGCGGTGCTCACGATGCTCTCCGTCATGGAGAACATCGATCGTCGCTTGCCGAGTGCGGCATCGACGCTGGGGGCGCGCCCCGGCACCGTGTTCTGGCGCGTGTATTTCCCGTTGTCGCTGCCGGGCGTGGCCGCCGGCGCGTTGATGGTGTTCGTCACATCGATCGGCTTCTTCATCACGCCGACGCTGCTCGGCGGTCGTCACGACACGATGATTACGCAGCTCATCATCGATCAGGTGATGCAGGCATTGAATTGGGGTTTCGCGGGCGCGATCTCGGTGCTGCTGCTCGCCGTGGTGCTGGTGGTGTTCTTCGTCTACGACCGCCTGGTCGGGCTGTCGACGATGGCCGGCGGCGCGGGCGACGTCAAGACCGGCAAGCGGCGCGGCGGATGGAGCCGGGCGCTGGGCGAGACGGTGCTCTCGGCGTTGGGCAGTGCCACCGATCTGCTGTTGCGTGCGATGCCGCGTCACAAGGGCGAGCAGGGCGATGGGCGCGTGCTGCGCGCGATCGTCGCTCTGCTGGTGGTGTTTCTAGCTGCACCGGCGCTGCTGATGATTCCGATGTCGTTCGACTCGGCCTCGGGGCTGGCCTGGCCGCCGAAGGGTTTCTCGCTGCAGTGGTATCAGCAGATCTGGGAGTCCCCGTTGTGGATGCAGGCGGTCACGCGCTCGATGCTCGTCGGGATCGGTGCGGGGCTGTTGTCGATGCTGATCGGCACGCCGGCCGCGTTCTTGCTGGTGCGCGGCGGCATGCGCGGCAAGTCGGCGATGCTCGCCTTCGTGCTCGCTCCCATCGTGGTGCCGCGCATGATCCTGGCCGTGGGCGTGTTCTATTTCTTCGCCAAGATCGGGCTGGTGGGCTCCAGCGTCGGGTTGACCCTCGCGCATACCGTCGTGGCCGTGCCGTACGTCGTCATCACGATGATGGCAGTGCTGCGCAACTACGACACGCGACTCGACCTGGCGGCCTACAGCCTGGGAGCGCGTCCGTGGGCGACGCTGCGCCGCGTCACGTTCCCGATTCTCGGTGCGGGCCTGCTGTCGTCGTTCCTGTTCGCGTTTGCCACCTCGTTCGACGAACTCACGATCGCGCTGTTCACGTCGGGCGGCCTGTCGACCACCCTGCCCAAGCAGTTCTGGGATGAGATCACGATGCAGATCTCGCCGGTGATCGCCGCGGTCTCCACGTGCCTGTTCCTTTTTATCGCCGCACTCATCTGGGTGGCCGAGCGCTTGCGCCGGCGCAGCCTGACGACCTGATGCGGTATCCGATTTCACCGAACTCACGATTCACGGACGTTTAACACATGCTTCGCTCTGCACAACTGAAGGGCATTCTGCCGGCGATTCCCACGCCGGTGAACGCCGACGACACAATTCACACCGACGCGGCGCGCGCGCTGATGCGGTATCTGCTGGGGCAGGGCATCGACGGCGTGGTGCCGCTCGGCGGCACCGGCGAGTATGGGGCGCTCTCGCGCGCCGAGCGCGTGCGCATGGCCGAACTCACCGCTCAGGAAGTGAAGGCGCACGGCCGCGACGTGCCGGTGATCGCGGGCGTGCTCGACCCGGGATATCACGACGCCATCGAAGCCGGTCGCGACTTCGCGGCAGCGGGTGCCGACGGCCTGCTCGTGCTCACCCCGTACTACACCAACCCGACGCAAGCCGGTATCCGCGACTACTTCCTGCGCTATGCCGACGAATCGCCGGTGCCCATCCTGATCTACGAGATTCCGTATCGCACGCGCATCGCGATTGCGCCGGAAGTGCTGCACGAACTGTCGCGCCACGAGAACATCGTGGGCATGAAGGCGTGCAACACCGACATGTGGCATTTCCTGCGCACGATCGCGGGCGTCGACGCGTCGTTCGCCGTGCTGAGCGGCGAAGACACGCTGTTTCCGTTGCACGTGGCGGCGGGCGCCCGAGGGGGCATCGTGGTGACCGCGTCGCTGTTGCCGAGCGCGTGGCAACGCATCTTCAGGCTTGCGTCGGAAGGCCGGACGAGCGACGCGCTCGAACTGCACCGCTCGCTCATTCCGTTGATGAACCTGGCGTTTGCCGAGACGAACCCGGGGCCGATGAAGTCGGTGATGGATCTGATCGGCGTGCAGGCCCCGGCGATGCTCGCGCCGTTGTTACCGCCGGCACCGGGATTGTCGGCCGCGCTGCGCGAGGAATTGACCCGACAACTGGCGATCTTCGAGGGACGCTGAGGTCTGGCGCCGTCTGGGCCGACCGCCGCATGAGGGGCTTAGCGGCGGAAGGTCGAGATCCGCGACTTCGAGATCGAGGTGGCGGCGACCTGAACGTGCGGCGCGAGTTCGGCCTCGACGCGCTCGCGTGTCCAGCGCGAGGTCGGCACCGAGATGTTGATGGCCGCGACCGCGTATCCGTCGTGATCGGTGATGGGCGCGGCAACCGAAATGTCCCCCATCACGGTTTCACTTTCGACGATGGCATAGCCGCGTCGTGCGGCTGTCTGAATACGTTCGAGGAGCTTCTTTTCGTCGGTCGTGGTGTACGGCGTCATCGGTTCGAGCGACGTATTTGCGAGGATTTCCCGCACGCGTGCGTCGGGCAGGCGCGACAGCATCGCGATGCCGGAGGCGGTGTACATCGCCGGCAGGCGCGCCCCGACCACGATGCCGATATTCACGAGATGCTGGCCGGGAAAGCGCGCGATGTACACGATCTCGTGGCCGTCAAGCTCCTGCAGGTTGGTCGTTTCGCCGACGCGGCGGAAGATGTCGAGCAGATATGGCGCGGCTTTCTCGACGAGATCGTTCGCGCGGATGTAGTTGTACGAGAACTGAAGCACCTTGGTGGTCAGGCCGTAGGTACGGGTCTCGGGTACGCGAAACAAATAGCCGAGCGCTTCGAGGGTGTGCACGAGTCGCTGCGTCGCGCTGCGATCGAGCCCCGCCGCTTTGGCGATGTCGCCAAGCGTCATGTAGCGCGCGGGGCCGTCGAAGGCGTGCAGCACTTGAAACGTCTTTTCGGTGGATCCGACGAAGAGCGACGAGCGCGGCGTCGACGGCGCGGCGTCCGTCACGTTGGCGGATTTGGCCGGCGCGACTTCAGTACGGCCGGATGACCGGGCGGGCAAGCGCGGCATGGAATGTACCAGTATGTTCGGATTGTAACGATTGTGATTGTAATGCAATTGTTTGTGTGCAAGTGACGAATTGCCCAGATCGCCCCTCGTGGGGTGCGGATCGAGACCGCGTGGCGAGTGCCGCGAGGGGACATGAGGATTGGGGGGAGCAATGCACGCGTTTTCCTGCGTGGAGGATTATCGTCGGGCGGCCCGGCGGCGTCTGACGAAGCTGGCGTTCGATTACCTGGAGGGCGGGGCGGAAGACGGCGACGCGCTGCGCCGCAATCGCGACGCGTTTGCGCAGTGGGGCTTTGCGCCGCGCGTGATGACCGATACGTCGCAATGTTCGAGCGCGACGACGTTTTGGGGGCGTGACGCCGCGGCCCCGATGGCCGTGGGGCCGACCGGGCTCAACGGATTGTTCTGGCCACGTGCCGATGAGCGGCTCGCCCGCGCGGCGGCCGATGCCGGGCTGCCGTTCGTGTTGTCGACGGCGTCGACGTCGCTGCTGGAAGACGTTCGCGCGGCGGTGCCCGACGGCGAGATGTGGCTCCAGCTTTATGTGCAGCAGGACCGGCGCATTGCCGAGAGCATGATGCGCCGCGCGCGTGAGGCGGGTTTCCGCACGCTGCTGTTGACGGTCGACACGCCGGTGCACGGCAAGCGCGATCACGACGTGCGCAACGGCTTCAAGTTGCCGTTGCGCGTGACCCCGAGACTCATTGCAGACTGCGTGCGCCATCCGCACTGGAGCTGGCAGATGCTGGCCTACGGCGCGCCGCAACTGCGCAACATCGCCAAGAGTGTGGGCGAGCGCGCCGATCTGGCGCGTCACGCGGCGGTGCTGAGCCGTCAGATGGACCTGTCGCTCGGTTGGGACGATCTGGCCTGGGTGCGACGCCACTGGCCCGGTGAAGTGCTCGTCAAGGGGATCCAGACCGTGGAGGATGCGCGCCTGGCGCAAGCGCACGGCGCGGATGGCATCGTCGTCTCCAACCATGGCGGACGGCAATTGGGCAGCACGCTCGCGCCGCTCGAGACACTGCCGCCGATCGTCGAGGCCTTGAGCGCCCGCGGTCCCGCGATGGCGGTGTTTCTCGATGGCGGCGTGCGGCGCGGCGCCGACGTGGCCAAGGCCGTTGCGCTGGGTGCCAAGGGCGTGTTGCTCGGTCGTGCGCCGCTGTACGGCGTGGCGGCGCGCGGCGGCGAGGGTGTGGCCGGGGTGCTCGCGCTGCTGCTGGGCGAGTTGCACACGACGATGCAACTGCTCGGCTGCGCGAACGTGGGCGAGCTCACGTCGCAGCGGCTGGCCCGGCTGCCGGCGTTACAAGCAAACCCGCTATAATGTTTCGCGCCCGATTGCCGTCGGGCGGCGTGGCATCCGGCGGGTTGGCGGGCGTGCACGCCGTGCGGCGGCATGCCCTTTTTCATACACAGGAATGCCATCATGAGCTTCAACCACGTGCCTGCCGGCAAGGACATCCCCAACGATTTCAACGTCATCATCGAGATCCCGGCGCAGAGCGACCCGGTGAAGTACGAGGCGGACAAGGAATTGGGCCTGCTGGTGGTCGACCGTTTTATCGGCACGGGCATGCGTTACCCGGCCAACTACGGTTTCATTCCGCAAACGCTGTCCGGTGACGGCGACCCGGTTGACGCGCTGGTCGTCACGCCGTTCCCGCTGCTGGCGGGCTCGATCGTGCGCTGCCGCGCCCTGGGCCTGCTCAACATGACCGATGAGTCGGGCGTGGACGCCAAGCTGGTGGTCGTGCCGGTCGACAAGATCTGCCCGATGACGGCGCACATGAAGTCGATCGACGACGTGCCGGGTTACCTGAAGGACCAGATCAAGCACTTCTTCGAGAACTACAAGGCGCTCGAGAAGGGCAAGTGGGTCAAGATCGAAGGCTGGGAAGGCATCGAAGCTGCCCACAAGGAAATCGTCGACGGCGTGGCCAACGCCAAGAAGTAAGCGATTTTCGCCTGCGGCGTCGCTCGTCGACGCTCGAGAAGCCCGGCCGTGTGCCGGGCTTTTTTGTTGCCCGCTGAAAGCCTCGCCAAGTTCGGCGACAATGGCGGCCAGTTGGGGAGTTGAATGCCGACGGCCGAAACGTCGGCTGGCAGGTTCGCAGACGAGGTGAGCGGTGAGCAGCGACGTAGTCATCCGTGTAGTGCAATCGATTGAAGACGTGCCGGCCGACGCGTGGAATGCGCTCGCGGGCGGCAACCCGTTCGTGCAGCACACGTTCCTGCATGCGATGCATACGAGTGGATGCGCGTCGAAGCGCACCGGCTGGCAGCCGGCCTATCTGCTCATGCATGCCGGCGACAGCCTCGTGGGCGCCATGCCGCTCTACGTCAAATCGCATTCGCGCGGCGAGTATGTGTTCGATCACGCGTGGGCTGAGGCGTTTGCGCGTCATGGCCTGAACTACTACCCGAAACTATTGTGCGCGGTGCCGTTCTCGCCCGTGACGGGGCCGCGTCTGCTGGCGCGCACCCACGCCGACCGGGTCGCGCTCGCCCGTGGCGCGATCGCGTTCGCGAAGCAGCTCGAGTTGTCGTCGATTCACGTGCTGTTCGCGCACGACGACGATCTGGCGGCGCTCACCGAGGCCGGCTATGCACTGCGCGAGGGTGTGCAGTTTCATTGGGAGAACCCGGGCGTCGCCTCGTTCGACGCGTTTCTCGCGCAGATGAATCAGGAAAAGCGCAAGAAGCTCAAACAGGATCGCCGGCGCGTGCGCGATGCCGGGGTAACGTACCGCTGGCTGCGCGGTGCCGACATCGACGAAGCCGCGCTCGATTTCTTTTATCAGTGCTACGACAACACGTATCGCGAACACTGGAATGCGCCGTATCTGACCCGCGCCTTTTTTGATCAGTGGCATGCGGCGATGCCCGACACGCTGCTGCTCGTCATGGCCGAGCGCGAAGGCGAGCCGTTGGCATGCGCGCTCAATGTGGTGAGTGGCGACACGATGTACGGACGGTACTGGGGCACGACCGAATTCGTCTCCGGCATGCACTTCGAGACGTGCTATGCGCAGGGCATCGAGTATTGCATCGCGCATGGGCTGCGCAGCTTCGAGGGCGGGGCGCAGGGGGTGCACAAGATGTCGCGCGGTCTGCTGCCCACGCCTACCTGGTCGGCCCACTGGATTGCCGATGCGCGCTTCGCCGACGCCATTGCCGAGTTTCTCGATGCGGAGACCTCGGCGATGGACGAACATATCGGCGAGCTGGAGGCCCATACGCCGTTCAAACGCCCGGCGTCCTGACGCCGCCCTGCCATGCGCCGACGCCCGGCATGGCGGCGTCGCGCGTAATATACTGGCGATTCTCACGTCCGCCGCTCGCGCCGGGCGGGCGTCGGCCCATGGTGCCTTCGCCTGCCGTCGTATCGGCACAGGGACGATGCTTCGTAGCCGCCGACATGACCAACCGATTTCTCAATCTCTACAATCACGATTTCGCGCGTGTGGCCGTCGGAGTGCCGCAATGCCGTGTCGCCGATCCTGCCTACAACGCCGCGCAGACCATTGCCCTCGCGAAGCAGGCCGATGCCGCGGGCGCCGTGCTCGTCGCCTTCCCTGAACTCGGCATTCCCGCCTATAGCTGCGAAGACCTGTTCCAGCAGCGCGCGTTGCTCGACGCCTGCAACGTGGCGCTGGCCGGCATCGTGGCGGCGAGCCGAGAACTGGGTGCCGCGCTGATCGTGGGCATGCCGGTGCGCGTGCAGCAACGCCTGTTCAACTGCGCAGTGGTCGTCGCGCGCGGACGCGTGCATGGCGTGGTTCCCAAGACCTACCTGCCGAACTACAGCGAGTTCTACGAAGCGCGTCAGTTCAACGCGGCCGATGACGCGGGCGTCGACACGGTGACGCTGCTTGGCGACGAGGTGCCGTTCGGTGCACTCGTCTTCGAGGCGGCCGACCAGCCGTTGCTGCGCTTTCACTGCGAGATTTGCGAGGACGTCTGGGTGCCCGTGCCGCCGTCGTCGTTCGCGGCGCTGGCGGGCGCGACGGTACTCGTGAACCTGTCGGCATCGAACGTGGTCGTCGGCAAGTCGGCGTATCGGCATCAACTGGTCGGGCAGCAGTCGGCGCGATGCCTCGCCGCCTATTTGTATACGTCGGCCGGGCAGGGCGAATCGACGACCGATCTCGCGTGGGATGGCCAGGCGCTCATCTATGAGAACGGCGACCTGCTGGCCGAGTCGGCGCGCTTCGCCAGCGACTCGCATCTGATTTATGCGGACGTCGATCTGGAGCGGCTCGCGCGCGAGCGCATGCATCAGACGACGTTCGGGGTGTCGGTGCGCCGCCACGCCGACGAGGTAGCGCGCTTTCGCACGATCAAGGTCGATGTCGCGATGCCGCGCAACGTCGAGCTGCCGCTCTCGCGCGCCATCGAACGCTTCCCGTACGTGCCGTCCGACCCGCGCCGCCGCGACGAGCGCTGCCACGAGGTCTACAACATCCAGGTGCAGGCGCTGATGCAGCGCCTGTCATCCTCGAAGATTCGGAAAGTCGTGATCGGGGTGTCCGGTGGCCTGGATTCGACGCATGCGCTGCTCGTGTGCGCGAAGGTCATGGATCGGCTCGGGCTGCCGCGCACGAACATCCTTGCCTACACCATGCCCGGTTTCGCCACGAGCGAGCGAACGCTGCGCCAGGCGCGCGAGCTGATGACGGCGGTGGGCTGCACGGCGCGTGAGATCGACATCCGCCCGAGTTGCATGCAGATGCTCGCAGACCTCGACCATCCGTTTTCGCGGGGGGAGGAAGTCTACGACGTTACGTTCGAGAACGTACAAGCGGGCGAGCGCACCAATCATCTGTTCCGGCTCGCGAATCACCTGGGCGCGATCGTGATCGGCACCGGCGATCTGAGCGAACTGGCGCTGGGGTGGTGCACGTACGGCGTCGGCGACCATATGTCGCACTACAACGTGAACGCCAGCGTGCCCAAGACGCTCATCATGCACCTCGTGCGATGGGTGGCTGAAACCGGGCAGTTGGGCGGCGCGGCGTCGGCCAAGCCTGCCAGCAAGACAGGCAAGGACGCCGAATCGCGTCGCAATGTGCTCATCGATATCCTGGAGACGGAAATCAGCCCGGAACTCGTGCCGGGCAAGGCCAACGGCGCGCCGGAGCAGCGCACCGAGCATTTCATCGGGCCTTACGCGTTGCAGGACTTCAACCTCTACTACACGCTGCGTTTCGGCTACGCACCGCGCAAGGTGGCGTTTCTCTCGTGGAGCGCCTGGCACGATGCCTCGACGGGGCGCTGGCCTGACGAAGGCCACGTTTCGCATCACGCGTACGATCTGGTGGCGATCAAGCGTAATCTGCGCATTTTTCTGGACCGATTCTTCCGCACCAGTCAGTTCAAGCGGTCGTGCATTCCGAACGCGCCAAAGGTCGGCACGGGCGGGTCGCTCTCACCGCGCGGCGACTGGCGCGCCCCGAGCGATTCAGAGTCGGTGGTGTGGCTCGCCGACCTGGACACCGTGCCCGACGACCCGCATGCCTGAGCGTACTGTGATCGGCGCGCCTTGCGCGGACCGGTACAATAGCCCGGCGAATTCTCAGAACAATCCAACCAAGATATCGAGGCGACAATGAAACGCGTAACTGCCATCATCAAACCCTTCAAGCTCGACGAAGTCCGCGAAGCGCTGGCCGAAGTCGGCGTGACCGGCCTGACCGTCACGGAAGTGAAGGGCTTCGGCCGTCAAAAGGGTCACACGGAACTGTATCGCGGCGCCGAATACGTGGTCGACTTCCTGCCGAAGATCAAGATCGAAGTGGTCGTCGGCTCGGCACAGGCCGATCAGGTCATCGACGCGGTATTGAGCGCGGCGCGCACCGGCAAGATCGGTGACGGCAAGATCTTTGTGACCGATGTCGAGCGCGTGATCCGCATTCGTACGGGCGAAGAGGGCGAGCAAGCGGTCTGACGCCGGCTCGGGCGTCGTCGCGAGGTTGCGGCGGCGAGCGGGGCGAGACGCAAAGGGCTGGACGGAGGAGGGCGACGACTGCGCACGCGGCGTCGCCCTTTGGCGTTTATGGAGCTTAGGCTGCGGCGATGACGTTTGCGACATTTGCCACGCCTGCGATGGCGTGTGCGACGGCGTGCGACGTGGTGTGTTCGGCGCGCGCCGGGGCGCGTGGACTACCCGCGCGGCGCTCGCGTCTGCGCACCCTGGAGCAGAACGACCAACGCGCCACTGCCGCCGTCGCGTCTTTGGGCTTGCGCCCAGGCCAGCACTTGGTCCTTTTGCGCCAGCCAGCCTCGCACCTTGTCCTTGAGCACAGGTTCTCGGTTCACGGAACCGAGTCCCTTGCCGTGGATTACGCGCACGCAACGCAGGCCGCGCTTCACGGCGTCGTTCAGGAAGGCGGACAGCGCCTCGCGGGCTTCGTCGCGACGCATGCCATGCAGGTCGATCTGCGCCTGCACCACCCATTCGCCGCGCTGCAGCTTGAGCAGGGCGTCGTGACTGATGCCGGGGCGGCGATAGGACAGGCGATCGTCGGTGTCGAGCAGGGCTTCGGGATCGAACTCGTCCGACAGCGATTCGTGCAGGACGGCCGCTTCGTCTTCCTGTGTCTGACGGGCCACCGGTTCGGGCGGCTGGCGGGGATGCTCCACGCGATCGGTCGCGCCCTTGCGAGCGATCGGGGCGATGTCGCCCACGCTGTCGCGGAACACGTTGGCATCGCGCTTGGCTTGCGCAGCGCGTTTGGCTGCGGCCAGGCGTTCGGCTTCGCGCGCGGCCGATTCCTTGGCGATCGTGTCGCGCAGGCCGGCGAGATCGCCGAGGCTGAGTTTGGGCGGCTTCTTGCTCATGGTCGTGCGAACAAGGACGGTGGGAGATCAAACGACAACGGCGCCCCCGGCGTGTGAAATTTCACGTGGCGAGGGCGCCGTCGCAGGTCATTCAGCGGTTACTGATCGAGGTTTTCGAGATAACGCTGGGCGTCGAGCGCGGCCATGCAGCCCGTGCCGGCGCTGGTAATGGCTTGACGGTAGACGTGATCCTGCACGTCGCCCGCCGCGAACACGCCCGGCACGCTGGTGGCCGTGGCGTTGCCGTTCAGGCCGCTGTGCGTGACGATGTAGCCGTTCTTCATCTCGAGCTGGCCTTCGAAGATGTCGGTGTTCGGCTTGTGGCCGATGGCGATGAACACGCCATGCAGCGCGATGGCTTCGCTGGCGCCGGTCTTCACGTTCTTGATGCGAATGCCGGTCACGCCCGAGTCGTCGCCGGTGACTTCGTCGAGCACAGTGTCGTACTTGAGTTCGACCGCGCCTTGCTTGGCCTTCTCCAGCAGACGGTCGATCAGGATCGGCTCGGCGCGGAACTTGTCGCGACGATGGATCACGGTGACCTTGCTGGCGATGTTGGAGAGGTACAACGCTTCCTCGACGGCCGTGTTGCCGCCGCCGACCACGCAGACTTCCTTGCCCTTGTAGAAGAAGCCGTCGCACGTGGCGCAGGCGGACACGCCGCGGCCCGAGAAGGCGTCTTCCGACGGCAGGCCGAGATATTGTGCCGAGGCACCCGTGGCGATGATCAGGGCATCGGCGGTGTATTCGCCGGAATCGCCGATCAGACGCAGCGGACGCTCATTCAGATGCACCGTGTGAATGTGATCGAAGATCATCTCGGTGTTGAAGTGCTCGGCGTGGGCCTGCATGCGGGCCATGAGCTCGGGGCCTTGCACGCCGGTCGGGTCGCCGGGCCAGTTCTCGACGTCCGTCGTGGTCATCAACTGGCCGCCCTGGGCGATGCCCGTGATCAGCACGGGCTTGAGGTTGGCGCGCGCGGCATAGACGGCGGCGCTGTAACCGGCGGGGCCGGAACCGAGAATCAGGACTTTGGCGTGCTTGGCAACGGACATGAACGAGAACTCACCGGAAAGGGATGGGGGCTGGCGCCCGATCCGATCCTGCACCGCAATGGCGCGGCGCGGGGATTGGCGCAAACCGCCATTATAAGGGGCCGACGTCGTTTCGTTGATCGAGTCTTGCAATCGACGCGATAGCCCGCGTGCCACCAGGGCGGGTGAGTGCCCGGTCGCGGCCGTCTGCCGAAGGCCGCCGGGAGCCCCGGCGTTACGGCTTGTCACGTATTCGTGCATTAAGTGGGGGAATAGTTGTTTACAATGGAGCCTTGCCGCGCGGCAGGCCGCCCGTCTGCCCGCCCAACCGCATGGCTTGATGACGACGAAATCTTCCTACTCTGCTGGTGCCGGATCGTCGTTACCCAACCGGGTGACGCACCTCTTCCATGAAATTCGCTGGATGGCGCAGGTCGCGCTGATGGTGTTCCTGTTGATGGCGTTGCTGTCCTACAGCCGTCTGGACCCCAGCTGGACGCATGCGGCGCACGTGGAGCGCATCGCCAATTGGGCGGGGCGCGTGGGTGCCTGGGTGGCCGACATGCTGCTGCTCATGCTGGGCCTTTCCGCGTATTGGCTGGTGGTGTTCATCGCCCGGCGCGTGATTTCCGGCTATCGCCGGATCTCGGCCAAGCGCGAAGCGCCCCCGCTGCGCGAACGGCTGGCCAGCGGTGGATGGGTCGAGATCGTTTCGTCCCTGATGCTGTTGCTCTCCAGTGCCGGCATCGAGTCACTGCGTCTATATCGCCTCAAAGCCCAATTGCCGCGAGCCTCGGGCGGCGTGATCGGCGAGACGGTCGGCGGCTTCTTCCAGCACGCGTTCGGGTTCACCGGCGGCACGCTGGCATTGCTGCTCATCTTCGTTTTCGGCCTGTCGCTGCTGTTCCATTTCTCGTGGCTGAGCGTTGCCGAGCAGTTCGGCGCGCTGATTCTCGATACCGGCACCGTGATCCGCCGGCGCCGCGAGGCGCGTCAGGACCGTCGGCTGGGCGAGGAGGCCGCGATCGCACGCGAGGGCGCCATCGTGCAGAACCGCGTGCGTGCGGAGGTGCACGAACCGGTGCAGATCGTGCCGCCCGTCAAGGTCGTGGCCAGGAGCGAGCGTGTCGAGAAGGAAAAGCAGGCGCCGCTCTTTGCCGATCTGCCCGATTCCATTCTTCCGCCGCTCGCGTTGCTCGACGCCGCCCCGGCCGCACAGGAAACCGTCTCGGCCGAGACGCTGGAATTCACGTCACGCCTCATCGAGAAGAAGCTCAAGGATTTTGGCGTCGACGTGAGCGTCGTGGCTGCCTATCCGGGGCCGGTCATCACGCGCTATGAGATCGAACCGGCTACCGGCGTGAAGGGCAGCCAGATCGTCAACCTTGCGAAGGATCTGGCGCGTTCGCTGTCGCTCGTATCGATTCGCGTGGTCGAAACGATTCCCGGCAAGAACTTCATGGGGCTGGAACTGCCGAATCCGCGTCGTCAGACGGTGCGGTTGACGGAGATTCTCGGCTCCGAGATCTACAACGACTCGGCATCGCTGCTCACGCTCGCGCTGGGCAAGGACATCAGCGGCAAGCCGGTGGTGGCCGATCTGGCGAAGATGCCGCACTTGCTGGTAGCCGGTACTACGGGCTCGGGCAAGTCGGTGGGGATCAACGCGATGATCCTGTCGCTGCTCTACAAGGCGACCGCCGAGCAGGTGCGGCTGATCCTGATCGATCCCAAGATGCTCGAAATGAGCATGTACGAAGGCATCCAGCATCTGCTGTGCCCGGTGGTCACGGACATGCGTCAGGCGGGCCATGCGCTGAATTGGGTAGTGGCCGAGATGGAGCGTCGCTACAAGCTCATGAGCAAGCTCGGGGTGCGCAACCTCGCCGGTTACAACAACAAGATCGACGATGCCGCCAAGCGCGAAGAGCACATCCCGAATCCGTTCTCGCTCACGCCCGACGCGCCGGAGCCGCTGCAGCGCCTGCCGTATATCGTCGTGGTGATCGACGAGTTGGCCGACCTGATGATGGTCGTCGGCAAGAAGGTCGAAGAGCTGATCGCGCGCATCGCGCAGAAGGCGCGCGCGGCGGGTATCCACCTGATTCTGGCAACGCAGCGTCCGTCGGTCGATGTCATTACCGGGTTGATCAAGGCGAACGTGCCGACGCGCGTGGCGTTCCAGGTGTCGTCAAAGATCGATTCGCGCACCATTCTCGATCAGCAGGGGGCCGAGACGTTGCTGGGGATGGGCGACATGCTTTACATGCCGCCGGGCACGGGATTGCCGTTGCGGGTGCACGGGGCGTTCGTGGCCGATGACGAAGTGCATCGCGTGGTCGAGCGCCTGCGGGAGCAGGGCGAGGCGAATTACGTCGAGGGCATTCTGGACGGCGTTGTCGACGGTGAAGACGGCGGCATCGACGGCGCCGGTGGCGCGGGCGGTGGAACCGGCGAGGGCGGCGGCGAGTCCGACCCGCTGTACGATCAGGCCGTGGCCGTGGTGCTCAAGCAGCGCCGTGCGTCGATTTCGTTGGTACAGCGGCATCTGCGCATCGGCTACAACCGGGCGGCGCGACTGCTCGAACAGATGGAACAGTCCGGCGTTGTGTCGGCGATGGCGAGCAACGGTAACCGGGATATTCTGGTGCCGAATCGCGAAGGAGAGTAAGGAATATGTTGGGATTCAAGCGCGGCTTGCCGCTTATCGCGGGTGCTGTTGGTGTGACGCTGGCGGCGCTGGTTGCCCCCGCCTATGCCAGTGGCACGGCGCAGCTCAAGGCGTTTGTCGCGCAAGTGAAGTCGGCGCGTGGCGAGTTTGAGCAGAAGCAGGTCAAGGGCCAGCAGGACGGGGCCGTGAAGGTGTCGAACGCAGCCTCGGGAACCTTCGAGTTTGCGCGCCCGGGCCGCTTCATCTGGCGCTACGTCAAGCCTTACGACCAACTGCTGCAGGCCGACGGCGAGACGCTCTACATCTATGACAAGGATCTGAACCAGGTGACCGAGCGCAAGCTGGGCGCTTCCTTGGGCGCGAGCCCGGCGGCGATCCTGTTCGGCAGCAACGACATCGAGAAGAATTTCACCCTCAAGGACGCCGGCGTGAAGAACGGCATCGACTGGGTGGAGCTGAAGCCGAAGGCGAAAGACACGCAGTTCCAGCGCGTGGGTATCGGGTTTCGCGACGGTAACCTGGCGGCAATGGAGCTCTATGACGCCTTCGGCAACGTCACGTTGTTGACGTTCGACAAGATCCAGAAGAATCCGCCGATGTCGGCGGACAACTTCAAGTTCACGATGCCCAAGGGGGCCGATCTGATCAAGGGTTGAACGCGCTTCGTCCGCATCAGTCCATGATGTGCCCGTCCTCGGTGGCGTTACTTGCCGGCGGGGCGGTGTCCGGGCTGGCATAATGGGGACATCTGACGATCCGAAAGCGGCCGGGGACTCCCCGGCCGCGCTGCTTGAGAACATGTCCAACGACGCCCCTCTGTCGGCTTCGGTGCCTTTGGCCGAGCGCCTGCGCCCCCGTACCATCGACGACGTGATTGGCCAGCGCCATTTGCTGGGCAAGGGGAAACCTTTGCGCGTGGCGTTCGAAGCGGGGCGTCCGCACTCGATGATTCTGTGGGGCCCGCCGGGCGTGGGCAAGACCACGCTGGCGCGCCTGATGGCGGATGCATTCAAGGCGTACTTCATCGCGCTGTCAGCGGTGCTCTCGGGCGTCAAGGATATTCGCGACGCCGTCGAGGCCGCGCAGATCCAGCGCGGGCAGGGCAAGCAAACCGTCGTGTTCGTCGACGAGGTGCATCGCTTCAACAAGGCGCAGCAGGACGCGTTCCTGCCGCACGTCGAATCGGGGCTCTTCATTTTCGTGGGGGCGACGACAGAGAATCCGTCGTTCGAGGTGAATGGCGCGTTGCTCTCACGCGCGGCCGTGTATGTGCTCAAGAGCCTGAATGACGACGAACTCGGCGAGATGATCGTGCGCGCCGCGCATGAACTGGGCGACATCGGATTTACGGACGAAGCGCGCCAGGGCCTGATCGATTCGGCGGACGGCGATGGCCGCAAGCTGCTCAACAACGTGGAGATCGTCGCGCAGGCGGCGGCGATGCAGAACGTCACGACGATTGACGAAGCGTTGCTCGCCAGCGTGCTCGCCGAGAATCTACGGCGCTTCGACAAGGGCGGCGATGCGTTCTACGACCAGATCAGCGCGTTGCACAAGTCGGTGCGGGGCAGCTCGCCGGACGGTGCGCTGTACTGGTTCTGCCGCATGCTCGATGGCGGCGCCGATCCGCGCTATCTCGCGCGCCGGATTGTGCGCATGGCGTGGGAGGACATCGGTCTGGCCGATCCGCGCGCGGCGCGCATCGCGCTCGACGCGGCGGAGACTTACGAGCGCCTCGGCACGCCTGAAGGCGAACTTGCCCTCGCGCAGGCCATCTTGTACCTTGCGGCGGCGCCGAAGTCGAACGCGGGCTATAACGCATACAATCAGGCGCGGGCATTCGTCGGCAAGGACAAGTCGCGGGCGGTGCCGATCCATCTGCGCAACGCGCCGACAAAGTTGATGAAGGAACTCGGCTACGGCCACGAGTACCGCTATGCGCATGACGAGCCCGATGCCTACGCGGCGGGCGAGACGTATTTCCCCGACGATTTGCGCGCCCAACATTGGTACCGTCCGGTGCCGCGGGGGCTGGAGGGCAAGATTGGGGAGAAGCTCAACTGGTTGAAGTCGCTCGACGCCGAGTGGCGGCGCGCGAACACCAAGGGGCGTCAAGCCGACGCCGCGGCCAAGCCATCGGGCGCGGGGGCGACGTCTTCCGGCAAGCCTGCGCCAGCCGAGCCTTCCGACGATGAATCGGCCTGACGCGGCTGCGGCTGCCATCGCAAAACGCGCCAAATGGCGAAATCGCCGTGAGCGTTTGGTAAAATCCCTGGCTTGATGCTGCCTCCGGTGCCTTGATGGGCAAGCGGGCAGCCAGAACGAATTTTTTGGCCCACGACGATGGGCCGCTAACGACAGACACCCCACCATGCTCGACATTCAACTTCTTCGCAAGGATCTCGACGGCGTTGCGGCGCGACTCAAGGCGCGCGGCTATACGCTGGACGTGGCGACGTTTGCTGCGCTCGAGGCGGAGCGCAAGCAGATTCAGACGCAAACCGAGGAGTTGCAGGCCCGCCGCAATGCGCTCTCGAAGCAGGTCGGCATGAAGAAGGGCAAGGGCGAGGACGCCTCGGCCGAAATCGCGGAAGTCGGCGGCATTGCGGACACGCTCAAGGTGTCGTCGGTACGTCTGGAGGAGATTCAGACGCGTCTGTCGGACGTGTTGCTGGGTGTGCCGAACTTGCCGCACGAGAGCGTGCCGCTGGGCGCCGACGAGACGCAGAACGTGGAGGTGCGCCGTTGGGGCACGCCGCGCGCGTTCGACTTCGCGCCGCGCGACCACGTCGATCTGGGCGCTGCGCTGGGTCTGGACTTCGACGCGGCGGCGAAACTCGCCGGTGCGCGCTTTTCGGTGATGAAGGGCGGCATTGCCCGTCTGCATCGAGCGTTAGCGCAGTTCATGCTCGATACGCACACGAGCGAGCATGGCTATACGGAAACGTACGTGCCGTACATCGTGAATGCGGCGTCGATGCGTGGCACGGGGCAGCTTCCGAAGTTCGAGGACGACCTGTTCAAGGTGCCGCGCAAGGTGGGCGGTGAGGATGGCGAGCGGATCGAGAACTTCTATTTGATTCCGACGGCGGAAGTGTCGCTGACGAACCTCGTGCGCGACGAATTGCTGGCGGGCGATGCGTTGCCGCTGCGCATGGTGGCGCATACGCCGTGTTTCCGTTCGGAAGCGGGCAGCTATGGCAAGGACACGCGCGGCATGATTCGTCAGCACCAGTTCGACAAGGTCGAGTTGGTGCATGTGGTGCGTCCGGAGGAGTCGTACGATGCGCTGGAGATGCTGGTGGGGCATGCGGAAGCGATTCTGAAGAAGCTCGAACTACCGTTCCGCACGATTGTGCTGTGTACGGGCGACATGGGCTTCGGCAGCGCGAAGACGTACGACATGGAGGTGTGGATTCCAGCGCAGAACACTTACCGCGAGATTTCGTCGTGTTCGAACATGGAGAGCTTCCAGGCGCGGCGGATGCAGGCACGTTTTCGCAATGCGCAGGGCAAGCCGGAGTTGGTGCATACGCTCAACGGTTCGGGGTTGGCCGTGGGACGCGCGCTGGTCGCGGTGCTGGAGAATTACCAGAACGCCGACGGTTCGGTGACCGTGCCCGATGTGCTGCGTCCGTATATGGGCGGCATCGAGCGTCTTGCGCCGGCTGCGTAAAAAAGTTTGGAAAGGGGGTTGGCGGCTGAAGAAATTCGGCTATAATCTCTTTCTCGCTGCTTGAGGCCACTTAGGCAGCGAACCAAAGCAGAAAGAACGCTTGGAGAGGTGGCAGAGTGGTCGAATGCGCCGGACTCGAAATCCGGTGTACGGTTATACCGTACCGTGGGTTCGAATCCCACCCTCTCCGCCAAGCACACAATGAAGCCCTTGAATTTTCAAGGGCTTTTTTGTTTTCTGTGTCAGCGACCAACAAAATGACTATCAACGCGCTGACTGCTTCACACCGCAGAATTCGTGTGCCGCGCGATCAGTTTTCCTCTCCGATCATTTCCAGAGCTTGGGACAAAAGACGGACTTTGTCCTCGCTACTCAGGCGATGTTACGCGACCAGCAGCTTGGCTTCTGAGATATCCGAAGATAAGAAGTAAGGCGTCGGGAGATTTAGGATCCCAGCGATACGTTCGACGATCAAATAGTCGAGCGCGTGCTTGCCGCGTTCGTATTGGTTCATGCGAGTGCTAGCGGGCATCTCGTCAACGCCGGCAAGTACTCCCAGCTTTTCCTGCGTCAGACCTGCGGCCTTTCTCCCTATGGTAATACTGCACGCTACGTGGTTGCTAGACAAGCCTGCAGGCCCGCCTCAGGGTAAATCCATAGTGGATGATCACGTAATCCACCACGTCTTGCCTCAGCGCGGGCCGGGCCACTTTTTTGACGCGACGTCATGCAGAATGGCTTTGTCCAGGCTCAGCCCAGTAACCAACTGTTTGAGTTCGCGAATTTGATCTAACTACATGCCGGCATACCGATTTTTCCATCGGTAGAACGTCTGTTCAGAAATACCGACGTGCCGGATGAGATCTGCGACCGGCATGCTCGACTCCGCTTGCTTCAGTACTGAGACAATCTGTTCGACTGAAAAGCGCGTGCGTTTCATGGCAAAGCCTTCCTTTTTTAAGGGTAAAGTTTGCCGAAAAACTAACATTCCAGGTGGTCCGAATTATTCAATGCAGATCACCAGGGCCACAAAATTGCATCGAATTCAGCTGTTTTAGTCGGCGTCCAGCCATCGTTACTGGCAATGCGGCGTGTGCGGCTCAACGTCGAAGGGCGTTACGTCTACCCGATTTCAAGATCGTGAGGCGTCATCACTTGCTGAAACCAAAAGCGTTTCAGATGCTGGCCCTCGAAGGAATCTCGAGTCGCCACTGTCGATGAATGGCTGTGGCGTCTAACGTTCGGGCGCTTACCGGAGTCGTGAGGAGATACCACATGTGGTAGGAATGCCCCCCCACGCGAATCGCCGCCGCGAGATAAAATTGTAAATGAGGTAGCCTACTGCTATTCAGGGGAAGTCCCGCTGCCGTTCGCGGTAATTATTCGGCACACTTAACTTCCCCAGCGAACCGCGCCGTCAACCGCGGGCATTGAATTAGTCAAAGAGCAAGCGGGGAATTCACAATGAGTAACGGGGACATCGAACCGACGCCTTCGCCGGTTGCGCCGGCACGCGAAGTAAGAATTCAAACAACCGTTTCGATTCGAGTCAATCTGGCGGATTATCAAAACGCGGTACCCGCGGTTCACGAACTTGCCGTGGTCAATGAAACGGACGACACGTTTCGCAACCTTCGCCTGACCGCGCTATCTGAGCCTCCGTTTCTCAAGCCGAAAACCTGGCACCTCGATCATCTGGCCGCGGGGCAGACCGTTCGCGTGTCGGATTTGGATATCGCACTGGATGGGCCATTGCTCGGACGTCTTACCGAAGCGGAAAAGGCAGTCCTGAAGTTTGAACTCACGACAACGGATGACGCGTTGACGACTGTGTCCAGCAGCGAACACGTCGTTGAACTCCTCCCGCGAAACCAATGGGGTGGTCTTTCGTCTCTTCCTGATATGGTCGCGGCGTTTGTGCAACCCAATGAGCCAGCCGTAGACCGCGTTCTCAAAGCGGCGGCTGGAATCCTGCGTAGAGCAGGAAAATCCGGTGCGATCAACGGATACGAAGAGGGGCCTAAACGCGCCTGGGAAATCGCGGCGGCCATATGGAATGCCATCGGCGCGATGGGGTTGGACTATGCGTTGCCGCCGGCTAGCTTCGAGCGCGATGGACAAAAGGTCCGAGGACCAGGCCAAGTCGCGGAGTCTGGCTTAGGCACGTGTCTGGACCTAACGCTTTTTGTCTGTGCCGCGCTTGAGCAAGCGGGACTGAATCCCCTTGTTGTGTTTCAAAAAGGACATGCGTTCCCAGGCGTCTGGTTGAACGCTGAAGAGTTTTCCTCCGCCGTTATCGACGACATCACGGCGCTTCGCAAGCGGGCGAAGCTCAAGGAGATGGTGCTCTTTGAGTCGACATTGCTCGTCCAACGTCCGCTCCCCGCCTTTAGCTTTACCACGGCAAAAGGCGATGAACACATTTCCGAGGAGGAGGAGGGGAAGTTCGAGCTCGCCGTCGACATTCGCCGAGCGCGAATGCAACGCATTAAGCCACTTGCGAGTGAAAAGGCTATTGCGCGTGGCGACAGTGCGCTCGAAACGACGAGTTCTAGCGAAACCGAGTGGGAAGACCCGCCCGAACTGGTCTGGACGAGTGAATCGAAGATCGAGGTCGCCGACGAGCCCCCGGAAGACAGGCTCTCTAGATGGCAGCGCAAGTTGTTGGATCTCTCGCTGCGCAACAATCTGCTGAGCTTCAAATCCGGCAAGAAATCTGTCAAATTCGACGCGCCCGAGCCCGGCGCCCTGGAAGATGTATTGGCCGAAGGCCACGCGCTCAAGCTATTGAGCCGTCCGGATCTGATGGATGGTGACGACCCTAGGAACCAGGCAATACACGAAGCCCGGGAACGAGAGCATGTTCGCCGCGAACACGCACTGGATGCGTTGACACGCAAGGAAGTCTTCGTTGGCCTTACACCCGAAGACCTTGACGCTCGGCTGGTCGAACTCTATCGAAACTCGCGGACAACCTTGCAGGAAAGTGGGTCGAACACCCTTTTCCTCGCGCTTGGTTTCCTGTCCTGGACACGCGACGCGAAAGACGCCAAAAAGTATCGCGCTCCATTAATCCTGTTACCTGTTTCGCTTGATCGCCGCAGCGCTCGCTCGGAGTTCAGTATCAAGCTGCACGACGACGAGGCACGTTTCAATCCCACTCTGATTCAAATGCTCCGTCAGGATTTCGAGCTGGAACTCAGCATTCGGGACACGGAGTTGCCTCAGGACGAAGCAGGCTTGGACGTGGCCGGTATCTGGAAGACGGTCTCCCATGCCGTAAAGGACATTGCAGGATGGGAAGTCGTTGAGGACGTTGTGCTCGCGTCGTTTTCGTTTGCCAAGTACCTCATGTGGCGCGATCTAACCGAGCGCACAGAGCAACTGAAGCAAAATCCGGTCGTTCGCCATCTGATCGATGCACCGCGCGACGCCTACCAGAGCGCAGTGGAATTTCCCGACGCTCGGCGTTTGGATGCAGAGCTTCCGGTCAAAGACACCTTTTGCCCACTTCCCGCGGATTCGTCACAACTTTCCGCCATCGTTGCCGGAAGCAAGGGCAAAGACTACGTGCTGATCGGGCCGCCCGGCACGGGGAAAAGTCAGACTATTTCAAATCTCATTGCCCAGTTCTTGGCGGAGCGCAAGCGCGTCCTGTTCGTGTCCGAGAAGATGGCCGCGCTAGATGTCGTGTATCGCAGACTAGCAGAGGTAGGACTGGGAAATTTCTGCCTAGAACTTCACTCTAACAAGGCTCGCAAGACAGAGGTTCTTGAGCAACTCCGCACGTCATGGGACGCGACCGCAGCGCTGGACCCCGACGACTGGGATGCGGAGGCTGCACGTCTGGAAACGTTGCGCGCCCAGCTAAACGGTTACGTCGAACGTCTTCACGCGCGCCACACGAACGGTCTGAACGTGTATGACGCTATCGGTCGTGTAGTCGGTGGACACGGCTTCCCACTACTCCATCTCGCCTGGCCCGCACCGCAATCGCACGACGTTGAAGCCTTGCGCGATCTACGGCAAACCGCGGAGTTGCTGGATGTGAACGCCAAGGCCGTCGGCGAAGCAAGCCTCACGCAAGGCCCGTTGTCCCACGTTGTACAGACCGAATGGTCTCCGCTTTGGGCCGAACGCCTTGTGAATACTGCGGTCGAGGTTACTCATGCGGTAGCAGGATTTGAGGCCGCAGCATCGGCACTTCAGGCCGCCATCGGACTGCACCCTCTGACGATGGAAGTCCGCGTGCGCGCGGGACTGGAACAGTTGTCGGCAGTGCTGCCTAGGGCGTCCGGGTACGACTGGCGTTTTGTTCTGCGTCCTGATGCCAAGGCAATCGCCGACAACCTTCGGTCGGCAGCGCCTCTGGTTGAGCGATACCGGGCACTGCTCCGGGGGCTGTCATCTCCCGTGGGCAATCAGGCACTCGATGATTTGCGTCTTGGCGTGACCCAGCTCCAACGGGACACTGAAATCCGCGCAAACCTGTCTAAGCCATGGAATGCGGCACTTCGCGAACGTCTGAATGCTGCGATCGCACTATTGCGCAAGCGACAGGACGAAGTCAATCAGCTCTCACTGACCTATAAAGAAGGCATCTCGTCGAAAACGGTTGGCGAGTTGCAGGCTGATCTGAAGGAGCTTCTGGAGTCACCATGGCCGCTAAGCGTCCTGCGCAAACGCAACCTCGCGAAGAAACTGAAAGAGTTGGCGACGGGGGCAGGAGAGCCTGATCTCAAGGATGACATCGAGCATTTAGCTTGCATTGACCGGCTCACTCTGCAGCTCAAGGATTTCGACGATCTGTCCCTCCCCACGGCGAATGTGTGGGCTGGCTTGAAGACTGAGATCGACGTCGCTAGATCGTTGCAGTCATTTCAGGACGCATTAGAACTCGCTGGCGAGCGCAAGGCGTGGGAGGATGTCGGACTTGACCCGGTCGGTCGTGGCCAGTGTGGCGAGTCTGCGCGAGATGATCTGAGTCGAATCAGAGAGCTACGCCAGATCGATCAGGTGGTGGCTCGGATGGAACGTCTTGGTGGCGAAACCGCCGGCGTTTGGAATGGCTATCAATCGGATGTTGCAACCGCAAAAGCATATCTGGCGTTCCAGGCGGCACTCGCCGCCGCACGAGGCGAAAGCCGTTGGCAAGACGACGGCTTCGCGGCCATCGAAGTAGGGCGCGCGGGTGCTGCCGCTGCCGACGACCTCAAGAAAATGCGTGAGCTCGTGTCGCTTGGCGTGCGCATTCAGGAGTTTGGCGATCTCTCGGGCAAGACGGACGGTCTCTGGAACGGCCTTCAAACGAAGCTCGAAGGCATTGAGCCTGCGCTTCATTTCCTCGACGGGCTCGCTAATGCTCTGGCAAGTCTGGCCACGACTCCAGAGGCGCTGGCTCAAGTCAAAGCCCCGATCTCGCTCCTGTTAGGTGACAGCAACGTTCTCCTTGAGCCCGCAGGCTCCATTGTGGGGGCGGGACGTGCCTATGCAGCAGCACTTCGGACTTTCAACCAGACAGTGGAGAAATTTGCGAGCGCGAGCGGCATTCCCGCAGCGCAGTACTCATCGCTTTTAAACGCACTGCCCGGCGAAATTGCAGAGCGCGCGCGTCTGGTGGCTAACGAGTCGAATCGTCTTCGGGATTGGTGTGCCTGGCGCAAAGTTCGTCAGCATGCACTTTCCCTCGGTCTCGCGCCGTTGGTCTCCGGAATTGAAGACGGCGCTGTCGCCTTGGGTTCGGTCAAAGAGGCCTTCGAGACTGACTACTGCCGATGGTGGTTGAATGCCGTGGTCGATGCAGATGAGGTGCTGCGAACGTTTGCGTCCGCCGAGCATGAAAAGCGGATTCATGACTTTCGGGAATTGGACCGGAAGTTTACCTCGCTGACTCAGCAATGGGTCCGCGCTCAGTTGTCTGCGGGACTTCCGTCACCAGCAAAGGTGGCGCATGGCTCGGAATGGGGGCTTCTGCGTTATGAAATGCAGAAGAAGACCCGCCATCTGCCATTGCGTGAACTCATGTCAAAAGCGTCGGATGCGATTCTGCGCCTCACGCCGTGTCTGCTCATGAGCCCGCTCTCCATTGCGCAGTATCTCCCGGCAGACACCGCAGACTTCGACGTCGTGGTGTTCGACGAAGCCTCACAGATCCCTGTTTGGGATGCGATTGGGGCGATGGCACGAGCACGGCAGGTGATCATGGTCGGGGACCCGAAACAGTTGCCACCGACCAGTTTTTTCGAGCGAGCCGAATCCGACATCGATGACACGGACGTTGAAGTAGAGCTGGAGAGCATTTTGGAGGAATGCATCGGCGCCAATCTGCCCACAATGAAACTGTCTTGGCACTACCGCAGTCGCCATGAAAGCCTGATCGCCTTCTCGAACTATCGTTACTACGACGGCGATCTTGTGACGTTCCCCAGCCCTGTGACGAACGATCGTGCGGTCAGCTTTACGCATGTCGCGCTGGGTCAATACGAGAGAGGGGGCTCGCGCACTAACAAGCCGGAGGCGAAGGCCTTGGTTGCCGACCTCGTCGCACGTCTCAAGTCGAAGGAATTCCGAGAGGACGGCTTAACCGCGGGTGTGGTGACCTTCAACTCCGAACAACAGCGCCTGATCGAGGATTTGTTGGACGAAGCACGTCGGCAGGACCCATCCATAGAAAGTCATTTTGCTGATACCGCGTTAGAGCCCGTGTTCGTTAAGAACCTTGAGAGCGTTCAGGGTGACGAGCGGGATGTCATGTACTTCTCAATCACCTACGGTCCGGGCCTCGATGGTGTGATGCCGATGAATTTCGGCCCGATGAACCAGCAAGGTGGCGAGCGTCGCTTGAACGTTGCGATTACACGCGCGAGGCATGAGCTGCGCGTCTTCGGTAGCTTCAAACCCGAGAAGATGGATCTTTCGCGTACGCAGGCGTTGGGGGTACGGGATCTGAAGCATTTCCTTGAGTTTGCGGAGCGAGGCGCACGAGCGCTGGGCGAAGTCGTCGCAGGCAGCGTCGGCGACTTTGACAGTCCTTTCGAGAAGGCTGTGTGCGCAGCACTTGCCGAACGAGGATGGCAAGTCCATCCGCAGGTTGGCGTCTCCGCCTTCCGCATCGATCTCGGTGTGGTCGACCCGGATTCCCCGGGGCGTTACCTGGCCGGGGTTGAGTGTGATGGCGCAACGTATCACCGGTCAGCGACTGCGCGTGATCGTGACAAGTTACGCGAGCAGGTCCTCAATGGGTTGGGTTGGGACATCGTGAGAATCTGGTCGACGGATTGGTGGGTCGACAGACACGGAACACTGGATAAGGTGGATGCGCGGCTGCTCCACTTGCTTGAGGCAAAGCGTGTTGAGGAAAATGCGGCGTCGGAAAGTGTGGCTGCGATCGCTGACGCCGCGATTGCAGCAGCAAAAGCGGGCGACGTCCTACCATCGGTTTCCCAGCAGCAGAACGATGCACAGACGCGGCCCGCGGCTTTTACAGATGATCCGGTCGAGGTGGAACCGATTGTTATGTATGCCAATTCCGGCGCTACGGCTCAGAGCCCGTCAGGTGGCATATTCGTCGAAGTGGATTTGGCAATGACTGAACATGCTCCGGATCCGGAACTGTTCTTCGCGAGTAGCTACGACGAGCGGCTGCTTGGCATGATCACCTCGGTAGTTGACGGGGAAGGGCCGGTACGAGTCGAGGTGTTGGGGCGGCGGATCGCCAGAGCGCATGGATGGGCGAAGACTGGGGGGAGAATTCTCGGTCGCGTGGTGGATCTGGCTTCAAAGCACTTTGAAACCGAGTTGGAGAGTGGCGGGTTGTTTGTCTGGCCGAAAGCGTTGGCGGATAGGTCGACGCTGAAATTCAGAATTCCCGGCCCAGGAGCAGCACGCCAAGTGGATGAAGTCTCGCTTGCCGAGCTGAGGGTGTTAGCAGCTCGTTTTCGCGCCGAAGGCCATGACGAGGATTCGGCGTTGAACGCAATGAGTCGCGAACTTGGTCTATTGCGTTTGCGTGCGGCAAGTCGAGAGCGTCTCGTCGAAGCATGGCGGGCCGAATGAGGCTCTTGCGGGATCTGCCGAGGAGCAAGGCGGTATGTCCCGCAAGCTTTGGACATGCCTGTGGTTATGGGGGCGCTAGGTTAGACATCAACTGGCGTGGGATCCGCAGCTCTACTCGTTCTTAGTTGACTGGTTTACATTGTTTGCCATTGGGCGGCCGTAACGACCTTCCGATGGCGGTTCTACACAAATAATGAAAACAATATCAGGCGCGGCGAAGAAAACGCGCTATTCGGGGATTCGAAATGAACTCGTTGGGCATTATCTTGATCGTGGTCGGTGTGCTCACCCTATTCGTTGGCGTATCTGGATTTGCCGACACGCGAAAGGTCGATCGTCGATACAGAACTGGATACAAGAACAACGAGCCGGACACCAGAAATTTCCCTCAGGCCAGGCGGAGGATGCTCTGGGGTGTCGGGATCGTAATTGTAGGCTTGGCTGTGAACAGCTTGACCGGAGCTCGTGACGCCGCGCCAAAAGAGGGAGCCGCGCCAACTACCAATGTGTCTGAACAAGCGGGCAGCAGTGACGCGGCATCACCGATTGTCGAGGCTGCTACACAGGGGACCGACACAGCGCGATTCCAGTCAACCAGGACAGAACCGCTTTCTGACGAGCGAATCGTCACCTCGTCAGTTGCCTCGCCAGGCGAGCCGCCGCAAGCGCTTTTGGATCGGCAAAGCGCCATCACGTCGACACAGACATTTACCACGAGCTTCGATTGCACGCGCGCCGCCTCCGATGATGAGGTGACGGTCTGTTCCGACCCTGGACTGGCGGCAATGGACGTGGAGCTTGGGCAGCTTTATCGCGATGCCCAAGCATCGACCCAAGATCCTCACTCACTCAGGCAATCACAACTGGATTGGCTGGCGTCTCGCCGCTCGTGTGGAAAAGAACTGAATTGTTTGCGACGCAGATACGGCGAAAGAATTGGTCAGTTCAACGGGTCCATCGGGTCTGTACCGTTCACCTCCGCCGGCCCGGCGACGGAGAAGCCGTAATCAACCCAGTGACATGCCTGCGTTAACTCAAACCAACCGGCCTCCACGATTCCCGGTGCGATTCAAACAATCTTGCGCGTGGTCAGTTGGCACGTTCGTCTCCATACCGAAACCGTGGTCGGAGCTGGTCGTGGGTCGTGACAAGCCGGGCGTCAGCTGAGGTCGAATTGCACCATCACGACCGTCGCACTGTTCTCCCTCACTAGCGAGAGTGAGCCCCCCAATCGTTGGGCGCGCCGGTGCATGCTGTTAAGACCGGTGCCGTGAAGGTGCCCGCCCTGCGGGGCGTCGGTATTGATTCGCATGCCCTGCATATCGAAACCGACACCGTTGTCTTCAACGCGCAAAGTGACCCGATTGCCGTCGTGCCGCAGTTCGACAATGATACGGGTCGCCTGCGCGTGCTTGAGCACGTTGGTCAGCGTTTCCTGAAGAATGCGCAGCAACTCCAGCGATTGTGCGGCGCTCAGCACGCACGTCGAGATGCCGTCGAGCCGCCAGATGCACTCGATGTTCTGCGTCTCGAAGAGCACCGAAATCCGATGCCGCAATGGGGCAATCTGCTCGGCGAGCGCCAACTCACCTTGCTGATGCGTGGCCGCCGTGTCGATGACGAAACGCAGTTCGTCGCGCATTTCCTTGAGCAACGCAAGAAAGCGCGCCGGCGGCAACGTGTGCGGCGCATGTTCGATGGCCGCGATGCTCGACACCAATGCGCCGCCCAGTCCATCGTGCAAGTCGTGTGCGAGATTCAGCCGCTCGGCGAGGCGCGCGTTGACGACTTCAAGTTCGTGCTGACGATTGAGCGTATGCGCCAGTTCCTCGCGCGCATTATCGATACCCACGCGCAGTTCGTCGTTGAACTGAGCGATTCTCCGTGCGTTTTCGGCAAAGCGCCTCGCAAGCACGATGGCCATGCCGATCATGAGCACCTGAGACGTTTGCGTCGTGTAATAGACGTTCGACGTGAGCACGCCAAAATACACCAGAAAATCATGGGTGCCGGCGACGACGAAGGTCAACGCGCACATGGAGACGATACGTTGTTCCAGCCTGCGCTCAAGCCACGTGAGGACGAAAAGCAGCATGCAACTCGCCAGATAGGTCACGCCGGGCACGATGGCCCAGATCGCGCGCGACGTCTCGATGCGATCGTGTGGCATGACGATCAGCCAGAGTGCTCCGGCGCCGAACGTTGTCCATAACAACGCTTCGAGGCGCGGCATGCGTCGGCCGCAAAAGCGCAACACGTACATCGTGAAGCTGCCGCAGTAAGCGAGAAATGCGATGGAGACGAAGATCTCCCACGCGTCGTTCGTGGCAAATGGCCACGGCCGGGTGACCACCTGATTGACCGCATAGAGCCACCAGGTGAGCGACATCATGCTGAACCAGCCGTAGGCCGATTCGTCGCGTCGATACAACCAAAGCATCGACACGAGTATGCCGAGGGTCAGGGTGATCGCGAGACTGAAGAGTTGCAGGTCGCGCCGTATCCATTGCTCCCGCTCGTAGCGCGCGTGCACGACGTCGGGGCTGCCCAGCACGACTGGGCCAAGCCCAGGGCTGTACGCCGCCAGGCCCGAGACGCGTACGAGTATCGTGTTGACGCCGGGACGTAACGCCGGCGTGTCCAGGATTTGGTACCTCGGCGTGTTCCACGCTCGCGTCAGTGGCTCGACAAGCGAGTTGTCGCGCGAGATCAGGACATCGTTCAAGTACACCGCGCCGGCCATATTCAGATATTCCAGCAGCACGCCACGTGGCTGTGGGTGCTCCGGTTCCCGCCACGTAAGCCGATACCAGACCACGCCGTTGTAGCCCGGCCAGCGGCGTGTCCAGACGTCGGGCAGCGTGACGTCGGTCCAGCCGACGTCTGGGGCGTGCACCGTAGTCCAGTTGGCGGCGTCGGGGTTCATGCTCGCGACGCCATCGCTCGTGGCGCGCACGGCTTCGATGCGATCGAACGTTGGCGCGGTGTTCTCGGGCGGGCGTGTCTGTCCCTGGGCGTCCAAGATGCCGGGGACCAGACCGATAAGACAGGCAAACGAGATAAGACAGCGCAGAGACAGAGACCTGCCCCGAGCCGAATGCATCGTGGCGATGCGGCGGGTCAGGGTAACAAGCCGAAGGTACGAGCTTCGAACACGGCCTGTGTGCGCGAGTTGACGGCGAGCTTCTTGTAGATGTTCTTGATGTGGCATGCGACCGTGAGACTGGAGATATTGAGCAGGGCTGCAATCTCGCGGTTCGTCATGCCTTTGGCGACGAGCCCGAGAATCTCGATTTCTCGCGGGCTCAATGCCGGCACGGCCTCGGCCGTCGGCGACTGACCGGTGACTGGCGTCGCCGCCGGTGCGTGTGGCGTCGCTCGGCTGACGCCGACTAGGCTAAGAATATGCCTGGCAACAAAAGGATCGATCGGCGCACCCCCGCGCAGTGCGCTGCGTATCGAGAGCGCAATTTCCTCGTCGTCACGCTCCTTGAGCAGATATCCGGTCGCGCCTGCCCTTAGCGCACGCACAATGATCTGCTCCGTACTCCACGCGGAGATTACCAGAATCGGAAGGGCGGGATCGCTTTCGTGCAACTCGCCGATCAGATCGACGCCGTTGCCGTCCGGCAGGCCCACATCGACCAGTATCAGCGCGCACGGCGTGCTTGCCAGATGCGCACGCGCCTGCGCGAGGCTTCCGGCCACGCAGACCATCTCATTGCGGTAGCCCAGCGATTTCAGAATGCCGCACATGCGTGTTTGCGTCGCCGGGTCGTCTTCCACGAGCAATAGCGGTCCGGGGAGCACCGGTTCGGCATCGACTGGCGGGCTGGCAGGCATGGCTTGGGGGTCCGGACAATTAGGAGGGGAAACAATGTCATGCAAATTAGCGCACCGCTATCGTAGCGCCCATCCCCCAAACAGGGTAGGCAGAGCCTGAATTTACTCAATTCGGGGGATGCCAGACGTCACACATCGAATGCTACGTTTCGCACAAACGGGTTCGCGCTGCGCAAGGATCGCCAAAATGCGCACGACATCGACGTGACACGGCGTGCAAATCCGGGAGTCGGGCATACGCTTTCGGATTGGGGGGGGCAGCGTGGGAGAACGGTTTTGCGCAAGGGCGACGCCACGTCGCCTCAAGGCCATATGCGGCGTGGCAGGACTCATGCTCGCCGGGCCGGCCGTTGCGCAGACGTCCGGTCCGCTGTTTCTCGACTATCGCGGCGCCACAGGCGGGTGCTGTCACAACGCCAACGGTTTCGACGGCGCACCCGGTCAGATCGACGTCGAACGCACACTCTCGGGCCTGAACATTCTCTCGACGCATGGGGCGACCGGCGTCGCCGTCGACGTGAGCGGCGGCAACGGCGGTAACGGCGACGACGTCAGTGGCCGCGATCACTGGGGCGGCAGCGGCGGCTTTGGACGCATCGTCGATTTCGTGCTCGCGCAAAGCACCGTCATCAGCAACGGTTTTGGCGCCTCCGTCCTCTCCAAGGGCGGAGACGGCGGTCTGTGGGGCAATCGCGGCGAAGGCAACGGCAACGGCGGGAACGGCAATTTCGCACGCCTGACGCTCGATGGCGGCTCGGTAAGCGCTGTGGGTTTCGGGCTGTCGGCGCAATCGATCGGCGGGAACGGGCAGACCAGCGCGATTCCCTGGGGGCCCGGCGTGAACGGCGGGGTCGGGGGAAACGCCGGGGATGCCAGCGTGGTCGTGCGTGGCGGGGCCACCGTCACCGCCAGCGCCAGCGGCGGAAGTGGGGGCGCGGCCATTCGGGCTGAATCGCTGGGCGGTCAGGGGGGATTGGGAATCGACGACTGGGAGGGCGGCTATGTGCTCTCCGGATGGGGCGGGAATGCGGGCAATGTCACCGTGTCGACGGCGGACGGCACCGTGACCGCCCGTGGCGATGGCGAAGTCGGCCTGCTGGCGCGTTCCGTCGGCGGCAACGGCCCGAAACGCATGAGCGACAGCACGGACGTCAAAGGCTCGAACGGCGGTAACGCCGGCAACATCACAATCACGAACGGCGCGGCGATTTCGACCGACGGGGCTAACGCACCGGGCATTGCCGCCTACAGCCTCGGGGGTGACGGCGGCGATGGCGGCGGCGGTGTCACCGGTAACGGTTTTCAGGGCGGCGATGGCGGAACGCCGGGGTCCGTCACGCTCACCAACACCGGCAGCATCGCGACGCGCGGCGTCGGTGCGATGGGGATGCGGGTTTCGGTCGTCGGGGGCGCCGGCGGAAACGGTGGCGAATCCAGTCCCTGGTCGGGACATGGCGGGAACGGCGGTGCAGGTGGCAACACAGGAAATCTGGCCGTCGATATCAAGAACGACGGCACGATCATGACGTCGGGTAACGACGCCGTCGGTATTCTGGCGCACGCGGTGGGGGGCGGCGCGGGGGCGGCCGAACTGAGTCAGGGGATCATGAACATCGGCGGTGGGTCCGGCGGCAACGGCGGACTCGGTGGCAACACGACGCTCAGCAGTAACGGCTCGATTTTCACCACGGGCGATCAGAGCGCCGGTGTGCAGGTGCAGAGCATCGGTGGCGGCGGGGGGCACGGCGGCGACGCCGATACGACCGGCATCATCGTTGGCATTGCCACCGGCGGGCACGGCGGTGCCGGCGGAAACGGCGGCGATGCCCTCATGGATCTGGGCGGAGCGATCTCGACCGCTGGCGCAGGCTCGAGCGGCGTTCTGCTGCAAAGCGTGGGGGGCGGTGGTGGCGCTGGCGGGTCGTCCAGCGCCATGACCGTCGGTGTTGGACTGGGCGTGGCCGTCAGTCATGGCGGCAGCGCCGGGGGCGGTGGCGCGGGTGGCGTGGCGCATGCCACGCTGGACGACGGGAGCAGCGTCACGACGCAGGCCGTCGCAAGCGATGGCGTCGTCGTGCAAAGCATCGGCGGTGGCGGCGGCTATGGCGGACTCGCCAGTTCGGCCACGCTCACTATCGCGCCGGATCTCGGCCCGGAGGTGCCTTCCGCCACGCTCAGTCCGCACGTCTCCATCGGGGGTAGCGGCGGCGACGGCGGCGGCGGCGGGTTGGCCCAGGTCGACAACAGCGGCGGTATCTGGACGCTGGGTGACAAGAGCATCGGCATATTGGCCCAGAGCATCGGCGGGGGCGGCGGTGCCGGGGGAAGTGCTGCCGCCGCGTTACGGGCGCAATCGATCGCCACGCCGAACCGTCGCTTCAACATCAGCGTGGGCGCGACGATCGGCGGTGCCGGTGGCAGCGGGGGCGATGGTGCAGTCGCGCTGGTCAACAATAACGTCGACGGCAGCGTGCTCACGGCTGGCGATCACTCGTATGGCATCGTCGCGCAAAGCATCGGTGGCGGCGGTGGCGTGGGCGGTATGGTGCAACAGGAAACCGCGAAGTCGTTCGGCGCAACGCTCGGCGCACCCGGATCGGTTCAGGGGCTGTTGCAGTCGATCGGCAATTGGCTGACGACCTCCGGCAATTCGATGAACGTGGCGTTCGGTTCACTCACTGTTGGCGTGGATGTTCGCGTCGGTGGCACGGGCGGTGAGGGCGGGGCTGGCAACGTGGCCGCCATCAACAACCACGGCCCGGTGACGACGTCGGGCGCCGGCGCGGCGGCGATCGTCGCGCAGAGTATCGGCGGTGGCGGCGGTCAGGGCGGCACGGCGGCATCGACCAGCGTGTCGAGCCTGCTTTCGAGCGTCGATAGCTTGCTTGGCGTGATGGCTGGCAAGATCGGCACCTACTTCAACGTCTCACCCAATGTCGGGACGCATGTGGCCGTTGGCGGATCGGGTGGCTCCGGCGGCGACGCCTGGCAAGCGAATGTACTCAACACCGGAACGCTGTCCACGACGGGCTTCGGTGCGCCGGGTATCGTCGCGCAGAGCGTGGGCGGCGGTGGCGGAGCGGGGGCGGCGACTTCGCAGAACCTCGAGCTTTTCCTCTCGAATTGGGCACCGAAGGACGCGCCAGGCATCATCGATGAGGTCACTCGCCTCATCGACCTGCTCGGCTCGAATCTCGCCAGTGCGCAACACAGCGTCAATGTCAGCGTTGGCGGGCAGGGCGGCAGCGGGGGAAGCAGCGGGACGGTCAATGTCGACGCCAGCGATGCTGCCAGTCGCATTCAAACCACCGGCGACAGTTCGCCGGGCATCCTTGCGCAAAGCATCTCCGGCGGCGGAGGGCAGGCGGCCGCGACGGATTACACCTTCGGCGCGAGCAGCCTCGGGGCCGCTGCCGGATCGACATCGCCGGCGGTGTCGCTCGCGCTTGGGGGAACATACACCGGCAATCTGGCGGGCAATGCGGGACAGTTTTCTCGCGTGAACGTCAAGAGTGGTGGCGTCATCGCGACCCAGGGGAACGACGCAAGCGGTGTCGTCGCGCAAAGCATCACGGGCGGCGGCGGTGCCGCAGCGGTGGGCCTGACGGGGAATGCGAGCACGCATCTCGCTGCAGGGCAGCAGGTCGCCGCCCCGGTCATCACGTTGGGCAGCACGCTGAGCGGCGAACTGCCGCCGTCGAGCATGAACGGTGCGCCCGTCTCGGTCGTGGGTTCAGGCAGTATCGATACGAGCGGCGTGCTCTCGCACGGCATTTTCGCGCAGTCCGTTGCCGGGGGCGGCGGCGCCGCCGGCATGACCGTCGACGCGTCGGTTGCGTCCTTGCTCGGGGGCGCGGTCATCAAGCTCGGTGCGTCGCCTGCGGGCGGCAGCAGTCTGCAAGCCAACGCCGGTAGCGTCAGTGTCGATCTGACGAACCCTGCGGTCGAGCAGGCGGTCGTGTCGACACGAGGGGCGCTGTCGTTCGGCGTGCTGGCGCAAAGTATCGGCGGTGGTGGCGGGTATGTCGCGCTGGTTCAGGGCGGCAATCCGTCGGCGTTGCCGGTCACCAGCCTGACGCTCGGGGCGCAAGGCGACACGTTTGGCAACGGCGCGGACGTCGACGTGAGCGTCGCGCGTAACGTCGCGGTGCAAACGCTGGGTCAGGACGCGCACGGCATCGTTGCCCAAAGCGTCGGCGGGGGAGGCGGCATTGCAGGCGTGACCACCGCGCCGGGACGCGTCACGCTAGCGTCGGTCAACAATGTCGTCACACGCGCTGGCGCCAACGATGGCGGCACGGTGGACGTGGTCGTCGATGGTAGCGTTCGAACGCATGGCGACGGGGCGGCAGGCGTGCTGGCGCAGTCCGTGGGCGGTGGAGGCGGTATCACAGGCGATGCCGCCGCAGTGACCTACGGTCTCGACATGGTGCGGCAGGCCAACGTCTCCGGCGCCGTGGGGGCGGGGGGCGCGGTGCAGGTGAATACGAGCGGCCGTGTGGTCACTGACGGCGGGCATGCCCCGGCCATTCTTGCGATGAGTCTTGGCGGCGGGGCCGTGTTCAGCGATGGCGGCGTATGGCTGAAACAGCCTGGGAGCGCGAACGGCAACACGGGCGGCGCAATCGACGTGACGCTTCAACCGGGCAGCGTGGTTGCCGCCATGGGCGCGGACTCCCCAGCGATTGCGGCGATCAGCATGGGCAACGCGGGCGGCGGTTCGATGCAGGGCAAGCCGATCGGCGTGACGATCGGCAGCGGCGCGAGCGTGATGGCCAATGCAACTTCGGGAATCGGCATTCTCGCCATCAATACCGATGGCGTGACCGTCGAGAATGCCGGTACGGTATCGGCGGCAACGGCTGTCGCATCGCTGAGTCGCGCGAGTGTCGTCAACAGCGGCCTGATGCAGGGCAATGTGGAACTGACGACCGACAGCACGGTTGAGAACCGCGCGGGCGGCGAGCTACGTACGGCGCAGTCGCTCTCGGCCGGGCTGACGCAAAACTACGGCACGATCAGCCCCGGGGGGCCGGGCGTGTTCCAGGCGTCGAAAATCATTGGCAGCTTCTCGCAGACGGGCACCGGCGTCTACGCGCCCGACCTCGATTTCACGAATCACAACAGCGACTTCCTGACGGTTACGGGGGCATTGACGTTCGGCGGCAGCGTCGTGCCGATCCTTCGCAATCCGGTCAAGAACATCTGGCTTGGCATCGGGCACTTCAACAACGCACCGACCGGTGAGACGGCCGTCGCGAAGAGTACGGCGCTCGTTTTCAACTATCAGATGAAGGATCACTATGGCGGCTCGCGGGATCCGCTGATTTCGGTGGATGCAAACTTCCGGCCGCCGGGCGTGTCGCTCAATGCGAATCAGGCGTCGTTTGCCGACCTACTTCAGACCCATTGGGACGCGGGCATGGTCGCGGCGGGCCCCTTGTTCCAGCCGTTCGTGAGTGCAGGCGATGCGGCGTCTTACCGCAAGACGCTGGACGTGCTTTCCGGGGCGGCGTCACTCATGCGCGCAGGTTCGCGAGGGCATGAGAACTACGACTTCCTGAATCGCTTGATGAGCTGCCCGCAGTTCGTCACCGACGGCACGCGCATGGGCGAGGGCAGTTGCGTCTGGGCGCGCGTGATCGGCACCCGCGCCGATCGTTTCCAAACAGCGGATGATGCGGGCTTCCGCAGTCAGCAGGTGACCTATCAGTTCGGGGCTCAGAAGGAGTTTGCGCCTGACTGGTTTGTCGGCGGTTCGGCGAGTTACGTGGTGACGCATGCCCGCTCGGCGGATCGTTCGCTGGACATATCGAGCGATGGCTTCCGGGGCGGGCTGACGTTGAAGCGTCAGATGGGGCCGTGGCAGATCGCGCTCGCCGTGCTGGGCGGTTACGAGAGCGGCACGCAGAATCGAACGATCGAATATCCGGGGGCGTCCGCGCGAGCCACGAGTCAGCCGGACGCCTTTTTTGTCGGCGCACGAACCCGGCTGTCCTATCAATTGAACTACGCCGCAGGGTATGTGAAGCCCTACACCGATCTGGACGTCGTCTACGACAGGAATTCGGCTTACCGTGAAAGTGGCGCCGGCGTGTTCGATCTTGCGATGCAAAGCGAGGGGCGCACAACGGCGGTGTTGAGTCCCGCCGTCGAGGTGGGCGCACGTCTCGACTATCGTGGCACGACCGTGCGCCCCTATCTGTCGGCAGGGATGAGCTTTGCGTCGAAGGGGGATGTGAGTGCCGAGGCGTCGTTCGTCCAGTTCCCGAGTGCGGCGTTTCGCATCACGTCGTCGCAGCCGCGTGTCTACGGCAACTTTGCGCTCGGGGTTGAACTGCTGTCGTCGAAAGGGCTCGAGGTTCGGGCGGAATACAACCTGCGCACCGCATCGTCACAGACGGTACAAAGCGCGGCGTTGCGGCTGGCGAAGCACTTCTGAGTCCGAAGGAGGGATACGTCGCGGTCCCGAACGACGGTTCGGGACCGATGTCACGGATGACTCAAACGGCGTTGGCGGCGGCCTTGAGGACGTCGCTGACTGCCGAGATGAATGCTTCGGTGCGCTCGCCGCTGGTCTTGCCGTCCAGCCAGTTTGACGTAAAGCTGAACGTCACCGGCGTTTTGCCCACGAGCATCTGCCCGGCGAAGCACAGGGCGTGGAACGTCCCCCAGTCGAGACTGCCGCCCTTGCCATAGGCGAGCAGCCCTTGGGGCACCGTCATCCACACCGCGTCGGCCATCGCGGAGATTCGCTTGAACTCGACGATCGACGTCGGCTTCGTGAAGACTTTTCCTGCCAGCACCTGCTGATACCAATTCACGAGATCGTTGGCCGAACTGGTCATCGATTGCTTGTCGTTGATGACATCGGTGCGGGGTGAGAGAAGATGATTGTCGTAATAGACCTTCTCGTTGTGCTCCAGCTTTTGCATGCCGTCCCAGCCGAGATCGACACCCGACGGCGCGCCCGCCAGATAGGAAAAGAGGACGCGCGTGGAATCGGGGATGCGAACCGTGTTCAGTCCCATTCGCCCGACCAGTTCGCGCACGCGCGCCGGCCCGACAGCGGCTAGCGTGATGTCGGTGCTGATGTTGTCGCTGTGCGAAATCATCGACTCGAGTGCGGTTCGGAACAGCGTCTGTCCATTCAGGCCGATGAGCACTGGGCTGCCCGGCGTGCGCACGGCGTCACTAACGGTGCAGAGTTGGGTGCCGGAGAGTTGATTGCGGCCGGACTCAACGTCGAGCAGGAACTGGCCGAGGATATACGTTTTGACGGCACTGCCGACGAACAGGCGTTGCTCCGGCGCGTAGCCGGCACGCCAGCCCGGCCCTTGGGGTGGGGTTACGGCAACGAGGCAACTGGTCGTTTTCGGCGCGAGGGCGACAAAGCGGTTGATGGCGGCGTCGAGATCGGCGCGCCCGGCAGCGATGGCGCTGGTTGCGGGCGACAGCAACGCCGGTGCAGCAAGTGACGCCGCCGTGAGTTTCAGCGCTTTTCGGCGGGTGGGACGAAAATCGGTCATCGCAAAAGGCTCCTGGACAAGGGACGGTGAGCAGCGTGCCGAGCGCTGCTTGCCGCTGCGGCGAGGCCGGCGCAACGTTAACACGCGGGCGGCGCCGTCGCGATCCCTCGTTTTGGGTAGGCAGATGGCACGTTCAGTTCGACTTGAGACCGGGAAAAGGAATTTTTCGGCGGGTTACGGCACGACGCGACCGTCGCCGAGCCCCATCAGCGCGTATCGGCGCCTCGCTTTTTCTCTGTTGACGGCCGATCTCCCGAGTTTCGACGGGTCCTAGCGTGTCGGGGCAGGTCAGTGCCTCATGCACGGATTTGCCGCCATGTCGAAATGACGTCGGTCTAGGGGGGGATTACCCATCCCGCCCGACGGCACGCGCGACATCCTGGGCCCGTGGATCGAAAACACCGAGGACGCCAAGTTCTGGATGAAGGTGTTTAACGATCTGAAAACGCGCGGCGTGAACGACATTCTGATTGCGTTGACCGATGACCTCAAGAGCATGCCCGAGGCGCTGGCTGCGGTGTTTCCGGCAAAAAACGCTGCAAACCTGCATCGTTCACCTGATCCGCAATAGCCTCGATTATGCGCGCTGGAAAGACCGAAAATCGCTCGCTGCCGCGATCCGGCCGATCTATACGGCACTGAGTGCCGAAGCCGCACAGGCCGAACTCGATAGCTTCGCCGCTGGACCATGGGGCCAGAAATTTCCGCCGGTCAGTGCGGCCTGGCGTAATGCCTGGGATCGTGTGATTCTGTTCTTTGCGTTTCCAACGGAAGTGCGCAAAGTGATCTATACGACCAACGCCATTGAGAACATCAACTCGCAACTGCGCAAGATCATCAAGACCCGCGGCCACTGCCCGAGCGATGATGCGGCAGCCAAACTCATCTGGCTTGCGCTGCGCAACATCACGGCCGATTGGGGGCGAGCGGCCAAGGACTGGAAGACAGCAATGAACCAATTCGCTATCCTTTACGAGGATCGATTCGTTCGACCGTCCGTGTGACTCTCAACTCGCCTTGAACACGCAAATTCTGACACCCCCCGAGGCCATCGTCCAAGTTGCAACGTAAGACTGCCCCCAGGCAGACGTTCGATGGGAGAGGGGGCGAGATGAATCGCCCCTTTTCTGCTCTCAGGACTCTGAGGCCGAATGAAAAGCGAATGCTCCATCGTGTGCGGTGACACGCCCAATGCCAGGGAAGTCCAGGTGGGCGCCAGCCACATAAAAATCTGATTTCGCCTGACGCTGGAGCAGCGTTTTCCGTGATGCGATTGCCTTGGTTTGGTCGTCGTCGTACTCCCACGCGATGTCCGGATGGAAGAACTGGACAGAGGGCACATGAATGAGGTCGCCCCAAGCCAGCAACCGGCCCGCGCTGCTCGTTGCCTCGTAAGCCGTATGGCCGGGAGTGTGGCCGACCGCGCGGATTGCCGAAATCCTATCCGTGATACGCGTGCCATCTTCAACCACGCGAACGCGGCCGCGCAGTGGCGCGAGCCGTCCATTGAAGACAGATGCCTCCTCCTTGGCGACGAACACCTGCCTGAGCTTCGGGAATGCTTCCGAGCCGTCCGGTGCGATCAGTCCGTTCACGTGGTCCGAATGGCTGTGGGTCAACGCTACGTACGAAACTGAGCTTCGATCCACCCCCGCCTCCAGCAGGCCGTCAAGAAGCGTGCCCATTGTGTCGAGCCACGTGTTCGACGCGCCAGTGTCCACCAAAACGGAGACGTCGTTGTCGATAATCAAAAATGCATTGACCGACAAGCGTAACTGTCCGTTGACGAGTTCCAAGCCAACCGGAGACGTTCTCAGAAGGGAGCCTGAGGCAGTCCGCAGGCGAGTCGGGGGCATATCCACATATCCGTCGCGAAGCGCAATGACTTGCAGTTCACCGAAGTCGAATGATGCGTAGTTCTTTCCCTGAGATTTGATTTTCATCGGCTTTCGTGTGTTTGAAACAACAGCTCAGTAATTCCCGGTACCCGTCTTATCGCGCAAGTTGAGTACTGGCCAGTCGGCCCAAACGCCTTACTCCGTCGGCGACACGATCGTTCCAGTCAGACGCTGCACTCAGACGCAAGCAATTCCGGAAGTATCTATTGGCCGAAAACACGTCACCGGGTGCGAAGCAGATGCCATGTTCGATGGCCTCGTCGAACAACTCACGAGAGTCAAACGGTCGCGGGAGCTCCAGCCAAAGAACGAAACCACCGGCGGGACGGCTAACCTTGGTAGCCGTTGGGAAGCTATCCTCGATTGCGCGTGTCATGCGTTGGAGGTTCTCCTCAAAGGCATGCCGAATACGACGCAAATGAGTGTCATATGCTCCCGACGCCAAAAACTCAGCCAACGCGACTTGAGGGAGTACTGGACCACACAGACTAAACGCGAGTTTTCGCTCCAATACCTTTTGCGCATAGGGGCCCGCCGTAATCCATCCAACGCGATATCCCGGCGCCAAACACTTGGAGAAAGAACTGCAGTAGATAGTGTTTTCTCCGCCTTCGAGCGCGGCGAATGGCTTTGGCCGTTCTCGTCCAAAGTGAATGTCGCCATAGACGTCGTCTTCGATTAGCGGGACCTCGTGTCGATTGAGCAGGGCGAGCGCCTCAACCTTCCGAGCTTCCGGCATGGCAGAGCCAAGCGGATTGCTGAAACTCGATGACAAAACGCATGCTGTGATCTTCTGTGAGTCCAGCAGTCGCGAGAGGACATCAACCTCGATACCAGTCGACGGATTTGTCGGGAGCTCGATCACCTTCATGCCGAGCATCTCAAGGGTATGCAGCAAACCAAAATAGGTAGGTGACTCGACAGCGATGGTGTCGCCTGGCTTCGCAATCGCCGTGAGCGCCAACATAAGCGCTTCGGTGCATCCGGCTGTAACTATCACGTCGTCCGGAGAAAGCGCTTGGCCGATGCGCATTGCCCGCTTTGCGATTTCCTGTCGGAGCACGGCGTCGCCTTGGGGCGGGCAATAGATGTTATATCGGTCACCGTGTTGTCGGGCGGCGCGGGCGAGCGTCATATCAAGCCGCTTCGACTGAAGCAAGCCCGCTGCTGGCACCGTACACCCGAGTGGTACGAGTGAGGCATTGGACGCATGCTCAAGGAGCGCCGCGACTGCCCCGCTGATGGAGACCGTTGAAACTTTGGTTCGTAGACGTGATGCCGATGGAAGCGCGAGCAGATTGCGACGGCCTGCGGCAACGTAAAACCCTGACTGCGGACGGGACATCAAAATGCCCCGATCTTCGAGCAATCGGTAGGCTCGCAGCGTTGTAAATACGCTAACACTGTGCTGTTCACTGAACGAGCGCACAGACGGCAGCCTCTTGCCGGACGAAAGGGCCCCATTGTCGATCATGCTGACAATGAGGTCGGCTAACTGGAGGTAGCGGTGCTGCGCGGGTATATCCATGGTGAGCACACGAGTCAGGTGTACTCGAATTATTGCCCCGTCATCCCCCTCATGCAAGTCACAATTGTGCTGGTCAAATTAGCTGAAATTGTGACTGTTGCAGTCGTATTCGACGCGCTACGATGATCTTATTCAGATCGATTTCGGCCCACTCTCTGAGTGGGGGGCATTCGCCCTTTGGGCGATGACAATGGCCGAGCAATCAGCGCTCGATTGAAGAGCGTTGGACCGGATAGGAGCGACGAGCGATGACAACCTTTTCTGCGACCGAAGACCCAACGAAATTGCCGGCGACCGGCGACCGCACCAAAGGTGAATGGCGAGGTCGTTTTCCGTACAACGACATCATTTCGCTTCTTGATGTGAATCGGCCACTTAATCTCGCCGAAAGCACGTCGCAAGACCTTACGGTCGGCGAGATTCTCGACTTGGCCGACCTCGACAGCATTCGCAGTCTAAAGCTCGGCTATGGAAAGTCGGCCGGCGCGGTTGCCCTTCGAGAAGCGATCAGCGAGGTATGTGGTGTGCCGGCAGAGTACGTTGTGACGACGCAGGGCACCGCGCTTGGGCTCTTTCTGCTGGCGTTTGAGGTGTGCCGGCCAGGTGACGAAGCCGTCTTGTTGACCCCGTGCTTCCCTCCGAGCCGAGATTGCCTGACGGGCGCCGGTGTACATGTTCAGGAAGTGAAGCTGTCGTTCGAGAACGGCTTTCGACTGAATCTGTCAGCGATTGAGGCGAAGCTCTCGACGAAAACCAAGCTGGTGAGCTTGGCTTCACCACAAAATCCCAGCGGTGTGCAAACCTCGCGTGAAGAAATCGAGGACCTGCTTGCACTGATGAAGAGAGCGGCGCCGCAAGCGGTTCTCTTTGTCGATGAGACCTATCGCGAAGCAACGTACGGGGACAAGCTTCCGATGGAAAGCGTTGCATCGCTCGACCTGCGCGTTGTAACCGGAGCCTCGGTTTCCAAAGCACTGGGCGCCCCTGGCCTGCGGACTGGTTGGCTTACCATCGCCGATCCTGATCTTCGCGCTCGCATTACCATCGCGAAAATGAACACCGTCATCTCAGGCTCCGTGCTTGATGAGGCGCTCGCGACAGTACTGATTCAAAAGCGAAGCGGCGTTCTCGAGTCGAGACGACGCCTTCTCGCGGGAGCACTCACGAAACTCGCAGGCTGGTGCGAGTCCGAGGCAACGCGGGTTGAGTGGGTCCGTCCGAACGCGGGAGCGCTATGTTGCGTCCGGCTTCGTGCCGACGTTTTCGATGATAGGGCGGTTGAAAAATTCTGGGACGTCTTGCCAGGCCACGATTTGCAATTGGCATCGGGCAGTTGGTTTGGCGAAGAGAATCGGTCGTTTCGCCTAGGCTTCGGTTATCTCCCGCCGGAGCGACTGGGCCCGGCCCTGACTGCGCTCTCGATGGCAATGGATGCCAGCCTTTCTTAGGCGAGGCAGAGGCGTCACGCGTCAGTTGTGCAGATTGAATCGCAACAGGGGGACGGAGACCTCGATTTCTGCTTCTCCAAAATCCCAGCGTGTCTCAAAGCGGAGCCAATATGAAGCGCGCTTACGAAGTTGTTGACGTCTTCACTGCACAGCCTTTCCAGGGCAATCCAGTTGCAGTGGTGCTTGATGCAGAAGGGCTCGATACTGGAGAAATGCAGACGATCGCCGGTTGGACGAACCTGTCGGAGACTACCTTCGTACTACCTCCGACGACTAGGCAGGCTGACTATCGAGTGCGCATCTTCACGCCGAGGAGCGAGCTTTCGTTTGCAGGTCACCCGACGCTTGGCACAGCTCACGCAATCATCGAGGCCGGCCTCGCATCGCCAAGAAGTGATGGGAGTCTGGTTCAGGAGTGTGGCATCGGACTCGTCAGTATCAATGTCAAGCAAAGCGGTTCACATCGCCAGCTCGCGTTTGATCTGCCCGCTGCGGAGATCTCCGCTTTGCGCTCCGAGGACGTCGAGACGCTGGCCAGCATTTTGAATTGCGAACTCGAGGTCGGAGTCGCGCCGGCCATTGTGAACGTTGGCGCTATTTGGGTTATCGCCAAACTTAGCGGGGCGTCCGCCGTGTTGGATCTTCGCCCTGATTTTGCGCGACTGGCGGCCTTCGAGCGACGGCTTGGTGTTACCGGCGTGACTGTGTTTGGCGAGCATGCTAGCCATGACGTTGCCGCTATTGAGGTTCGAACGTTTGCTCCTTCTTGTGGCGTCGAAGAGGATCCGGTTTGCGGAAGCGGCAATGGTAGCGTCGCCGCGTTCCAATGGGCTCGCGGCCTGTTGTCTGCGTCAGGGCAGCATTACGTAGCGGCGCAAGGACAAAAGATTGGCAGAGCGGGGCGAATATTGGTCAACGTCGACGCCACTGGGAAGGTGCAGGTCGGGGGATCGTGCGTCACTTGCGTCGAAGGCGCGTTGCACTTCTAGCAACTCGATACAACCGCAGGAGTGACTCGTCTCGATTTCGTATCAGTTCGACGATACGTTTTCGATTGGGAACTTTGGGAGTGGTACTTGAGATGAGCAATTCCGTGCCGCACACTGCTTTACCATTCCGCCGAATTTCTGTGAAGAGCCCCTTCGATGGAACCGAGGTCGGCACCGTCCGAAATTTTTCGCCCACAGAGGTTCCGTCGCTTCTGGAGACAGCTCGCGAAGGGGCACGCGTTGGCCGAGCACTTTCGCGTTACGCCCGTGCTCGCGTGCTTGACGATTGCGCCGCGCTTGTCGAGAGAGATGAGGACGCGTTCGCCGCGTTAATTGTCGCGGAGGCGGGAAAGACGTTAAGGCAGGCTCGCAAGGAAGTGCTCCGGTGCGTAAACACGTTGAAACTCTCGGCAGACGAAGCGCGTCGTAATGCAGGTGAGATCGTGCCGTTTGATGCCTACTCGGGCTCCGAGGATCGACAAGGTTGGTTCACGAGAGAGCCCCTTGGGATCATTGTGGCCGTGACGCCCTACAACGATCCGTTGAATCTGGTTGCGCATAAGCTTGGCCCAGCAATCGCCGGGGGAAATGCCGTACTGCTTAAGCCATCAGAGCTCACACCGCTTTCGGCCTTGAAGCTCGTCGATTGCCTTGTTGCCGCAGGCTTGCCTTCTTGCATGGTGTCGGTCGCTACGGGGGGGGCCGAGCTAGGCGAGGCCCTCGTATCCTCTCGTGAGGTGCGAATGGTTTCGTTCACTGGCGGCTTTGCCACCGGGGAGAGAATCGCGAGATCCGCCGGACTAAAGCGACTGGCTATGGACTTAGGTGGCAACGCACCGGTCATCGTTCTCGAAGATTGTGATCTTGCAAACGCTGTCGACTCTTGCGTTTCAGGTGCGTTCTGGGCGGCCGGCCAGAACTGCGTCGGCACACAGCGCATCCTTGTCCACGCACCTATTTACGACGTATTCAAAAGCCAGTTCGTGAGCAAGACGCTGGCGCTAAAAGTTGGAGACCCTCTGCTACCGGAGACCGATGTCGGCCCGATGATCTCGGAAAACGCAGCAGCGCGGACTCAACAAACCGTAGATGCAGCGATTGAACAGGGCGCAACCCTTCTATGTGGAAACCGTCGGAGAGGCGCTTTGTACGTACCCACCGTCTTGGAGCACGTTAGCTTCGATTGCGAAATCTGGCGGCACGAGGTTTTCAGTCCGGTGGTCGTCCTCCAGCGGGTCGAAACACTGGATGAAGCGCTCCGACTGGCAAACAGCCCGGAATATAGCTTGCACGCCGGCATATTTACCAACGACTTGCGCGCTGCGCTTGATGCGGCCAAGCGGCTGGACGCCGGCGGAGTAATGATCAACGACTCATCGGATTACCGATTCGATGCTATGCCCTTTGGTGGCTTTAAGTATGGAAGCCTGGGCCGAGAGGGTGTGCGTTTCGCCTACGAAGAGATGACGCAGCCTAAGGTTGTGTGCATCAAACAATTGCCGTGAGTCGATCATCAGGAGCTGTGGCAAATGACCGCTAAAGACATCCAACCTCGCCCGGACAAAGCGAAGCCGGAAACACTCTCCTTTGACACCCAGGCCGTGCATGGTGGGAACGTTGTCGATGCGACCACCGGCGCGATTCGCACGCCTATCGTGATGGCCAACTCGTATGCGTTGCCCGATGATCCGTCGTCGCTGGATTGGTCCGATTCGCGGCTGCTCTTCTACAACCGAAATCTGGGACACAACCAACGCTGTCTTGAGCGAAAGCTTGCTGGCATGGAGCGAGGAGAAGATGCAGTCGTCTTCAGCACCGGCGTGGCGGCGCTGTACGCCATATTCTTTACGTTTCTAAAAAGCGGTGACCACGTCATTGTTAGTGATGTCACGTATGAGGCCGTTTGGCGCCATTTCAGCGAGCTATTGCCAACCCGATATGGCATTGAGGCAACATTTGTCGACATCAGTGACCTGGATGCCGTACGTGCCGCAGTTCGCCCGACGACCAAGTTTATACACGCGGAAACGATCGCGAATCCAACAACCAAAGTAGCCAACGTGCGTGCGCTTGCCGATATCGCGCACGAGTCGGGCGCGATGCTGTCCATCGATGCGACGTTTAGTCCGCCGCCGATGTTTCGGGGGCTTGAGCACGGCGCAGACTTTGTTGTGCATTCCCTGACAAAGTACATCAACGGACACGGCGACTCGATGGGCGGCGCTGTCATCGCGCGAGCTGATCTGATTCACCGTCTCAAGGCGGATGCACTTGTCGACGTCGGTGGTTCTATCTCACCGTTCAACGCGTGGTTAATCACACGAGGTTCAGTCACGCTCCCATTGCGCCTTGCCCGGCATTTCTCGACGGCTAGGGTTGTCGCTGAAACGCTGTCCAAGGATTCCAGAGTCGCTTTCGTCGCCTACCCCGGTCTATCGACACACCCGCAGCACGAACTCGCTGCCGAACAATTCTCCGGCTTAGGGTTCGGCGGTGTCATGGCGTTTGCGCTAAATGGAGGCCCGGATCTGCAGAATCGATTCGTTTCCAATCTGCGAATCATCACCTCAGCTGTGTCCCTTGGGCACGACGAGACCTTGATCGTGCACGTGGGTGCCGAAGGGAGAGGCGGATCGGAACGATATCCGGAAAATTTCCGAAAGTTTGGTCATCTGCGGCTCTCCATCGGGTTAGAGGACCCGAAGGACATTGTTGCCGACATCAATGCAGCGCTAGACGCCGCGCTTGCGTGACGTTGTGATACAGCCCCAATCGCTCAAATATTTCGCTGAAGTGGCGAGGACCGGATCGTTACGCCAAGCCTCCGAGGTGTTTTTTGTCGCTCCAAGCGCCATCAGTAAGCAGATCAGCAACCTTGAAGCCGAGCTGGGCGCTGTCCTATTTGACCGTTCGTCCAGAGGGGCAACACTGACTGAGGCGGGGCAGTTACTTCTCGACTACGTAAGGATCAACAGTCGGAATCTCGAGCAGCTCCAAGCGGCCGTCGATGATCTGAGCGCGTTACGGCATGGGACCGTGCGTGTCGCATTGGTGGAAGCGGCTGTACAGACATTCATGCCCGACCTGATTACCGAGTTCGCGAGCGAGCATCCAGGCATTGTTGTGCATCTCGATATCTGCGGCACCGCGCAGATTGTTGACGAATTGACGAATCACCGTGCCGACATAGGAATGGCGTTCAACGTTTTGAACCGGGACGACATCACTTTGCATGGGCGCTCGGTGCAACCACTACAAGTCATTTGCCGTCCGGAGCACCCGCTTGCTTCGCGAGCATCCATTTCGATGGAGGAACTTGTGGCCGAGCGTGTAGCGTTACCGACGCGCACCTACGGTATTCGGTATTTGATAGAGAAGATAGCGGCGCGTGCCGGGACAGCGCTTGGCGTTTCAGTGGAGGCTAATTCGCTTCAGGCAATCAAGAACCTGGTTCGACAGTCCGACGTTATTAGTTTCATGCCGCCGCTGACTTTGGTGAATGAAATGACGAACGGGTTGCTGCGCGCGATTCCCCTTGAGGGCAGCGATGCCAAGTCCGCGACGATTGACGTCGTTACCTCGCGTTCGGCAGAGCTATCCGCTGCGGCGCAGAGCTTTCTGCAGCTATTGCTGACGCGTCTGCGCATGCAGAGCAGATAAATGTGTCACGGTGTTCTGATTTAGTGATCGCCATCGTAACTTCGAACACCTTCCTCGTGAAAATTGATTCGCATTAAATGCGGATATGACGCGGCGGCAAGTGAGATTGCCGCGGATCGAGAGAGGGAAACGATGAACGTTGGATTGATAGGTTGTGGTGCCATTGGCACGCTGCTATGTGAACTCATAGCGAAGCATGTGCCCGATGTTCAAATTCGCGCGGTCTATCAACGGACAGAACGTCTTGTAACCGCGCGGCAAGCGCTCGTCCCAGGCGTTGCTCTTGTTGATCGAATTGACCGGATTTTAGCTGAGGACATTGATCTGGTTGTCGAGTGTGCCGGTCACGGCGCACTGAGGGAGTTTGGCCCTTCAGTTCTGGCGTCGGGACGAGACATGCTGATTGCCTCCGTCGGCGCAATGGCAGACCAGTCTTTGGAGTCTCAATTGACGAGCGCTGCAACCGAGGGCAATGCGCGATTGCGAATTCCCTCGGGTGCTCTGGGTGGTCTTGACGCGCTTGGGGCCGCAAAAATGGCCGGGCTCAGCGAAGTGAGGTATGAAGCGCACAAGTCGCCGGAAGCGTGGCGTGGAACGCATGCCGAGACGTTGGTGACCCTTGATGCGATTGAGAAGTTGACAGTCGTCTATGAGGGAAATGCAAGAGATGCCGCTCGGCTGTTTCCGCAGAACGCCAATGTGGCCGCTGCCATCGCCTTGGCGGGGGTTGGTTTTGACAGAACCAAAGTGGTACTCCATGCAGACCCCGCTGCTATCGGCAACACCCACAGGATCAAGGCAGACGGGGTGTTCGGAAATCTCGACGTGTCGGTGACCGGCAAAACACTTCCCAGCAACCCGAAGACCTCGATGCTCGCGCCTTATAGCCTGGTTCGCGCGATCGCCAACTTGGAGTGGACGCTTGTCGTCGCGTAACGGAACATCCGAAACGCGGTTTCTCTCATGAGAGAAGCGGTTCGAAAATCTAATCAAAAGACATTGTTTCAAGGACAGGTAAATGACAATCAATCTTGGCGCTAAAGCGAATAACACTGATGTGATTCGCAGCCCGTACGACGGCGCTGTCGTTGGCCATATGCCGATTGCCGATGCGCATGACGTCGAACATTCCATTCTCCGCGCTCAGGCAGCATTTCAGATCATGCGAAACATGCCGCGCTTCGTCCGTGCGGATATTTTGCTGCGCGCGGCAGACCTGATCGAAGCCCGTCGCGACGAGTTCGTGAAAACTATTGCAGCGGAAGCGGGCAAGCCGCTGTATGACGCGAAAGGCGAGGTTTCGCGTGGCGTGTTCAATCTGCGCAACGCGGCAGCAGAGGCGCGGAGAAGTCATGGTGAAGAGGTTCCGCTTGATTCGGATGCCGGGGTCTTCGAGTATCAGACGACAGATTCGAGTGGTCGGCCCGCGGCGCTCTCGGAGCTTCAACAGGAAAAGCTGGCCGGCATGCGCCGTCGGGTCGGCATTGCTCGCCGTTTTCCAATTGGCCTGGTGCTTGCCATCTCTCCGTTCAATTTTCCGCTCAATCTGGTGCTTCACAAGATTGCTCCGGCCATCGCGGTGGGTAACGCGGTTGTGCTCAAACCCGCGCCCCAGACCCCCCTCACAAGTTTGCTGCTTCAACAGGTCTTCCGTGACGCCGGGCTTCCCGAGGGCGCGCTCGAAGTGTCTCATTGCAGCATTCCGCTTGCCGAATCGATGGTACGAGACCCGCGCTTTGCGATGGTGACATTCACCGGTAGTGCCAAGGTGGGTTGGCACATCAAGTCGATCGCGGGCCAAAAGAAGGTCGCGCTTGAATTAGGTGGCAACGGTGCAGTTATTGTGGCCGAGGACTCAGACCTCGATCTAGCGGCTACGCGTTGCGTTCGAGGTGGTGTCGTTTTTGGCGGCCAGTACTGTATCGGTGTTCAACGAATTCTCGTCCACGAGTCGGTCCGAGACAAGTTCGAAGAGAAGCTTTTGGCGAAAGTGCGTGCCTGTCGAGTCGGGGATCCGATGCAGGAGGGGATTGACGTCGGGCCGGTCATCGACGAGAAGTCCGCCATTCGCATTCAGAGCTGGACGGATGAAGCCGTCGCCGAAGGTGCGCGTCTTCTGGCGGGTGGTCCTCGAGTCGGCGCCGTGGTGCAACCCACAGTCCTCACCGATACGCGCTCCGGGATGAAGGTTGAGGACGAAGAGATCTTTGGCCCAGTGTTGACGCTCAATAGCTATCGCACTTTCGATGAGGCGCTTCAACGCGCAAACGACTCGCGGTATGGACTGCAGGGCGGTCTGTTCACCAAGGACCTCCAGCGCGCGTTTCTTGCGCTTGAGACATGGGATGTTGGCGGCTTGATGGTCAATGACGTTCCCATCTTCCGAATTGACAACATGCCATTCGGTGGCTGGAAGGAATCGGGTACTGGCCGAGAGGGAACCCGGTATGCGATGGACGAGATGTCGGAAATCAAACTGCTCGTGATCAACTACTCGTGATGTCAGGTCGCACGTCTCGCGACCCGTGCGAGACGTGCCCCGCTACGCTTTCCTCAAGGACACGACATGTCGACGTCATTTCTCGATTCCACGACGGACCAACCGATTCACGATAGCGCTTCCGAGCGTAGTCTATATCGCAAGTTGACGCTGCGTTTCGCGCCGTTTCTTTGTCTTTGTTTTTTCGCCGCCTACCTCGATCGAGTGAATGTGGGCATTGCGAAGTTGCAAATGGCGGGTGCGCTCGGCCTCAGCGACACCGTCTATGGGCTGGGTGCCGGACTTTTTTTTGTCGGCTACATATTGTTTGAAGTGCCCAGCAACTTGTTGCTTGAAAAGGTCGGTGCCAGATTCTGGATCGCCAGAATCATGGTCACATGGGGGATCCTGTCGGGTCTCACCATGTTTGTAACAACGCCGACCCAGTTCTATCTGGTGCGATTCCTTTTGGGTGTCGCGGAGGCCGGATTCCTCCCTGGTGCGCTGCTGTATCTGACCTATTGGTTCCCGGACGCGAGACGTGGTCGAATCATCGCGCTCTTCATGGTCGGATTGCCGATGTCGAGCCTTCTTGGCGCACCGTTGTCGGGCTGGATTCTTTCGTATTTCAACGGTGTTCACGGACTTCACGGTTGGCAATGGCTGTTCCTTCTTGAAGCGATTCCTTCGGTTGTTCTGGGCATCCTGGTGTACGTATTTCTGCCAAAGAACTACGCCGACGCGCGGTTTCTCACTGCGGAGGAAATGAAGCGGCTCCAACACGATATCGGCGGCGATCGTAAGGAGCAGAAGGGGCATCAGCTTGGCCAGGCATTCCGCGACCCGAAGGTGTGGGCGGTCGGTTATCTAGATCTTTGCATTCTTCTTTGCTTCTATTCAATCGCGTTCTGGATGCCGACGATGCTGCGCGAAGCAGGTGTGGCAAGCACGGTAGAGATCGGTATTCTGATGGCTATTCCGAACGGTTTGGCGGTCATCGCGGTTCTCGTCACGGGGATGAGTTCGGATAAATTTCGCGAACGACGCTGGCACGTGGCTGTGCCCTTGTTGTGCTCAACCGTTGGACTGATTGGAAGTGCATTTTTCTCCGGAAGTCCGATCGCTATCGTTGTCTTGCTGTCAATGGCGAATGCGGGAGCCGCGGCTGCGATGCCCGTGGTGTGGGCACTGCCGTCGACGTTCCTTCGTGGGACGGCAGCAGCGGCGGGTATTGCTTTCGCGTGCTCCATCGCCAATCTCGGCGGGTTCGCCAGCACCTATCTGCTCGGATGGCTGAAGGACCTTACCCACAGCATGAGCGCGGGTGTGATTGCGTTCGGAGTCTGCGTCTTTTTTGGCGGTTTGCTCGCACTTGTTATGCCAAAGCGAGTCGTTAATCGATGAGCCGTCTTCTAATCTCAGAAGACGAACGAGTGCGTGCCGTCGCTAGCATTAGTGAGGTATCACGTTGAAACTGGTTCGATTCGGTTCCATCGGTCATGAAAGGCCCGGTGTGCTTGATGACGAGGGGCTCATTCGAGACGTAAGCAGTGTGGTTCCCGATTGGGGCACCGGAACGCTCGAGGTTCCGTGTTCCTCCAAAAGTTTGCCGAGACAGACATATCGCGTTTCCCACTGGTAGACGCGCACGCCCGCATTGGAAGTCCCATCGCCATGCAGGGCAAGATTGTCTGCGTCGGTTTGAACTACGTGGACCACACGGAGGAAACTGGATTCGAGCTGCCTTACGAACCGCTTGTGCTTTTCAAATCTCCTACGGCGCTGAGCGGACCGTTTGATCCGATAGTGATCCCCAAGACGCCCGACGCGGTCGATTGGGAAGTGGAACTTGGCGTCGTAATCGGAGGCTTCGTCAGAAATGTTCCTGAACGTGATGCTAGGGACGTGATCGCTGGATTCGTCGTTGCAGACGATTTGACCGACAGGGGGTGGCAATTCGAGCGGGGAGGGCAATGGAGCAAAGGCAAGAGTGCGGACTCGTTTGCCCCCGTCGGACCTTGGCTGGTGACATCAGACCAGTTTCCGGACACCCCGGATCTGGCTCAAAAAGAACACCGACATGAGACAAGATAGTCGCACGGGCAAGCTTAACTTCTCAGTACGAGAGATTGTGGCTTACTTGAGTGAGTTCATGACGCTAGTGCCTGGCGATCTTATTTTGACGGGGACGCTCGCCGGTGTTGCCTTCAACAAGGCGACTCCGGACTACCTGACGCCTGGGGACATTGTTGAGTGCGGAATCGACGGACTAGGTGTGCAACGCTGTCGGGTGCAACGCATCGCAGACTAGTCGTTGAACCACCAGGATTTGCCCCATTCCATCAGCGCTATCGCCTTATGCCAAGGTCGATTGGGCTGATGGTCCACTACCTAATCAGGACATTAGATACCTATGAAAGTCAGAGTTGCATACATCGAAGAGCCGCCGTTCTATCGGACTGGGCCGAACAATGCGCCGGTAGGTTCCGATATCGAATTGGCGGAAGTCACCCTGCGCGCGATTGGCGTGTCGGAGATTGAGTACGTACTGACAACCTTTGGAGAGCTGCTTCCGGGCGTTAGAGACGGACGCTGGGACATGAACGTTCCGATCTTTATTTCCAAGGAGCGTGAAGAGATCGTGACGTTCAGCGTACCTGTATGGGCGCTGGCTGACGGGTTTGTTGTTCGTCGCGGCAATCCCAAGGCAGTCACGAGCTATGAATCCATTGCCGCACGCAGTGATGCGATTCTTGGAATCGTCTCCGGCACCGTGCAGAAGGATACGGCGCTGAATGCCGGCGTTACCGCCAAGCGGATTGTCAAATTCCAGAGCCAACATGAAGCCATAACGGCACTTCTCGCGGGGAAGATTGACGCCTATTCGGCGACTGCCGTGGGCAATCGCGAGATCGTCGCAACGAATCGGGAACTGGAAGCCGTTGGTAATGAGGTGAGTTCGAATGGCTCGGTGCCCGTCGGCGCGTTTTCTTTCAATAAGAATAACCACACTTTGATCAACGCGGTGAACGACCAGCTACGGAAATACCTCGGTTCCGAGGATCACCGTGCACGTATGGCCAAATACGGCATCACAAAGACAGAAATCGACGGTGTCGTCTGAATCGAAGCTACACGCTGATCTAGCACTAACTAGTTAGCGAGCAGTGCAACAATCGAACGCGCTTGGTCTCCACTGAGCGTTTGGCCCACAGTCGTGGGCCATTTTTTTTGAGGCGCTTGGGTTATGGATTCGTCGGCGTTAGACCGTTTGCAAATCGCTTTAGGTTCCCGAGAAAGCCTGTTGTGGCGAGCGGATCGAGTTTGTCTCGGCGAGAGATAGCCATCAACGGTCCCATATGCAGCGGCAATTCACATTGAACAGGTTGCAGGGCATAGAGCGCGCATAATTCCTCCGCTGCGCACTGAGACGAAAGAACAAGCGTGTTGCTTTGACTGGCGAGGCGAAAAACTAAGGGCGAAACTTGTGCCGAGAGCACATCTGAGCCAAAGGTCAGTCCCATGCTCTGCACGGCAAACTCAAGCTGCTGCCTGACGATATTCGGTTGCGATGGAAGCACCCACGGAAAACCAAGGAGGTCAGCAAGTGCCACGGGTTGCTGCGTCAGCGGATGACCCTGCCGTGCGAGAAACAGCGGCGCATCGTCACGCAGTACTTCGAGCTTGTACTGGTCGCTTCCGTACCCGCTCGCCAACCGTCCGATGACAATATCTACGAGATCCTGGTCCAGCGCGGACAGCAAATCCTCCATTGGCGCTTCCGTCAGCGTTAATCGCACTCGCGGTGAACGTATCCGAAAGTCTCCAACGCAATCCGATAACGCTTTCCACCACGTCAGTGGCGAGAAAATCCCTACGGAGAGGTTTCCGACATCCCCGCTGAGCAATGCTTCCAAATCTGCTTCAGCCCGCTGGACGTCACTTGTAATCAAGTATCCATGGCGGACCAACGTCTCGCCATAAAGGTTTGGGCGCATACCGCTGGGCGTCCGATCGAACAAGGCGGTGCCGACAATTGCCTCGATTTCGGTCAAGGCCTTTGAGACGGCCGATTGGCTGACGCTTAGAGATTCCGCGGCCTTCTGAAGTGTCCCAAGTCTTGCGATTTCAACGACCACCGAGATGTGTCTGAGCTTCAGTCGCAGATGCAGTGAACTCATGGTCATTCATTCTCAATTCAAAATGCAATGACAATCGCCTCCTCTCGCACTTCGACAACGATAAAAAGCCAGGGAGGTGCCCATTGGAGTGTATCCAATTGGGCCCATCAATGGCATTGGGGGATTATCGGACTAGCGGCCCGCTTCGATCGCGATCTTAAGGAGTCGCGAATTCCTGGGTGGCGGGATAGCAGGTTACGGTTTCACTGAGATGGAGTGACGCCTGCTCACCGCGGCGGAACGCTTTCCACTCTGGCAAGTTGTCGCCGTTTGGATTACCTGTCTCGACAAAATTGAGGAGATAGGCCTGCGTTAGCTCAGACAACTGATCCGCGAACCGTTGATTGATGCCATGCAGCATGGGTGCTTCGGGCCAATCCGGGAAGTTGCCGAAGACGAAGGGAAGCTCGAAGCAGTGCCCGGCGCCCACGTGAGGTTGGTGTGAAGGAACGCCAAATTCGAATGTGTAGGTGGCACTTCCCGCATCTGCTAAGAGAGACGCGGCTTCAAGTGCCGGACCTTTGAAAATTCCGTAGGAGGTTAACTCGACCAAGGATGAGTAAGGCGTGCTTCCCAGGCGACGATTCGACGATCGGGCGTACTGACTATCACCTTCGGTGCCAAACTCTTGGCGAAAGCGAGCAAGTACGGCGTCTCTTGTTGCATCGACCAGCAACGGATTCGATCCAAAGAAGCTCCCGGTTTCATCGCGAGTCCAGCTAATCATCACGGGCTTGGGCGCAAATTGAGCCGCCCGTTTCATGGGAGCGCTTGGAACGTGCTCATCCGAAACGGGCATGAAACCAACGGGTATTGCCCCGAATGCTGCCCGAGAGCCGAGTAGTTTTGCTTGCGTCTCCAGTAGCGACGGTACCGATGCATTTCGCAAGTCACCGGGCGGTCCATCGAAGCTGCCGATGGCACAGAACTCTCGAGCGACACTGTGCGCAACTTCCGGAGTCTGAGGTGGCAGGCCCGGCCAACTTAGCAAGACAGCTGAGCGCACAAGCCCGGATGTTTCCGTCATGCTCATAAGGAGCTGGCTATACCATGCCCCCGCTGACTGTCCAGCGAGGACGATGGAATCCGGATCCCCGCCAAATCGCTCAATGTTTCGCTTGACCCAATGTAGCGCAGCAACGATGTCACGTACGGACTGATTCCCTCTGGATGTACCCGGAAGGTATAGGTTTCCGAAAACCCCAAGGCGGTAATTGAACGTGACCACGACGGCACGGCCGGACCTTGCGAGCTGATTCCCGCTGTAGCAGCGAAGTGCGCCCCCAGTGAGAAACCCCCCGCCGTGAATCCAGAAAATGACGGGAAGGCGACCCTCTAACGAGGGCGTGTAGACGTTCAAACGAAAGGCATCCTCAGACATCTCGACGTTTCGCGCCGTCGGCCCCATGACAAAGTCGAGCCTACTGGGCAACTGAGGGAAAACCGGACCGGGGCGTGTGGCGTCGCGAATGCCGCTCCACCCTTGGGGCGGAAGCGCATCGGCGAATCGCCCGCCATCACGAGCATAGGGTACGTCCAGAAACGATATGACGCCGTCGGCAATTCGGCCGGCCAGCTCGCCTTGTTCGCAATGCGTCGACACTGTGTTCATCCCCATCCTCGTTTAAGTCGTCAAATTTGCGCATCTGAAAGCTTGAGCAATTCATGCCCAATCCTTAGCGGTATGGTCGATGATATCGAGCGTGCAGCCTATGGAAATGATGTGTGCCCCCTATTGAGAAAGCGTCAATCCCCAGAGGTAATGGGTATGAAATTTTTTCAAGCAAGGGCTCAGCTTATTTCGCTTTTTTTACAGAAATCGACGTTTCACCATGGCGTCGTCGATTGGAGACATCACTAGAGATAAATAACAGAGGTCCTATGCCACGAAGAGTCCAGTTTCGTTATGCAGCAGTCTTGGTGTACCTGTGTTTTGCCCCGCCAGTGTTCGCTCAGAGCAGTGTTAGCATCTCCGGGATCATTGGCGACGGAGTGGCGTACACGAACAATGTCGGAGGCCACTCGAGTATGTACTTGTTGCTGGCAGGTGTTTTGCGGCCGAATACGATTTGGATCAATGGCCAGGAGGACTTGGGCGACGGTTACAAGGCACTGTTCTCGCTGAGTAGCATTTTCGGGATGAACAACGGTTCTATATTGGGCGCGCCTGGTGCCTTGTTCTCCCGCGAGTCGTTTGTGGGTCTGTCCAATCAGTTCGGAACGTTGACGTTGGGGCAGCAACGGGACTTCATGTTCGACACGCTAACGGTTCAAGGGTATGCGGGGACGTCTTACCAAGGTATCTGGGGGGCTCACATGGGCCCATTCTCATCGTTTGGGGTGCCTTATGCAGTCGGTAATTCATACGACTTTGACCGATTAAACGGGGAGGCTCTGAATAATGCCGTCAAGTTCAAGAGTGCGTCTTTCAACGGCCTGACGTTCGGGGCGATGTACAGCTTCGGAGGTGTTCCTGGCCACTTCGGGAACTCCAGCGGATCAAGTTTCACCGTCAACTACCAGTTTGCGGATGGTGGCATTGGTGCTGCGTACACGATGGCCAAGATGCCATCCATCGCACAGGGGAATGCCGGAATTCGCAATTTTGGTATCGGCGGGCGCTATAAGTTCGGGGACACGCAATTGGCCTTGCTGGGGACCGTCTCTCGCAACACTGCAACGGGCGCGCAGATTGATAGCCTTGACGCCACCATCAGCTACGACTTCTCGGCCTTCTGGACTCTTGCAGGCACATATACGTACATGGGCAGCAACGCGCAACTGAGCAACGCCCACGCAAATCAAGTCAGCGGCACGCTTACATATCGCTTCTCCAAGCGCACGTCTGTTTATGCGTCGCTCGCGTGGCAACGGGCGTCCGGCCAAAACGCATTCGCTCGCATCAACTCGACCCTCCCGAGTGCATCCAGTTCGGCGGTGCAGACGTCAGTTGCCCTCAACATTCAACATGCTTTCTAGCCAGCTATGACTGACGTTTCCTCTTCAACCTCGAGCGCCGGGGAGACTCGGCGGGCTCGCGGCACGTGGTCGCTCGCGTTCACGGCCTTTCTGGTGATGGCGGTTGATGGCTTTGATACGGCCGCGATCTCCTACGTGGCGCCAACACTTGCCGTGAAGTGGCAGGTGCCTTCTTCCGCATTGGCGCCCACTTTCGTCATGACAAGCATCGGTGCTGTAGCCGGGTATCTTGCGAGCGGCGCCGCTGTGTCCCGATTCGGCCGGCAAAAGGTCGTCGCAACGGCGATGATCTGCTTCGCCATTCTCTCCCTGGCAAGCGTACTGGCTGGCTCAGTCTGGGAAATGGCAGGGTTCCGGTTCTTCACGGCATTTTTTCTCGGACTGATAGTGCCCGCGATTATTGCTGGCATTTCCATGGCAGTGAGCGACTCACATCGGTCTACTGTGACTGCGGCGGTAACAACGGGTATGTCGGTCGGGGCAGCCGTCGGCGGTGGCGTGGCGGCTATTCTCATTGGGAAGTTTGACTGGCATTCCGTATTCATTGCCGGGGGTATTCTTCCCGTGCTTCTTTTGCCAGCCGTGTTCCGAACGATGTCGGACGACGTATCGCTGGAATCACTTTCTCGTAGGCGGTCCACAGCCATAGATCAAACCGAATCTGATGTCTCACCTGTCGTGTTACTGCTTCATTCGCCATATCGCACCACAACTGTGCTGATCTGGTCGGTGTCGTGCCTAGGATTCTTCGTAGCGTACGCACTGCTATTCTGGATGCCCACCTTTTTGACCTCTTTTGGATTCAGCCCAGCCCGTGCGGCACTCGGAACCATGGCCGTTTCAGCCGGTGGTGGATTGGGGAGCTTACTGCTGATCCTCTCAGTCAAACGCGTCGGTGTAGAGACCGTTTTGATGGCGCTCTTGGCCATTGGCATCCTTTCTTTCGCGATTATAGGCGGTACACATCTTTCCGAGGGGGGGATTGTGTTGTCCCTCACCGCTCTTATTGGTGCGGCAACGGGGACGATTTGTATCGGCCAGGCAGTTTTGGCGGTTCGCACATATCCGTTGACTATGCGCACGACAGGAGTCGGCTTCGCGGCCGCAGCCGGCCGACTGGGCTCAATCTTCGGCCCCGGGGCCGTCGGTATGCTCCTCGCATCCGGATTGCAACCTCAGGAAATACTGTTGTGGTGCGTAGTTCCTGCAGTTGCGCTTGCTGGATTGCTGGTTGTGCTTCGGAGACGGACGCGAACCGTGACGTAGTACGCACGCATGGCGGCCATAAATGGCTCAACGAGAACAGTGAACTTTTGTAATGACCCACTGAAAACCTGCTCAGGTGTTAACCTTCGAGGACAAACACATGAGCATGAAGATGGAAGACGAAATCAAGCGGTGGACGGCCAAGCGCAAGAGCGCGTTGGTGCTCGACAATATTCAAGGCAAAACGACGGTATCTGAGGCGAGCCGGTCGTTTGACCTCGCCCCCTCGGAAGTCGAATCGTGGGTCGAAGACGGCAAGCGGGGCATGGAAAATACGCTGGGAGCAAACCCGCTGGACGTTCGGGAGCAATACGAGCGGCAACTCAAAGACCTGCAAGAGGCATACGGCGAGGCGATGCTGGAGCTGCGCGCCAGAAAAAATTGCAGTCCCTCCTGGGCGAGGACGAGAAGTGATCGAGACGATCCGCCAGGGACTTCAAGCCGACGGCATCACCGTCTCGATCGCCAAGCTGTGCCTATGGTTCGGTGTGCCGCGCCGCACTGCGTATTATCGATCCGTGAAAGCACCCGCCAAAGTACAACTGCGCTTTGCCGAACCCATCAAGGCATTGATCGAGGAGTCCCCGTCATTTGGTTATCGGACGGTGGCTTACCTGCACGGGTTCAACAAGAACACGGTACAGCGGGTCTTTCAATTGAACGGCTGGCAGGTCAAGAAGCGCCCAATCGGCTTGCGGCCCCGCACACAGGCGCTGCCCTCGGTGGCGACAGCGCCGAACGAACGGTGGTCCTTGCCGCATTTGGGCCGGCAGAGATGGCTGGGCGACGTTGGCGCTGGTGATCGACTGCCACACGCGGGAATTGCTCGGCTGGCACCTGTCTCGCAGCGGCCGTGCGACGGCGGCTGGCAGTGCGCTGGAACAAGCACTGATTGCTCGCCTCAGTACGTTGGGCCGAGTGCCAGCGCCATTCCTGTTACGCAGCCACAACGGATTGGTCTTTACCAGTCGCAGTTACACCGCGCTGGCGCGCAGCTATGGCGCGCGCCAGGAATTCATCACCCCGCATTGTCCACAGCAGAACGGCATGGTCGAGCGCGTCATCCGGACGCTCAAGGAGCAATGTGCGCACCGCCATCGCTTTGAGACGCTGCAACACGCCAGCCGTGTCATCGGCGACTGGATTCAGTTCTACAACCATCGACGGCCGCACCAAGCACTGAAGATGATGACCCCGGCAGAGGCTTTTGCTTTAGCCGTCTGACCTGAGCAGGCTCCGCTGGGTCATTACACCTCAGCGAAACAACCAGCCGGCGACCGCCTTCGTGTAACGCGGCATCACCACGTAGACCATCAGCAACACGATAACCGCGGAACCGGCCATCCGGGCGACGATCGACTCGCCGGGGAAGGGCCACAGGGCGAATACCGGCCCGAGTAGCCAAGGCACCAGGACCGACAAGGGAAAGATCGCAGACCACGTCACCAGCCACTGCTTCCATGGCGTGGCAGGCTTGTGCGCAGGAGGCTCGAACCAGAATTCCAGTCCCGTGCGGATCTGGTAGCGATCGCCCTTCGGCAAAAAGGGCTGCATACGCTTCAGGAAATCGCGGCGTTCGGCAGACTCCATCCAGCGCGTGAGGTTGTCGAAGCCGTCGAAACGAATGATCACCACATAGGTGTGCTGCTTGCCGAGCGGCCGGATCACATCGGTGGAAAGATAGCCCTCGAAGCGCTCGCAAGTCTTTCGGATGTCGGCGAGCCATTGCTCGTAGCGATGCGTCGCTTCGGGAATGATCTCGTGGGTAATGATGCTCGTGACGATGTCGCTGGGCTCGCGGGTCATGATGGGCAACGCGCAGGGCGTGATGTGGAGAACGCCATCATCAAATCACAGTCCAGCGCGCTCACCAATAGCACAAAGGTGTGCCGCGCCCGGCGCGCGTGCGATAGACGTGCACATCGCGGGCCGTGAATGGCTGATTGACGCCCAATCGGGGGGAAGCGCATTCTAGCGAATCGTCCGAGGCGGGCAGCCCGGGCGGTTAATACCAAGTGACGATGGCGGCGCCGGCGCAGAGCCATTAGTCTTCCTTGTGATCGGCCGTCAGGCGTTGAAGCACACACCAGGCGCCCTTCAGCATCGTCGGCACCTCGCGTCGCAGATGGCCGGCGAGCGGTGCCGACACACTTGGTGAGGCCGTCACGGTGGCGGCCCGCGGTGCAAATGCAGCCCACGCCGGTTTCAACCCGAAGTTGCCCTCGCTATTCCGCCATTCCTTCCTCGGAGCGCAGACGATGAATACGATCACCACCCAAGACGGCACGCAAATCTTCTACAAAGACTGGGGCAGCGGCAAGCCCGTGGTCTTTTCGCACGGCTGGCCGCTCAATGCCGACGCCTGGGACGCGCAGATGCTTTTCCTGGTACAGCACGGCTGTCGTGTCATCGCGCACGACCGTCGGGGACATGGGCGTTCCACACAGTCGGCGCATGGCAACGATATGGATACCTACGCAGACGACTTGGCGTCGCTGCTGGACGCGCTCGACATTCAGGGCGCTACGCTGGTCGGTCACTCGACCGGCGGTGGCGAAGTCGCGCACTACCTCGGCCGCCACGGCACCCGGCGTGTCGCGCGCGCGGTATTGATTGGCGCGGTGCCGCCGATCATGGCCAAGTCGGCCGCGTATCCGAACGGCTTGCCGCTTGAGGTGTTCGACAACATCCGCAAGAGCGTGGCAGACAATCGCTCGCAGTTCTACAAGGACCTGGCGGTGCCGTTTTTCGGTTTCAACCGTCCGGATGCCAAGGTGTCGCAAGGCACCGTCGACGCGTTCTGGGCGCAGGGCATGACCGGCAGCATTCTGGGCCAGTATCTGTGCGTCAAGGAATTCTCGGAAGTCGACTACACGCAAGATCTGAAGAAAATGACGATCCCGACGCTGATCCTGCACGGCGACGACGACCAGATTGTCCCGATCGGACATGCCGCCGAGCTGTCGGTCAAGATCGCCCCCAACGCCAAGCTCAAGGTGTACAAGGAGGCTTCCCACGGCATGTGCGTGATCAACGCCGATCAGGTCAACGCCGACCTGCTGGCCTTCATCAACCAGTGAGCTTGCTGGGCGTTTTGATCAGCGTGTGTTAACCGAGGTGCTCTATGGCTCCCCTCCCGCCGTCGCCGGATGTTTCATCTGAGGTTGCTCGCAAGACGCGTTCGCTACCGAGCTGGATCTACTGGCTCGCGCTGTTGCTATTGTGTAGCGCTTACCTGCAAGGTGGCATCGACAAGGCAATCGATTTCCCGGGTGCCATCGCCGAGATGCGGCACTTCGGGTTGTCGCCGGCCGCGCCGATGGCACTGGCCGTTATCGTGCTTGAAATCGGCGCGTCACTGTTGATCCTGACGGGCCGGTGGCGGTGGTTGGGGGCGTTGGCGTTGGCCGGATTTACGCTGGCGGCGTCGTGTCTCGCCAACCGGTTCTGGGCCGCGCCTCCCGAGGCGCGGCTGATGCTTGCCAACGGCTTTTTCGAGCATCTCGGACTGGTGGGCGGATTCGTCGCCGTCGCCTGGTATGACTTGCGCGCAAAGGTTTGCCGAAGCTCGTGATGACGCGCTCTCTCTCGTCTCACTTGACGTGAGGCGTCTCGTCGGGAGGAGGCATGTATGGCCATTCCGGTATGTACTTCCCCTAGGCCGCGGCCTTTCTGGTGCTCGCCCGAGGCTATCGCCGTATCCCAATGCGCAGGTGCAGACCCACGTGCGCGGGAGGGCCCCCTGCCGAGCGGGGCCCCATCAACGACATTCATTGTGCCGTCTGCTGCAGCGGCTTCGTTGCCCGCCTGACCCACATCCGGTCAAGCGCCCAGACCGCGAGCATCGTCGCGCCCATCAGCGGAAACACGACGCCCAACGCGACCAGGGACACGATCCAGCCACGCATGGGAACGCGCATCGGCACTCGCGCGGGTGCGCCCAGCGAGCGAGACGGGCGGCGTATCCACCACATCGCGGCGCCTGTGGCTGCCATGCCGAAGAGCCCCATCGAAATCAGCGCGCATAGCCATTGATTTGCGGCGCCGAAGTATCGGCCCATGTGCAGCGACGTGCCATACGAGATCGCCTGCGCGACGCCGCCATAGGCGTCGTAATCGATGTCGCGCAGCACCGTGCCGCTGTACTGGTCGATGTGCAGCGTGCGTTCGTCGCGCGGATCGGGTGGGAAGTAAGAAACGGTGTAGACGCCATCGGCGCGCGAGGGAACGATCAGGCTGTATCCGGTGCTCACGCCCTTGCTCGCCGCAATTTCCATCACGCGGTCGATGGGCAGCGCACCCTGAGCGTCAAGTTGAGCGATCGTTAGCCCCTTCGTGCCGCCACTGCCACCGTGCGCGGCATGTTCGGCGGCGCTTGTGCCGCCGGCTTGCGACGAGGCGCCCATGCCTTTCATTCCGGCCCGCTCTGGATCGCCGTGATCGCCGTGCATGGCGCTCATCTCGTGCGCTGGCATCTTCGAATTGGGCACCGTCGTGTCGCCCACGGCCCACGGTATTTGAGCGATCGGTAAATCATCCATCTTTGTCGGTATGCGCGAGCGTACTGGCGCGTCGCCCCACGCGCCGGCAGGATAGCCCATGCCCGCTTGCGTCGCGATGGCCTTGAACTGCTTGCCCCACGAGCCCGACCAAGGCAGCCCGGTGAGCACAAATGCCAGGCCGCCCGCCGCGAGCCAAAGGCCCGCGACGCCGTGCAGATTGCGCAGCAGAGGCCGGCCACGCAACTGAAGCCGCGGTTTGAGCGCCCCCGCCCATGTCGCGTTGCCGCGCGGCCACCACAGCGCCACGCCGGTCGCAAGCATGACCAGTGTCCAGCACCCGGCCAGCTCCATGAGCAGCTCCCCCGGTTTGCCGAGCATCATCGCGCGATGCAACTGGCGCACCTGCTTCATCAGCCGATGCTCGACGCTGAGCGTGCCCAGCACCTCGCCAGAATACGGGTTGACGTACACACTCTCGCGCTCGCCGCCGGGTAGGCGGAAGATGAATTCCGCGCTTCGTGCCGGATCGCGATTCACCTCGACCGAACTGATCGTGGCGCCTCGCGGCAGCGACGCCGCAGCACGTTTCATGAGCGTTTGCTCGGTCAGGCGAGGCGCCTGCGTCGCGGCAACGACCATACGGTCGTGATACAGCCACGGTTCAATCTGTGGTTGAAAGACGTAGATCGTTCCCGTGACGGCCAACACCATGAGCCAGGGCATGACGAACAGCCCGGCATAGAAGTGCCAGCGCCACAGCGTGCGATAGCGGCCGGCGGCCTGATTGGGCGGCACGTCGCGCATCGGCGTGAAAAGTATCCCCATGATTCGTGATCTCCTTGGCCTGCGATTCAGATGGCGAACTTGCCTTCGATGAAGAAGGTGCGGCCGGCGTATGGGTGATAGACGAAGTAGCGCGTGTCGAACAGGTTATCCACGCCGATACCGATTTGCGTGCGCGCAGTCGGCTTGTAGGTGAACTTCGCATCGACGACGGTGTAGGTGCTTGTGCCGCCAAACGTGTTCGGATTGTTGTCGGTATTGGTCAGCGTGTTGTACTGACGGCCCGAGTAACGAATCGCGCCGGTCACTGCCGTCTTCGCATTGAAGCGGTAGGTCGCCACCAGATTCGCGCGCCACAGCGGAATCCGATAGAAGTACTTGCCAACTGACGCTGGATTGTTCGTATTGGCCATGATCTTCGACTGTGTGTACGTCAGACCGGCGGCAATGTCGAGGCCTTGAAAGAGGACGTCCTGACCGTCGAAAGCCGTATCGATACCGCGCGAGCGAACCTTGTCGATGTTCTGGAAGTTCGTGACGTTGGGGAACACGGTCGTATTTGTCTGACTGAAGATGGTGTTTTTCACGTCGTCCTGGAACAGCGAAACGCGCACCTTGCCGACCTCCAGTTGCCACTCGGCGCTCAACTCCTTCGCGAGATCGTCTTCTGGGCGCAGTCCCGGGTTGTTGTTGACGATGTTGGTGCCGGTGATCGAGCCCTGGAAGAGCTCGGAGACGGTCGGGAAGCGATAGGCACGTGCAATCGAAGCCCGCAGCGTCAGATCCTGCGTGGCAGCGAACGCCAGCGAAAGCTTGGGCGAGAAATGAGCGTCGGACGATCCTGCATACGGCACGGTCACGCCACCCAGCGTACGGGCCCCCGAATAGGCGCGCCAATCTTCGTAACGCAGGCCGGTCGTGAGTTTCCAACGCGGCAGGAATTGCCACGTGTCCTGCGCGTAAAGCGCTTGCGTGAGCGTGTTGCCGCCGAACGCGTTGGCTAGCGACGTATCGTTTCCGTTGACCCATGCCGACGTGTTGAACGTGCGGTTATCGAGGAAATACGTGTCGAAGTGATAACCGAACGCCAGCCAATGCGCGCCCGGCCCGACCTGGGCGGGCGTATAGGTGCTGCGCAGGTCAATCGACTTCCAGCCGGTACCGTCGCCATACGTGACCGTCCCCGGTCCGTTGCCGGGCGCTCCGGTGCCGGCCGTGCGCGCCTCGCTTTGAGAGATGTCGAAGTACGACGCGATGCCCTCCCAATTCCATCCGGTCTTGTTGCGCGTCTTGAGAGACAGGCCGTAAAGCAGGTTCTCGCTCACGCCCTGACTTGGCGCAAACGCTGATGCCGGAATGACATATTGGTAGCCATTGATGTTGACCGTCCCTGAATACACCGGATTGCCGTTCGCGTCGCGCAGGAACGTGCTCGTCTGACTGTTGTAGTTCTGATGCCAGTAGCCAAAGCTGAAGCCGCCTTGCAGCGTCGGGGTGAAATCGTAGGTGGCCTTGAGCTTGAGCTGGTCTTGCGTCACACGCTCGATGCCTTCTCCGTTCACTCCCATCACCACACCCGGCACGCCGTTCTGGTCGCGATAGGAATACGCGCCACTCACGACCTTGGCGCTTGATGTGGCAGGTGTGGTCGATTGCGACGCCGTGTAGAACTGGAGCGGTTGTCCCGTGTTCTCCATGTGGTCCACGCCCACCAGCAGCGACAGGTTGCCGAACTTGTCGCCAACGCTCGCACTCACGTTGCTGCCGTTGAAGCTTCGGTTCACCCCGAACAGGTCAAAGTGCTGGGTGAAACCCTGAACCTTCGCGTCGGTCACGAACGTCTCCGGCATGCGGGTCGTGATGAGCACTGTTGCGCCAATGGCATTGCCCGGATAGAGCGCGGAGAACGGCCCGTAAATGACATCGACTTGATCGATTTCCTCCGGAAATACCATCGACCAACGCGGCGCGAACGTCCAGGTGTTGCCAAGGAAGTTGCTCAACAGCAGGCCGTCCGCGTAGACAAGGCCGCGAGCCGTTTGCGAGTTGCTCGTCCCACGCACGGCGATGGTGGAATTCAGATCGCCGATGAAACGGCGTCGAACGCCCATGCCGGGGACATATCGCAAGGCGTCTTCCGTCGTCTCGACGTTCTGGTACTGCAACTGGTCGGCGGTGACCGTGGCGCTCGCGGCGGGCAAGTTCGGATCGAGTATGTGCTTGGGCGTGCGCTCGGCGGAAACGGCGACGGATGTCGGGGCGAGTTCGACGGCGGACGGTTGATTGGTGTCGTCGGCGTACGCGACGGCCGGCAACATGGCGGCTAGCGCGAGCGCCAGCGGCGTCTTGCGCGCAAAGGGAGAGAGCATGGATTTTCCTGACTGCGATGAGCGAATGACGACCGGCAGGCCAATGCATTGCAATGGCTTGCCGGGCACGAAAAGGCGTCGATCAGGAACGGTGCGGCGGGGCCCGGGCGGGCGGAATGTAGGCGAGTGGACGGGGTTGCGGTGCGACGCTCGACGTCGGACCGGCCCGGGCGATCCAGACAAACGACACCGCACTGGCGTGCGGCGGCATGACCAGCGGCGGATGGTTCGCAAGTAACGAGCAATAGCCGCAGGCGTCACCGTGCCCGCCATGATCGGCGGCCGGTGCGTGACGCATGTCCGCGTGCGAATCGTCGTGCGCGATGGTTGGCACGGCCGACGGTGTCAATCCGTCTGCGGTACAGAAGGTTGCGTCGATCTGCGAAACGCTCGTGCGATGCGCGGCCAACCACTGGCTCACGATCGGCACGCAAAGCGCCAGGCACATGGCGGTCAAGCCAAGCCATGCGCTGAAACGTTTGCGTGAGCGAGTGAGCATCGTTGTGAAAGGCCGATTTTCGGTCCGCCGGGATGGCCGAATCTGGAATTCGCCCGGATCGTATCACGAATGCGTCGCATTCGCTAATTGGGGGGGCCTCCGATATATCAAACGCCGCTTCGCCGTTTGTCCGCCATCGACACCGAAAGTGGCGACGACGAATTTCATGATGCCTTGCGTCGCTTGCGTGTGGGCGTGGAGGGCGCCAGCCGGACTTCATCCTCTGCCAGCCTCTCCGCCAACGCGTCGCGCATCAACGCGACTGGGCGAGCAAGCCGGCTCGGCAACGCGCCGTGCACGAGCCAGACGTTCAGCCCGCTTCGGAACTCAGGCACGTCGAGGACTTGCAGCGCCTTGGCATGCGCACTGCGTGCAAGGACTTCGGGGGTGGCCAGTCCTACGCCGAGGCCGCGCGCAACCAGCGACAACTGCAACTCCGAGCCAAACGCTTCCACCGCGACGTTGAACGGCAATCCGGCCATCGCCATCGCCCTGGCAAGCCCCGAGCGCATGCCGCAGCCGTCCTGATTCAGTACCCACGGATGATTCGCAAGATCGGCGAGCGTCGCCGGCTTGTCGGCCAGCCCGAAGGCGCTGGGCGCGACGACCACCATGGGCTTGCGCGAGAGAAGCGTCGACGTGACACCTTCGGGCAACGCCACGCTCTCCGGCAGAAGCACGACGGCGGCATCCACCTTTGTCTGATCGAGACTTTGCAACAGTCCCGGCGACCATGCCGCCGTCACGCGAAGCGTCAGCTTCGGGAACGTGTTGCGCAGAAAGTCGATGGGCTGTTCCAGGGCAAGCTCGGAGAGAAATGGCGGCACGCCGATACGGAATTCGCCCGACGGCTCCGTATCGGGCGAGGCAACGGCTTTCAAGTCGTCGACCGCGCGCAACACCGTGCGGGCCAATCCGTACACCTCGCGTCCGGCAGGCGTCGGTTTTAGCGGCTTGCTTTGCCGGTCAAGCAACTCGATGCCCAGAAGCTTCTCCAGATTCTGGACGCGTCGTGTAAGACCAGGTTGCGTGAGGAAGAGCTTCTCCGACGCCTGTGCCATCGATTCGCTTTCGACCACGGCGACGAAAGCCTGCAAGTCATGTGTGTTCAAAACAAACTCGCATAATGAATATAAACATAATTCAATTGTGGCATAACTAACCTGTTCCTACAATCAGCCGAACCGTCACCCCCTGTGACCTTCAGTCATTCATCGGAATCGAAACATGACTCAGCCGGCTACCCCCTGTTCGCGCGACACGGTCGTCGCGCCCATGCCACCATCGCCAGCGACGCCTGCCACGTTGACCACGCCGTTGACAGTATTCTTCGCCGCCGCGGTCGGCATCGTCGTCGTGAATCTGTCGGCAGCGCAACCGCTGACCGGGCCTGTCGGTCGCGCGCTGAAGCTGCCCACGGAGCTTGCCGGTCTGATCGCAATGCTGCCGCAGCTCGGCTACGCGGCGGGTTTGCTACTGCTCGTGCCGCTGTGCGATCTGGTCGAAAATCGCAGGCTCATCTTTCGGACGCTCGCCTGCTGCGCCGCGTTTCTTGCGCTCGCCTCGTTCGCGCATTCGGGGGGCGTGTTCCTCGTGTCGGTGTTCCTGGCGGGCGCGACGTCCAGCGTGATCCAGATGCTCGTGCCGATGGCTGCGTCGATGGCCCCTGAGAGCCGTCGAGGGCGGGCCGTCGGAAACGTGATGAGCGGCTTGATGCTGGGCATTCTGCTGTCGCGTCCGCTCGCCAGTCTGATCGCCGGCGCGTGGGGCTGGCGCACGTTCTACGGCGTTGCGGCGTTGGCCAACGCGTTGCTTGCGATCGTGCTTTACGCCCGGTTACCGAATCGCAAACCACAGGCCGGGGCACGGTATCCGGCATTGCTTCGCTCGCTCTGGACGCTTTTGCGCACAGAGCCGGTGCTGCAACGGCGCGCCATGCAGGCGGCGCTCGCGCTCGGCGCATTCAGCGCGTTCTGGACGGCTATCGCACTCCTGCTCGCGCAACCGCCGTTTTCGCTTGGAATGCAGGGCATTGCGGTCTTCGCACTGGCTGGCGCCACGGGCGCCATCGTGACACCGCTCGCCGGATATATGGGGGATCGCGGGCAGGGTCGCACGACGCAGGTCGTCGCCCATCTCGCGATGATTGCCGCTGTGCTGATGCTTGGCGTTGCGGGCGCCGGATGGGGCGGGTTCTCGCCAGCGATGCACCCGGGCCTGGCGCTCGTGCTCCTGGTTGCCGGCGCCGCAACACTCGACGCTGGCGTCATTACGGACCAGACGCTCGGACGGCGCGCCATCAACCTTATCAATCCGTCGGCGCGCGGCCGGTTGAACGCACTCTTCGTCGGGATATTCTTCGTCGGCGGCGCGTTTGGCGCGGTGCTCTCGGGGGCCGCGTGGGCGTGGGACGGATGGCAGGGCGTGTGCGTCGTCGCGCTGGGATTCACGGGCGCGTTGTTCGTCCTCGGCTGCGTGGACCGTGCGGCGGGTCATCACTGATGTGTGACGATGGTTGTGCGCGGAGAGGCGTCCACCGGGCATTCTGAACACCGCCGGCGTCGTCAGCACCGACGCCACGACGAGAAGTCGCGCAGTGTCAGGCACCGCCGTCAGCCACATCGATGGCGGCCCGGGAGGCAACGCCAAATTTTCGCGTCAACCTCTGGTTGACACCCATGCCAGGCCAGCCGATGATGCAACGTCGTCACCATCGGCGACTCCCCGCCTCGAGCAGGGCCGTCCTACCGGCTTCTGAACTATGTCGCCGGACATGCGCGACCGTTTCGTCGTGCTTGATTTCGAAGCCATTACCGACGAAAGTGCAACTTGTCTCGTCACACGTGGCTATGAACCGCTGCAAGGCGCGGCGCTGGCGTTTCTGGAAACGTTCTGGCGCGTGGCGCGGGAGTTGGCCGCCTCGTCCGACGGTCCGACGGTCCGACCCGCCGGATCTTCAGCATGGTGGACGCGGCGGGTGAGGCCGGGCGCGGTGCCGGCTCCCACGTGAGCGCGCGGCAAACCCTCGCCCAATATGGCTGATCGACGATGGCAGCGGTTGCGGATGAACGCGATGCCCATGCGTTCGATTTCGTCAACCCTCCCATAACTGTCTGGGGGACGCTGATGGGACGGTTGCCCTTTAAAGTTTGTAGCTGCGATGAGATGACATCGAATTTTGCGGCGCTGGGCAGCCCAAATGCCACAATCGGCATGCGCACAGTCCTTCGCGGGAAGGACGATTCGGGTCATCTGGAAATCCGTCGCTCAATTCAAGCCGCGCGATCGTCCAGGCTCGAATCCCAGGCATCGTGCTTGAGCGCATGTGTCAGACATCATCCCGTCGCAGATTGCGCTATTGACGCGTACGTGCGACATCGGTCACCGCCCCGGGGGGGGAACTGCGGCCAACGTACCACCACGAACTTTCCTGTCCGACGGTTTTGCCGTCGGGCGGGGAGACTCCGAAGATTGATCAGTGCGTGAGACGCGTGATACGGTCGAGCGCAAATCATTGATTGCACACACGCTAATGGCATCGAAGGGACAAGCATTCGCGGCGGAGACACGGAATTTCCGCGGCGTTTTGGGGAATCGGGGAAGTCGTGAGGTGTTCGGCCGTTGGTTGCGCCGCACGCGCGGCATGGTCACCGGTTCGCTGCGGTCGTTCGTCATGCTCACGACGATGATCCCGGCCGGCATGGCCCTGGCCGCAGCGCCATCGGTAGCGCCGACAATGCCCGCCCCGGCGGCCATGGCGCCGTTGTCGTCCGCCGTGCCCGACATCGCGCTCTATTACGGTCGCGACCTCCCGGTCGACGCGCTGCAGTCCTTCGACTGGGTCGTCATCGACCCGACACAAACTTCGCTGCCCGACGCATCGCTCACCCCGCATACCACCTGGTTCGCCCGTCTGGATGCTCGCGACACCGCGCAATCGCCAGAGGCGTTCGTCGACGCGCGCGTTGCCCCGCTCTGGGCGCAGGGCTATCGTAATTTCCTGATCGACGACGGTGCCCCGCTCGCGGCCGATGCCGAGAGCGACGCGCGCATGGCCGCGCGTGTGAACGCTGTGCGCGCCCGTTATGCCGACGCGCGTCTCGTACTGCGAAACCATTTGGGCCTTGCGCCGTCTCTGGCGCCGGCGCTTGCCGGTGTACTTGCCGACGGGTTGTTGCATCGATACGACGCCCGGGCGATGATTTTCGTCGACACACCGGCCGACGCGCGACAGTCCGCGCTCGACCAGCTCAAAGCGTTGCGCGAGCAATCGCATCTGCCGACGTTTGCCATGGACTACTGCGCGAGCGCGGATGTGGCCTGCCGTCGCGACACGGCGCGCACGCTCAATCAGATAGGCGTGCGTGCGTTCGTCACCGATCCGGATGTGCAGACGGTCGGCGTTGGCCGCATCGAAGTGATGCCGCGTAAGGTGTTGATGGTGCAGGCGCCGGGCGACGGCGAACCGATCGACCTGACGACCGGCGCGCGCGATATCTCGATGCCGCTGAACTACCTCGGTTACGACGTGCAATACGTCAACGTGAACAAGGGCCCGATGCCGGCCAACGTGCGCAGCGACCGCTATGCGGGCATTGTCGTATCCATCGATCGCAATGTGAACAATGCCGGCGCGTGGCGACGCTGGCTGCTGGCCCGAATTCATGACGGCATGCGCGTGGCGGTGATCGGACAGTTCGGTTTCCCGATCGATCAACAGACGGCTCAGGTGCTGGGCCTCGAGCGTGTGGCGGGCACCGTGCCCGGCTCGGTGGTGCCGAGCGTCGTGAGCAAGGCGCCGATGATGGGCTTCGAGATCATGCCGACGGCCGACGTGCGCGACGCCCTCGGCGTGCGCGTGGGGCCGACCGGCCAGCCGCTGCTGCGTCTGCAGGCGGGGACCTACACTTACGACATGGCCGGCATGTTGCCGTGGGGCGGCTATACGCTCAGCCCCTATGGGGTGACGTCGCTTGCCGGCATCGGACAGGAGCGCTGGGCGATCCAGCCGATCGACTTCCTGCGCCAGGCGCTGGCGCTGCCGCAGATACCGGTGCCCGACGTGACCACCGAGAACGGCCGCCGCCTGATGTTCGTGCACGTCGACGGCGATGGCTTTGCCTCGCGCGCGGAATTCCCGGGTGTCGACTACGGCTCGATGGCGCTGTATGAACAGATCTACACGAAGTATCCTCTGCCCACGACGCTGTCGGTGATCGAGGGCGAGGTCGGCGCGAAGGGGCTGTATCCGAAGATTTCGCCGCGTCTCGAAGAGATTGCTCGCAAGATGTTCGCACTGCCGAACGTCGAGATCGGCACGCACACCTTCTCGCACCCGTTCAACCTGGAGCAGATCAACCAGACCACCGGCGAGCGTATCACTGGCAAGGCGAACAAGGAGTGGGGCGGAGACGACGCCTTCTCGCTCGACATCCCCAACTACAAGTTCAACCTCGATCGTGAGATCCAGGGGTCGATCGACTATATCAACGGGCGTCTTGCGCCCCCGGGCAAGAAGGTCGTGGTGCTGCAATGGCCGGGCGATGCGCAGGCCCCCGCGATTGCGATTCGCAAGGCATGGGCCGCGGGCGTGCTCTCGATCAACGGCGGCGACACGATCATCACGAAGACGAACAACAGCTGGACCAACATCGCACCATACGGCGTAGAGAAGGGCAGCCTGCCGACCGAGTTCCAGGTGTATGCCGCCGTGATGGACGAAAACGTCTACACGAACGACTGGCTCGGGCCCTACTACGGCTACACGCGCGTGCTCGAAACGTTCGGCATGACCGACAAGCCCATTCGCTTCAAGGCAGTGAACCTCTACTACCACATGTACTCGGGCACGAAGGTCGCATCGCTCAATGCGCTCAAGGAAGTCTATAACGCAGTGCTCAAACAGCCCGTGTTCCCGATCTTCACCACCGAGTACATCCGCCGCGTGCTGGACTGGCGTCGCGTGGCCGTTGCCCGCGAGGTAGCCGCCGACGGGGGCTCCACGCGTTGGCGTGTGCGCAGCGGCGCCGATCTGCGCGAAATGCGCTGGCCGGGCGCGGGTGTGCCCGTCATGGGGACGTCCGATGACGTTGCGGGTTATCTGCCGGGGCCGGGCGGGCTGTACATCCACATGGGGGGCGACACCGCCGAGTTCTCGATCGCCCCGAAGGGCGCCGAGCGCACGCCGCACATCGACGAAGCCGCCGGGTTCATCCGCGACTTCCAGCGCACCGGGCGCAACCTGTCGTTCCGCTTTGGCGGCTACTACAAGCCGTTCGTGAGCGTGGCCAATGCCGCCGGTTGCCGCATCAGCGTCGACGGTGTGGCCAAGGGGCGTGCCGATGGCACGGGTCGCCTGCGCGCCGAGGTCTCCGGCGTTGCCGAGAAGCCGGTCGTCATGCATACCGTGGGGGTCGACTGTGACTGACGCCGCTCGCCCCGATCCCGACAGGATTGCCGACGCAGTGACCGGAAAACCGTTCGACAAGCGCGAACGGCTGAGCGCGCCGTGGCTGACGGTCGCGATCGGCGCAGGCATCGTGCTCGCGCTTGCCGCGGCTCACCCGAGCGACGACGACCAGACGCGCGCGCTCGCCGCGCAACCGCCGAGCGAACTGTCGGTGGCCTATCTCGAAGCGTGGCTGCGCATTGAACCCGGCGCGCCCCGTTATCTCGATCTACTCGGCCAACAATATCTGGGGCTGGGCCGTTGGGACGACGCGATGGGTGTCGCGAAGACGCTGCGCGGCATGTCCGACGAGCCAGACCGCCGTCGCGGCATTCTGCTTGCGCTGGCGGCCACCGAGCAGCGCGCATATGACGTGCCGGCAGACGATCCGCGTCGCGCCGAGCGCATGGCGCAATATGTGGAACTGCTGGATGCGACGTCGCAGTACCAGTGGGACGTGCCGACGCTGCGCATGCTGGCGGAAAAGGCCCGGCTGGCGGGCGCCCAGAATTTGATGCTGCGCGACTACCGGCTGCTGGCGGCCGCAGATGCCAAGAACGCCGCGCTATGGCAGGAGAAGCTGGCGGACGCCGCCTTCGCTCACGCCGCGTATGACGATGCCGCCAATGCCTATTTCGCCGCGCAAGACGCGGCAACCACGCGCGACGATCGCCGGCGCCTGTTCCTCGCGGGCATCCGCGTGCTCGTGTCGGCGAACCAGATTTCGCGCGCGTGCGCGGAAGGCGAGAAGCGCGTGGGTGAACTGGCCAACGATCCGGCAACCCTGCGATATCTGCTCGATGTCGCTCGTCAGGCGGGCCGCCCGGACCTGATGACGAAATACGCACGGGCACTCACGCAACTGTCGAGTCTGGTGCCGCCGTCGCGTGGGGCGCATGTGCAACTCGCCGGCTGGTTGCCGGGGGTGACCGCCGACGGCCGCGGGCTCGACGGCGCCGGTCGTGCGCATCTGCGCTATCTCGATGGCCCGGAAGGCGTGCGCGTACGCGAGCGCATGGACGCGTATCGCATCGTTCGCGTCGCCGATGTGGGCTTGGCCCGCGGCGCGAGTGCGGCGGATGCCGCATCGGACGCATCCACGAAAGCGACGAAGGCGGCGAACGCGGACAAGACGTCCAAGCCGGACGCCCCTGGGAAATTCGATTGGGAAGCCGGTACGGCCGCCGCGAAGTCGGCCGAGAGCGGTGCCAATGCCAACAGCGTGACGGCGAACGATTACGACGTGGCCTTCAAGGCGTTTGTCGAAGCGCGTCAGCTCGACGACGCCGAGAAGCTCGCACAGCAGGCCCTGCAACGCAAGCTCGATCCGCTCGTCTGGACTCGCCGTCTCGCACAGGTCGCGCAATGGAACGGGCATCCCTCGGTCGCGCTCACATACTGGCGCAAGTACGCCGACGCCACGGGCAACGCCGAAGCATGGCAGAACGTCTACCAGCTCGCGCCGCAGCTCAATGACGATCAGGCCTATCTCGCGGCACAGATCTTCGAAGCCGAGCGCCAGCCGAGCGATCTCAAGCTCAAGGACGATATCGTCAATACCTACGAACGTCTCGGCCACCCCGACGAGGCGCTCGCGTATCTCAAGCGTCATGCGGCGGGCAATCAGCGCCGCGCGCTGCTGGAGCGCGAGGGCGACGTCGCCCAGCGCGCTGGGCAGGACGCCGAGGCGCTGGCGACGTTCGAGACCCTGCAAAAGGAGTTCGGTCCGTCGCCGAACTATGCGCTGCGCATTGCCAGCCTGATGTATCAAAAGGGCCAGGTGAAGCCGGCGCTGGCCGAGCTGCGCAAGGTGCGCGACAGCGCCGGAACGCTGCCGGACGACGCGCGCTACTGGCGCACGTACGCCGAAGTGGCACGCCTGGCGCAAAGCGACGAAGACGCCAACTACGCGTATCCGCGCCTGTTGCGCACGGGCAAGGCCGAGGCGCTCGACCTCAATGCGATGACCTACTTCTATCAGGGGTATCCGCTCGATGCCGGCCGTACGGCCGAAGCGGAATTCCGGCAGAACGATTCGGATCTTGCGCTCCAGTCGGCGATCTACTTCTACACGACGGCCCGCGCCTATGATCGGGTGCAGGCCCTGCTCGACGGTCTCGACGCCGAGCAGCGCGATCGCTTCGCCAAGTCGAGCGAACTGCTCTCCACCCGTGCGACCTACTATCAGCAGATTCAGCGTTGGGACGCGGCGCTGGCCGATCTGCGCGCGGCATCCCGCCTGGACAACGCGGGTGACGAAGTGCGGGTTGCCTACCTGTGGGCGCTGGTCGACTATGGCAGCGACGACGCGCTCGGCATGGCGCTGCATGACTATCGTCCGCTCGTGGCTGGAAACGCTGAATACTGGGGGGCGTACGGTGCCGGTCTGCTACGCCTGGGCAATGCGCGTGAGGCGTTGACGTACTTGCGCCAACAGGCGTCGCTCTCGGACGACGACCCGCTGTGGATGCTCTCGCTCGCCGACGCCGAAGAGGCGGCCGGCGATGCCCATACCGCGTGGCGCATTCGTCGCGGTGCCTGGCGCGATCTGCAAACGCGTGCCCAGACCGGACAACTGCGCATCGCCCCGCGCCGGCGGCCGGGCGCGGTGGTGCAACGCCTTGCGGCGCAAACGTCGGATAACGACGGCGTGCTCGAAGCGCAAGCCGCGCGTGTCACGCTCGCGCAAGTGTTCTCGAATGGCGACACGTCGCGCCAGCTGTTGGCAAATCTGCTGCGCGATGACCGCCGTTCGGCCGACAGCGCCAAGGTCGGCGACTCGCTGCTGGGCGAATCGGCCGAGCTGGCGCCGCTCAAACCTGCGGGCGACGCGACCGACTCGCCGGCGACGCGCGAACCCGCGTCGATTTCGCGTCAGGCGGTGCTCAGCGCGACCACGCGCGACGTCGGACTGGCGTGGGCGCTGTCCGGCGAACACTTCGATCTGGCCCGTGCCTGGCTGGCGCGCGAATATGCGAATCGTCTGCTGCGCCCCGCCGATGCGGAGATTGCCCTCGCGCTCGAGAACAACGACCGCGACAAGATGGCGCAACTGCTCGACCGCCGGCAAGGTCGCATGCCGATCGAAAGCGAGGTCGATGCGAACGAACGGCTCGGACGCTCGACCCAGGCCGAGACGCTCGCGTGGCGTGCGGCTGACGGCGCACCGAACAACGACGCCGTGCACACGACATTCACCGACACGATCCTGCGCGATCGATCGAATGCGGGCTTCGATCTCTTCTATTCGCGCCAGGCGCCGCTGAGCTATCTGGAGAGTTCGCTGATCGGCAGTCTCAACCTCACCAGTCGCATCGGTGTGACGGTCGAGGCGATCCAGCGCAATCAGCGAACCATCGACACGTCGCAGCTTGCCTGGGTGCCGGCGCATGACCGGATCTTCAACTTCACGGTACGCGATCGCACCGTGGAGCGGGATCTGGCGCTCACAGTCGGGCATCGCAGCGAGTTGAACAGCTTCTTCACCGGACTTGCGTCGGCCGCATTCAACCGCAATACGCCACTGACGACGACGTTCCAGGCGGGCTATAACCAGTTCACCAACATTGCGCCGAACACTCAGGTCGCTGGAACGCGCGACTTCGGCAGTGTGCAGATGCTGTGGGCCGGCGATGGTCGCTGGTACGGTCAGGCGAACGCCGAGTACGACCGTTTTCATGCGCAGGACCGCACGTATCTCGGACGTGGCTGGCGCTTCGGCGGCGAGGTCGGGTACAAGCTGCGCATCGACTACCCGGACCTGAACGTCAGGCTCGTGGCCGAGCGCGGCATTTACACGCCAGGCACGGCCACCATTCCGTCGCTCGCCGTGCTGTTGCCGGCCGGCACCGCGCCGGTGGCTTCGGAGTTCATGCCGATCACGACGACCCAATACGGTGTCATGGCAGGCTTTGGGCAGGACTACCAAAATGCTTACCGGCGTGCCTGGCGGCCGTATCTCGACGTGGGCTACATCCACGACAGTCAGCAAGGTTGGGGGCCGCAGGTCAACTTGGGCATGGCGGGGTCGGTGCTCGGCAACGATCACGCTCGCGTGTATTACTCGCACGACATCACCAACGGCACCGGTGTTGCCACAACGCAGGTCGGCATCGCGTACCGGCTGTTCTACTGAAATTTCGCATCCGCAAGGGAGAGCAAGACCATGAAGACAATCGTGAGTAAGCTGTGGCGCCGCCTGGCCGGCGCTGCCGTCCTGACCGCGCTGGTGGCGGGCTGTTCGACGATGAATGTCGGCGACGCCCCGAATCTGCCCAAGACGGCCGCCTGGGCGATTCTGCCGATCGCCAATACGACGGAAACGCCGGATGCCGGCCAGCGCGCCGAGAGCATTGCCCAAAGCATTCTGGTCCAGAACGGCTTTACCGATCTGCATCGCTATGTCGGCGATCCGGATGGCGGCGATTCGCTCGTCGGCGGCAGCAACCCGCAAGCGCGTATGCGCGCGCTGGAATGGGCACGCAAGACCGGGGCGAAGTATGCGCTCTCGGGCGCTGTGACCGAATGGCGCTACAAGGTCGGTGTCGATGGTGAACCGGTGGCCGGCGTGACGTTCGATGTCATCGACGTCTCGAATGGCAGCATCGTCTGGAGCGCGACCGGCAGCCGCAGCGGCTGGAGCCGTTCGAGCCTGGCCGGCGTCGGTCAGACGTTGATTCGAAACCTGCTGGCACCGCTGGCGCAACGGTAACGGGCGGCATCGTGAAAACCGCGACTCAACAGGACGCTGCCATCGACGCGAAGCCCGTCGGCCCGGAACAGGTGCGACGCTCGGAGCCGTTCGGCAACGTGAGCACCTATGGCCGCCTGATCGCGCCGGCCGTGGCACGCCCGGTAGCGGTCTTCGAGGTGATCACCGGCATGGCGCTCGCTGTGGCGATTGCCTGGTTGCTGCGCCCCGGCGATCCGCTGCTCATCGGGCTGGGCTTTCCATGGATGTGGCTCGTCGCCCTGGTCATGGCGCTGCGCTATGGCGCGCTGCTCGGCGTGGTGGCGGGTCTCGTGCTTGCCACCGTCTGGTACGGCTTGTATGGCCTGCATGGCGAGCCGTTCCCGGCGATGTTCTTCGTCGGTGGCTTCACGATGATCGTCGTTGGCGGGCACTTCTGCGACATCTGGGGCAACCGCGCGACGCGAGCTCGGGGCATCAACACGTATCTGAACGATCGCCTCGTCGCCATCACGAACAATCACTACCTGTTGCGTGTCTCGCACGAACGGCTCGAGCGCGATTTGCTCACCAAGCCGAGCACCATGCGCGATGCCATCACGCGATTGCGCGAACTGACGACGTCCGGCGAGGAGGGCGCAGCGGCGCAAACGTTGCCCAACGCGCAGCCGATGCTCGAATTTGCCGCGCTGACGTGCCAGATCGAAGTGGCGTCGGTCTTCCCCGTGCACCTCGGGCGGCTGGTGCCCACGGCGGTGGCGTGCGTGGGCGAGGCATTCACGCCGGTGGAGAGCGATCCGCTCGTGCAGACGTGCCTGCGCGAAGGCACGCTCTCGCATGTGCGCGACGACGTGACGGTCGGCGAGGGGAGTGCGTATATCGTGTGCGCACCGCTCACCGACACGGATGGCAACATCAACGGCATGCTGATCGTGCGCCGTATGTCGTTCCTCGCGCTCAATCACGACAACCTGCAATTGCTGCTGGTGCTGCTGGCCTATTACGCCGACGGCGTGGCACAGCAGGGCGTGGTGGCGAGCGTGCGCGACGAGGTGCCAAGCGTGCCCTACGACTTCGCGCTGGAGTTGGGGCGCCTGGCTCGCATGAAGCGCCAGAGCGGCATCCAGTCTTCGCTCGTGGCGCTTGTTTTCCCGCGCGGCGCGAGCGGCGATTCGCTGTTCGAGCAGACGGTGCGTTCGCGCCGGGCGCTCGACGCCTTGTGGATTCAGTCAGGCCCTCGTCAGCAGATCGCCATCGCCCTGATGCCGATTACCGATGAGAATGGCATCGACGGGTACCTCATCCGGATTGAGAGCGCGCTGCGTCAGCAATACGGGCTGGATTTCCAAACGGGTCACGTGGCAGTGCACTCGGCCAGCGTGGACGAGCGCGCCCCGGGCGAGGGGCTGAGCAAATTGCTGGAGCGCTGCCGCGATCATGCTTAAAAAACTGCTGGCGATCGCGCTCGGTATCCTGGCCCTGCTCGCGCAGGCCCAGGCGGTGCACACGCTTTTCGAACCGGCCTGGCGGATCGACCCGCTCGTGGTCTTCTTTGGATGGCAGTTGCTCACGGCAGTGCTCACCGCGACATTCGTTCGTTCGGTACTGCCGGAGCACTACCACGGGCGTACCGGGGCGTTCTGGCACAGTCTGGCGATCAGCTTGTTCATGCCGGTCGGCGGTTTGCTGCTGTTCCTCGGCGTGATGGCGATCAGCGTGCTGTTCCCCGCACCGAAAGAACTCGCCCGCTCCGGAGCGGTCGACCGCCCCGAGTTCGTGACCTACCTGGTCTCGCGCGTCACGCACGGCGCCGGTGCGCGCCTGCGTGCGCGTTTGCGCAACACACAAGGCACCAGCGAAGACCGCGTGGCCGCACTGGTGTCGGTGCAGGCCCTGCCGTCGCGGGCCACCGGCGAGATCATGCGGGATCTGCTGGCCGATCCGGTGGAAGAGATCCGGTTGCTCGCCTACGGAATTATCGACGGCGTGGAAAAGCAGATCATGCAGCGTATTTTCGACGCGCGCACCCAGCGCGATCGTGCGGAGAACGACGATGATCGTGCCGACGCGAGCCATCGGCTCGCCGAGTTGTACTGGGAACTGATTTATCAGAACCTCGTGCGCGGCGAGGTGTACCGATTCACGATGGAGCGTGTGGAGCGATTTGCCCGCGAGGCGATCGCCCATCGCGAGAGCGATGCGGTCATGTGGTACCTGCTGGGCCGTTGCGCGCTGATGCGTCACGATCCGGAGCAAGCTGAACAGTGTCTGCAGCGTGCCGAGTTCCATCAATTTCCTGCAGACCGACTCGTGCCCTGGCTTGCCGAAGTCGCGTTCCTCAAACATCAATACGCACGGGTCGGGCAGATGCTCGCCGGCCTCGGGAATGGCACGGCCACCCCGATGCTGCAGCCCGTCATGCGTTTCTGGACCCGCTAATGCGTACCAACGAACGTCGCGCTGACTCCGCCGACATCGCTTTGCTGCTCGAAGGCACCTTCCCGTATGTGCGGGGCGGCGTGTCGTCGTGGGTGGATCAAATGATCCGCGCATTCCCGGACCTGACGTTTGCCGTCGTGTTCATCGGCAGCCGTCGCGAAGACTATGGCGACATGGTCTATCCGCTGCACGACAACATCGTGCATTTCGAGGCGCATTATCTGTACGAATTCGAGGCGCCCGCGCCGATGCGTGCCGCCGAGGGCGACGCGCAGGCGTTCGAGAAGATGGAGAAGATGCATGACATGCTGCGCCGGCGCGACGACCTGCAAGGCATCGGCAAGCTGATTCACGACGTGATTCCAATGCTCGCCGAAGACGGCGCGATCAGCGAGGCCAATTTCCTGCACAGCCGGCGCTCGTGGGACATGATCACCGATCGCTACAAGAAGTACTGCCTGGATCCGTCGTTCACGGACTATTTCTGGACGATCCGGATCATGCACAAGCCGCTGTGGCAACTCGCGCGCATTTGCGACCAGTTGATCCCGGCCAAGGTGTACCACACCGTTTCCACGGGATACGCAGGCTTCCTGGGGGCGTTGCTGCGTTTCAAGCACCAGCGTCCGCTGCTGGTTTCGGAGCATGGCATCTACACCAAGGAGCGCAAGATCGATCTGCTGCAGAGTCAGTGGATTCGCGACAATCGAGGGCTGTTCGAGCGCGACATCTCGCAGGTCGGCTATTTCCAGAACCTGTGGGTGCGCTTCTTCGAAGCGATGGGGCGCGTGTGCTACGAGGCAGCCGACGAGATTACCGCGCTCTTCGAGGGCAATCGTCTGCGCCAGATCGCCGATGGCGCGCCCGAGCACAAGACCCGCAACACGCCCAATGGCATCTCGGTGGCGCAGTTTGCCCCGCTGCGCGAGCAGCGTCCGGCCGACATCCCGCCGGTGGTGGCGCTGATCGGCCGGGTGGTGCCCATCAAGGACATCAAGACGTTCATTCGGGCGATCTTCATCGCCAGCCGACACATGCCGGGGCTGCAGGGGTGGGTGGTCGGCCCCGAAGAAGAAGATCCGGCCTACGCTCAGGAGTGTCGTGACATCGCGGCGAGCCTGGGCATGGAGGACAGCCTGCGGTTCATGGGCTTTCAGAAGGTGTCCGACATCCTTCCGCAGATCGGCGTCATGGCGCTGTCGTCGATTTCGGAAGCGTTGCCGCTGGTGGTGCTGGAGGCATACGCGGCCGGAGTGCCCGTGGTGACGACCGACGTCGGCTCGTGCCGCCAACTGGTCGAAGGCCTGGGCGATGAGGATCGCGCCCTCGGGCCTGCCGGCAAGGTCGTGCAGATCGCCAACCCGGAACAATTCGCCCAGGCACTGCTCGACGTGCTCGAGCCCACCACCTGGCATGCGGCCCAGCGCGCGGCGATCGCGCGTGTCGAACGCTATTACACGATCACCCAGATGCAGGACGCCTATCGCAGTTTGTACGAGACACTGCTGGCGCGTCCCGCCGCCGGGGTGGTTGCGGGAGACCACTGATGGCCGGTATTGGCTTTGAACTTCGCAAGATTCTCCGGCGCGACACGCTGACCAGCACGCTGGCGGCCTATGGCTATGCCGGGGTCATCAGCGCGGGCCCGCTGATTCTCTCGATTCTCGGTATTCTGCTCATCGGCCTGATGAGCCTCGCGGTCGTGCAACCGCCGGGCCTCATCGTGCAGTTCCAGGTGTCGGTCACCTACCTGATCGCGTTCAGCCTCATCGTCACGGGCGTACTGCAACTCTCGTTCACACGCTTTCTGAGCGACCGGCTGTTCGAGCGGCGTCCCGATCTGGTGCTGCCGAACTACAACGCGGTCGCGCTGGTGACGACGGTCGGTACGGGCATCATCGGTCTTATCCTCGCGCTGACCGTGTTCCGCGGTCAGTCGACCGGCTATCGGCTGTTGATGCTCACGGGCTTCGTGATCGTGAGCAATATCTGGATCGGCGTGCTGTTTCTCACGAGTGTGAAGCAATACCGTGCGGTGCTGGCGATCTTCTTCGTTGGTTACACGGTGACGGTGGTGAGTGCGGTGCTGCTCAACCGCTACGGGCTCGAAGGGCTGCTCGGCGGCTTCGTCATCGGTCACCTGATCCTGCTGCTCGGCATGGTCTGCCTGATTCACCGCAATTACCGCACGGACGAATATCTGCTCTGGCAGGTCTTCGCGCGTCGCTTCTCGTATCCGTCGCTGATGTTCGTGGGTTTGCTGTTCAATCTGGGCATCTGGCTCGACAAGCTGATGTTCTGGTTCTACCCCGTGACCGGGCAGGACGTGATCGGCCCGCTGCGCGCGTCGGTGATCTACGATCTTCCGGTGTTCCTCTCGTACCTGTGCGTGATTCCGGGCATGGCGGTGTTTCTGCTGCGTATCGAGACGGATTTCGTCGAGTACTACGATCAATTCTTCAATGCGGTGCGTACCGGCGGCACGCTCAAGTACATCGAGGAATCGCGCGACATGATGGTGCGCTCGGTCCGCACCGGTCTGTACGAAATCCTGAAGATCCAGGCGGTCGTTACGCTGCTGATCTTCGCGTTCGGCGACAAACTGTTGCGGCTGATCGGCATTTCGGTGCTGTATCTGCCGTTGCTGCACATCGACGTCATTTCCGCGAGCCTGCAAGTGCTTTTCCTCGGGATTCTGAACATCTTCTTTTATCTGGACCGGCGTGGCACGGTGCTGGCGCTCACCGCCGCGATGGTCGTCGCCAACGGCCTGTTCACGTGGGCCACGCTGATGCTCGGACCGAATGCCTACGGCTACGGTTTCGCGCTGGCGCTGCTGGTCGTCGTGATGGTGGCGATGCAGTTGCTCGATCGCCGGCTCGACGCGCTGGAATATGAAACCTACATGCTGCAACAGCAGCGCTGACACTGATATTGCCGCTGCCCACCGCCATGTCTGACAACACGAAGCAACCGCACGCCACTTGGTGGCGCCGCCCACTGGCGCGATTCATGGGCGGGGTGGTGGGGGTCTTCGCCGGCTTCTTCCTCAACACCGCATCGGCGCAACCGCCTGTCTTCGGGCGCATTGCGTTCTTCTATGGCGCGACGCTCGACCCGAAGGCGCTCGCCGGCTACGATCAGGTGGTGATCGAACCCGACAACGGCTTCGTGCCGAAGGCCGTCGACCCGGCCACCGAGCCCAAGGGCCGGCGCTGGATCGCTTATGTCAGCGTGGGCGAAGTCCTGTCTACGCGCGACTACTACGCCGCGATCCCGAAAGCCTGGCGCATTGGCCGCAATGGCGACTGGAAATCGGAAGTGATCGATCAGGCGGCCCCGGGCTGGCCTCAGTTTTTCGTGGACAAGGTCATCGCGCCGTTATGGGCCAAGGGCTATCGCGGCTTTTTCCTCGACACGCTCGATTCGTATGAACTGGTCGCCAAGACCGATGCCGAGCGTGCGCGTCAGCAAGCCGGGCTGGTCGCCGTCATCAAGCGAATTCGGCGCCGCTTCCCGCGCGCCGAACTGATTCTGAATCGCGGTTTCGTGCTGATGCCCGAGGTACACGGCGACGTGGCGGCCGTGGCGTTCGAATCGCTCTATCGCGGTTGGGACGAGGGGAATCAGCGTTACGTGGCGGTGCCGGACGACGATCGCGCGTGGCTGCTCGAGCGCGCGCGCGAAGTGCGCGAGCGCTACGACCTGCCAGTGATCTCGATCGATTACTGCGCCCCCGCGGATACCGAGTGCGCCAGGCAAGCTGTTGCGCAGATTCGTGCGCAGGGCCTCATTCCTTACGTGGGCGACGGTCACCTCATGCAAGTCAATCCCGCCGCGGCGCTGGACTGACGCGGCGCACCGGGCGAGACAACGAAGAAGGCGGAAGACAATCCCGGCGAACCGTCATCACAACGCCGGACATCAGACAGGTCAACACGCAGGCGAACGCCGCCGGGCATTCGGGCGGCGGCTTCGTGCTGCGCTCATCCAATCGATTGTTGAGGGAAAATCATGTGTGGAATCGTGGGCGGCGTGGCACGCCGTGACGTGGTACCGGTGCTGGTCGAAGGGCTGCGCCGTCTCGAATATCGTGGCTATGATTCGTGCGGCGTGGCCGTACTCGACGCCGCGCGTCAGCTCACGCGCGTGCGCAGCGTGTCGCGCGTGGCGCAACTCCAGGCGGAACTGGCCGACGCGGCCATGGGCGCGGGACTGGGTATCGCGCACACGCGGTGGGCGACCCATGGCGCGCCGGCGACCGAGAACGCGCATCCGATCTTCTCGCGCGAGCGGATCGGGTTGGTGCACAACGGCATCATCGAGAACCACGAAGCGCTGCGCGATGCGCTGCGGGCCAAGGGCTACGAGTTCACGAGCCAGACCGACACCGAGGTCATCGCCCATCTGGTCGATGCGCATTTCGCGGCGAACGACGGCGGCACGCTCGTGCATGCCGTGCGCTCGGCCATTGCGCAATTGCGGGGCGCGTATGCCATCGCCGTCATCAGCAAGGACGAACCGGAACGCATGGTGTGCGCGCGCCAAGGCTCGCCGCTCGTGATCGGCTTTGCGGCGGATGGGCATTTCCTCGCGTCCGACGCCATGGCGCTCGCCGGTCACTGCGACCGGTTCATGTATCTCGAGGAAGGCGACGTGGCGTTGCTCACACCGGGGCGCGTGACAGTGCTCGACGCGCAGGGCGCCGAAGTCGAGCGTTCGGTACGGCCGATGGCGGCCTATCAATCCGAAGTCTCGCTGGGGCCGTATCAGCATTACATGCAGAAGGAGATCTTCGAGCAGCCGCGGGCGATTGCGGACACGATTGCCGATATCACCGAGTTTTCCCCGGCCTTGTTCGGCGAAGGCGCCGCCGACGTCTTGCCGCAGGTGAACGGTGTGCTGATTCTCGCTTGCGGTACCAGCTACTACGCGGGGCTCACCGCCAAATACTGGCTTGAAGCGCTCGCGGGCATTCCCACGCAGGTCGAGATCGCGAGCGAGTATCGCTATCGCGAGTCGGTACCCAATCCGCAAGCGCTCGTCGTGACCATCTCGCAGTCGGGAGAGACGGCCGACACGCTTGCCGCGCTCAAGCATGCCCAGAGCCTGGGACACGATCGCACGCTGGCCATCTGCAACGTGGCGACCAGCGCGCTTGTGCGGCAGACGGCGATGTCGTTCATCACGCGCGCGGGCACGGAAATCGGCGTGGCGTCGACCAAGGCGTTCACCACGCAACTCGTGTCGCTGTTCATGCTGGCCGTCACGCTCGGCGTCGAGCGCAAGCGCATCGATGCGACCGAGGCGGCGCGCCACCTTGCGCAACTGCGTCATTTGCCGGCGGCGCTTACGAGTGTGCTCGCGCTCGAGCCGCAGCTCATCGCCTGGGCCGCGCAATTTTCCGACGTGCCGAGCGCGCTGTTCCTCGGGCGCGGGCTGCACTATCCGATCGCCCTCGAAGGCGCGCTCAAGCTCAAGGAGATTTCGTACATCCACGCCGAGGCGTATCCTGCTGGGGAACTCAAGCACGGCCCGCTCGCGCTGGTCAGCGAGCAGATGCCGGTGGTGACCGTTGCACCGAACGACGTGCTGGTGGAGAAGCTCAAGTCGAACATGCAGGAAGTGCGCGCGCGTGGCGGCGAACTCTACGTGCTGGCCGACGGCGATATGCGCATTGCCAGCGCGGACGGTATTCGTGTCATTCGCATGCCCGAGCATTACGGTGAGCTGTCGCCGGTGCTCCACGTGGTGCCTCTGCAATTGCTGGCTTATCATACGGCGTGTGCCCGGGGCGCCGACGTCGACAAGCCCCGCAATCTGGCGAAATCGGTGACCGTCGAATAGCCAACGAATGAGATGCCTCAAGGGCAAAGCATGAATACACTCGGAACCATTCTCGTGACCGGCGGTGCCGGTTACATCGGCTCGCATACCTGCGTCGAGCTGCTCGCGCACGGCTATGACGTGGTCATTCTCGACAATCTGGTCAACAGCCATCGGGAGGCGGTGCGGCGCATCGGTGAAATTGCCGGGCGCGCCCCGGTCTTCATCGAGGGCGACGCATGCTCCAAGCCCGTGCTCGACGACCTGTTCACGCGCTTCGGCATTACCGGTGCCATTCACTTCGCCGCACTCAAGGCGGTGGGTGAGTCGGTCGAAATGCCGCTCTCCTACTATCGCAACAACATCGACAGCCTGCTCACGCTGGTCGAGACCATGCAGTCGCATGGCGTCAAGGACCTGGTGTTCAGCTCCTCGGCGACCGTGTATGGCAATCCGGCAACGGTACCCATCGACGAGTCGTTCCCGCTGTCGGCGACGAATCCCTACGGTCAGACCAAGCTCATGGCCGAGACGATTCTGAACGACGTGGCCAAGGCGGACCCGAGCTGGCGCATTGCGCTGTTGCGCTATTTCAATCCGGTGGGCGCGCACGAGAGCGGGCGCATCGGCGAGGATCCCTCAGGTGTGCCGAACAACCTGATGCCGTTCGTGGCGCAAGTGGCGGTCGGCAAGCTCCAGCGCCTGCGGGTGTTCGGCGGCGACTGGCCGACACCGGACGGCACGGGCATGCGCGACTACATTCACGTGGTTGATCTCGCGCGCGGGCACCTGGCCGCGCTCGATGCGCTCAAGCAACGCGATGGGGGCTTCACGGTCAACCTGGGCACCGGGCACGGTTACACCGTGCTGCAGGTCGTGAAGGCGTTCGAAGCCGCGAGCGGCCAGCCGGTGCCGTACGAGATCGTCGAGCGGCGCGCGGGTGACATCGGTAGCTGCTATGCGGCGACCGAGATGGCGCGCGATCTCATCGGCTGGGAAGCCGAATACGGTATCGATCGCATGTGCGCCGATCACTGGCGCTGGCAGATGCAGAACCCGAACGGCTATCGCTGAGCCTGGTGTTTTGTCTTGGTCGGTTGGCGTGTCGGGCACGGGGAAGGGGAAGGGCGCACGGGTTCGACGCGCCGTTACGCTTCACGCAAACCTGCGGGCACGGCGAGCAACGCCTCGCCGCCGTGCGACGGCTCACGGCAGATTCTCGCGAAAGATCACCTGGCTGCGATTCGCCTCGATGCCGGCGGACAGATCGCGTTTCTCGCGCAGATTCGCGAAGATGCGCACGCAGTTCATGATGGCGCTTTGCGGGCTTTGCGTGATGACGGCATCCATCGATCCGTCGATCAGCAGTGCGCGGGTATCCGGCGTCAGACCGTGCCCGATGAAGACCACCTTGTGTTGCATTCCCGCTTCCTTGAGCGCCTGCCCAACGCCTTCAGAACCGCCGCCGATGTTGTAGATTGCCGCGAGATCCGGATGCTGTTCGAGCAACGCCCGCGTCTGCCGGTAGTTGACCGCTTCGTCGTCGTAGCCTTCGCGAAGCCCGACGACCTGCATCTGCGGGTACTGCTCTGAGAAGAGCTGCAGAAACCCCGCCTCGCGCTCAACGTGCGCCTTGTAGCTGAGCGAGCCCGCGATGAGCGCCACCTTCGCGTGCCGCTTCGCGCCGACGAAGCGCGCGATCAGATACGCCGCCGTTCGCCCGGCCGAGCCATTGTCCAACCCCACATAGGCGATGCGCCGCGAGTGCGACAGGTCGGACACCAACGTCACGGCCGCCACGTCCGCGTCGGCCAGCGTGTCGACTGCCTCGCGCACCTTGGGATGCTCCAGCGGCATGAAGGCCACCCCGTTGCACCCGCGTCCACGCCGCAGCAGCGCGGCTGACAGTGCGTCCGGATCGAACCCCTGGATGAACTGGACGCGACAGTTCACGTGATACGGCGCCCATTGGTTTTGCGAGCACTGCACCCATTCGCCCAGCATGCGAAGGAACTTGCTGCTGCGACCGGGCAGAACGAACAGCACCTGCGTGGGAGGCACCGCCCGAACTGCTTCCAGTGCCGGCTCGGGCAGGTATTGCAGTTCACCGGCCGCATGCAGCACACGCTGCACGGTCGTCTGCCGCACGCCCTCGCGGCGATGTAGCACGCGATCGACCGTTGCCGTGGAAACGCCCGCCAGACGTGCGATGTCGGCCAGATTGGGCATGTTTCGTCTCATTCGCTTCCCCTCGATGTGATGTGCCGCGACGGTTTTGCTTCACGTGCCGTCGCGTCGACGATCACAGCATACTTCATCAAAACACATCAAATCACATCACGATTCAGAGTTGGTCGATCATGGCGTTGCGACCTATCGTACGTCTTCAAGATATCCACGAACGTACCGCCAGGCCGGTACGCGAATGCACAGGAGACATTGTGATGGCAGCAGTCGGTGAGTCGGCGCCGCGTCGTTTGGCGGGACGCGTGGCGTTGGTGTTCGGCGCGGGATCGGTCGGCGACGGGTGGGGCAATGGCAAGGCGGCCGCCGTGGCCTATGCTCGCAGCGGCGCCAAGGTGGTGGCCGTGGACCGCGCGCAGGGCGCGGCCGACGTCACATGCCGTGTCATCGCCGACGAAGGCAACGACGCCGTTGCGCTGGCCGCCGACGTGACCCGCTGGGACGACGTGCAGCGTGCCGTGGCGGCCGCCATCGAGACCTACGGTCGCGTCGACATCCTGCACAACAACGTCGGCATTACCTCCCAGGGCGGGCCCGTGGAAACCACCGAGGAAGTCTGGGATCGCGTGATGACGGTCAACGTCAAGAGCATGTTCCTCACGTGCAAGGCCGTGCTGCCGCTCATGGAAGCCCAGGGCAGCGGCGCGATCGTGAACATCGGCGCGCTCGGCGGCGTGCGCTGGACCGGCTATGCCTATTGCGCCTATGCGGCATCGAAGGGGGCGGTGAATTCGCTCACCCAGAGCGTGGCGTTGCAGTACGCGGCCAAGGGCATCCGGGCGAATTGCATTCTGCCGGGCGTGATGGACACGCCGCACATTTATCAACAGATTTCCGGTTTTTACCCGAGCGCGCAGGCGATGGTGGATGCGCGCAACCGGCTGTCCCCGACCGGTCGCATGGGGGATGGCTGGGATGTGGCGAATGCGGCCGTATTTCTGGCGTCGGACGAGGCGCGCTACATCAACGGCGTGGAATTGCTCGTCGACGGCGGCATGCACGTTCGCTGCAACTGACGCCACGCCGCCGGGCGGATCGTTCGGCGAACGGGGTGTTGGCTTTTCGCGCCGTCGCGCTGACCGCCGCGCCGACGCTTGTGTAAAAAACATAAATCAGGAGACATGCGGATGACCGATTCAACTTCTCAGGGCCGACGCAACATTCTGCGCGCGCTTTCCGCCTTGCCCGCACTGGGTGTCGTGGGCGTTGCCGGTGTGACGGGCGCGCTGCCGCGCATGGCGCGTGCCGCGGCGCCGGAATACGTGTTCAAGTACGGCAACAATCTGCCGGTCAGCCACCCGCTGAACGTGCGGGCACAGGAGGTCGCGGCACGCATCGCTTCGGAGAGCAAGGGGCGCATGGAACTGCGCATCTTCCCGAACAATCAGCTCGGCGGCGACACCGACATGCTCGCGCAGGTGCGCAACGGCGGTATCGACATTTTCAACGCCGGCACGATGGTGATTGCGACGCTCGCGCCGATCAGTGCCATTACGGCGGTCGGCTTTGCGTTCTCCAACTACGACCAGGTGTGGCACGCGGTCGACGGCAAGCTCGGCAACAGCATTCGCGAGACCTTCGCGAAGACGGGGCTCCACACCTTTGAGAAGATGTGGGACAACGGCTTCCGTCAGATCACGAGCGGTAACAAGCCCATCACGAAGGCGACCGATCTTGCCGGCATGAAGATTCGCGTGCCGGTGAGCCCGATGGGCATTTCGCTGTTCAAGTCGCTGCAGGCGTCGCCGACGAGCCTTCAGTTCAGCGAGGTCTACTCGGCACTGCAGACGCACGTTGTCGACGCGCAAGAGAACCCGCTCGCCATTGTGGAGACGGCGAAGCTCTACGAAGTGCAGAAGTTCTGTTCGGTCACGAACCATAGCTGGGACGGCTATCACCTCGTCGTGAATGGCCGTTCGTGGCGCGCGCTGCCGGACGACCTCAAGGTCATCGCCGCGCGGGCCTTCAACGAGGCGGCGATCCAGCAGCGCGAAGACGTCTACAAGCTCAACACGGGCCTGCAGAACGCGCTCTCGAGCAAGGGGCTCGCGTTCAATGCGGCCGCGCCGGAGACGTTCCGCGCCCAGTTGCAGAAGTCGGGCTACTACGCGGAGTGGAAGAAGAAATTCGGCCCGGAAGCGTGGGCGCTTCTCGAAGCGACGGCCGGCAAGGTGGCCTGAGATGACGCCCCGTCCTGCGCATTCCCCGCACGGTGCGACCGCCGGGGACTCGCTGCCGGCGAGCGGTGCCGCCGACCTGCCGTTGCGTGGCTGGCGGGCGTTCGTTGGCGGCCTCGATCGCGCCGTCGGTTGGCTTACGGAGATTCCCGCCGCGCTGCTCGTGCTGGCGGACATCCTCGTGATGCTCGCCGGGGTCATCGCCCGCTATGTGTTCCATGCCCCACTGATCTGGGGCGACGAACTCGCCGGCATCCTGTTTCTCTGGATGTCGATGCTCGGCGCCGTGGTCGCGTTGCGGCGCGGCGAGCATATGCGCATGACGGCGTTCGTCGGCAAGGCATCGCCGTCGACGCGGGCATTCCTCGACGTGCTGGCGATCGCCGCCGCGCTCGCGTTCCTGCTGCTCATCGTGCATCCGGCGTACGAGTACGCGTCGGAGGAGGCGTTCGTGATCACGCCCGCGATGGAGATCAGCAACGTCTGGCGCGCGGCGGCATTGCCGGTCGGCGTGGCCTTGATGCTCGTGGTGAGCGTGTTGCGGCTGTTGCGCACCGCGCCCGCCGCGCGGGTGATCCAGGCCGTGGCGCTGGTGGGCGTGGTGTGCGTCGGCTTCTGGCTGCTTGGACCGGTATTGGCGCCGCTCGGGCGCTGGAATCTGGTGATCTTCTTCGCGGGCGTTGTCGGGGCGTGCGTGTTCGCGGGCGTGCCGATCGCGTTCTCGTTCGCCCTGGCAACCTTCGGCTTTCTCGCGCTGACGACGCGCACGCCGATGGTCGTGCTCGTCGGCCGGATGGACGAAGGCATGTCGCACCTGATCCTGCTGGCGGTGCCGCTGTTCGTCTTCCTCGGGTTGCTGATCGAGATGACGGGCATGGCGCGGGCGATGGTGCAGTTTCTCGCGAGCCTGCTCGGTCATGTGCGCGGCGGCCTGAGCTATGTGCTCATCGGCGGGATGTACCTGGTGTCGGGCATCTCCGGCTCCAAGGCAGCCGACATGGCAGCCATCGCGCCCGTGCTGTTCCCCGAGATGAAGAAGCGCGGGGCGGATCCTGGCGATCTCGTGGCGTTGCTCTCGACGACGGGCGCACAGACCGAGACCATTCCACCCTCGATCGTGCTGATCACCATCGGGTCGGTGACCGGGGTGTCGATTTCGGCGCTGTTCACCGGGGGCTTGCTGCCGGGCGTGGTGCTCGGCATCGCGCTGTGCAGCGTGGTGTGGTGGCGTTATCGCCATGAGGATCTGTCCGGTGTGGAGAAGGCGAAGAAGGGCGAAGTGTGGCGCGCCTTCGTGTATGCGTTGCCGGCGGTGGCGCTGCCGTTCGTGATTCGCGCGGCGGTCGTCGAGGGCATTGCGACGGCCACCGAGGTGTCGACCATCGGCATTGCTTATTCAGTCGTGGCGGGCTTGCTGCTCTATCGCAGGTTCGACGCGCGGCGGCTGCTGCCGATGCTGATCGAGACGGCGGCCTTGTCGGGCGCGATCATCTTCATCATTGGGGCGGCGACCGGCATGGCGTGGGGACTCACGCAATCGGGCTTCGCGCAGGACTTCGCGGCCGCGATGGAACGCGTGCCCGGTGGCAGTGCGGGTTTCATCGTGGTGTCCATCGTCGCGTTCATCGTGCTGGGCAGCGTGCTGGAGGGCATTCCGGCCATCGTGCTGTTCGGGCCGCTGATGTTTCCGATCGCCCGCGCGGTTGGCGTGCACGAGGTGCATTACGCGATGATCGTGGTGCTCTCGATGGGGCTGGGTCTGTTCGCACCGCCTTTCGGCGTGGGGTACTACGCCGCCTGTGCCATCGGCAAGGTCGATCCCGCGAAGGGCATGCGGGCCATCTGGGGCTATCTCGCGGCACTCATCGTCGGTTTGATCTGCGTGGCTGCGATTCCCTGGATCTCGATCGGCTTCCTTCATTGACGAAGCCGCCGACACCGGCGACGCGACGACGCGGCAAGTGCCCCATACGGAGGGTATGCAACACCCCATTCCATGATGGCGGCGAGCGCGGTAGACCTGCCTCGCGTGGCGCCGCGCATCCGTACCTCACGCAATAAATGATTGAAGAGAAGACCATGAGCAGATTCTTCGGCGAGATTCGCCAGGTGGCATACCTCGTGCCGGACATCGAGGCGGCAATGACCTATTGGTCGAACGTGCTCGGTGTCGGACCGTGGTACTACAACCCCAAGGTGCCGATCCGCAACTACACCTATCGCGGCGAGCGCTTCGAACCGCACAACGCCGTGGCGCTGGCGAACGCGGGCGGGTTGCAGATCGAGTTGCTGCAGATCCGCAACGACGTGCCGTCGATGTACCGGGACTTCCTCAATGCAGGGCGCAGCGGCGCGCAGCACGTGGCCTACTGGACCGAGGACTTCGATGCCGATCTGGCGCGCGCGCGCGCCGCGGGGTTCGAAGTCTGCATGAGCGGCGAGGTGGGCGAGAACGGCCGCTTCGTTTATTTCGAGGACCGCAGCGCCGACCCAGGCTGTCATCCCGGGACGACCATCGAGCTGTCCGAAGTCGCCGGCCCGAAGGGCAAGCTCTTCAAGATGATTCGCGAGGCTGCGGCCGCCTGGGACGGCACCGATCCCGTGCGCGCCTTTCCGGACCTCACGACGCTATGAGCGCGACCCTGTCTGCCACCTATCTGATCGAGACGCCGCTCGATCCGCGCAAGGTCGCCGAAGTCATGGCCGGCGAGCAGTCCTGCGGCACATTTACCCGCGTGGCGGGCGAGACCGATGCACTGCGTGAGCGCGCGCGCGCCGTGGTCGAAGCGGTCGACCTCGCAGGCGACGTGGCGCAGCCGTCGTTGCCGAATGCCTTTCTCGAGCGCAAGGGCATCCGTGGCCCGTGGCATCGGGCCCGTGTTCGGATAGCGTTTCCGTATGACAACGTCGGCGTCAATCTGCCAACGCTCGCGGCCACGCTTGCGGGCAATCTGTATGACCTTGGCGAAGTGACGGGCATGCGGCTGGAGCGCATTGCGTTGCCGGCGAGCTACCGACAGCAGTTCGACTTTCCGCGCTATGGCATCGCAGGCACGCGCGAGGCGACGGGCGTGCGCGAAGGCGCGCTGGTCGGCACGATCCTCAAGCCGAACGTCGGCATGAGCGCCGCGGAAACGGCGGCGCTGGTCGCGCGGCTGTGCGCGGCGGGCGTCGACTTCATCAAGGATGACGAAGTGTGTGCCAACCCCGTGCATGCGCCGCTTGCGCAGCGTGTGCCCGCGGTGATGGCTGCCGTGCGCGAACATCGGGCGCGTACCGGCAAACAGGTGATGGTGGCCTTCAACATCACCGACGAAACGGACGCGATGCGACGACATGCCGATCTCGTGGCGCGCGAAGGCGGCAATTGCGTCATGGTGAGCCTGAACTGGTGCGGATTTTCTGCCGTGCAGACGCTGCGCCGTCACACCGATCTGGCAATCCACGCGCATCGAAACGGCTACGGTGCGATGTCGCGCGATCCGATGCTGGGGATGGGCTTTCAGGCCTATCAAACGCTATGGCGATTGGCCGGTGTCGATCACATGCATGTGCATGGCCTGCAAGGCAAGTTCGCGCAGGCCGACGAGGAGGTGATCGAGTCGGCGCACGACTGCTATGCGCCGCTGGCCGTCGATGCTGCCGAGCAGGACATCGAGCGGGACCAGGTGATGCCGGCGTTCTCGTCGGGTCAATGGGCCGGCACGGTGCTGGCGACCTGGCGCGCCGTTGGCCGCGACGATCTGCTCTTCATGGCGGGCGGCGGCATTCTGGCGCATCCCGATGGCCCGGCGGCGGGGGTGCAGAGTCTGCGCGACGCATGGGCGGCGGTGCGTGCCGGCCAGTCGCTTGAAGCGGCGTCTCGCGATGCGCCCGCGCTGGCGGCCGCGTTGCGATTTTTCGGCCATTGACCGGTGCTGCCATGCCTATCGAATCTCTGGCGGAAATGACGCATCGCCCGCAAGTGCTGTACTACGGCGACGACTTCACCGGTGCGACGGATACCCTGGCGAGTGCGGCACGCGCGGGATTGCGCAGCATCCTGTTGTTCGCCCCCCCGGACGCGGCGCGTCTCGCGACGCTCGGGGCACTCGATTGCCTGGGGATCGCCGGCGTGTCGCGTTCGCTTGCCCCGGCCCGCATGCGCGAAGAACTGGCGCCGATTGCGGCGCTGGCCCGGCACTTGCAACCCACGGTGCTTCACTACAAGACCTGCTCGACGTTCGATAGCGCGCCGGAGGTCGGAAGCATCGGCGAGGCCGTTCGTGTGTTGTCGTCGTCGATGCCGAGTCCGTGGGTCGCGATCGTCGGGGGACAGCCCAATCTTGGCCGCTACTGCCTCTTCGGCAATCTCTTCGCTGCGGCTGGCGCGGGCGGTGAGGTCATGCGCATCGACCGGCATCCGACGATGAGCCGTCATCCGGTGACGCCGATGCATGAAGCCGATCTGCGGCGTAATCTGGCGCAGCAGGGCCTGAGCGATATCGGTCTCGTGCCTTGGACATGCTACGAGACGCCGCCGGGGGACGACGTTGGCGAGACCGCTTCGACGAATGCCGTGTCTGCGCGTGTCGACGCGTTGCGGGCCGAGGGTGCGGTCAATGTGCTCTGGGACGTGGCCCGGCAGGGCGACTTGCCGCAGATCGGCGCGCAGCTCTGGGGCGCGGCGCGGCGCTCACCGCTGCTGGCCGTAGGGCCGAGCAGCGTGACGCAGGCGCTGGCGAGCGCGATGTCGCGAAGCGGCGAGGCGGTGGATGACGATGTCCCGACGGCGAAGGGGCCAGTGCTGGTGCTGGCGGGAAGCCTGTCGCCGGTGACGGCGGCCCAGGTGACGGCCGCCGTGTCGTTCGAGGTCGTGCGCCTCGACGCCGCCCGACTGATCGAGCCGGATGGACGCTACTGCCGCGAGGCCGCCGCGCAACTGGCCACGCACCTTCGCGCTGGACGCCACACGCTCGCCTGCACCGTGCCGTCCGCCGACGCATCGACTGAATCATCGCCCCACCCGTCGACGCAGGATCGGGCGGTCCCTTCGCTGGCATTGGCGCAAGCGGGCGGGCGTTTGCTCAGGCAGGTGTTGGACGACGTGCCGGTCTCCCGCATGGCGATTGCCGGCGGCGACACGTCGAGCCACGGCGTGCGCGCGCTCGATGCCTGGGGGCTGACTTACGCGGGCATGGTGTCGTCGGGCGCGCCCCTGTGCCGGCTTCGCAGCGATGCGCCAGCGCTCGACGGTATGGAGATCCTGCTCAAAGGCGGGCAGATGGGCGGGGTCGACCTGTTCGAACGTCTGGTGCGCGGCACATCGTCACGCACCGCGTCACTCAGTTCTTGAAGGTTTTCGCCGTCTCCTCGGCGGCGAATCTCAGCTCCGGCTCGAAGGCGAGGAGATCGTCGAGCGTCAGCCGTCCGATGGGCGCCTGCACCGCAATGGCCGCGCAGGCGCGATTGCGGTTGAGCATGACCGGCACCGCAATCGCAATCAAGCCCTGCAAGTGTTCCTGATTGTTGATGCCCATCTTGCGCCGGCGCGTGCGCTCGAGTTCGGTGCGAAATTCACCGCGGTCGGTCAACGTCTGTTCCGAGAATTTGCGCAGCGGCAGGGTTTCGATCAGCCGTTCACGCCTTTCCTTCGGCAGGAAACTCAGTAACAGCTTGCCGCTGGCCGAGCAGTGCATCGGCACGTGCGAACCCGGCTGCAGGTGCATGCGCAGCGGCCATTCCGTCTCCACACGATCCACATAAATCACGTCGTTGCCCGAGAGCATCGTGAGGTTGCACGTCTCGCCGATACGCGTGACCAGTTGCTCGAGCAAGCCATGCCGCGCGGCGGCGGCGCCGGTCTGCATCAGCACGTTGATCGCCAGCGCACGAACGCGCGGCGAGCATTCGTAGCGGCGGTCGTTGGCGCTGCGCGTGATGAGCCAGGCGTCCTTGAGCTGGGTGAGGATGCGATGCACCGTCTGCTTCGGCAAATCCAGCGCGTTGACGAGATCCATCATCGAGAGCGGTCCGCCTGCCGTCGCCAGTGTCTCGAGCACGCGGAATGCCCGCACCGCGGCTGCGTTCGATTGATTCGATGCCGTCATGTTGTCTCCTGATGCCATGTCTCGCGCAGTCCTGGTCTGCGGATGCGACAAGTTCCGACTCGCGGCACCTGCGACTCCCTCATTCCGGCTTCGCTGTTTAACGTGATTTTGCATCGTTTTCATCACTTTTGCGGACCGCTTCGGTCCCGAATATCGAGACGACCGATACACCTGTCCAATGTGTCCGGTTTGTCCGGGAATTTGAGACCTGCGACGCAACCCGGTTGGCTAGATTGGAGTCGCGAAACCAAGCGACAACCGGCGCCTTGCGCATCAGGAGACATCACATGAATTCACGGGCCTTTGGAGCCATCGTTCCTCCAACCGGCAATCAGGCAGAGGCGACTGTGCAGCAGGACGTCGACGCCCAGGTCGCGGCACTCGTCGCCCGCGCGCAAGCGGCGCAGCGCGACTTCGCGAGCGCGGGGCAACAGACGCTCGACATGGCGGCCAGTGCGGCGGCGTGGGCGATCATGGAGCCGTCGCGCAACCGCCAACTGGCCGAACTTGCGGTGCGCGACACCGGACTCGGCAACGTCGACGACAAGTTCCAGAAGAACTTCCGCAAGACACTCGGCCTGCTGCGCGATCTGCACGGGCGCAAGACGCATGGCGTCATCGCGCGGGACACGGAGAAAGGCATCGTGGAGATTGCGCGTCCGGTGGGCGTCGTCGCGGCCATCACGCCCTCCACCAACCCTGCGGCGACCCCTGCGAACAAGATCGTCAATGCGCTCAAGTGTGGCAATGCGGCGATCGTCGCGCCGTCGCCCAAGGGACATTCGGCGTGCGCGTTATTGCTCGAATTCATTCACGCGGAACTCGCCAAGGCCGGACTGTCGCCGGACCTCGTGCAGATGCTGCCTGCGCCGATTACGAAGGCCGCCACGGCGGCGCTGATGCGTCAGGCGGACCTGATCGTCGCCACCGGCTCGCAGGCGAACGTGCGCATGGCCTATACGAGCGGCACGCCGGCGTTCGGCGTCGGCGCGGGCAACGTGGCGTCGATCGTGACGACCAGCGCCGATTTGACCGATGCGGCGGGCAAGATTGCGCGCTCCAAGACTTTCGATAACGCGACGAGCTGTTCGTCGGAGAACAGTGTCGTGATCGAAAGCCCGGTCTACGACGCCATGATCGACGCGCTGCGTGCCGCCGGCGGCGTGCTGCTGACCGCCAGCCAGAAGCGCGCACTTCAGGACGTCATGTGGGGGGACGGCAAGCTGGCGGGCGGCTGCACGGCGAAAGCCGCGCAAACGATCGCGCAGTTGGCCGGGCTCGACGACGTGGCGGCACAGCAACCGGCGTTCCTGATGGTCGAGGAGTCCGGCGTGGGCGCCGATCATCCGTTCTCGGGCGAAAAACTCTCGCCGGTACTCACGGTCTATCGTGCCGGGAACTTCGCCGAGGCGGCATCGCTCGTCGAGCGGATCTACGCCTACATGGGCGCGGGCCATTCCGTCGGACTGCATGGGTCGGACCCGGCGCAGGCGGTGACGTTGGCCGAGACGTTACCGGTCGCACGCGTGATCGTCAATCAGGCGCATTGCTTCGCAACGGGGGGCAATTTCGACAACGGCCTGCCGTTCTCGTTGTCGATGGGCTGCGGCACCTGGGGGAAGAACAATTTCACCGACAACCTCGGCTTTCGTCAGTACCTGAACGTGACACGCGTGGCGTTCCCCATCGCGGCGGCCGTGCCCGACGTCGACGAATTGCTGGGCGACTATTTCGGGAGCGTCGGACGATGAACGCGCCCATGAATCCGGCGTCGGTCGCCGACGTCACAGCCCACGAAACGCGAATGACGCCGCGCACGCTGCGCGAGCTCATCGACACCCAAGCGGACGCGTTCGGCCAAAAGACCTACCTGCTGACGACCCCCGAGACGGGCGACGACGCGGCCACGCTCACCTTTAGCGGCTTGCGCGACGATTGCCGCGAACTAGCCCAGCGATTTGCCGACGCAGGACTGCGCCAGGGGGACATCGTGTCCGTCTGCATGGGCAACGGCCTGCAGACGGCGCGTTTGATTCTCGCGGCGATGTACAGCGGCCTGATCGTCAACCCCATCAACCTGCTGTGCCAGCCTTCGCAGATGGAGTACATCGTAGAGCACTCGGACACACGGCTGATCTTCGTGTCCGAGGCGATGCTGCCCGCGATCGCGCAAGCGGTGGACGCGTTGCGCGCGCAAGGCATGACGCGACCGGTGGCGCTCGTCTGCACCTCGCCGGAGGCAACAACGTTGCCCGAGATTGCCCCGCTGGCGCGACTTGCCGCGCCGGTACCGGCGGAGATGCACGGCGTCGCATTGCTCATGTACACGTCGGGCACGACAGGCGTGCCGAAGGGGGTGATGCTCACGCACGGGAACCTGCTGGCCAACGCGGGGTTCATCAGCGCGGAGCACTGTCTGACGCCGGACGACCGTGTGCTCGCGTCGCTGCCGCTTTATCACATCAACGGACTCGTGGTCACACTGCTCGCGCCGTTGTTTCACGGCGGCTCGGTCGCGATGGCGCCGCGTTTTTCGGCGCGCACGTTCTGGCGCGACGTGACGGCCGCGCGATGCTCGTGGATCAACGTGGTGCCGACCATCGTGGCCTATCTGCTCGAAGGCGAGGTGCCGGAACGTACCGCGCTGGCGGCGCTGCGCTTTTGCCGAAGCGCCTCGGCGGCGCTACCGGCGGATCACCATCGAGCCTTCGAGGCGCGCTTCGGTATCGGCATCATCGAGACGATGGGCATGACCGAGACGGCGGCCCCAGTGTTCAGCAATCCGCTCGAAGCGACCCGGCGACGGGTGGGCAGCATCGGCTTGCCGTCCGGCGGCGAGGCGAAGGTGATCCGGCGCGACGGCGCACAGACGGCCCCCGGCGAGACCGGCGAACTGGTGTTGCGCGGCGCGCAGGTCATGTGCGGCTACTACAAGCGCCCGGACGAGACATCGGCCACCTTCACGGCCGATGGTTGGCTGCGTACCGGCGACCTTGGCTACTGCGATAGCGACGGGTATTTCTATATCACCGGACGTGCCAAGGAATTGATCATCAAGGGCGGCGAGAACATTGCGCCGCGCGAGATCGACGAAGCCCTCATGCGCCATCCGGGGGTGCTGGAGGCGGCTGCGGTAGGGGTGCCCGATCCCGCGTATGGACAAGACATCGTGGCGTTCGTCGTGGTCCGCGAGCGATGCAGTGACACCAACGGCCGCGACTGCGCGCCGCCCGATGCGGGGGTGCTTCGCGAACACTGCCTGCAAACGCTGGGGCGCTACAAGACGCCAAAGGAATTTCGTTTCGTGACGGATTTGCCCCGTGGCCCGTCGGGCAAGGTGCAACGCCTCAAGCTGCTGAAAAGCTGACGCTCGGCAGCGCAAGGCAGAAAGCTCAACGCCCCAGGCCATCGTGGGCAACCCGCTTCACTGTGCAGGACACGATCGCATGCGCAAGACGCGTGTGACGTAAATACATAGGAGACAACATGGACAAGCGCACCGGTCGCGTGAAGACGCGCCACATTATCCTGGCGGTCATGTGCCTGATGTATTTCATCTCGTACATCGATCGTGTCAACATCGCCGTCGCCGGCCCGTTCATCCGACAGGAAATGGGGCTGACGACGGTGCAACTCGGGCTCGTGTTTTCCGCGTTCGCCTATCCGTATGCCGCGATGCAGATCTTTGGCGGGTGGCTCGCTGACCGTTTCGGGCCGAAGCTGGTGCTCACGGTGCTTTCGCTGATATGGGGCGCCGCAACGCTGGCCACCGGGTTTGCCGGCAGCATCGCGACGCTGGTGGCGTTGCGCTTCGTGCTGGGCGTGGGCGAGGGCGGCGCGTTTCCGACGGCCACGCGCGCCTTCACGTATTGGATGCCGGTCAGCGAACGCGGTTTCGCGCAGGGCATCACACACAGCTTCGCACGCTTGGGGGGCGCCATCACGCCGCCCGTGGTGCTGGCGATCGTCGTGGCGTTCGGCTGGCGCGAGGCGTTCATCGTGCTCGGGGTGGTGAGCCTCGCCTGGACGATGCTCTACATGAAGGTGTTTACCAACACGCCGGAGCAACATCGTCGCATCACGCCCGAGGAGACGGCCGAGATCGGTTATCGCTCGGGCGATTGCGAACGGGCGAAACGTGCGTCGACGCCGTGGCGCAAGCTGGTGCGTCGCATGTGGCTGGTGACGTTCGTGGACTTCTGCTATGGCTGGCTGCTGTGGGTGTACCTCACGTGGATGCCTTCCTATCTGCGTGAATCGCAGGGCTTCGATCTCAAGCAACTCGCGTTGTTCACGTCGCTGCCGCTGCTCGCCGGGGTCATTGGGGACACGCTCGGTGGCGTGGTCTCGGACAAGCTGTACAAGATGACCGGCCGGCTGCGCCTCGCGCGGGTATCGGTGATGGTGGTCGGCATGGGCGGTTCGCTGGCGTTCCTGTTGCCGATGACGAGGGTGTCCGATCCGATGGTGGCGGTGCTGTTGCTCTCGGCATCGTTCTTCTTCCTCGAAATCACCAACCCGGTGCTCTGGACGCTGCCGCTCGACATTGCGGGCAAATATGCGGGCACGGCGGGCGGGATGATGAACACCGGCTTTGGCCTTGCCGGCATGATTTCGCCGGTGGCGTTCGGGTATCTCATCGAGACGACCGGCAGCTACAACGTGCCGTTCGCGATCTCGGCCGCGTTGCTCGGGGTGGGCGTGATTGCGGCACTGTTCATCGACACGAGCAAGACCGTCGAGAAGGATGAGGAAGCGGCAGAGCGCGACGCGAGCGCTGGAGCGGCCGCCGCCGCGCCGGCCTGGGTCGGAGTCGGACCGCAGCGACATCCGCTGCGCCGGCCGTTGCGGTGGCGCCGGTAACGTCGGTAACGGGGGCGCCGCCGGCGCCGCCGGCTTCACCCTAAAGGCAGGGACGTGTCCGCCCACCTCACGCGTGGGCGGTGCCGTTCGTGAGTTCGATGCCGCTGAACGAACTCACTCGGGGTCTCGCCGCACAGGCGCTTGAAGTGGCGTGCCAGATGACTCTGGTCGAAGAACCCGACATCGGTGGCCACGTGCGAGCCCGGCACCCCTGCGAGCAGGAGTCGCTGCGCAGCGGCAACGCGTACGCTGCAGAGATAGCGATGGGGCGCCTCGCCAAATCGCTGTCGAAACGCCGTGGCGAAACGCGACACCGACAGCGCACACATCTCGGCCAACTGCGGCACGGAGAGCGCTTCGTTGAAATGAGATTCCATGAACGCGCGTGCGTCGTCGAGCGTGCCGGTCGGCGCGGGTTTGCGATACGCCACAGCCCTTGAGGCCGACGAGCACGAAGGTGAGGTCGCGTTCATGACGAGGTTACCGTGGGGGAGGGCGGGCCGCCTTGCGCCATGGTCGGCGCCGATGCCGGCGTACTTGGCCCGGGAGCGTCGAAGCGCTGGATCCGAAACGGTTGCAGATCAATCTCCGATCGGCCGGTGGCAATCAGTTCCGCCAGCGTCTCGCCCACGCCTGGGCCGATCTGAAAGCCGGAGCCGCTGAACCCAAACGCGTAATAGAGTCCGTCGGTCGTGCCGCTCTTGCCGATGACGGGCTCGCCGTCGGGCAGATAGCTCTCGACGCCGCTCCAGACGCGAATGATGTGCAGCGGCGCAACGCCCGGCACCAGCCGCCTGAACTGCCGCAACTGACCGAGCGTGTTCTCGGGCAATACGGCAGCGCGCGACGTTGCCGCGTCGGCCGGACCCGGCGGGCCCCCGCCCAAAATGAGATTGCCGCGGGGGATCTGCCGGAAATAGATGCTCTCTTCCTTGATCGACGTGTAGACGCCCATCGACGAGCGAAACACGTAGGGCACCGGCTCGGTGACGGCCATCTGCGGACCGCGCACCGTCAGCGGCGCGGATTCGCCGAACTGCGATGCCAACGCATTCGTCCATGCGCCTGCGCAAATGGCGAGGCGTTCGGCCATAAAGGACTCGCCGGCGAAGGTCTCGACGCGAAACCCCGTTGCGGTTCGCTCGACCCGGCGTACGGACGCATTTTCTCGAATGTCGGCGCCTAGTGCGCGCGCCGCGCGCGCGAACGCGGGGGCGGCCAGGCGCGGGTTGGCGTGCCCGTCGAGCGGCGAGATCGAGGCGGCGAGCACGTCCGGTCCGAGAAACGGAAAGCGGCGGCGCATCGCTGCACCGTGCAGCACCTCGAGGTCGAGCCCGTAGTCGCGCGCCTGCCGGGCATAGTCGTCGAAATACTCGGCATCGTGCGCGTGGTAGGCCACGCGCGTGTGCCCGGAGGGCAGAAACTCGACATCGCGGCCGAGTAGCTCGCGGGAAGCTCGCCATATCCGCAACGCGCGATTGGACATGGCCAACTGTGGCAGCGCCCGTCCTTGCCTGCGTACGCCGCCGAAGTTGGTGCCGCTGGCCTGCTGTCCGGTCATGTTGCGCTCAAGAAGCACCACGGATAGCCCGTGCCGGCGCAGGAAGTAGGCGGTACTGCAGCCCATGATGCCGCCACCGATAACGATGACGTCGGCATGTGCCGTGTGCGAAGCATGCGTGCTCATGAAAGCTCCATGCTGCGGGGCGTTGCGCTCGCCGCGTTGTCTGGTGTTGCGTCGGTGACGTCTGCGTACGGCGCGGGGTCGAGCGCGACCGCGAGCGGCTTGACCGGTGCCTGACCGCGCAGCCGGCCGACGTCGGCCAATGGCACTGCCAGCGCGGCGGCCATCACCTCCGCCCCCGCGTGCGCGCAAAAACGGCCCTGGCATCGCCCCATGCCGACACGCGAGAACGCCTTCGCCCGATTGGCCTCCACGGCGCCGTCCTGCGTACAAACGCGGCGCAATTCTCCGGCCGTGATGCCCTCGCAGCGGCAGACCACCGTCGTGTCGGGCAATTGCCGCGCATGGTGGGCCGGCCAGGGAAATGCCGCACGCAGCCCGGCCGCAAAGCGAGAGAAGCGAGCCAGTTCGGCACGCAGCCGCGCGGCGTCGTCGTGTTTCGGTTCGACGCCTGCGTCGCGCAACGCGGCCAGCGCGGCAAGCCGCCCTGCGCGCTCGGCGGCATCGGCGCCGCGTACGCGGGCGCCATCTCCCGCAAGGTAGACGCCCGGGACACTGCTGCGCCCGTCTTCGTCAATCTCGGGAAGCCACTGTCCCGCGGCGTCGTCAAAGGCGAATGCGCAACCGGCGAGATCGGCGATCTGCGTTTCGGGGCGCAGGTGATAGCCCATCGCGACGGCGTTGGCCGGCACGTCGAGCGCCGTGCCGTCGGCCAATCTCACGTGTACGCCGCGCACGCCCAGTTCGTCATCGCCGTCGATGCGTACCGGCGTGACGCCACGGTGTATCGGTACGCCTGCCGCGCGCAGCGTGCGCAACAGGGCCGCGCCCTTGAGCAGTACGGCTGGTTTGACCAGCAATTGCGGCAATGCGCGCAGGCGCGCACGCGCGGGAGAGGTATCCAGCACGGCGGCGGGCGTCACGCCGGCCTTTACGTACTGGGCGGCGAGCAGATACAGCAGTGGTCCGGTGCCGAGCATGACCGTTCGCTCGCCGACGGCGCACCCCTGCGACTTGAGGGCGACCTGGGCACCGCCGAGACTGTAGGTGCCGGCATACTGCCAACCCGGTACTGGCATGAGCCGGTCGGTGGCGCCGGTGCATACGATCAGCGCGTCGAAGCGGGCGTGGCTCGCACCTTGCGCATTGGCCAGATGGACAACGCCTTCTCGGATATTCCATACCAGCGTTTCCGGCAGATAGTCGATGTGAGGACGCAGCGCGTCGAAGCGACCGTGCAGGCGCTGAGCGCGTGCGGCTTCCGTACCGTAAAGGGCAGCGTAGGTGCGGCGAAAGCCCTCCGGCTGACGGCGATAGATCTGGCCGCCGTCGCGGCGTCCTTCGTCGATCACGAGCGGCCGCACACCCGCCTCGACCAGCGCTTCGGCCGCGCGGACCCCGGCCGGGCCGGCGCCGATGACGATCACGCGAGCGGCCATAGGGCCTCCTCGCCGCCGGTCGTCGCGCGCAGGGGGGCGGTGTCGTCGTCACCGCGCACGAGCCGTGTGACGATGTCCATGCCGGCCTTCACGGGCGTGGTGCAGGCGCGTAACCGTTGCCCGGTGCGGGTCCAGACCCAGCAGTCCTGGCACGCGCCCATGACGCAGAAGCCGGCGCGGCGCTCGGGGCCGAACTCGGCATCCCGAAGGCCGCCCTGCGTCGTCAGAATGGCGACCATGACGGTATCGCCTTCGTAGGCGTGCACAAGGCGGGCATCGACGTGTAACGACACCGTCGCACGCCCGGTTTCGGCAACGCGCACGAAGCGTGCTTGCGAGGGATCTCGCGAGGGGCTCATGCGCTCAGCTCCGGTTCGCGTGGCACGCGATGCGCAACCTGCAGCGCATCGAGGTCGCCGCTCGCATGGTGGCAAAGAATGGCGGCACCGTTGTCGAGCAACTTGAGCGACGGAGGCGTCACGTTGCACTTGCCGTCGATACGCACCGGGCAGCGATCGCGAAACGCGCACAATTCCGCCACGTCGGCGCTGGCTGCCAAGGGAGGGAGGGTCTTCGTGACGCATGCGCGGCGCTCGTCGAGCCAGCCCTGACGCAAGGCCGGTACCGACTCGACGAGCATCCGGGTGTACGGATGCCAGGGAGGCGAGCTCAGGACTTCGCGTGCCCCCGACTCCACTCGCTGGCCCGCATACAGCACCATCACTTCGTCGCAGATCGCCCGCACCGTCGAAATATCGTGGCTGATGAAGAGATACGACAGGCCCAGTTCCCGGCGAAGTTCCGCGAGCAGATCGATGATCGCGGCGCCCACGACCGTGTCGAGCGCCGAGGTCACTTCGTCGCAAAGGATCAGCGATGGCTCGGCCGCCAGCGCGCGCGCCAGATTCACGCGCTGCTTCTGCCCGCCCGACAAGCCGCCCGGTGTGCGATCGAGCAGCGTGGCCGGTAGGCGGACCCGGTCGAGCAATGCCAACGTTCGCTGCTTCGCGGCGTTGCCGCGCAGGCCGTGGTAAAGCTTGAGCGGACGCGCCAGAATGTCGGCAATGGTGTGACTCGGATTCAGCGCAGTGTCGGCGTTCTGGAAGACAATCTGGATGCGGCGATAGTGCTCGGCGTTGCGCTCGCTCAACGAATCGGGAAGCGGCTGGCCGTCGAACCACACTTCGCCGCGCGCGCGGGGTACCAGACCCGCGACCACGCGGGCCAACGTCGTTTTTCCAGAACCCGATTCGCCGATCACGCCCAGCGCGCTGCCTTTTGCGATGCGAAGACTGACATCGTCGAGCACGCGCGTCGCCGGCAGGCCATGCCGGTCGCGACTGCCGTATCCCGCGTGCAGCCCGCGAATTTCGAGCAGCGGCGGGGCGGGCGTGTCGCTGCGTGCCGCGCTTGCGACCGACAGATCGTCGTGGCGGCGTGCGGCGAGCAACTCGCGGGTGTAGGCATCGTCGGGGCTGCGCAGTATTTTCGCGGTCGCACCGATCTCGCGGACCGTGCCGCCGTTGAGCACGACGATCTGATCGGCCATCTGCGCCACGACGGCGAGATCGTGCGAGACATACACCGCCGTGGTGCCCAACTCGCGAATCACCTTCTTGAACGCGGCGAGGACTTCGATCTGGGTCGTGACGTCGAGCGCGGTGGTCGGCTCATCGAACACCACCACGGCCGGATCGGTGATCAGCGCCATGGCGGCCATCAATCGCTGCAACTGCCCACCCGAGACCTGGTGCGGATACCGCTCGCCAATGGTCTGCGGTGACGGCAACGCCAGCGCCCTGAACAACTCGATGGCCTTCACGCGCGCTTGCGCCGCCGTGGCGGTTTTATGAAGCAGGGCGGGTTCGATCACCTGATCCATGATCGTGCGTGCCGGATTGAAGCCTGCCGAAGCACTTTGCGCGACGTAGGCGACGGTGCGCGCACGAAGCGCACGCCGGCCCCGGTCGTCGAGCGAGAGCACGTCGACGTCGCCGATCCGGATCTGCCCCCCCGCGATGTCGCAGCCGTTGCGCGCATAGCCGAGCAAGGACAGCGCGATGGTGGTTTTGCCGGAACCGGATTCGCCGATGAGCGCGAGGACTTCGCCTCGCCGCACGGAAAAGTCGACGCCGCGCACGATTTCGGAGGTGACCCCTCGGCTGCGGGCCACGACGCGCAGACCGCGAACGTCGATCATCACGGGGGGGCAAGCGGTGCCTGCTGCGGGCTGCATCGTCATTTCGGTGCTCCGGTGCCGAACGCACCGCGCCGGCGAAGATTGTCGATCAGCAGGTTCACCCCGATGGTCAGCGAGGCGATCGCCAGGGCCGGCATGAGCACGGCGGGAGAGCCTTCGGCCAGGCCGCCGATGTTTTCGCGGACCAGCGAGCCCCAATCGGCGTTTGGCGGTTGCACGCCGAGGCCGAGAAACGACAGGCCGGAGAGCAGCAGCACGATGAACACGAAGCGCAGCCCGAAGTCGGCCAGCATCGGATGAATCATGTTCGGCAGCACCTCCACGCGGGCGATGTAGAGGAGCTTTTCACCGCGAGCGCGGGCGACCTGCACGTATTCGAGCGTCATGAGATTCACCGCCAGCGAACGCGAGATGCGAAACGCGCCTGGAATATAGGCAAACGCGGTGACCAGAATCAGAAGCGTGTTGCCGGAGCCGAACGCCGCGATGACGACGAGCGCCAGCACTTTGCTCGGGATGGACACCAGCGCATCGAACACGCGCGAGAGCACCTCGTCCACCCAGCGCGGCGCGACCGCCGCACACAGGCCGAAACAGGTGCCCGCCGTGCTGGCAAGCACGGCGGCCGCCAGGGCGATGCCGACGGTAAAGCGCGTGCCGATGAGGATCCGGCTGAGGATGTCGCGCCCGAGGTAGTCAGTGCCGAGCGGATACGCTGCGCTGTAGCTCGCGAAGACATCGGCCGACGTGAAGGCACCGCCCGGATGCGGCGCGATCAGCGGGCCGATGCAGGCGATCACCAGCCAGAACAACACCAGTACTGCACCGGTCATGCCGAGCCAGGAGACCCGTTCGCGCAGACCGGCGAAGCGGCTTGACCGCGGGGCCGCAGGCGAGGTGACGGCGTCGGGCGCCGCAGGGGCGGGCAGGGCGGGCGGCAGGGTTTCCGCGGGGCTGACAGGTGGGCGAGAAATCGGATTCATCGTTGACGCAGCCTCGGATTGGAGACGACCGCACACAGATCGGCGATCAACACGAGCAAGAGATAGGCCGCGCAGAAGACCATGACGCAGCCTTGTACGAGCGGCAGATCGCGGTTGGTGACGGCGTCGACCAGCAAACTGGCGAGGCCCGGGTAATTGAAGATCGTCTCGACGATCACCACGCCGCCGAACAGATACGACAGGCTCAGGGCGACCACGTTGGCGATTGGGCCGATGGCGTTCGGAAGCACGTGTCGCCAGACGACGCGCATGGGCGACGCCCCCTTGAGGATGGCCATCTCCACGTATGACGAACTCAACTGATCGATCACCGCGGCGCGTGTCATGCGGGCCATCTGGGCGACGATCACGCAGCACAGGGTCATGACCGGCATGGCGTAGATCCGGACCAGATCGTCGAACGAATTGACGGACGACAAATACGACAGAGCCGGCAGCCAGCGCAGCTTGACGGCGAAGATCAGCACGGCGATGGTGGCGACCAGAAATTCCGGCACGGCCACCGCCGAGAGCGTCAGGATATTGAGTACCCGATCGAGCAGCGAGCCGCGCCACATGGCGGCGGCGATGCCGATGGCCAGCGCCAGCGGTACCGAGACGAGCGTGGTCAGGCCCGCGAGTACGAGCGAGTTGGGCAGACGGCTGGCGATGAGTTGCGCGACCGGCAGATTGTTCGACATCGATTCGCCGAAGTTGCCCGCGCTCATGTGAACGAGCCACTGGAAGTAGCGGGTCACCGCGGGCTGGTCGAGGCCAAGCTGGTGACGCAGCGCGGTGACGGCTTCGGGGGTCGCGGCCTGACCGAGCGCCATCTGGGCGGCGTCGCCCGGTAACAGGGCCGTGATCGTAAATACGATTGCGGACACCAGCACCAGTGTCAGCAGGGCCAGGCCGAAGCGTGCCGCGATAAGTCGTTGCACCTGGGATTTCATCGGAAACCTCTCCCGTTATACGACGCCGTTTGTGGGGAAACGACGGGGTCGGATCGATGCGCGCCGTGCCTGGCGGCGCGCATCGCCCTCTTACTGCTGCAGCGCTCGGTCAATCTCAGGCGTCGAGCCAGACATGTTCCGCGAAGGCGAAGCCCATGAGACCGGCCAGCGGGATCGACCCCAATCCCTTGAGCTTGGTGGTGTGGGCGTCGAGTGACGAGAGGAACATGGGAATGCCGATGCCGCCGTCCTGGTGAATCAACGTTTGAATGTCGCCATAGAGCGCCTTGCGTTTCGCGTCGTCGGGTTCGCCACGCGCGGCCAGGAGCAACTGATCGAACTTGGGGTTCTTCCAGTTCGCTTCGTTCCACGGGGCATCCGAGCGGAAGAACTGTGTGAGCAGCACGTCGGCGCTCGGGCGAGCATTCACCGAACCGAAAGTCAGCGGGTGCTTCATCCAATGGTTCGACCAATAGCCGTCGGCCGGCACGCGGGTGATCTGCAGGTTCAGACCGGCCTTCGGGGCGATTTGCTGAAGCATCATCGCCATTTCGACCGACCCTTCGGCAGCGGGCGTGGCGTAGACCTGAAGCGGCGCCGTGGGCAGGTTGGCCTTTTTGAAGTACCAGGCCGCCTTCTCGGGGTCGTAGGTCCGTTGCGGCAGTCCGGCCATGTAGTACTTGTTGCTCGGGTCGATGGGCTGGTCGTTGCCGATCGCACCAAAGCCGCGGAATACGGTCTTCCGGATCTGTTCGCGGTCGAACAGATGCATCATGCCCCGGCGGAAATCCGTGTTGCCGGTGATGCCGCCCTCGTCGCGCATGATCAGGTCGGTGTATTGCCCCGTCTTGGTTTCGAGCACCGTGTACCCCGGTGTGGTCTTGATACGCTCGGTCGAGCGCGCACTCACGGCATTGATCAGTTGAACGTCGCCGGAGAGCAGGGCATTCACGCGGGCGGATTCGTCGCCGATGCCGATCAGCTCGATTTCGTCGAGATAGGGCTGTCCGGACTTCCAATACTTCTCGTTGCGCACGCCGACGGTGCGCACCCCTGGCGAGAACTCTTTCACCTTGAACGGTCCCGTACCCACGGCCGTCGTGAAGTCCTTGGTGCCGTCCTTGATGATGAGGAAGTGCGAGGTGGCGAGAATCACCGGCAGGTCGGCGTTCGGGCCTTCGAGTGTGATGGTCACCTCGTTGGGCCCGGTCGCCTTCGCTTCCTTGATTTGGTCGGCCAGCGTTTTCGCCTTGGACGCGGTCGCGGGGTCCTTGTGTCGCAGGATCGAATACGTGACGTCGGCCGGCGTCAGGGGCTTGCCGTCGTGGAATTGCACGCCGCTGCGCAGTTTGATCACCCAGACCTTGGCGTCCTTCGTATCGATCGACTGAGCGAGCGCAAGCTTGGCGCCAAGCTTCGAATCCAGCTCGGTCAGCCCGTTGTAGATCATGTTGGCACGGACGTAGTCGGTGGCAAGGGCGCCCTTGGCCGGATCGAGCGTATCGGCGGCCGACGCCGATTGCGTGGCGACGCGAATCTTGCCACCGCGTTTCGGCGTCTGGGCAAAGGCCTGACCGCTCACACTCAACAGGCCCGTGCCGGTCAGGGTCAGCAGCCCGCTGGCGGCCATCGCGCGCAGCAGATCCCGGCGCTGGGCGCCGCGCTGACTCAGGTTCTCATCCGGTGCTGCGCTCAGGTCGACACCGTTGACCGTTTTATCTGAATTCATTGCACATCTCCACTTGTGGGGTTGCCGAGGGATCAGGACTGCCAGTCTTCATCGGCGATTGCGCGCCGGGTAAATCAATAGAAAATATCTTTGATGCGGAAATACGCGCCGACAAGCGGCAGGAACCACGGTTTGCCGGTGTGTCCCGGGATCGCGGGCCAGTCGAAATCACGCCAAGGGTTGGCCTCGACGCGGCCGTTCATCACATCGGCCATGATTTGCCCCATGTGCGTGGCCATCTGCGTGCCATGGCCGCTGTAGCCCATGGAGTAATAGATGCCGTCGTGCTGTCCGGCGCGCGGCAGCCTGTCGGCGGTAATGTCGACCAGTCCGCCCCAGCAATAGTCGATGCGTGCTTGCGCGAGCGACGGGAACAGCGTGGCGAGGTTGGCGCGCAATATGCGTCCGCTGCGCTCGTCCGAAGGTTGCTCCGACGCGGTGAAGCGGGCTCGCCCGCCGAGTACGAGCCGGTGATCCGGGGTGGTGCGGAAGTAGTTGTGCATCAGGCGGCTGGTGACGTAGGCGCGGCGGTTCGGCAGGAGCTGGTCGAGCGTTGCGGCGCCCAGCGGCTCTGTCACGATGATGAACGAACCGACCGGTGCCATGCGCCGGCGATACCAACCGAATGGGCCATGACGGGACGGGCCGGTGGCGACGAGGACTTGCGTGGCGACGATCTCACCGCGATTCGATTTGACCCGATACGTCCCGTCGGCCTGACGCGCAATCTGTGTCACCGGCGCATGCTCGTAGAGGCGAGCGCCGTGACGGACGGCTGCCGATGCCAGGCCTGCCGCAAACTTGCCCATGTGCATCTGTCCGCCATGGCGTTGCAGCAGGCCGCCGTGGAAGGCGTCGGAGGCGATTTCGGCGCCGATGCCGGCGCGGTCGATCAGTTGAACGTCGGGATCGACATCGCGCGCGATCAACTCGGCGGTCGCCGCCAGATGCGCCATATGGTGAGGCTTGGCGGCCAGCTTCAGTTTGCCGCGCCGGCTGTAGTCGCAGTCGATGCTTTCCTCGCGGATCACGCGTTCCACGGTGTCGACGGCCGCCGCATAGGCGCGATAGCAGGCCCGCGCACGCTCGGCGCCGAGTTGCGCCGTGAGCGCGACGTAATCCTGCGCCACGCCGGTGTTGCAGTGGCCGCCGTTGCGACCCGATGCCCCCGCGCCGACAGCGCCCGCATCGATCACGGTGACCGTTGCACCGCGCTGGCTCAGCGCCAGCGCCGCGGACAGTCCCGTGAAGCCCGCGCCGATCACCACCACGTCGGCGCGACCCTCCACCGGGCCCGCCTGGGTGCCGGTGAAGCGTGCAACGGTGTCGAGCCAGTACGATTCGAGTTTCATGTCAGGGCGAGGGTCCAAGGCCGCAGGGAAGGGCAACGCAAGCGTTGGTTACAACCCGAGCTGCACGGCAAGATCGATGATGTCCTTGACCGGCGTGTATTCGTAGAACGGCGCTTCGGGTTCGTGGCCGCGCAGCACCATGGCCTTGTGCTTGATACCGAGGTCGTGGGCCGTCATCAGGTCGTAGCGCGGGCTCGACGAGACGTGCAGAATTTCGTGCGGTTGCACGCCGAGCTTCTTGAACATGTACTCGAAGCCCTGCATGCGAGGCTTGTAAGCGCCGACCTCTTCTGCGGTGATCACGGCGTGGAAGGGGGCTCCCAGCTTCTCGATATTGCTCATGATCTGTTCGTTCGCGGCGTTCGTCAGGCCCACCAGCTTGTACTTCTTGGCCAGGCGCGAGAGGCCTTCCGGCACGTCCGGGTGCGGGCCCCAGGTCGGCACGGCCAGATAGATTTGCTCGGCCTCGTCGACATTGAACACCACGCCGGTGCGTTCGCAGGTGCGGCGCACCGAATCGACGACGACGTCGCGATACGGCTTCCATGCGCCGAGAACTTCATCGCGACGATAGGCGGCAAACACCTTGACGAAATTCTCGAGCGCCTCGCCCTGCAGACGGTTGCCGTAAATCTCGCGGGCCATGTCGGCCATGCGGAATTTGACCAGCGTGCCGTAGCAATCGAAGGTAATGAATTTCGGCTCGAAGTCGATCATGATCTCTATCCTCAGTGTTGGGCGAATCCCTAGGGATTCTTGGGCAAAAGGGATTGCGTTAAAGCGGTCCGGCGTGGGTCGAGACTGGCGAAGCGGGCCTGCGGCCTGGTGCGCCATCTGCGACGTCTCTGTGAAAAATTAAATCAGGTCAAAATCTCGGCTTGGCGTTGAAATATCCAGGGCAAAAATAGAATCGATGCGTTTTGAGGGGTATGAACAGCACGAAATGCTTTGTGCTTTTCCGATGCCGTGTTAACCCGCATCAACGTTGGGCGACAAGGCGTTGCGGCAAACGCGAACGCCAGACGCTCATCCGTTCAAGTCGATGAGGACGGCTTTGCTTCGCAGATTGGCTTCGAACGCCTGACGGCCGAGATCCTTGCCCAGACCGGAGCGCTTGAAGCCGCCCGTGGGGAGCACGAAGTCCGACGACCGGCCGTAACGGTTGACCCAGATGTTGCCCGCGTCGATGCCGCGCACCATGCGCAAGGCGCACCCCAGGTTGGCCGTGTGAACGCCCGCCGCCAGTCCGTAGTCGTCGTGCTGCGCCAGTTGCAATGCTTCTTCTTCCGAAGTGAACGTCTGCACGGTGAGCACGGGGCCGAACACTTCCTCGCGCACGATCTCAGCGTGCGGCGCAACGTCGGTCAAGATGGTGGGGGCATACCAAGCGCCATCCTGATAGGCGGTTGCGCGCTTGGCGCCGCAGTACACGTTGGCGCCCGCGTCACGTGCCCGCGCGACAAGCGCGTCGATTCGCTGCACCTGGGCTTCGCTGATGATGGGCGATAGCGTTGTGCCCGCCGACCACGTGGCGCCCGGATGCAGTGATGCGAAGATGGCGCGCAGCTTTTCGAGCAGTGCGTCGGCAATGCCCGCTTCGACCACAAGCCTCGAGCCCGCATTGCACACTTGGCCCGCATTGCCGGTGATGCCCATGGCAATACGTCGTGCGACCGCATCCAGATCCGGCACGTCGGCAAAGACCACTTGCGGACTCTTGCCGCCCAGTTCCAGCGTCACGGGCTTGGTCCCCGATTGCGCACAGGCCTCCATGATGGCGGCCCCGGTCCGCGTGGATCCGGTAAAGGTGACTTTCCCGACGCGTGGGTGGCGCACCAGTGCGTCGCCAGTCGTCCTGCCGTCTCCCTGCACGACGTTGAGAATATTGGCCGGGACGCCCGCCTGTATGGCCAGTTCGGCAAGACGCAGTACCGAGAACGGCGTCATCTCCGACGGCTTGAGCACGACCGCATTGCCTGCCGCCAGCGCGGGGGCGATTTTCCATGCGGCCATGACGAGCGGGAAGTTCCACGGTGCAATGGCCGCCACAACGCCGATCGGTTCGGTGATCGTCATGCCGAGGTGCGACGGGTCGGTGGCCGCCAACTCGCCTCCGTGCTTGTCGGCGTGCTCCGCGTAAAAGCGTAGGCATTCGGCGGTGTAGGGCACGTCCCAGGCCGCTGCTTCGCGGACCGGTCGCGTAGAGCCGATGGCCTCCAGCGGCGCGAGTGTGCGCACGTCGGACTCGACCAGATCGGCGAGGCGACGCAGCACGCGCGCGCGCTCGCGCGGTGCGCGGGTGGCCCAACCGCTGTGGCGAAAGGCGTGCCACGCGCCGTCTGCCGCGCGGGCTACCGTGTCGGGTGGGGCTAGCGAGAGGTCGGCGTAGGGGCGACCGCTCGACGGGCAGATGACGTCCAGTGTGGTGCCACCGGCTTCCACTAACTTGCCGTCGATGAAATGACCGGTGGGAATACCCACCTGCGCGGGATCGAAACTGTCCATGATGATTCTCCGGAGCCGTTACGGCGCACGCGCCGGGGCGGGCAATCGACAAAGGGGAAGGGCACGGGTAATCGTGGCCGCCTGAGCACGGCGACGCTCTTCATGGTAGGGGCAGCGGGCTGGCAGATTGCATCGAAACAATGACGCGGACCGCACGCGGCATGGGTTTTTGCGCGCCATGGCGGCATGAATGCGCCGTTTGTCCTGCGGCCTTCGATCGTGCGGGCGAACAACAGAATCGTCCTATGCAGCTTCTCTTCGGGTCGCCATAGTGCAGTCGTGGTGGGCGTGGCCCACTGTTTCGCATCCGGCAATGCCCCAAGGAGGCTCGGCGTGTCCGAATTCCATGCATCTTCCCAACTCGTCTACCGGCCATTTACCGACACGGATGTGGCGGCTGGCTATCGTCTGTCCAGCGCCGTGCGCTGGCCGCACAAACCCGATGACTGGCGATTTCTGGCGCGCCATGGACAAGGCTTCGTCGCCCTGGATGGCGACGATGTCGTGGGTACCGCACTGTATTGGCAGCACGGTGAGGCCGGCGGCTCGCTAGGCATGGTGATCGTCTCGCCGGAACAGCAAGGGCGCGGCATCGGGCGCGCGTTGATGGAGCGCATGCTCGATCAACTGGGAACCCGCCTGACGCTGTTGCATGCCACCCCGGCCGGACAACCGCTATATGAAAAGCTCGGGTTCAATGCGGTGGGCAGCATCGATCAGCACCAGGGGACGGCTCGTCGCCCGCCGCTCATGGAACTGCCGCCAGGTGAACGTTTGCGGCCGCTGAGTGCCAACGATCCCGACCGGCTCGTCACCCTCGCCAGCCGCGCGAGCGGATTTGACAGGGGGCGCATTCTGCCCGCGCTTCTTGATGTCGCCGATGGCATTGCCATCGAGCGCGACGGCGAGCTGCTCGGCTTCTCGTTGTTCAGGCGCTTTGGCCGCGGTTTTGTGATCGGCCCGGTGGTCGTTGTCAGCGGCGCGGACGACGCGTCACTCACCCGTCAGCGTGCCGAGGCCATGATTGCCCACTGGCTGACGCTGCATGAAGGCCGTTTTGTGCGCATCGACACGCCCTCCGACAGTGGGCTGACCGAGTGGCTCGAGGTGCTTGGGCTCGAACGCGTCGACACGGTCGTGAAGATGACCCGTAACGGCACGCCGGTCGTCGACGACGAGGTTCGGCAATTCGCCATCATCAATCAAGCCATCGGCTGACGCGGGAGCGCAGATGTCGTTTCTTTACAAGGCCGATCCGGCTCGCGGGGCGGTGTGGGCGCGGTTGTTCGCCCAGCGGGCGCCGGAGACGGCGTTCCGACTGTGGCCCGATGTTGGCGACGCGCGCGAGGTGCGTTACCTCGCTGCCTGGAAGCCGCCGGAAGATCTCGACACGCTGCTGCCGAACGTGGAAGTCGTATTCTCGACGGGCGCGGGCATCGACCAGTTCGACCTGTCGCGGGTGCCGGATCATATTCCGGTCGTTCGCATGGTCGAGCCCGGCATCGTCGAAGGCATGGTCGAGTATGTGACGCAGGCGGTCCTTTCGATTCACCGGGACATCTTTACCTACGCACGGCAGCAAGCCATGCGTGAGTGGACGGAACTGAGCGTGGTGCCGGCAAGCGAGCGCCGTGTGGGGGTGTTGGGTCTCGGCATGCTCGGGCAGGCAGTGCTGTCGCGCCTGCATGCTTTCGGGTTCGACTGCGCAGGGTGGAGCCGAACGCCGCGGCAGGTGGATGGGGTCGATTGCTACGCGGGATACGAGTCGCTCGGCGCCTTCCTTGCCCGCACCGACATGCTTGTCTGCCTGTTGCCGCTGACGTCGGCGACCCGTGGCATTCTCGACAAGCGCTTGCTGAGCGGATTGCCGCGCGGCGCCTGGCTGATCAATGTCGGACGTGGCCCTCATCTCAATCAATACGCGCTCATGGAGTTGCTTGACAGCGGGCATCTGTCGGGCGCGATTCTCGATGTCACCGACCCCGAACCGCTGCCGCCGTCGCATCCGCTGTGGGTGCATCCGAAGGTGCGCATCACCCCGCATATCGCCAGCGCCACGCGACCGGAGACTGCGGTGGAAGTGGTATTGGAAAACCTGCGCAGGCACCGCGCCGGCTTACCGATGATCGGGCAGATCGATCGCACACAGGGGTACTGAGCGCGCCGGGGTGCCCACACCGGCAGCACAAAATGCTGCGCGCGCCGCAATTTCGCGGCGCGCGTTTTTTTTACGGCTTAATTTGGCGACGCATCTGCGTTGCCGGCTCTTTAGTATGGACACAGGTTCATCCCCCGTCCCATCCGACACGCCGAGAGATCCCATGTCCAAGCAAGCACTCCTCGATGCCGACCGCCGGCATCTCATCCATCCCGTCGTCAGCTTTCGCGCCCACGAGCAGCAAGGGGCGACGTTGCTCGAATCCGGGCACGGTGTCTATCTGCGCGACATCGACGGCAACGAGTTGCTCGATGCCTTTGCCGGGTTATGGTGCGTGAACGTGGGATATGGACAGCAGAGTGTGGTCGACGCAGCCTCGGCCCAGATGGCGAAACTGGCGTATGCCACGGGCTACTTTCACTTCGGCAGTGCACCGGCCGCGCAACTCGCCGAGAAGCTGGTGTCGATCGCGCCGCGCTCGCTGCAACACGTGTATTTTTCGCTCGGTGGTTCGGATGCCGTGGACGCAGCGCTGCGCTTCATCACGCACTATTGCAATGTGACGGGCCGCCCACAGAAGAAGCATTTCATCTCGCTTGAACGCGGCTACCACGGGTCGTCGTCGATCGGCGCGGGTCTGACGGCCATCGCGTCGTTTCATCGCGGCTTCGATGTGCCGTTGCCAACGCAACACTACCTTCCGTCGCCCTATGCCTATCGCGACCCGCTCGGTCGCGACGGGCAGGCCCTCATCGCGGCAAGTGTGGCCGCGCTCGAAGCGAAGGTGGCCGAACTGGGCGGCAGCGACCACGTTGCCGCATTCTTCTGTGAGCCGATACAGGGCTCCGGTGGTGTGATCGTGCCCCCCGTGGGCTGGCTCAAGGCGATGCGCGATGCCTGCCGCCGCCTGGATATCCTGTTCGTCGCCGACGAAGTCATCACCGGCTTCGGTCGTACCGGGCCGATGTTCGCGTGCGAGGCGGAGAACGTCGAGCCCGACATGATGACGATCGCGAAGGGGTTGACCGCAGGCTACGCGCCGATGGGCGCAGTCCTCATGAGCGACGCCATCTATCAGGCGATCGCCGACGGCGAGCAGGGGCAAGTGGTGGGGCATGGGCAGACCTATTCTGCGCATCCCGTGAGTGCCGCCGTGGCGCTCGAGGTGATTCGTCTGTACGAAGACGGTCTGATTGCCAACGGCCAGGCCGTGGCCAACGCGTTTGGCGCCGGTCTGGATTCGTTGCTCGATCATCCGCTGGTCGGCGACTCGCGGCATCGTGGCTTGCTGGGTGCCCTGGAACTTGTCGCGGACAAGACGAGCAAGGCGCGTTTCGATCCGTCGCTGCGACTGGCCGACAAGATCTCGGCCGCGGCGTATCGGAATGGCGTGATCTTTCGAGCGTTTGCCGACAACATTCTGGGATTTGCGCCAGCGCTTTGTTTCACCGAACAGGATGTGGCACTCATGGTCGAGCGTGTGAGGGCAACGCTCGACGAAGTGCTGGCGGACGACGCGGTCAGTGCCGCTCGACGCGCCGCGCTAGGTGCTCGGAAAGCCGCGTAAACAGGAGATTGACGTGATAACCGATACGGTTAGGGTCGAGCCTGCGCGGCGAATCCGCTGTGTTAAGATCGTTCACGATTCACGATTGACCGCGCCCCTGTTGGCGCTTCGACATTACGATGGGCACGGACAGCAAACTCGACCGCATCGATCTGCGCATTCTTTGCCAACTGCAAAAGCGCGGGCGTATCACGAACGTGGAACTCGCCGACGCCGTTGGCTTGTCGCCCAGCCCCTGCCTGATCCGCGTCAAGCGCCTGGAGAAGGCGGGTTATATCGTCGGCTATGGGGCACGGATTCAACTCGAAAAGCTCGGAGACATTCAGATCGTGTTTACCGAGGTCACGCTCGCCGACCATCGACGGGAGGATTTCATCCGCTTCGTCGATGCGATCCGAGACGTCGACGAAATCGTCGAATGCCATCTCGCCAGTGGTGGCTACGACTACCTGCTCAAGTTCGTCACGCGCAGCGTGAGTCACTATCAAAGCATCATCGAGGGGCTGCTCGAACGCGATATCGGCATCGAGAAGTATTTCAGCTTCGTGATCATCAAGTCACCCTTCGTCAAGACGCACTACCCGCTCGAAACCCTATTCCCGCCGCAAGGCTGACATCGTCGTCGGCTTGCGCAATCGTCTGCCCCCCGAATGGCGGGGCGGCTGACGTGCGACCCTATCCCGCAAGTCGGAGAACCCCATCATGACGCTTGACCTCACGCGTGGCGAATTGCTGCGCACGCAACTATGGATCGCTGGACAATGGCGGGGCGCCGCCACCGGGCAGCGTTTCACAGTCGTCGACCCGGCGACGGGCGATACCGTCGCGATGGTGTCGGACGCTCAACCGGCCGATGCGCGAGATGCGGTAGACGCCGCCGAACGCGCGCTGCCGGCGTGGCGAGCGACGTTACCCGCCGAGCGTGCGGCGTTTCTGCGGCGCTGGCATGCGGCGATCGTGGCCCATCGCGACGATCTCGCTCGCCTCATTTCGCGGGAACAGGGCAAGCCGTTGGCCGAGGCACTTGGGGAGGTCAACTACGGCGCGTCGTATGTCGCGTGGTTTGCCGACGAAGCGACGCGGGTTTACGGTGACCTTATCCCGACGCAGACGCGCGGCAAGCGCATGAGCGCCGTGAAAGAACCGATCGGAATCGTCGCGGCCGTCACGCCGTGGAATTTTCCGCTCGCGATGATTGCGAGAAAGATCGCCCCGGCGCTTGCCGTCGGTTGCACCGTGGTCGCCAAACCCGCCGAGGACACACCGCTCACCGCGCTGGCACTGGCCTATCTCGCGCACGAGGCGGGTCTGCCGGCCGGCGTGCTCAATATGATTGCCGCGTCGCGAGAGCAGGGGGTGAATGCCGTGGCGCAGTGGCTCGCCGATCCGCGTGTGCGCAAGGTGACGTTCACGGGATCGACACCGGTCGGCAAGCATTTGGCGCGTGAGTCGGCGGCCACGCTCAAGAAGCTGTCGCTGGAGCTGGGAGGCAATGCGCCGTTCATTGTTTTCGACGATGCGGATCTGCCGGCGGCCGTCGCCGGGCTGATGGCGGCCAAGTTCCGCAATGGCGGTCAGACGTGTGTGAGCCCGAACCGGATCTATGTCCAGGCGGGCGTCTACGACCGCTTTGCCGGGTTGCTGACCGAGGCCGTGGCCTCGCTCAAGGTGGCACCGGCGACGGATGCCCTCGCGCAGATCGGCCCGATGATCAATGCGCGAGCGGTCGAGAAGATTGCGCGTCACGTGGACGATGCGCTCGCTCAGGGGGCGCGCGTGATGACCGGCGGGCAACGTCTTGCGGCCTTGGGGCCGAACTACTATGCGCCCACCGTGTTGTGCGACGCCCATGAAGACATGGCGCTGTCGTGCGAGGAAACCTTCGGGCCGGTGGCGGCGCTGTTCCGGTTCGAGACGGAAGGCGAGGCCATCGAGCGAGCCAACGATACGCCTTTCGGCCTCGCGGCTTACTTTTACAGCGAGAATCTGCGGCGCATCGAGCGGGTGGCTAGCGCGCTCGAAGCCGGTATTGTCGGTATCAACGAGGGCGCGCTCGCGAGCGAGGCGGCGCCATTCGGCGGTATCAAGGAATCGGGATACGGTCGGGAGGGATCGAAGTACGGGTTGGACGACTATCTCGCCATCAAGTATCTCTGTCAGGGCAATCTGAGCTAACGGGATTTGCCTGCACGATGACTTTCGGTGCCGTCCCCGAGTCCTGGGCGGCAACCGCGCTCACTCAATGAACCTCGCTGGAAGACAAGATGCCCGAACTGCAACGCGCCATGGCGCCGTGTGATCGCCCCCGATCGTTCTTGGACCTCAAGGCTTTTGCGTCGGATGCGCGCCAGGGCACTGCCCCGGCGACGTCGGCAAGCGACGACCGCTTTCTGGCAAGCCGCCGTCTGGCGGCGCTACTGCCGGGGCCTGTGACGGTCGGCGTCATTGCCCTCGACGCGGCGAACGGAGCGGTGTCGTCTCACCCAGCGGACGAATTCGTCATCGTCTCCGAAGGCGCGATCATGTTCCAGCAGGGGGAGCGCGCATTCACGCTCGGGCCGGGGGGCAGCGCGGTGCTCCCTCGGGGCTCGGCATTCATGTGGTCGACGCAGGGTTCCACATCGATCGTCTTCATGCGCTGCGAGGGCGGGAATGTTGCCGATCGCAGTCTCGTGCAGATCGATCCGAGCCCGTCGTTGACGCCCTCGGGGGCGCCTGCCGCTGAACTGCTCCTCACGCCGGCCCCCGTGTGCCGCAATTTCACGGACTTTCGCTCATCGGATGCGACATTCACTTGCGGCACGTGGGATTCGACGCCTTATCATCGCATCGCGATGCGTTACGCCCATTACGAACTCATGTATCTACTCGAAGGCAGCGTGACCTTCGTGGACGAAACCGGACGCAGCGGCACGTTCTCGCGCGGCGACATCTTTCTCGTCGAACAGAACGCGCAGTGCAGTTGGGAAAGTCGGGACAAAGTGGCAAAGGTGTACGCGATCTACCGCCCCGCCTGACGCCGCCTGCCGACGGTGTCGCTACGACGTCGGCACGTCGCGCACGATTGCGGCAAGGGAGGCGGCATGCTCGATCGGCGTGGCGTCGCCCTTATACCCCTTCGGCGGCCCGTAGCCATACTTTCTGAACAGCCGCGCGAGGTACGACGGCGACTCCAGGCCGACGGCCGCCGCGGCCGCGAGCACGGTCATGCCGGGCGAATTCAGAAGCGTTGCCGCGATTTCCACGCGTCGCCGGGATTGATAGTCGACGACGGACTCGCCGGTGGCCTCGCGAAAGACGCGCGTCAGGGAACGCTGCGATAGCCCGAATTCGTAGGCGATACGCTCCAGCGAGATCGGCTGATCGAGCGTTTCATCGAGAAATGCGCAGATGTCGCGCACGATTTCGGCACGCGCATCGGCGCGATTTGATGGCAACGCGGCGGCCATCAAGCCGGCTTGCACACAGCTTGCGGCCAAGGTGCGGGCGGCAAGCTCCGCGTGGAATTCCGCAAGTTCGCTCGTCGGGCCCTCACTTGAGCGCGCCGTGCCCGTGGCGACGCGCGCCGCATCTAGCAACAGCAATGGCGCCGACCAGATCGAGATGCGCGCGCACGATAGCTTGCGTCGCGCCTTGCGTTCGCAAAAGACCACGAAATCGCTCGCGACGTACACCGCCACATGGGTCTGATCGGGGCGGTAGCCTCGCGTGTCGTGCAGACGTTGGGGCGGCACGACGACGAACGATTTCGGCGCAACGCGTACCGGCGCGACATTCGATTCGACGTTGAGTACGAGTTGTCCCGTCCTGGGGAGCAGGAACATGAATTCGTCGTCGTGCCGATGCGGCCGCGTGCGGTATTCGCCGACCGAGACATGCCGGACATCGGCGACGCGGTCGCCATCGAGATGACGAGGGGCAGTCGGATAGGGTTTCACCAGGCGCTTCCTTTGCGTGACGGGACACTTGCAGCCCGCGCAGACGGCCGTGAACGCAACGCGGTGGATGGCGTGTTGGCAGTCGAGGCTCAGTATAACGCTTGGCGAAGCGCGATGAGAGGCGCGGCGACATCAGGTTGCCAGGTGACGGGAAGCGGCAACGGCTGCCGGATCCCCGCAGGGCGACCGTCGAATCCTGGGGGGCGAAAATACGGGCGCCGCCCGCCTTTGGCCGGATAGGGCGTGCCGAGTGGCCCGATCGGGCGCGACGGTTTTTCAAGGCTTCGGCATGCTTGCGCTACTTGACTCCCGGAACGCCCCGATGAACTTGGAAGACACTTACCCCCCAACCGATTTGCCCGTGCGCCGCCACGATGCGCCGGATTTGCGTTTCGTCAGCGTGTTTTCCGCAGGTGCGGGCGGCGGTAATCCTGCGCCTGTCGTGTTCGATGCGGACGACTTGTCATCCGACGAGATGATGGCCATCGCATCGCGCTATGGTCACGAAAGCGCCTTCGTCTGCCAAAGCCGCGACCCGCGCCACACCGTTCGGCTCCGCTTTTTTGTGCCGGCGCACGAAATGGAGATGTGCGGACATGCGACGCTCGGCGCGATGTGGTTGTTGCGCCAAGCCGGTCGGTGGACGACCCCCCATGCCACCGTCGAGACGCTAAGCGGCCTCGTTGACGTACGTTACGACGAGACGTCGCGGCGTATCGATGTCGGCCAGCCGCGTGGCATTGTCGAGCCCGTTGGCGATCGGTCACTCGTGGACGCCGTATGTCGGGTGCTCAGACTCGATCCGGACGATCTTGCGCCGTTGGGCATCGTCAACGCGCGAACGAGTCGCACGAAAACGCTGATCCCGGTCCGGTCGGTGCAGGCGCTCAATGCGTTGTCGCCCGCTCTGGACGACGTGCGCACGTTATGCGACGCACTGGACTCGACGGGGCTGTATCCGTTCGCGCTCGAACGCGCGCGGCCACTGACGCTGCATGCGCGCCAGTTTCCGCGGTTGTCGGGTTATCCGGAGGACGCGGCCACCGGTATTGCTGCCGCGGCGACGCTGTATGGCGCGATTCACTATGGTTTGCTGAACGAAGGCGAATCGTCGATGCGGGTCTATCAGGGCTTCGCGATGGGGCGTCCGTCGTGCATCTGCGTGGCGTTACGTGATGCCGATCATATCGAGGCGGGCTGCTGGATCAGTGGCGCGGTGGAGTTTGCCATGCTGGAGCCGACGACATGAAGACCTTCAGCAATGCACAAGTGGCCGGTGTTCTCGACGTGCCGTCGGTGGTCGCGGTGATGCAGCCACGTGCGCGACTGGGTCTTGGCGACGTCAAGTTCAGTGCGATGAGCGAGATGCGCGGTTCGCATCGTCGTCGACTGGACTGATCGAGATGTTGCCTGGCATCGCTGTTGGCTATGCCTGTCACATCGGGCGGCCTCTCAAGTCAGCCGTGCCTCAGTCTGCGGACTCGATCGTGATCTCGGGATGCGTGCGGAATTGCACCAGTCTGTCATCGTCGGCGCGCGCTTCGGTGATGAGCGTCCAGAGTCGTTCCAGCGGCGTCCAGTGCTGCTGACTCGCGCGATCGAGCTTATTGGCGGTGACCAGCACATACACGTCGGCCGACTGGCGGACGATGCACTCCTTGAGCCACGCCTGTTCGGCGGACGCCTCGCACAGGCCGCGTCCGGCGACGACGCCGTCGGCACCCAGAAATGCCTTGTCGACCGACACGCGAGAGAGCGCCAGTTGTGCCAACGGCCCGAGTACGCTCATGCTTGACGGTCGCACGTCGCCGCCGATCAGCGTCACAGGCACCTTGTTGGCCGCCAGCGCACCGACGACGAGCAAGTTGTTCGTGACGACGTGCACCCCCTCACGTCCGGCGAGAAAACGCGCCATCGCTTCGGTGGTCGTCCCCCCATCGAGAAAGATCGTATCGCCGTCGACGACGTGTGCCACGGCGGCACGTGCGATGACATCTTTCTGTTCGCGGAAGCTCTCACGACGCAGCTCCAACGATTCCTCGGGTTCGTGCATGCGTATCGGCGCAGCGGCGCCGCCGTAGGTGCGCACGACGCGACGCTCGTCGGCCAGGGCGCGCAGATCGCGGCGCACCGTTGCTTCCGACATGCCGAAATGGGCGCACAAGGCAGCGACATCCGTCATGCCTGACAGGACGGCTTTGAAAATCGCCTCGCGGCGGTTCGCAACTTTCATGAGTGGATCGGTGCTGAGCAAAACGAGAGAAATGCGAGCGAAGGACAGGTTCGCCGCGCGGCGCGCATAGTGTAGCGTCCCCGCGTGCAGCCATCGTCCAACGCGCCGCCCGGAACGACGACGATACATTCACGCTGGGCGTCGAAAAAATGATTGATTCGATCATTTTGTCGACGATCCCGACGTAATGAAAGCGCTTGGGGAGCGGGTTTCACCGGGAGAAGCCCCACTGTTCACAATATTTGCACATTTTTCTGGCAGCGATTAGACTTCCGTCTGATCAAATCGATCAAAATAATGATCGATTGGTTTATATCCACATTGGTCGGGAGACAACCATGGCTCAAATTCGTATCAAGCGCGCCATCGAGCGCGTGCCGGGGGGGATGATGATCGTTCCCTTGCTGATCGGTTCGTTGATTGCCACCTTCATGCCGGGAATGCCGACGTTCTTCGGATCGTTTACCAACGCGCTGTTCACGGGCGCGCTGCCGATCCTCGCGGTGTTCTACGTCTGTATGGGCGCCAGCATCGATGTCAAGGCAACGCCGTACCTGATCAAGAAAGGCGGGGCGTTGTTCGCCGCCAAGATCGGCGCGGCGATTGTGGTCGGCATTGTGCTGGGGCATTTCCTGGGTGAGGCACCGGTCGCGTCGGGCATGTTCGCGGGCATTTCCACGCTGGCCGTGGTCGCGGCGATGAACGACACCAATGGTGGCCTGTACATGGCGCTGATGGGGCAGTACGGTCGCTCGGAAGACGTGGGCGCCTATACGATCATGTCGCTGGAATCGGGTCCGTTCCTGACGATGGTCACGCTGGGTGTGGCGGGGTTGTCCGCGTTCCCGTGGCCGACGCTGGTGGGCAGCATCCTGCCGCTGGCCGTAGGGATGTTGCTGGGCAATCTCGATCGTGAAATGCGTGATTTTCTGGGGCGTGCCGTGCCGGTGATGATTCCGTTCTTCGCGTTGGCGCTCGGCGCGGGGCTTGATCTGCACAAGGTCTGGCAGGCCGGCCTGCTGGGTATCCTGCTTGGCTTTGCCGTCGTCGTGGTGACCGGTATTCCGCTTTATATCGTCGACCGCCTGACGGGCGGGACGGGCGTGGCCGGTACCGCCGCCGCGAACACGGCTGGCAATGCCGCCGCGGTGCCGGCGCTGATCGCTGCCGCCAATCCGGTCTACGAGGCCGCCGCCAAGAGCGCAACGCTGCTGGTGGCAGCCTGCGTGGTGGTGACTGCCATCGTCTCGCCGATCCTGACGGCCGCGGTTGCCAAGCGTGTGGCGGCCCGGGGTCTGGGGGCTGCGGCCAAGGGAGCGGTGCAGTGAGCATGCTCATTGTCGCCGACGATTTGTCCGGCGCGGCCGACTGCGCGATCGGCTTTACCAACGCCGGTCGTCGCAGCGTCGTGTCGCTCGATATCGAAGGCTTCAATGCGACGGCGCAAGTGGTGGCGATCGACATCGACACGCGCCGTCTGTCGGCGCAGGAGGCCGCCGCGCGCGCAGTCGCCGCGTGGCAGCGGCTTGCCGCGCCGGAACGGCGTCTCTACAAGAAGATCGACTCGACGCTGCGTGGCAACTGGGTCGCGGAAGTGGCTGCGCTGCAGCCGCTCGCGGGCCTTGCCATTGTGGCGCCCGCATTCCCTGCCACCGGTCGCGTCGTGCAGGACGGAGAAGTGTTCGTGCGCGGTGTGCCATTGGCCGAGACCGACACCTGGCGACTGGAGCATGACGCTCAGGAGGCGCGACTCGCGCCGATGTTGGCGGCTGTGGGCGTGAGGACGCAGATCGTGTCCTCGGATTTGCTGCGCAAGGATTTTGCGGCGGCGCGTGCAGCGTTGACCGATGTCGTTGCGCAGGCGCGCGCCGACGGCGTGACGGCGTTGATCGTCGACGCGCAGACCGATGACGATCTCGTCATGCTGGCGCGCGCGAGCGTCGGGCTGACGGACATCTTTTGGGTCGGCTCGGGCGGTCTCGCTCGCGCACTGGCCGAACAATCGGCATTGTTCGCGCCGACGGATGGCACGGACGATACGAGCGGCAAGGGCGACGTGCGAGACAATGCGCGCGTGACGAGCGACGCCGGGACGACCGGTCCCTTGCTGACGCTGGTGGGCAGCCTGTCCGCCGTGTCGCAACAGCAGTGCGCGAGGCTATGCGCGGAGCACGCGGTGGTCGAATGGATCGTGCCGCCCGCGGTCCTGCGCGCCGGCGCGTCGCATCCCGACAGCGCACGCTGGTGTGCGGCGATCGGCGATGCCATTGGGCAGGGAAGCGACCTGCTGGTGCGAATCGGGCGTGACGATGCCTTCGATCCGGCAGAGGGTGCGCAGCTATCGGCCTCGCTGGCAGCGTTGATCGCGCCGCACTTCGCGCGCTTGTCGGGCCTTGTCGTCACCGGTGGCGAGACGGCGCGCGCGATGTTGAGCGCGGTGGGTATCGGCGCGCTCGAACTGCTCGCTGAAGTGGAGCCTGGTGTCGCCGTGGGGCGGCCGGCCAATGGTGCGCCGATGCGCATTGTGACGAAGGCCGGCGCTTTCGGCGGCGAAGCGGCGCTGCATAGCGCCTACCGATATTTGCGCACGGCGCCCGACGTGCGCGAGCGCCGTTGAGGCAACACGAGCCGCCGGTAACGCAACAACAGAACATCATCCCGGAATACTTTCCGGATGTCGTCCCAACGAAATGGATATCAACGCAAACGCCATGAATCAATATCTCCCCGTCATTGGCATCACCATGGGTGACGCGGCTGGCGTCGGTCCGGAAATTATCGTCAAGAGCCTGGCGCACGACAGCGTCTACCAGCTATGCCGCCCGGTCGTGATCGGCGACGCGCGACGTCTGGAGCAGGCCATCGCCATCGTCAAGATGCCGCTGAGCGTGCGTCGCATCGAGACGGTCGCGCAAGCGCGCTTCACGCCAGGCGTGATCGAGTGCATCGACCTGGGCCTGATTCCCGAGGACTTGCCGTTTGGCCAACTGTCGGCGATCGCGGGCGATGCCGCGTACCGGTACATCGCGCACGCGGCGAGGCTGGCCGAAGCCGGGGAAATCGACGCGATCTGCACGGCACCGCTGAACAAGGAAGCGCTGCACGCGGGGGGACACAAGTTCCCCGGTCACACCGAGATGCTCGCTCACCTGACGGGTATCGAAGAGGTGTCGATGATGCTTGTCGCACCGAATCTGCGTGTGATTCACGTCACGACCCACATCGGCATCATCGATGCGATTCGCAAGATCGAGCCGGGTCTGGTCCAGCGTACGATCGAGCGCGGTCACGCTACGCTGGTCAAGGCGGGCATCGCGAATCCCCGCATTGCCGTGTGCGGCATCAACCCGCACGCGGGCGAGAACGGCTTGTTCGGCTACGGGGAAGAGGAAGAGAAGATCGTACCGGCCGTGCAACGCTTGCGTGAGCGCGGCTGGGATATCGAAGGTCCGTTGCCCGCCGATACGTTGTTCTTCCGCGCCGGACGCGGGGATTTCGATCTCGTGGTCGCCATGTACCACGATCAGGGGCATGGCCCGGTCAAGGTGCTGGGCCTGGAGGCGGGCGTGAACGTGACGGTCGGCTTGCAGGTGGTGCGCACGTCGGTCGACCATGGCACGGCGTTCGACATCGCCGGCAAGGGTATTGCCGACGAACGCAGCCTCCTCGAAGCGCTGCGCCAAGGGGCCGAACTGGCTACGCGTCGGGCATGAACGCTGCTGACGACGCTTCGAGCGCCGTCGTCAGTTGATCATTCCACCCCCATGTGTCCGCGATCGTTGATTTCGCGGATCAGCGAGCGCAACGCGCTGACGATGCGCTCGGTCAATCCCTCAGGCGGACGTCGCTGCGCCCATACGAGTCCCACATCCATCGACGGCACGCCCGTGCTCAAATCCCGTCGCAGGATTCGCCCACCGTCGATCGACCAGGGGCGATAGACGAGGTCCGAGAGAATCGATACACCATAGCCTTGCGCCACGAGGCTACGAATTGCCTCGATCGAGCGAGTACGGAAGTGCACGACCGGTTCGACCTGCGCGGCGTGCCAGTAGCGCTGCACCGTCTGCACGTGTTCATCCATATCAAGCAGCAGGAAGCGCTGTCCGCGCACGTCGTCGAGCGTGACGCTTGGTTTGTCGAGCAGCGGATGTCCGGGGCTGGTCCACAGCCGGCGCGTCGAGCGCAACAACGTGTGCGAGACGAGTCCGTCAGCCACGACGTTCGACACTAACAGCAACGCCAGGTCGACCTCGCCCGCCAGTACGGCCGCTTCCAGTTCGCGGCGGTCGCCCTCGATCAACGTGAGTTCGACGTTCGGGAAGCGCTTGGACAAGGTGCTGGCCACTGAAGGCAGCAGATACGCCGAAATCGTTTCGGTGACGGCCAGTCGCAGACGGCCACCCGCATCGTCCGGAAGCGTGCGGGCCTCTTGCAGCGCGTCGTCGGTGGCGTTGAGGATACGGTAGGCGTGACGCAGAAATCGCTCGCCGGCCTCGGTCGGTCGCAGCCCCTTCGCGTGTCGTATGAAAAGCGGTGTGCCGACGATCACTTCCAGATTCTGCAAGGCAATCGTCAGCGACGACTGCGACGCGCTGCATCGCTCCGCCGCGCGCATCACCTGTCCTGTCTCGGCCACGGCCACGAAATACTCGATCTGACGCAGGGTTGGTTTCATTTAAAAAATCAATATTGCAAACTATATTTTTTATATTAGTAATAAAAGTGACGGCTGTATAGCATCGGAACATCGATTCCTATAGAGACGCATGAGACATGGTTCAGGAGGTCAAGCCCGGGTTTTGCACGTTGTGCCGCTCCCGCTGCGGCACGCTGGCTCGCGTGGAAAACGATGCGCTGATGGCGGTCGAACCCGATCCGTCGCATCCGAATGGCGCCGCGATGTGCCGCAAGGGCAAGGCGGCGCCGGAGCTGGTGCATCACCCCGACCGGTTGACTACACCGCTGCGCCGCACGGCGCCGAAGGGGGCGGACGACCCGGGTTGGACGCCCATCTCATGGGACGAAGCGCTCACCGAAATCGCTGCGCGCCTGGGCGACATCCGTCGCGAGAGCGGTGCGCATGCCGTCGCGTTTGGCGTGACGACCCCGAGCGGCACGCCGCTGTCGGACAGCATCGACTGGATCGAGCGCTTCATCCGGGTGTTCGGTAGCCCGAACACGATTTACGCGACGGAAATCTGCAACTGGCACAAGGATTTCGCGCACGCGTTCACGTTCGGGTGCGGCATGCCGACCGCCGATTACGCGCAGGCAGACGTCATCATGGTCTGGGGCCACAACCCCACGAGTACATGGTTGAGTCAGGCGAACGCAATCGGACGAGGGCGGGCGCGTGGCGCCAAGTTGCTCGTCGTCGACCCGCGCAAGACACCGCTTGCCGCCGACGCCGATGCTTGGCTGCCCGTGCGGCCCGGCACCGATGCGGCGCTGGCGCTCGGTCTCGCCCGTCGTCTGATCGACAGCGGACGCTATGACGAGATGTTCGTGCGCCGGTGGACCAATGCGCCGCTGCTCGTGCGCAACGATAACGGGCACTTCCTGCGCGCATGCGATGTGGCTGCGACGCACGTCGGCGTGTCGCCGGAAGCCTTCGTGATATGGAACGAAGCGGCGGCGGCACCGCAACCGTGCGAGACGACCCATGCGCTGAGCCGCCGCGCGGCAAACGAAGCCGCCCTGCGCGGCGAGTTTGCGGTGATGTCCCGCGACGGATCGCGCATTGCCTGCCGGCCGGCGTTCGATCATCTCTGCGCGGGGCTGGCCGCTTACGACGCGGCGACCGTAAGCGCACTCTGCGGCGTTTCTCCGGCGCAGTTCGACGCCGCCGCCGACCTCTTCACCGGGGCACAGCGCGTCGCTTATCACGCATGGTCAGGTGTCGCGCAGCATGCGAACGCGACGCAAATCGAGCGCGCCATCGCGGTCCTGTATGCACTGACCGGCAGCTTCGACAGACGCGGGGGCAATCGCGTGATGACGCGTCAACCGCTGAACGTGGTCAGTCAGCACGATCTTTTGAGCCCCGAGCAGCAGGCCAGGGCGCTGGGCATCGACGCGCGTCCGCTGGGGCCGCCGGCGCGCGGCTGGGTGACCGCGCGCGATACCTACCGCGCGATTCTCGATGGCGCGCCCTATCGTGTGCGCGCGCTGTTCTGCTTCGGTACCAACGTGCTGGCGTCGCAGGCGGATTATGCGATGGCGCGCGAGGCGCTCGAAGCGCTCGAGTTTCACGTCCATTGCGATCTGTTCGAGACACCGTCGGCGCGATTCGCCGATATCGTGCTGCCGGTGAACACGCCGTGGGAACGCGAAGGCTTGCGCGCCGGCTTCGAGATCGACGATCGCGCCGACGCACTGATCCAACTTCGCCAGCGCATGGTGTCGCCACGCGGCGAGTCGCGCAGCGACAACGACATCGTGTTCGATCTCGCGGTGCGCCTGGGCATGGGCGACGCCTTCTTCGGCGGCAGTCTCGATGCCGGCTGGAATCATCAACTCGCCCCGCTCGGGCTCGACGTGCAGACGTTGCGCGCGCATCCCGAGGGCATTTCGCGCCCGCAGCCGCAATATGAGCGCAAATACGCGCGCACCGAGGCAGGCGATGTGCGCGGATTCGCCACCGAAACCCGGCGCGTCGAGCTGTATTCAGAGCCTCTGCTGCGTCACGGATATCCGCCGGTACCGGTGCACGTGGCGCCCCGTGCCGTGAGCGACGACGAGGCGCAACGCTTCCCGCTGCTGCTCGGTTCGACCAAGAACGGCTACTACTGCCACAGTCAGCATCGCGGACTCGCGAGCCTGCGCATGCGCGCCCCCGATCCGGTGGTGCATCTGCATCCGTCGCTGGCGAGGCGAAAGCACATCGCGGAGGGCGATTGGGTGCGGGTGACGACGCCGGCCGGGGTCGCGCGCTTTCGCGCGGCGTTCGATACCGGATTGGGCATCGACGTGCTGCTTGCCGAATACGGCTGGTGGCAGGCTTGCGACAGCGTGGGACGTGACGGTTTCGCGATGGCGGGCGATGCGTCGAGCAACTTCAACGCGCTGGTGACGACGCAGGACATCGATCCGATCAGCGGTGCGTCGCCGTTGCGCTCATTTCGATGCGACGTTGCGCGCGACCCGGCGAGCGATCCGGCCCGCCGCCCATGGGACGGCATGGCGCGCTTTCGCATTGCCGCGCTCGATGCCGCGGCCGAGGGGGTGTGTGCCATCGCGCTCGATCCGCTCGACGACGTGGGGCTACCCGACTATCTGCCGGGGCAGCACGTTACCGTGCGCGTATCGATCCCCGGGCAAGGGCAGCCCGTGACACGCGCGTACTCGCTCACCGGGCCCTCCAGCGAGCGCGACCGTCGCGGCTATCGCATTGCCGTGCGTCATCAGCAGGGGCGCACGTCCGAGGGCGCACCGTTTGACGGCGTGGTCTCGAGTTGGCTGAACACCGGCGCTCGCGTGGGCGACGTGATCGAACTGGGCGCCCCGTCCGGGCGCTTCGTGATACCGCTGCGCAGCCGCCAGCCGGTGGTGTGCTTCGCCGGCGGCATTGGTATCACGCCGTTCCTCTGCTATCTGGAATCGCTGGCGGAGCAGGCCGAACGCGCGCCCTTGCCGCTGCCCGACGTCTGGCTGCATTACGCCAACCGAAATGGCGCCACGCATGCCTTTCGGGATCGGCTGGCGGCGCTTGCGCAGCGCCTGCCCAACGTGCGCGTCTTCAACTACTACGACGCGCCGCGCGAGGCGGATGTGCTCGGTCGCGACTACGCCTCGGCAGAACGGCTGTCTGCGGCCGTGGTGTCCGATGACCTGATCAAGCGCCGCGCACGCTTCTACCTGTGCGGTCCGGCGCCCATGATGACGGCCGTGATGGAGGGGGTGGCGGCGCGTGGCGTACCCGCGTTCGACATGTTCAAGGAGGCGTTCCGTTCACCAAGCGCGCCGCGTGTGGACGCCGGGGCCGCGTGGCCCGTTACGTTCGCCCGCTCGGGCCGCGAGGCTGTCTGGACGCCTTCGCACGGCAGCCTGTTGTCGTTTGCCGAGTCGCTGGGGCTGGCACTGCCAAGCGGTTGCCGTGTCGGGCAATGCGAGAGTTGCGCGGTGCGCGTGCTGGCCGGCGAGGTCGAGCACATGGGCGACGTGGCGCTCGACGAGCCCGGCATGTGTCTGGCCTGTCAGGCCGTGCCGCGCGAAGCCATCGTGCTCGACGCCTGACATCTCATTTCCACCTCGACGAGGAGCTGTACTCATGAAATTCATCGACGCCGACGCCACGCGCGAGGCATTGGCTTTCGGCCCGTTGCTCGACGCGCTTCGCAGCCTGTTCGTCACGGGATGCGAAGTGCCGCTGCGCCACACGCACGTCATCCCAGAATCGGGTACGCGCGATGCGATGACCGTGCTCATCATGCCCGCGTGGCAGCCCGGCGGATATCTCGGCATCAAGACTGTCAACATCGCACCGGCCAATGCGCGGCGCGGCGTGCCGGGGCTGCATTCAACCTATCTGCTCTACCACGCCACGACGGGCGTGCCGCTCGCGCAGATGGACGGCAACGAGATCACGTCGCGGCGCACGGCGGCGGCCTCGGCGCTGGCCGCCTCGTATCTGGCGCGTGAGGAGGCATCGCACCTCGCGCTGCTCGGCGCGGGCCGCGTGGGGTCGCTGGTGCCGCTGGCGTATCGCGCGGTGCGCCCGATCACGCGCGTGAGTGTGTGGGATCGCGATGCGCAGGCGGCCGGGCGTCTGGTCGATCGCCTGCGTGCGCAAGGTCTCGACGCGGTCGTGTGCCATACCGCGAAGTCGGCCGTCGAGGGCGCGGACATCGTCACCTGCGCAACGCTGGCGACCGAGCCCGTCGTGCAGGGCGACTGGTTGGCGCCGGGCGTCCATCTGGATCTGATCGGCAGCTTTACGCCGCAGATGCGCGAAGCCGACGATCTCTGCTTTGCCGGCGCCTCGTTGTACGTCGACACCGACGAAGCGCTGGCGAAATCGGGGGAGTTGCTCGGACCGATGTCGCGAGGCGTGTTCACCGCGTCGGACGTGCGCGGCACGCTGGCCGACCTGTGTCGCGCAGGACGCGGATGTCGTAACGGCGAGGGTGAGCGCACGGTATTCAAGGCCGTAGGGACTGCGCTGGAAGATCTCGCGGCCGCCACGCTCGTCTGGCAGGCGACACAACACGCTTGACACGACGCAGGCAGCGGGCAATGGACGACGGCGGCGATGAAAGGTCGCTGTCGCAGGGCGGGGCACGGGGCGAGCATCGCGAGGTGCGGCGGTGCCGATCATGACAAACCTAAGGGAACACAGGCAATGAAACCGGGAAATTCACTTTCGAGCATGTCGGAGACGCCGCAGGACGGCGGACTTCTGGAACGTCTGGCGGCGGCGGTTACGCGTTGGTCCGAGCGCTGGTTTCCGGACGCCTATCTTTTCGCGGCGCTTGCCGTCATCGTATGCGCGGGCGGCGCGCTCGCCATCGGTGTGCCGGCGGTCAAAGTGGGTGTGGCCTTCGGCGACGGCTTCTGGAGCCTGATCCCGTTCACGATGCAGATGGCCATCGTGGCGATCTCGGGCTATGTGGTGGCCGTCTCGCCGCCCGCGGCGTTGCTCATCCGCAAGATGGCCACGCTGCCGCGCAGCGGTCGTAGCGCAGTGGCCTATGTGGCATTTGTGAGTATCGTGCTCTCGCTGTTCAACTGGGCCATCAGCCTGGTCTTCGCCGGCCTGCTGGTGCGCGCGATTGCGCGCCGCGACGACATTCGCATGGACTACCGTGCAGGGGGCGCCGCGGCGTATCTGGGCATGGGGGCGACGTGGGCGCTCGGCCTGAGTTCGTCGGCGGCACAGTTGCAGGCCAACCCGGCAAGCTTACCGAAGGCGCTGGTCGAGATCACCGGCGTGATTCCGTTCGCCGACACCATCTTCCTGCCGCAATCGATGGCGATTGCCGCCGTGCTGACGGTGGTGTCGGTGGCGCTGGCTTATTACTCGGCACCGCGCGACGACCGCGCAACCATCGCGGCCGACCTCGGTGTGTCGCTCGACGATATGGCGAAGCCTTACGTGCGTGCGCAGCGCCCGGGAGATTGGCTTGAATACAGCCCCGTAGTCACGGTGCTGATCGTGGCGCTGGGCGTGCTCTGGATCGGACATGAGTTCACGACAAAGGATCCGTTGCTGGCGATCTCCAATCTGAACACTTACAACTTCGTGTTCCTGATGTTGGGCATGTTGCTGAACTGGCGTCCCCGCCGGTTTCTCGATGCGATCGCGAAGTCGGTGCCGTCCGTGGCGGGCGTGCTGATCCAGTTCCCGCTCTACGGCGGCATTGCCTACCTGCTGACCAAAGCGCCGGGCATCGATGGGGCGACGCTTTCGCACCACCTGTCGAGCTTCTTCGTGGCGATCTCGTCACAGACGTCCTTCCCGGGTGTGATGGGCGTGTATTCGGCGGTACTGGGCTTCTTCGTGCCGTCGGGCGGCGGCAAGTGGATCATCGAGGCCCCGTACGTGATGCAGGCGGCCAACGACCTGCACGTGCACCTGGGGTGGGCGGTGACCGTGTACAACGCTGCCGAAGCGCTGCCGAATCTGATCAATCCGTTTTGGATGCTTCCGCTGCTGGGGGTGCTAGGCCTGCGCGCGCGCGACATTGTCGGATACACGTTCACGCAGTTGGTGGTGCACTTCCCCGTGGTCATCGTCATGCTGTGGCTGCTCGCGCAGACATTGACGTATCACCCGCCGGTCATGCCGTGAAGTATAGGTTGTCGCGGGAACTTCGGATGTCGAAGCGGATTGCGATTGGCGCTACACTGTGCCCCGAAAAAAGTGATCCATGTCGCACTTCACGGGGGAATTCGAAACATGTCAGCCAGAACCTTGCTGATCGCCTGCCTGGCCACCGCAGGAATATCGGTGGCCGGTGGCGCGGTCGCTCAGTCCTACTTGCAGAGTGGCGATCTGAACAGCATCCGCCAATCGAATCAGGCTTTGCCGGGTGGTCAGCCCGGCGTGGGGCTTACGCCGCCTGCGTCGACACATAACAGGGAAGGCGGCGTTGGCGCTCGGTTCAAGCAGGGCATGGCGGAGGGTGAGCGGCAGGCGCAACGCCAGCGCGAGTCGTCCGCGACGAACGATATGCAGATGAGGCAACTGACGGATCCGCAACGCGCGCCGCAAGGTCGTTTCCCGGGCGCGTCGACGAACGCGCAGGGTGCGGTCTACTTCAACGAGCAGGGGCCCACCGCTTGCAAGCGAGATCCGGTGTCGGGGCAGGTGCAATGTGGGGCGACCACCTCACGATAAGCGCCGTCTTACCGCTTTCGATTATCGCGATGCGGCATCGTCCGGGCGGCACACCGACAGCACCTGTTGTCGAAGCCAGCGATGAACGGGGTCCGCGTCCATTCGAGGATGCCACATCAACGACACGGCAATCTGTCCGGTCGTCACCGGCAGGTCGAACACGTGGACCGACGCGGATGAGGTTGCGACCCACTGTGCGGCGCGTTGCCTCATGAGTGACGCAGGCACCAGCGCGATCAAGTCGGACGCTTGCGCCACGGACAACGCCGCCGGAAAGCTTGGCACCACCGCGACAATGTCGCGGTGCAGACCCAACGCCTCAAGCGCGACATCGACAGGCCCCCGGCCCACGCCGTGCCGCGACGCCACGACATGCCCGAACGCAACGTATCGCTCGGCGTCCGGCGCGCCGTGCGCGACGAGCGGATGGCCCGAACGCACCACGCCCACGAAGTGATCGCGGAACAGGGTCTGCACGCGAATCTCCGGCCCCATGTTGCTGGCTTCTCCGATGCCCCCCAGCACGCCGATTTCCAGATCGGCCTCCCCGCCTCGCAACGGCATCGCGGTCTTTTCCGCCTTGGACAGAAAGCGCAGGTTCACGAACGGGGCCGCCTGTGTGAGCGCGGCAATCAACGACGCACCGAAGGCGTCGACGAAGCCATCGTTGGCGCGAAGCGTGAAGGTGCGGCGCAGTGTGGCGAAGTCTGGCGATGATGTGGCGGGCGCGAGCAGAATGCGAGCTTCGTCGACGGCCGCCCGGCTGCGCGTCCGCAATTGCTCGGCGTGCGGCGTGAGCACCATGCGGCGACCGGCGCGAACCAGCAGCGGATCGCCCGTGGTTTCGCGCAGGCGGCTCAGCGTACGGCTCATCGCCGATGCGCTCAGCCCTAACCGGCGTGCGGCGCTTGCCACGCTGACTTCGGCGAGCAGGGCGTCCAGCGCGATGAGCAGGTTCAGATCGGGGTCGGTCATCGGCGGCGACGGAACGAGATGTGGCGTTATGTGCATGTTATCAGTGCAACGGCTGCGTCTTCCGCCATGTCTTGCATCGCCCTATAGTCCCTCACAGCACACGTCGTACCGCATCCCGGCATTCCGTCGCGGACGTGCGGGCGACGTTGGATACGAGGAACGATGCATGCAGAACGAAACAATCCCCCAAGTTTCCCCGCAAAAAACTGTCTTGCTGTTCGGCGCATCGCGCGGTCTGGGTTTCGCAATGGCGCAGGCGTATCTCGGGCGCGGCTGGCATGTCATCGCCACGGCTCGGCAAGGGTCGTCTGGCGCGCTCGATGCGTTGGTTGATAGCTTGGGCGCAGCCACCGGCGGTACGCTGGAGGTCGAAACGGTCGATATCGCGATACCGGCGCAAGTCACCGCATTGCGCGAGCGATTGGCGGGGCGCCGTGTCGATTTGCTGTTCGTGAACGCCGGGGTGAAGAACGACGACCGAGAGACGATTGCCGACGTGTCGACCGACGAGTTCGTGCGCGTCATGGTGACGAACGCGCTGAGTCCAATGCGGGTGATCGAGACGTTCGAGTCGCTTGTGCCTCCCGGCGGGACGCTGGGCGTGATGTCATCCGGGCAGGGCAGCGTGACGAACAACACGAACGGCCACTACGAGGTCTATCGGGCCAGCAAGGCGGCGCTCAACATGTTGATGCGCAGTTTCGCGGCGCGGCATGGCGACGACTCGCGCACGTTGCTGCTGACGGCCCCCGGCTGGGTGCGCACGGACATGGGCGGGGCGGATGCGCGTCTGAGCATCGAGGAAAGCATCCCCAACTTGATCGATACCATCACGGCGCACGAGGGGCGCGCCGGACTGCACTACGTCGACTATCTCGGCCGTACGGTGCCATGGTGATGATGCGCCACAACGGATTGCTGCTGCCGCAGCGGTCTGTCGAGTGCAGCGTTCGGCGAAAGACGTTACCGCCGCGCACCTCGGGACACCACTTCGGCTAAGATGCATGCATCGACGTCGTGGCCGATGCGATATCTCCGAGAGTGGGGCCGCCTGAGCCCGCCATCCCGACAATCCGGCAATGAAGCCATTTCGTAACGGTGGGCGACGCCTGTTCGCCTGCGTGATCCTGGGTGTAGCAGGTTGGTACGCCCCCGCGGCGCTGGCGCAGCCGCCGCAGTACAAGAACGATGCCGAGTTGATGGGGGCGGCGATAGCGTCCCCCGAAGGTGTCGGTGAGGTGCTGGGGCGGCTCGTGCAGAAGTGCGGGCTCTATGGCGCCTCCACCCGAACGCACGGGAATGCGGCATTGCGCGCGTGGCAGACGCGTCATCGCGACTATCTCGCCGAGGGCCGGCGGGTGCGCGCCGAATTGCAATCCACCTATACCGATCCCGAAGCCCGCGCGCGCTTCAACGACTTGCTGCGCAACCAATTGCCGATGCTTGTCGAGCGCCAGTTTGTCGTCTATTCCCGCAGCATCGACGATCAGCCGACCGAGAGCGCGAAAGCGGATCTGTGCGACGGCTATTTCTCGGCGGTGGATGACCGTCAGTTCGATCTCAAGGTAAATGACCCGGCGCTCGCCGCGTTCTTTGACCGGCGTATTGCGGCACGTGCCGCACCGGTCAGTGCGGACGATGCCGGGGGGGCCAGCTCTCCGAGCGCGGGGGAGGATGCCGCGGCCAGCGCGCCGTCCGTACCGGCGGCGCCGGCCAAGTGAGCACGGCTATGCGAGCACAGTCGTGTCGCCGTCGTTCGGCTGCTCGCCCGTCAACAGGTAACGCATGAGATCGGCCACGGGGCGAATGCGCTCGCCGAAGGGCAACGGGTCGCGGCCACGGAAGAAGAGTCCGCGCGCTACATCGCCACGTACCGCCTGGGCGAGTTTCAGATCGATGCAGAACTGCCCGATGCGGGCCACGCCGTCGCGCAGCCCGCAGGCCTGCAGGCAATCAAACCCTTCCAGGCATTGGCGCACCTTCGCCTTTGCCTGCAAGGCCGTCTCTCGCGAGAGGTACTTCTTCAGCCACGGTGTCAGCACTGCACGCGCAGGCAGCCCGGCCACGCTGGTGAACTCGGCAATGTCTTCCGGCCGTGCGCTCGCCAACACCGCCTTGAACGCCGGGTGCGCGTCCGATTCCTCGGTCACGGCAAACGCCGTGCCCAACTGCACGCCCGCCGCGCCATGTTCCAGCCAGTGCCGAACCTGCTCGTGACGGTGGATCCCGCCGGCCACGATCAGCGGCACGCGGGACCATTCGATGCCGAGCGTCGCATAGATCTCGCGGCACTCCGCGAGCACGCGATCGAATGAAAAGCGTGCGTCACCCAACTCCTCGATGCGCGACGCGCCGAGATGCCCACCCGCATGCGCCGGATGCTCGATGACGATGGCGTCCGGCAGTCGGCCCTTCTTCAGCCACTTGCGCAATACAAGGCTGATGCCACGCGAGTCCGACAGAATCGGGATGAGAGCGACGCCTGGATGAGACGCCGTGAGTTCCGGCAGGTCGAGCGGCAATCCGGCACCCATGACGATGGCGTCGGCGCCGCTCTCGCACGCCTGCCGTACCAGCGATGCGTGCGCGCTCACCGCCTTCATGACGTTGACCGCCACCAGTCCGTTACCGTCGGCAATCACCTTGGCGGCGCGAATCTCGCGGTCCAGCGCAATCAGGTTGACTGCCTCGATGGCCGCCTTCTTGCCCTCTGGGGCGTGAATGTCGTCGACTTCGGCGAGCAGGTCGGGATGATGGTGGCGCAGATCGATGCTCGCGATCGTCCCCATGCCGTTGTGCCGTGCCACCGTGCCGGCGAGCCGGTGCGCGGAGATGCCGATGCCCATGCCGCCTTGCACTACCGGCACCAGCCGGCGGCCAGCCAGCGTCAACCATTGCTCGTTCATGTCAGTTCCGTTCGTCGAGGTGGGCTCGCGCGGGCGATGGCGCCGTGTGACGGCGCGCCCACGCGAAAAGGGCAGTCTGGCACCTGCCCCGCGAACGGGTCTTGCGATGGGTCAAGCGCGGGCGCGCTCAGGCGGTGCGGAGCCTGCGGCATGACGCCGCAGCCGCTGGCCCCGCGAGTGGCCGCTTGTGAGCAGACGCTAGTCCGCGCGGGCTTTGGGCGGCGTGCCGCTCAGTTTCATGCCGAGGCCGCGCAGGAACACGCGCAGCCCGTCGGCCTTCCCCAGTTGCGGGCGATGACGGAAGACGTCGTAGTTGACGGCTTCGATCCGGTCGAGAATGCGCAGCCCGCCATGCACCACGCAGCACAGTTCGAGCCCAAAACGGCCAGGTACGCGGTTGGCGAGCGGCGCGCCGCGCAGCATCATCCGCCGCGCGAAGTCGACCTCGTAGCGCATGAGCGCGCGCCAGCGATCGTCGAACGTCTGCGCGCCGATGTCGGCGTTGGTCACGCCGAAGCGGGCCATGTCGTCCTGCGGCAGGTACACGCGCGCCTTGCGCCAGTCGACTTCCACGTCCTGCCAGAAGTTGATGAGTTGCAGGGCCGTGCAGATGTCGTCCGAGCAGGCGATGTTTTCGGGGGTGTCGAGCTTGAACAGGGCGAGCATGATGCGCCCGACCGGGTCGGCCGAGCGGCGCGTGTAGTCGCGCAGGTCGGCGAATGTGGCGTATCGCTTGACGTCGATGTCCTGATCGAACGCGCTCAGCAGGTCGGAGAACGGCTGGACGGAAAGCCGATGCTCGGCAATGACACGCGCAAGGGCCGCGAACAGCGGCTTGTCGGGCGACGTGGGCTGTCCGGCGGTGATCTTGTCGAGTTCCGCCTGGTAGGCCGTGAGGCCGGCGTGACGCTCGGCGTCGGACGCATCGCCCTCGTCGGCAATGTCGTCGGCCGTGCGCGCGAAGTTGTAGATCACGCCGACCGGCGCGCGCATCTCGCGCGGCAGCAGGATACTGGCGACCGGGAAGTTCTCGTAGTGCTCGATCTTGGCGTCGGAAGTCATCAGGCGGGTGGGCAATTGGGGCAACGCGGCGGCGCTGAGGGCCCCGAGATTCTATGCTATCGTTCCGAATCCTGGCGGGAAAGTCGCGCCAATCCCCGGTATACTTCCCTCCTTGCAAGAATCCCCTGAGATTTTTCCGTGGTGTCACCCCGTTCCCCTGCACGACGAGGAGCCTCGTGAGCGTCGCCGAACCCATCGAAATGTCGCCTGAGCCAAGCAGCGCACGCGTAGCATCGGGCAGCAGTTTTTACGCTGCCATGCGCATTCTGCCGCCCGCGCAGCGCGAAGGCATGTTCGAGATCTATGCCTTTTGCCGCGCCGTCGACGACATTGCCGACGACGGCGACGACACGTCGGCGAGCCGTATGGCGCGTTTGGCCGCGTGGCGGCGCGATCTGGCCGATCTGTACGACGGACGCCCGGCGCCGTCGCTCGCGAACCTCGCCCGAGTGGTCAAGCAATTCAGCCTGAAGCACGACGACTTTCTCGCCGTGATCGACGGCATGGAAATGGATGCCTGCGGCCCCATCGTCGCGCCCGATCTGCCCACGCTCGATCTGTATTGCGATCGCGTGGCGAGCGCCGTCGGCCGTCTGTCGGTCAAGGTGTTCGGCATGCCCGAGCAGGACGGTATCGACCTGTCCTATCACCTCGGCCGCGCCCTCCAACTGACGAATATCCTGCGCGACATCGACGAAGACGCCGGCATCGGCCGCGTCTATCTGCCGCGCGAAACGCTGGCTGAGGCCGGTATCGTGGGTGCCACGCCGCAGAACGTCGTCGCCGCCCAGCTCGACCGTGCCTGTGCGCCTCTCGTGGCGCAAGCCCGTGAACATTATGCAAAGGCGCGCGCAATCATGGCGCCTTACCCGCGCCGCGTGGTGATTGCGCCCGCCGTGATGGCCAAAGCCTATGGCGCGATCCTCGACAAGCTCATCGCGCGCGGCTTCGCCGTGCCTCGCGAGCGCGTGCGTGTGCCGCGCTGGCGTCTCATGTTGATGCTGCTGCGGCAGATGGCGTTCTGATGGCGGGTACGGTGCACGTTATCGGTGCCGGTCTGGCAGGCCTGGCCGCCGCGGTAAGGCTTGTGACGCGTGGCGTGCCGGTCGTGCTGCACGAGGCGGCACCGCAGGCGGGCGGGCGCTGCCGGTCCTACTTCGACCGGCAGTTGAACGCGATGATCGACAACGGCAATCACCTCGTGCTCTCGGGCAACACCACGATGCGCGAATTTACGCGCACCATCGGCTCCGATCACACACTGACCGGCCCCGATCGCGCGGAATTCGCGTTCGTCGATCTGAAGAGCGACGAGCGCTGGACGGTGCGTCTATCGGAAGGGCGGCTGCCGTGGTGGATCTTCGACAGCAAATCCCGCGTGCCGGGCACGAAGTGGTCGGACTACCTGTCGCTCGCGCCGCTGCTGCGCGCCGGGCCCGACGCGACGATGACCGACGCGATGCGTTGTCCGCCCGCGCTTTATCAGCGCCTGATTCACCCGTTGTTTCTCGCCGTGCTCAACGCCGATCCGGCCGAAGGCTCGGCGCAGATGGCGGCCGCCGTCATTCGCGAGACGCTCGCGGCGGGCGGCAAGGCGTGTCATCCGCTGATTGCGAGCAAGGGTCTGGACGTGTCGTTCGTCACGCCCGCGCTCGCATTCCTGCAAGCGAACGGCGCGCGTGTGATGATGCAGCACCGCGTGCGAGCGTTGGGATTTGCGCCGGACGGCAGCCGCGTCGAATCGATCGATTTCGGCGACGGCCCGCAGGCCTTGGCGGCGGACGATGCCGTCGTGCTGGCGGTGCCGCCGAACGTTGCGGCTGGGCTGGTGCCGGACCTGACGACGCCCGACGAATACCGGGCCATCGTCAACGCCCATTTCCAGGTGCCGCCCCCGCCGGGCTGCCCGCCGATGATCGGCGTGGTGAACGGCGTGAGCGACTGGATCTTCGCGTTCGACGGCCGGTTGTCGGTGACGATCAGCGGGGCGGACCATTTGCTCGACGAATCGCGGGAATCGCTCGCGCTGCGCATCTGGGACGAGGTCGCGCGCGCCTGTCAGGTGCCCGCCACGCCGATGCCGGTGTGGCAATTGGTGCGCGAGAAGCGCGCCACGTTTGCGGCAACGCCGGCGCAGGACAAGCGTCGTCCCGGCGCGCGCACGCGCTGGCGCAATCTCGCGCTCGCCGGAGACTGGACGGCCACCGGCCTGCCCGCGACCATCGAAGGCGCGCTGCGCAGCGGCAACCGGGCGGCCGACGTGCTGCACCGCGCCTGAGGCTTGTCGAACCGTCTCGCGCATGAGCCGGGCGACAGAACCCGGCACCTATCGTCAATGACACTGTTTAACCGGCGCGGATGCCGCGCCGATCACACGCCTTTGAGTAGGCAAGAATGCCATGGACACGATACGCGATGCTTCCGAAAAGGAAGCGCGACGCACGGCCACTGCCACGGCCGTGGACCTCAAACTGCATACCGAGCTTGCCCAGAAGGTGAGCACGGCAATGGCGACGCAGACGCTCGAGACGGGCATCGACCGCTCGATCACGGCGTTGCTCGACTTGCAACAAGACGACGGTCACTGGCTCTTCGAACTGGAAGCCGACGCCACGATTCCGGCGGAATACGTGCTGCTGCGTCACCATCTGGCCGAGCCGGTCGACGCCGACCTCGAAGCGAAGATCGCCGCCTATCTGCGCCGCATCCAGGGCGAGCACGGCGGCTGGCCGCTGTTCCACCAGGGCAAGTTCGACATGAGCGCGAGCGTGAAGGCGTATTTCGCGCTCAAGATGATCGGCGATCCCATTGACGCCCCGCACATGGTGCGCGCCCGCGAGGCCATGCTTTCGCGCGGCGGCGCGCAGAATTCGAATGTCTTCACGCGGATTTTGCTGGCGTTGTACGGTGTGCTGGAGTGGAAGGCCGTGCCGATGATGCCCGTCGAGATCATGCTGTTGCCGCAGTGGTTCCCCTTCCATCTGTCGAAGGTGTCGTACTGGGCGCGCACCGTGATCGTGCCGTTGCTCGTGCTGCAGGCCAAGCGTCCGCGCGCGCGTAATCCCAAGGGTGTCGGTATCGACGAGCTGTTTATCGGCAGTCCCAAAGACGTTGGCCCGCCCAAGCGCGCACCGCACCAGAGCCGCTTCTGGTTCACGTGCTTTTCGGGCGTCGATCATGTGCTGCGAGCCCTCGATCCGTTCTTTCCGAAAAAACTGCGGGAGAAGTCGATCCAGCGTGCCGTCGCGTTCGTCGAGGAACGCCTGAACGGCGAAGACGGCCTCGGTGCGATTTATCCGGCCATGGCCAACGCGGTCATGATGTACGACGCGCTTGGCTATCCCGAAGCGCATCCGAGCCGCGCGATGGCCCGCCGGTCGGTCGAGAAGCTGGTGACGCCCGCCGATCACGAGACTTATGTGCAGCCGTGCCTGTCGCCGGTGTGGGACACCGCGCTGGCCGCGCACGCGCTACTCGAAACCGGCGACAAGCGCGCCATCGAGCAGGCGGGCAAGGGGCTCAAGTGGCTCATTCCGCTGCAGATCCTGGACGTGCGCGGCGACTGGATTTCGCGCCGCCCGAACGTGCGACCGGGGGGCTGGGCCTTCCAGTTCGCGAATCCGCACTACCCGGACGTCGACGACACCGCCGTGGTCGCCATGGCGATGGATCGCTTTGAGAAGCTTGCCGGCGACTTCGAGAACGACACGGTCGACGCGAGCCCGCGGCCGATGCGTCACGCGATCGATCGCGGCACGGAGTGGGTCATCGGCATGCAGAGCGGCAACGGCGGCTGGGGCGCATTCGAGCCCGAGAACACGCATCTGTACCTGAACAGCATCCCGTTCTCGGACCATGGGGCCTTGCTCGATCCGCCGACGGTGGACGTCTCCGCGCGATGCCTGTCGATGCTCGCGCAATTGCCGCCGTCGCCCGAGCGCAAGGCATCGGCCGATCTGGCGTTGAAATACATCCTCGACGATCAGGAAGCCGACGGCAGTTGGTACGGCCGCTGGGGCATGAATTTCGTGTACGGCACGTGGTCGGCGATGTGCGGCTTGCAGGCGGCGGGGGTCTCGCCGGCGCATCCGGCCATGGCGCGCGCGGCGCAGTGGCTCCTCTCGATCCAGAACGCCGACGGCGGATGGGGCGAGGATGGCGAGAGCTACAAGCTCGACTACCAGGGCTACGAAGCGGCACCGAGCACGGCGTCGCAAACGGCGTGGGCGCTGCTCGGTCTGATGGCGGCGGGCAAGGCCGACGACCCGGCGGTCAAGCGCGGTGTCGATTATCTGCTGAGTACGCAGAACGACGAAGGGCTGTGGGACGAAGCCCTTTACACGGCGACCGGCTTCCCGCGCGTGTTCTACCTGCGCTATCACGGCTACCGCAAGTTCTTCCCGCTGTGGGCACTCGCGCGCTACCGCAACCTGACGGTGCGCAACGACTGTCCGGTGCCGTGCGGGATGTGATCGCGCCCGCCATGACCCTGCCCATCATCGTGGTGACCGGCATGCCTTTCGAAGCGCGCATCGCGCGCGGCGACGGGGTGGTCGTGGTCTGCGCGCAGAACAATACGCTCGCGTCAGACCTGGAGGCCGTGATGGCACGCGACGGCGCGCGCGGGCTGGTGAGCTTCGGCACGGCGGGCGGTTTGAGGCCCGGCGTGGCGCCCGGTCGGTGGGTGATTGCGCATAAGGTATTGGATATGCCGCAGCAGGCGCACGCGTATGTGTCGTGCGCGCGCTGGGCCGATGCGCTGCGTCGTGCCATGCCCGACGCCTTGCACGCCGATCTGGCCGGGGTGACGGCCCCCGTCGTCAGGGCCGACGACAAGGCCGCACTGTGGCGCGAGAGCGGGGCGGCGGCGGCCGACATGGAGTCGCACATCGTCGCACGCGTGGCACAGGCACACGGACTACCGTTCGTCGCCGCCCGCGTGGTGATCGACCCGGCGGAGCGCTCGCTCCCCCCGGCGGCGCTCGCCGGACTTCGCAGCGACGGCTCCACCGATATCCTCGGCGTGCTGCGCTCGCTCGCCGTCAATCCGCTTCAATTGCCCGCGCTACTGCGTGTCGGGAAAGACGCGAGCCGCGCCAATCAGGCCATGCGCCATGGACGCGAGATCGTCGCGCGCGAACTGGGCGACGGATTCGGCGCGGTGGCTGCGGGGATCTGATCGCCGCGTCGTTTTTCGCGCGCCTCATCAAGACAGCAATCAATGAAAATGCCAGCGCGTCGTTGCAGACGGGCTGGCATTCTTGCCTTCTGGCGCACGGCGTTAAGTATGCCGGTTCAAGCGTCCGACGATTGCTGGCCGCGTGCTTGAGCGCGTCCCTTCCACATGCCACCACGACCGCGCCAGTGCTGTAGCGCCGAATCGAACGTGAAGACGGTATAGAGCGCAGCGACGAGCGGCAGCAACGGGCCGAAGCCCGACGGCTGACGGTAGAAACGCAGCATCGGCAGGTAAGCCAGCGTCATCGCCATCCACGCGAAGAGGCCGAGCCATTGGGCGATGCCCGTCGCAAAGATCGTCATGACCGGCGGCACGATGAACGTGAGCAGCAGCGAGACGAGGGTGCCCGCAAGCAACACCGGCGAGTACTGCAATTGCGCGTAGGCCGTGCGCGACACCATCTTGCGAATCTCGCCGAGGTTGTCGTACGGACGCACGCTCAGGGCGCGCTCGGTCAACCCCAGCCAGATCGCGCCTTGCCGCTTGAGCAGGCGTCCCATCGCGCAGTCGTCGATGATCTCGTCGCGAATGGCTTCGATGCCGCCACCGGCTTCGAGCGAGGCGCGATGGATCAACATGCATCCGCCCGCAGCCGCAGCCATGCGTTTCTTCGGATCGTTGACCCACGCGAACGGGTAAAGCATCTGGAAGAACAGCACGAATGCTGGAATCAGTGTGCGCTCGAACCAGGCAGTGCAGCGCAGCTTCGCCATCAGCGAGACGAGCACGCGGCCATCGCCGACCGCCCGCGTGACCAGACGGCGTACGTTCTCGGGGAGATGGGCGATGTCGGCGTCGGTGTGCAGGAGGTAGTCGGGGGCGATGCCATCGTCGTTCGTGCCCGGATCGCTCGCGAACGCGACCCCTTGGCTCACGGCCCACAGCTTGCCGGTCCAGCCGCCGGGCAGAGGCTGGCCGCTAAGCACATCGACGCGGCGCGTGAAGCCGTCGGCCGCCGCCCGCGCGGCGGCTTCGCGCGCGAGATCGGCCGTGCCGTCGCTGCTCTGGTCGTCGACGACCACGATGCGCAACCGCCCGGCATAGTCCTGGCGGCACAGCGATGCCACGACCTGTCCGATCGATTCCGCCTCGTTGCGCGCGGGAATGATCACCGCCACGGCAGGCCAAACATCGGGCACAGGCAGACGGTCTTCATCCAGATCGTCGCGCTCGCGCGCACGCCAGAAGCCGCCTTGTGAGCTGAGCAAGTAGATCCAGATGCCCAGCGAAAGCGCGGCGATCCAGGCCAGAACGGTCATGTCAGATATCCGGCGGAGCCAAACCAGGCGAGCGCGTCTTGCAGGCCGGCGGCGTAGGGACGGGCGCTGTAGCCGAGGTCGCGTTTCGCCTTCTCCGACGAGAAGTACATCTGATACCGCGACATCTTCAAGCCATCGACCGTGACGAACGGCTCCTTGCCGGTGAAGCGCGCAACGCCTTGCGCCGCCATCGCGAGCGGATAGAGCGGCCAGCGCGGCAGCGCGATCTTCGGAGCGCGGCGCCCCACCATGTCGGCGATGCCCGCGAGCATGTCGCGCAGCGGCACGTCGTCGCCGCCAAGAATGTAGCGCTCACCGATGCGGCCGCGCTCCAGGGCGAGCAGATGGCCTTCGGCGCAGTCGTCGACGTGCACGAGGTTCAGACCGGTATCGACGAATGCGGGGATCTTGCCCTGCGCGGCCTCGACGATGATGCGTCCCGTCGGCGTGGGCTTGATATCGCGTGGTCCGATGGGCGTGGACGGATTGACGATCACGGCGGGCAGTCCGTCGTGGGCGATCATTCGCTCGACCAGACGCTCGGCGGCGACCTTGCTGCGCTTGTACACGCCGATGGTCGTGGCTTCGTCGTTCGGGGAGGTTTCGTCGACGGGGCCGACGGCGTCGTGCACGCGCAGCGTGGCAACGCTGCTGGTGTAGACCACGCGCCCGACGCCCGCGCGCAGCGCGGCTTCCATCACCGTGCGCGTGCCGTCGATATTGGCCCGCATGATGTCGTTGGGGTCTTTCGCCCAGAGACGGTAGTCGGCGGCCACGTGGAGCAGGGCATCCACGCCGGCGAGCGCGCGCTGCATCGACGCCGCGTCGCGCATATCGCCTTCCACGACCTCGACAGGAAGATCGGCGAGGTTCGCGCGTGGACTGGTGCCGCGCACCAGCAGGCGAACCTCGTGACCGCGCGCCAGCGCCGCGCGTGCTACCGCAGACCCGACGAACCCGGAGGCGCCGGTGACCAGGACACGCGACGGCATTTAGGCCTTGGCCCGGCGCAACTCGTCGAGCTTGATCTCGACGTGCTTCGAGAACACGAACTCGGCCGGACGCTGCTTGGCGAACGAGACGTCGTCGGCCATCGCGCCGTCGGTGCGCACGCCCTTGAGCGCCACACCCAGCGCGCGCAACGGATGCGAGAGCGTCTCGTTCACGGCCGTGGCTTCGAAACCGCTGTGCACCATGCAGTCGGCGCACTTCTCGTAGTTGCCCACGCCGTACTTGTCCCAGTCGGTGGTGTCCATCAGTTCCGTGTACGTCTTGGCATAGCCTTCGCCAAGCAGGTAGCACGGACGCTGCCAGCCGAACACGGTGCGCGTCGGGTTGCCCCACGGCGTGCAATGGTACGAACGGTTGCCGGCGAGGAAATCGAGGAACAGGCTCGACTGGCTGAACGTCCAGTTCTTGCCGCCGTTGCCGCGCTTGAGAATGTCGCGGAACAGTTGCTTGGTCTTCGAACGGTTCAGGAAGTGCTGCTGGTCCGGGGCGCGCTCGTAGGCATAGCCCGGCGACACGGTAATGCCGTCGAGGCCCATTTCCTTCGTGGAATCGAAGAACTTGGCGACCTTTTCCGGATCGGCGTTGTTGAACAGCGTGCAGTTGATGTTCACGCGGAAGCCACGCGACTTGGCCAGCTTGATGGCGGCCACGGCCCGTTCGTACACGCCATCCTGCGACACGGCGGCGTCGTGCATTTCACGGTCGCCGTCGAGGTGAATCGACCAAACGAAGAACGGGCTCGGCTGGTAGTCGTCGATCTTCTTCTCGAGCAGCAGCGCGTTGGTGCACAGATAGACGAACTTCTTGCGCGCGATGATGCCCTTGACGATCTCCGGCATTTCCTTGTGCAGCAGCGGCTCGCCACCGGCAATCGAGACCACCGGCGCGCCGCATTCGTCCACGGCGTCGAGCGAGTCCTTGAGCGAGACGCGCTGGTTCAGGATGGGATCCGGATAGTCGATCTTGCCGCAGCCCGAGCAGGCGAGATTGCAGCGGAACAACGGTTCGAGCATCAGCACCAGCGGGTAGCGCTTGTTGCCCTTGAAGCGTTGTTTCATCAGATAGGCGCCAACATACGCCTGTTGCAGGAAGGGGATGGCCAAGTTTGGCTCCTGTTCGTATTGCGTTAGCCGGCCAGCGCGTGATGCGCGGCGACCGGCTCGTCTTTGGTCAGTTCCGACGGCAGGCGAAACTGGATGGTTTCCTCGATGCCGTCCATGAGAGTCACTTCGACGGTGTCGATGCGACGCAGCGCGTCGATCACGTCTTCGACCATGCGTTCGGGCGCGGACGCCCCAGCGGTGATACCGATGCGGGCCTGGCCGCGCACCCATGCCGGATCGACCTCGGTGCCGTCGGCCACGAGATAGCTCGGCAGCCCCATTTCGGCGCCGATTTCACGCAGACGGTTCGAGTTCGAGCTGTTCGTCGCGCCCACCACGAGCAGCACGTCCACACGCTCGCACAGCTCGCGCACGGCGGTCTGGCGGTTTTGCGTGGCGTAGCAGATGTCCTTGGTGTCCGGACCGACGATATCGGTAAAGCGATCTTGCAGCGCCGCAATGATACCGCGAGTCTCGTCGACCGACAGCGTGGTCTGCGTCACGTACGAGACCGGGGTGTCGACGGCCAGCGGCAGCGCGCCGACATCGCGCTCGGTCTGCACGAGATGCACGGGGCCATCGATCTGCCCCATCGTGCCCTCGACTTCCGGGTGCCCGGCGTGGCCGATCAGAATGACGTCACGCCCGGCAGACACGTAATTCTTGCCTTGCAGGTGCACCTTGGTGACGAGCGGGCAGGTGGCATTGAGCACTCGCAGGCCGCGCGTCTGTGCTTCCTGTTCAACGACGCGTGCCACGCCATGGGCACTGAAAATCGTGACCGCGCCCGCGGGCGCTTCGGACAACTCGTCGATGAAGCGCGCGCCCTTGGCCTTGAGCGAATCGACCACATGCTTGTTATGGACGATCTCATGGCGCACGTAGACCGGGGCGCCGTATTTTTCCAGGGCGCGTTCCACGATCTCGATGGCACGTATGACACCCGCACAAAAACCGCGGGGTTGGGCAAGGAAGACTTGCATTCAGCTCTCCGGCTCAGGTCGGCCGGGATGACGGTTCCCAGCGAGGATGCATGTCCTGATCGCCATGGCCTCATGGCGCCCGCGGCGCCAGTGTCGATGGCAATTCGCGCGCACCCTTCGAGGGACCGCCGTCCGGTCGTTTGACAAGCGACGATTGTAACCGCCGCCGCCAAATGTTGCTGGTCACCCCCGGGTCGGGAGATGCCAGCGCATGTTTCGTAAATGTTGACGAATCGGCGCTTATCTGGGTCGGATCTGCGCCGAAGGTGCCGCCAAGCCGCCACGCTCGCCCCGGCCCGGGGGTACCGGGCACGGCAGGCGTTGGCAAACCGCTGCTTTTACTTGCCGAAACGCGCGTTCTTGTCGCGCAGGTAGGTGATCAGGCCGTCGATGCCGCCCTGGGCGATGCGGGCCTTGAATTGAGGCTGATACAACTGGATGAGCCACGCGTTGGCCACGTTCTCGCCCATCATGTTGATGTCGTAGATCTTCCAGCCCTTGTCCGTCTTGGCCAGACGATAGGCCACCGACAGATTGTCGCCGTTGCCGCTGACCGAGGCGCCCACCACGACGTCGCTGCTGTTCGCCGTGAGTTTGGCCGGCGTGAACTTGAACGCGATCTGGCTGCCGCGCACCTGCGAGAGTTGCAGCGCGAAGGTGTTCACGAGCAATTGCTGGAACTGCTCGAAGACCTGCTGCTGCTGTGCCGGGGTGGCCGCATCGAACGCCTTCGAGCCAACGGCGTACCGCGTGGTCCGATGGAAATCGGTATAGGGGAGGAAGTCGCGGGCCACGACGCGGGCGGTGGCGGTGACATCGCCGTCGCGGGCCGCCGCGTCGGCCTTGGCCGCCTTGACGACGGTCTCGACCGCCGTCTTCACCATGTCGTTCGGATTGTTGCTGCTCGCCTGTGCCCAGGCGCCAGAAGCAACGCCGATGCCGCTGAATGCGACGGCCGAGAGCGCCGTCACCAGAAATTTGTTCATACCGTCTTCGTGGGTTTCAATCGGGTTGGCCGTAGTGTAGTTCACGCGGCCTTGTATACTGCTGCGATTTCGTAAATTCACCGTTTCCTTGTCTTCCCTGTGCTGATCGACGGACTTCGTCCGCGATTGGTTCCCCGGTATCGCTTGATACATCGCGTTTCGTGATCTTTCAGAGAGCCGCGGCCGGGGCAGGGAGACCTCTACTTTCTTCCGGAACCGCTACATGTTGACGTCGCTCGTCGTGCGCATCGTCCGTTTTTCGGCGAAGCACGCGTACCCAGTCATCTTCGCTTCGCTCCTGCTCGTGTTGGCGAGTTGCGTGTACGTCGCCAAGCACTTTGCGATCAACACCGATATCTCGGATCTGATCGATTTGAACACGCCCGCCGCCGAGCGCGGTCGTGCCATCGATCGCGCTTTCCCGCAGAAGGCGGATCTCACCCTGGCTGTCGTGCAGGCCCCGGCGGCCGAGTTCGCCGACCGGGCCGCCGCCGAGTTGGCCGCGAAGCTTGCGACCGAGACCGATGTATTCCGGGCAGTGAGCCGTCCGGGCGCGGGTGAGTTCTTCGCGCACAACGCGCTGCTCTTCGCGCCGCTCGACGACGTGAAGTCGCTCACAGGCAAGCTGGATGACGCCAAGCCCCTGCTCAACCGTCTGGCGCAGGATCCGAGCCTGACCGGTTTGTCGAACCTGCTGTCGGTCACGCTGCAAACGCCGCTCCTCACCGGGCAAGTCAAGCTGCCGGAGATGGCGCACCTGCTCGGGGATGCGGCCGACACGACCGAGGCCGTGCTTGCCGGTCGTCCGGCAGCCATGTCGTGGCGAGCGCTCGTCGCGCCCGACACCGTGGCCCGCAGCTACGTCCAGGTGCAGCCGAAGCTGGACTACGCGGCCCTCGAAGCCGGGGCGAATGCCGCGACGCGCATTCGCGAGGCGGTGGCCGACCTGAAACTGGGTGAGCGCTATGGGGCGACGGTGCGTTTGACGGGCCCGCGCCCGCTGTCCGATGAGGAGTTCGCCTCCGTGCGTCAGGACGCCGGTCCGAACGCGGTCGTCACGCTGCTCGCCGTGCTGGTCGTGCTGTGGCTGGCGGTGCGCTCGGGCAAGATGATTCTCGCGGTGTTCATCACGCTGCTCGCGGGGCTGGCCGTCACGTTTGCGCTCGGTCTGATGATGGTCGGCGCGCTCAATATGATTTCGGTCGCGTTCGCGGTCCTGTTCGTCGGTATTGGGGTGGACTTCGGTATTCAGTTCGGCGTGCGCTATCGCGAGGAGCGCCATCGTCTGGACCAGCGCTCCGGGGCGTCGGGCGACGAGGCACTCCACGGCGCGCTCACGAGTGCGGGCCGGGCAATTGCGATGCCGCTGTCGCTGGCAGCCGCCGCCACGGCCGCGAGTTTCTTCTCGTTCCTGCCGACCGATTATCGAGGCGTGTCCGAACTCGGATTGATTGCGGGCGTTGGCATTCTTTGCGTGGCGTTTCCGTCGGCCATTACGTTGCTGCCGGCGCTCATCAGTGTGTTCAAGCCGAAGGGCGAAGCGAGTCCGCCGGGCTTTCGCAGCCTCGGTCCGGTCGACGAATTCACCGAGAAGCACCGCAAGCCATTGCTGTACGGCACGCTCGCTCTAGTGGTCGCGGGCCTGCCGCTGCTCGCCCATCTGCACTTCGACTTCAATCCGTTGCATCTGAAGGATCCGAACACGGAGTCGATGGCGACGTTGAGGGACCTGGCCAATTCGCCGGAGGCCGGGGTCAACGACGTGCAATTGCTCGCCCCGACGCTCGCCGCCGCCGATGCCGACGCCGCGAAACTGCGCGCCGTGCCGGAAGTCGGTCGCGTGGTCACGCTCACGACATTCCTGCCGGCAGAGCAGCCCGCCAAGCTTGCGTTGATCGGCACGGCGGCCGAATCGTTGTTGCCGGTGCTTTCGCAAACGCCGCTGGCACCGGTGGCCGATGCGGCGCGCGTGTCGGCGCTCAAGACGGCCGCCGGTCAGTTGGAGGACGCCGCGCTCGATCATCCGGGCGACGGCGCAAAGCCGGCGCAGCGCCTGGCCGCCGCGTTGCGCAAGCTCGCCGCGGCCGACGCGGCGACACGCGATCGCGCGGATCGGGCGATCGCCGAGCCGTTGAAGCTCGCGCTCGGTCAGTTGCGCGATGCCCTGCAGCCGCATGCCGTGACGCGCGAATCGCTGCCCAAGGACATCGCCTCGCAATGGGTGGCGGCCGATGGGCGCGCACTCGTGAACATCTCGCCGCGCGTGGCGAAGGGCGCGGATCCGAGTGACGACGTCATGCTGCGCAAGTTCAGTGCCGCCGTGCTGGCGACCACCCCGGACGCCGTAGGGGGACCGATCTCGATCCTGCGCTCGGCCGACACGATCATCCGCGCGTTCATCGAGGCGGGCGCGCTGGCGTTGCTCTCGATCACCTTGCTGCTATGGCTGGCGCTGCGCAACGTTGGCGATGTGCTGCGCACGTTGGTGCCGCTGCTGGTCTCGGCAGGCGTCACGCTCGAACTCAGCGTACTCATCGGCCTGCCGCTGAACTTCGCGAACATCATCGCGCTGCCGTTGCTGTTGGGCGTGGGGGTGGCGTTCAAGATCTACTACGTGATCGCGTGGCGTCATGGGCAGACGCGGCTGCTCGCGTCCGGTCTGACGCAAGCGATCGTGCTGTCCGCCGCGACCACAGGCATCGCCTTCGGCAGTCTGTGGCTGTCGCATCACCCGGGCACGTCGAGCATGGGCAAGCTGCTGGCGCTCTCGCTCGTTTGCACGCTGATCGGCGCGGTGTTTTTCCAGCCGGTACTCATGGGCAAGCCGCGTACGAAGGCGCCGCCGCCGCCGACAACCTGACGACAGCGACGCAATGCCAAACGGCGCCGAAAGGTGCCGTTTGGCTTTCTGGATGCGCTGAATCGGATGCGCTGAATCGAGCGGAATAAGCCGCCGCGCTCAGGTCGCCGACGGCACCGCCTCGACCTTGCCGCCGAGACGCTCGGCCAGCGCCCGGCGAATCGACGCCGCGATGCCGGGGGCGTCGAGCCCGACCGACGCGAGTTGTTGCGCGGGCGTGCCCTGGTCGATGTAGGTGTCCGGCAAGCCCAGTTGCAGCAGCGGGACTTGCACGCCATTGGCATTGAGCGCCTCGACACAGGCCGTGCCCGCACCGCCCATCACCGCGCCCTCTTCGAGCGTGACGACGAGGTCGTGCGTGCGCGCCATGTCGAGCAGCGTCGCCACGTCGAGCGGTTTGACGAAGCGCATGTTGACGACGCTCGCGTCGAACTCGTGGGCCACCTGTTCCGCCGGTGGGACCATCGAGCCGAACGCCAGCATCGCCACGCGACGGCCTGCTGGGGCGGCGCTTCGACGCCGTATTTGCGCCCGGCCCACGGGCAGCGTCGACAACCCCGATTCGATCGTTACGCCCGGACCGGTGCCACGCGGATAACGCACGGCGCTGGGGCCGTCGATCCCGAGCGCCGTCTGCAACATCTGGCGGCATTCGTTCTCGTCCGCCGGGGCCATCACCACCATGTTGGGGATGCAGCGCAGGTAGGCGATGTCATAGGCGCCCGCATGGGTGGCACCGTCGGCGCCGACCAGGCCGCCGCGATCGATCGCGAAGACGACCGGCAGGTTCTGCAAGGCCACATCGTGGATCAACTGGTCGTAGGCGCGTTGCAGGAACGTCGAATAGATGGCCACGACGGGCTTGAGCCCTTCGGTCGCCAATCCCCCCGCGAAGGTCACCGCATGCTGCTCGGCGATGCCGACGTCATAGTAGCGCTCGGGGAAGCGCTGCTCGAACGCGACGAGGCCGGAGCCTTCGCGCATGGCCGGTGTGATCCCGATGACACGCGGGTCGGTGGCCGCCGCGTCGCACAGCCATTCGCCAAAGACCTGCGTATAGGTTTTGGCCGAGACAGTGCCCGGTGCGGCCGGGCGAATGCCTTCGCTCGGATTGAACTTGCCGGGGCCGTGATAGAGGATTGGATCGGCCTCGGCGAGCTTGTAGCCGCGCCCCTTGCGCGTGACGACGTGCAGGAACTGCGGCCCCTTGAGCGCCTTGATGTTCTCGAGCGCCGGAATCAGCGCGTCGAGATCGTGGCCGTCGATGGGACCCAGGTAATTGAAGCCGAACTCCTCGAACAGCGTGCCCGTGGGGGACACGAGGGCCTTGGCGTGCTCTTCGAGCTTGTGGGCCAGCTCGCGCATCGGCGCGGGCGCGTTGCGCAGCAACTGCCGCACGCTTTCCTTGCCCGCCGAGTAGAACTGCCCGGACATCAGCCGCGTGAGGTACTGATTGAGTGCGCCGACCGGGGGCGAGATCGACATGTCGTTGTCGTTGAGCACGACGAGGAAGGGCAGATCGTCGTAGACGCCCGCGTTGTTCAGGGCCTCGAACGCTTCGCCCGCCGTCATCGCGCCGTCGCCGATCACGGCAATGGCGTGGCGCTTCTCGCCCTTGACGCGGCTGGCCAGCGCCATGCCGAGTGCCGCCGATATCGACGTGCTCGAATGTGCCGTGCCGAACGTGTCGTAAGGCGATTCGTCGCGCTTCGGAAAGCCCGACAGTCCATGCCATTGCCGCAGCGTCGGCATCGCCCCACGGCGCCCGGTGAGGATCTTGTGCGGATAGGTCTGGTGTCCCACGTCCCACACGATGCGGTCGTTGGGCGTGTCGAAGACATAGTGCAGCGCGATCGTCAGTTCGACCGTGCCCAGGTTCGACGACAGATGGCCGCCGGTGCGCGAGACGTTATCGAGCACGCAGGCGCGCAATTCGTCGGCCACACGGCGCAAGTCGGCGCGTGAGAGCGCACGCAGGTCGGCAGGGGAGGAGACGCTGGCGAGCAATTCGGTCATGGTCAAAGGTTCGTTCCCGCGCTCACTTCACCAGCCGGGCGAAGGATGCCAGCAGGCGGTCGATGTCGGCGGCCGTGAGGTTGCCCATCGTCGAGATGCGGAACAGTTCCTTCGACAAGCCGCCTTGACCCGCGTAGATCACAAAGCCGTCGGCCTTGAGCCAGTCGTGCAGACGCGGATAGTCGACCCCGGCGGGCAGCTTGTAGGCCCGCAGCACCACGGACGACTCGCCCGGCGGCAGTGCGCTGTCGATGCCCATGGCGGCCAGACCGGCGCGCACCTGCTCGGCGAGCGCGCCGTAATGGGCGTGACGGGCCTGCCATCCCCCGGCGTCGTCGAGTTCGCGCAGCGCTTCCACGAGCGCGTAGTAGGCATGCACCGACGGCGTAAACGGCGTGTTGCGCTCGGCCTGAAGCTTGGCCAGGCGCGCGATGTCGAGGTAATACGTGCGGCTCGCGGCCTTGGCGAGGGCGTCCTTGCGCACCATCACGAACGACACGCCCGGCACGCCGTGTACGCACTTGTTCGCGGTGGCGGCCACCGCCACGATACCGGAATCGTTGAAGTCGAGGGCTTCGGCGGCAAAGCTGCTCACGCCGTCGACCAGCAGGCCGATGCCGCGCTCGCGGCACGCGCCGGCGAGCCCGGCCAGATCGTTCAGGCGGCCCGTCGTTGTCTCGTGGTGGATGATCGCCACGTGGGTGTACGGACGATCACCCGCCGTGTCGAGCTTGTCGACGATCTGCGCCAGGTCGGGCGCCTGCATCCACTCGAAATGGATGACGTCGTGATCGATGCGATATTGCTTCGCAATCTGCGAGATGCGCTCGCCGTACACGCCGTTCTCGACGATCAGCAGGCGGCCGCCTTCCGGCACGAGGCCTGCCGTCATGCTCTCTACGGCGGCGGTGCCCGAGCCGGTCATCAGTACCGGCGTCCACACGGCCGGATCGAGGTCATACACGGCAGTGAGACGCGCGCGCGCTTCGTCCTGCAGGTCGAAGAATTCGGGCTCGCGGTGGCACAGATCGGGTTGAAGCAAGCTCTTGCGGACACGCTCGGTCAGCGTAACGGGGCCCGGATTCAGTAACAGCATGGCGAAGGTTCCTCGGCGGATTTCTTGAAAGGGGGACGCTCAGGCCGAGGCCTGCGCGCGTTGTGCAATGTGGTCCATCAAGCGCGACTTGACCGCTTCGGGCGTGACTTTCGGGCGGGGCAGCCCGTCAGGGGTTCCCGGACGCGTGCTCAGACAAGCGAAGCTCGGGCCGTCGTTCAGGCGGGCGGCGGGGGCGTCGAACAAGGCTTCGATGACGTCCAGCGTGTCGCCTTCGAGCGCGAGCGCGTAGCCGCTGGCCGCCGCGACGCCCGCGAACGAGACCGTCGGCGAGACCGTGGCCTGTGCGCCGGTCGAGTCGTGCGACGCGTTGTCGAGCAGCAGATGCACGAGATTCGACGGGCCGTAAGCGCCCAGCGTCGCGAACGCACCCATGCGCATCAGCGCGGCGCCGTCGCCGTCGAGCGCGACCACACGCAGGTCGGGCCGCGACAACGCCAGACCCAGGGCCAACGTCGTCACGCATCCCATCGATCCGACCATGTAAAGCTGGTTGGCGCGGTCGTCGAGCGCGTAGAGTTCGCGTCCGCAAAAGCCGGTCGATGCCAGCACGACAGTGCCTTCGAGCGGCGTGTGCGCGATGATGCGCGTCAGGGCGTCGCGACGCGTGGGCAGCTCGGCCGGCGCGACGTCTCGCATGAGCGACACCGGGGCGGGTTGCGCCGGACGCGCGGGGCGCTCGGCCGGTTGCAGCGGGAAGGGGGCGACGCTGCCCTTTTGCATCACGAGCGCATAGGGGCGGCCGGTCTCGTCCATGTGACGAACGGCACGCGCCAGCGCCGGCGCAATCGCCTCGGGCTCGGTCGGGAACAATTCCCAGGGCACTTCCATCAGGTCGAGCATCGCGGGCGTGATCGGGCCCATGAGCGCGTGTTGCGGCTCATCGGTAATGCCCGGCTGACCGCGCCACGTCACGATCAGCAACTGCGGCAGACGGAAGGTCCACGTGAGCGAGGTCAGCGGGCTCACGGCGTTGCCGAGGCCCGAGTTCTGCATCATCGTGACCGCGCGAGCGCCATGGCCTTCACCGAGTGTTGCCCCGGCGGCGATGGCGACCGCATCGCCTTCGTTGACGGCCGACAGGTAGTGCAGCGTCGGGTCCTGCAGCACATAGTTGATGAACGGCGTGAGGAACGAGCACGGCACACCGGTGTACCACGTGAAGCCGTGCTGGCGTGCGGCTTCGACGAACTGTCCGGCCTCAATCATGCGAGGTCTCCGTTGCGGCACCGCTGAAGGGTGTCTGGCCATGCGCGAAGTCGGCCGCGTGGCGGAATTCGTCCATGTCGTTCACCCCGCGCCAGTGGCCGTGCACGTACTGCACTTCGATCCTGGCACCGTCGGCGGCGAGGGCGTTGATCAGGTCGGGCATGCCGAGCCGGTCGAAGTCCGCGCGGGCCTGCAGGGCCGCGAAGACGCGCAGCAACCGCGCGCGGGCGTCATCGCCTCGCACCCCCAGCAAGCCGATCCAGCGGCCATTGGGCGCACGCCCGGCGTGCGCGGCGTTGGCGCTGATCGTCTCGAGCAGTACGCGCTGGCCGAACAGGCCGCGGTCGTCGCCGGCGGAACAATAGGCGAAGTCGCGCACGCTGGCGTTGGCCGCATGCGCGGTTGTCGCTGCCGTCGAGTCGACCGCCACCGTGAAGTCGGCGTCGCTCTCGACCAGATCGCGCACGATGTAGCTGCGGAACAGCAGGTCGCCGTACGAGACGATCGTGTCGTGTGTGAACGCGTTCGCCACGCGCGCGAGCGAGGCAAGTTCGCCGGTCTCGGCGTGACGCTCGTTGATCGCGAGCGTGATGCCCGCCGTGTCGATCGCGTCGGCGCGATAGCCGCCCACGACAGTGATGTCGTTCACGTTCTGCTTCTTGAAGCCGTCGACCAGCCAGCGCAGCAACGGCTTGCCCGCCACGGGAAGCATCACCTTCGGGCGGTCGGTCGTCACGCTATCGAGGTTCTTGCCGCGGCTCGCGGCCAGCACGATGGCCGAGCGCGGCGCGTTCGCGGCCGACAGGTAGCGGTCCTCGGCTTCGCTGTATTCGGCGGTGTCCTGCAGGCGGAAGATCTCGTCGACGGTCGCGATGCGGTCTTCGACGTTCACGAGCGTCTCGCTGCGGTGGATCTCGGCCGCCACGGCCTGCATGGCCGACGTGGCCGAGCGAATCAGGTGATTCGCCCAGATGGCGACGCTGATGCCCGCTTCGCGGAACACGTCGGTCGGCGTGCTGTAGTACTTGGTCGGCACGATCACGAGCGGGCAGCGGCGGTCCCACTCCCGCGCGAACTGCACAATCTCGTCGGCACGGCTCAGCTTGCTGTGAATCAGGATGGCATCCGCGCCGGCCTGGCGATAGGCCTCGGCGCGGCGCAGGGCTTCTTCCATGCCCCAGCCGGCGATCAGCGCTTCGACGCGCGCCACGATGGAGAAGTCGTCGTCGGCCTGCGAGTCCTTGCCGGCCTTGATCTTGCCGCAGAACTCGTCGATATCGGCGAGTGGCTGGCGTTCGCCGCCGATGAAGCTATTGGTCTTGGGGAAGACCTTGTCTTCGATACACACGCCGGCCACGCCGCGTTGCTCGAGCTTGCGCACGAGGCGGCGCATGTTGTTGAAGTTGCCGTAGCCGGTGTCGCCGTCAAGCAGGATGGGCAACTGACTGGCGTCGGCCATGAATTCGAGGTTGTCGACCACCTGCGTCCAACTCGCCTCGTTGTTGTCGCGCACGCCGAACTGCGCCGAAATCGCCAGTCCGGACGCCCAGATGCCCTTGAATCCGGCTTCGCGTACGATGCGCGCGGACAGGCCATTGTGGGCTTCCATCAGGAATTCGAGCTGCGGGCTGCGCAGCATGCCGCGCAGTTGCGACGCACGTGTCGCGACCGGCGGAGGAGCGAATGTGTCGGGAGCGTTCATTCGGACACCATCGTGAGCGGTTCGAGTTGTGGCAGCACCTGGTCGGCGGCGCGCTTCACATCTTCAGGGTAGTCGATTTCGATCCAGGGGAAGCCCGTGACGTCGGCCGTTTCGAATTGCGCGCCGCGTTCGAGCAGCAGATCGCGCACGGCTTCCTCGTGCGGCAACTTGGCGCGACCCGATTCGACGTAATCGCGCGTGATTTCCGCAAGGCGCGTGGCCGTTGCTTCGTTGAACCGGAAGAAGCCGACCGATTCGCCGACGGTGTCGTAGTCGAGGCCGACCATGACCTGCTTGCGCAACTCGACCGGCACCCCGTTGCGCAGGCATAGCTTGACCGGCTCGTCACCCACTTCGAAGTCGCGGTCGATGAGCAGGCGGTTTGCCGTCGTGCCCGCGACGAGGGCGTTGAAGATACGCTGGTCGTAGAGCACGTCGGCGTCCATGACGAGTACGTCGCCGCCGGCCGTCATGGCATCGGCGGCGGTGTGCAGCGTCAGCACGCTGCCCAGATGAAACTCGGGATTGAGACGGATCTGCGGACGCGGCGTCCAGTTCAGTCGCTCGATGGCCTCGCTCACCTGCTCGTGATGGAAGCCGAGCGCCAGCACGACGTCGGTGATGCCGGCCGTGGCCAGCATGCGCAAGTGGCGCTCCAGCAGCGACATACCGTCGAACTCGAGCAGGCACTTGGGCGACTGCCTGTCTTCGGGCTGGAGCAAACGCAGGCCCATGCCTGCTGCGAGAATGATGGCCCGCATAGTCGATATCCTTCTTTAAAGCGGTGCAGTATCGGTGGCGGCAGGCAGCGACGCGCTGTCTTGCGCGGCCCGCTGGCGGCGCCAGCCGCGTTCGGAGAAATGCAGATAGACGAGGCCGGGCACGCCGAGCAGCAGCTCGCGCGTACGCTTGGCCAGCGAGAGGGCCAGCCCGGCGTCGGCCGGCAGACCCACGAGCGGCGCGAGCAGCAGGTATCCGCCTTCCTGCACGCCGAGCGAGCCCGGCACGAAGAAGGCGGCGCCGCGAATGGCCTGCCCGAGGCTTTCGAGCAGCAGCGCGTCGACCCAGCTGACCGGGTACCCGATGCACTGCAGAATCAACCAGACCTCCCCGGTGCCGACGATCCAGCCCACGAGACTGAGCGAGAAGCTTGCGATCACCCGACGGCGCTGGCCGTACATGCGTTGCACGATGTCGTCGACGGCGTCGGCGCGGTCGAGCAGCGACGACCAGTCGCGCTTGGGCGACAGCTTCGAGAGCAGGCGAAACGCCCAGCCGAAGAGGCCGCGCCGCTGCGCCGCGTAGAACGCATAGAGCAGGGCGGAAATGAGCGCGGTGGCGAGCAGCATCGGCAGCCATAGGCCGTCATGGGGGCGGTGCGTGGCGCTGATGCCGAACACGGCCAGTCCCAGGAGCGCAAACACGATCTGCGCCACGGCTTGCAGCGTCGTACTGACGGTGATGGCCGCCGCGGCTTCGCGCCCGGCCATCCCGCGCTGCTTCATCTGGCGCACCATCGCGATCGGCCCGCCGATCTGTCCGGCGGGCAACAGGCTGTTGACCGACTCGCCCACCCAGCGGGTGAGCGTGGCGCGGCGCAGCGAGCACGATTTGGCGACCAGCACCTGGATGGCGGCGGCATCGAGCACCAGCGGCACGAGGTGAAACGCGGCGACAGGCAGGAGGCCCCAGCCGGCGACCGCCAGCGTGGACATCACCGATCCCGTGCCCTGCCAGATCAACAGGGCGACGAAAAGGGCGAAGCCAAGAGTGAGAGAGACGATGGCAGTCCGGTTCATCTAGCGTTTCGTCCGTCCCATTAGCTGACGAAACACTTGCCGGAATCCGAAATAGGCGACGGCGTCTTTCATGTTCGAGATGAAGCGCTGCCACGCGCCCATGCGCGGGTCGGTCACGTACTCGAACGTGAGCGAGATGCGCTCCTCGTTTTCGCCGAGCGGTGTGATGCGGTGATGCAGTTTATCCCCGTCGAAGAACACCAGCGCGCCGGGCGGATACGCGACGGCACCATCGACTTGCGGCACGCCGGGGTTGCGCGTTTGAAGACGGTATTCGAGCAGGCAGCTCGATTGATCCACCACACCCAGCAACAGCGTGTAGCGGCGGCCCTTGTAGTAGGACGTGTCGTAATGCCAGCCGATGTGATCGCCAGGACGCGTGTAGTAGTAAAGCGCATAGGCGTGCGGGTCGTCCTGCGGCGACGGCAGCAGCTTCTCGCCAGCCAGACGCTCCAGGAAGCGCATCAGCGCCGGCGAGCGGTACAACTCGGCCACGAACGGGGCGTGCTCGTCGAGCGTGTGGCGGCTCACGCTGCCCCCCTGCTTGTGGCCGGGCAGGTAGTTACGGTTCACGTTCGGTATCACCGCGCGGGCGGCGGCGATCAACTGTTGCGTGACAGTGTCGGGCAGGAACGTTTCGAGATAGACGAAGGCGTCCTGCGATTTGAATTCGCGCGTGACCGTGTCGACGTCGATGGCGCCGAGCGCCCGTTCGATTTCGGCATCTGCCGCGAATGCCGCTGGCGCCAGCGGCGCGACCGGCGCCGCAGCGCATGCCGGGGCCGCGGCCGACGGCTGCATCGCCTCGCTGATCTCCACCGGCGGGGGGCGGCGCATCGCGCGCACGTAGTCGACGATGACCAGCAGCGCGAAGAGCGGCGCGCCAATGGCGGCGGCGATCAGAAAGCCGCGCGTGCCGTCGAACAGCGTGACGAGCGGCATCAGGTAAAGCACGTCTTCCGTCTCGAACCCGCCGACGCGCGCTTGTGTCGTGCCGACCTTGCCGACACGCTCCTCGATGCGCATGCGCAGGAAGAAGATCAGGGCGACGGCAACACCGGCCATCCAGCCGAGCGCCGAGGCAGTCAACGGCAGGGGCACCGCATATTGACCCGGTGAACCCGCCGCCACGCCCATGCCGATACCGCCAAACAGCAGCACCGTGACGAAGGCGTCGGACGCGAGATCGTAGAAGTGACCGAGGCGGCTCGTCTTGCCGCTGATACGCGCCAGTTCGCCATCGGTATGGTCGATGAAGTTCGACAGGACGAGCAGCACGGCCCCCAGATTGGCCATCGCATAGCCGCCCTGCGCGAATGCCCACGCGCAGGCGAGGCCGACGATCAGGCGCAGCGTCGTGAGGTGGTTCGGCGTGACCCGCGTGTTGACCAGCGGCGTCACCATCCAGCGCGCAAGCCGCGCATCGTATTGGCGCGGACGCGGCGGTACGGGGCGTGCGGTTTTGTTTGTGGCTGACGCAACACTCGGCGCCGGAATAGTTCTCGGTATCGTTTCCATGAGGGGGAAATATATACCCATAAGGCGGTACTGTGCAGCGCAGGCAGGGCACTGGACCGACCGCGACAACCTTGGCGATTCAGGACACCGACGCGTGCGCAATGCTTGCGTTGCGCACGCGTGCCGAGCGCTGCGCGCGTCTCGCCGAATGCGTTTTCTATACATTCCATCATCGGCGCAGGTTGATTGTGAGTATATTCCGCAATACCTCATTTCGCTTTCCAGGCAGCCGGCGTCGGGTCGAAGGAAAATCGAGCGGCCGTCGGGATAGCGGTGCCGGGACGATGCGCGGATAATGAGGGGCTTGTTCGTCTCATGCAGCGGCGTAATGCGACCGCACAATTTCCCATGTCCCAAACGATTGCCATTCTGACCGGCGCATCCCGTGGTCTCGGCGCGGCGCTCGCGCGCGGTCTGCTCGCCCCCGACACCCATCTCGTGACGCTGGCACGTCGCACGGACGACGACCTTGCGACGCTGGCCAGCGCACAGGGCGCGACGCTTGAGCAAGTGGCCGTCGATCTGGCCGATGCCGATGCCGCAGCGCAGGTCGCCGAGCGTATCTTCGCGGCACTGCCGCGCGACGCCTCGCGATACCTGCTGATCAATAACGCGGGCACGGTCAATCCGGTCGCGAATGCCGCGGCCCTCACGGACCCGGCGGCCATTGGCGCGGCCTTCGCCCTGAACGTCACCGCCGTCATGCTGCTCACGGCGCGCTTTCTCGCCGCTACGCAAGGACTCGCGGCCAAGCGACAGATCGTGAACATCTCGTCGGGCGCCGGCCGCAATCCGACCGCCGGCTGGTCGGTGTACTGCGCCACCAAGGCCGCGCTGGATATGTACACGCGGGTGGTCAACGCGGAGCATCGCGAGCACGGCGTTCATGCCGTATCGCTCGCGCCCGGTGTGGTCGATACCGGCATGCAAGAGACGATTCGCGGCAGCAGCGTGGAGAGTTTTCCGGCGCTGGCGCGTTTTCAGGACCTCAAGGCGAGCGGCAAGCTGTCGTCGCCGGAAGCGGTGGCGCAGCGCATTCTGGCGCTGACCGAGCGCGACGATTTTGGTCAGACCGAGATCGACGACATCCGCCACTACGCCTGATCCGACCCGGCCGTCGCACACGACTGCGGTTGCGGCTCGGCGGGCAAGCACGGAAAAAAGCACCGGGCGGCGTTTCGCCGGCCGGTGCCGTCCCTTTGCCGAAGACGTCGGCGCGCCATGTGGCCTACTGCTCGGTGCTGGTGATGAAGACGCCGCCGTTGCGTTCCGGTGCGTACAGGATCAGCGTTGGCGCATGGATGTCGAAGGCGCGCTCACACGCCTCCCCATACGAATCGAACTGCACGGCCCAAGCGCCGTTGCGCACGTAACAGTGCGTGATGGTGTCGGTGCGCCGATCGAATTCCTGACCGAGAAACACACCCTGCGTGTAACACCAGACGACAAACCCGTGAAAGTCGGCCTGCTCCGGTGCCCGAAACACGCGCCAGCGAGCATCATCGCGCGCCGCTTGACGCGCCGTCGCGCCCGCTGCCCAACGCTCAAAGCCGTCGTGTCGTTTGCGTTGCTCCATGTCGTCGTACCCCCTTTTGGGTGAACCGCCCTTCGGGTGCCGAGATTCGACATCCCCGGGACGCGTTTCCATAGTCGGAATTTGTTCCTGGCATTTCTATCAGGCAATTCCGAAAGACGGCAGGGAATTTCTCCAAAGGGGAACGCGGCGGACGTCGTCAATCGTAGTGAATCGCCAGCCAGACGGTGGTTTCACCCGGTGTCGTCCAGGCGACACGATGCTGGCGATGCGCGGCAATCGCAACGGCGTCGCCGGGCTTCAGTACGAGTGTCTGGCCGGGCGTGTCGGCGAAGGCCAAGCCCGCACCGCCCGTGAGCAGCACGACCCATTCGTGCTGCGCCTGGTCGTACCAGAAGCCTGGGGGAGAGGCCTGTCCAGTCGAGACGATGCGCTCGACACGCATCCCCGGATGCGCAAGCAGCGTAGTGAACTGCTCGGCTGCGGTCGGGTCGGGAGACGGCGGCAGGCCGGCAAACAGATTCGTGTCGGGTAGCAGAGGCGTGTCCATCGGTGTCGATCGTTTTCTCGTCGGCGGGAGATGGAAAGCATACACGCGCCACCCCGCGCTCAGTCGTCCAGCGTCTCGTGCACGGCGACGTCGCCGCGTCGCCAGTAGGCAGCCGCCTTCACCCATTTCGGGTTGAGCCCGCGAGCGGCGACGAGATGGCGACGTACGGCCTTCGCCACGCCGGCCTCGGCGGCGACCCAGGCATGCACATCTCCAGCGGGTAGCGTGGCCACGGCGAGCGCGTCGATCAGTGCGGTGCTTTGACCGGCCGGCGTGCCTTCGCGAAAGAGCCATTCGACCACGACGTCGGCATCGCTGGCGAAGCGCAGGCGGTCGGCCGGACTGTCGATTTCCGCGAAGACGAACGCCAGCGCGCCGGCCGGCAGTTCGGCCAGCCGCCGCGAGATCGCGGGCAGCGCCGTGTCGTCGCCGATCAAGACATAGCCGTCAAAGGTCATGGGAATGACGAGCGAGCCGCGCGGACCGCCCACACCGATGCCGTCACCCGGTTGAGCCGAGCGCGCCCACTGCGTGGCGGGGCCGGAGTCGTGCATTGCAAAATCGATCACCAGGGTTTGCGACGCGGCGTCGTACCGGCGTGGCGTGTAATCGCGCATCAGTCGTGGTGCGTCGCCGGGCGCGGGCTTGGCGACCCCTTGCGCGCCGGGCTGCGGGAGCACCAGTTCGCCGGTGGCCGGGTCGGGGAAGAACAGTTTGACGTGGTCGTCGAAGCCGGGGCTGGTGAAGCCTTCGAGATCGTCGCCACCCAGGGTCACGCGCAGCATGTGCGGCGTGAGCTGTTCGACATGGCGGACTTCCAGCCGACGCAGGCGAAGTTCGTGCCGTACGCGTTGCGGTGTGCGATCGGGAATGACGGGCGGTGCTGCGTGATCTCTCATCAAAGTCGCTCCAGTTGTTGCGCCGCCGCGTCGAGAATGGCGGCGAATGCGTTGGCCTGTTCGGTCGAGAGCGGCTCGCCGCCCAGGCGCAGATGCACGGCGTATTTGAAGTTGTGCAGCGCGCGCATGACCTGCGGCGGCATGTCTTCCGAACGCTCACGGCGCGTCGTCAGCCGTGCGAGCAGTTCCGTGACCGCGACCTCGTTTTCCGCCAGATAGACGCGCCCGGTATCGGTGATTTCGTAAGACTTCCGTTGGCTGTCGCCCGTGTTCTCCTGCACACGGAGATAGCCCATTTCTTCGAGCAGCGTGAGCGTGGGGTAGACCACACCCGCGCTCGGGCTGTACGTGCCGTTCACACTCTCTTCGATGGCTTTGATGAGTTCGTAACCATGGCGGGGTTGCTGCGCAATCAGATGCAGCAGTACGAGCCGCAAGCCCCCATGACCGAAGAGGCGGCCGCCACCACGTCCGCCCCTGCCGCCGCGTTCGCCGCGCCCTTCGTCGCCGCGTCCGAAGCGGGCGTCACCGTATCCCTCGCCACTGCCGCGCCGTCCATGGCGCCCACCGCGCCGGTCGTCGCCAACCTCCATGCTGTCCAGGTCCAGCGGGCCTCGGCCCATGAAATCGCCACGTGATCCACGCATGATGCGACTCCTTATCGATGTAGTTAAGACGTGTTTACGATATATCTAAATTGCATCGAAAGCAAAGCTATTTTTGTGACGATCACGTCGGAAGGGCGGGGGATGACCGTGGGGCGGGGGACGGCAGGGTATTACGGAGCGTTACGGGGTATTGCGGGAGGGTTTCGCGAGGTGCGGAGATTGGATCGAAATGCGCATTTCGATAGGTTGGCGCCGTGCCGGCGTCGGTACGGACGCGGTCGGACAATCGCTGGGGAAGCAAGCGCCCCAGCGCGCTCAGCGCCGGGGGCGGCGGTGCTTATTGCATCTGCGGCAGGTCGGTGCCGAGCCACTTGCGATAGCGCTTGTTCAGCTCACCGTTGGCCGTATTGCGCGTGACGAAGTCGTTGATCGCCGCGAGCAGTTCCGGCTGATTGGGGCGCAAGGCAATGCCCATCGCCTGCTGCAGCAAATTGAACTTCGGCTCGAACTGGCCCGGTGCTCGCTGACGAATCGCGTTCGCGACCGTCACCGAGCAACCGATGGCATCGACCTGCCCGGTGAGCAGCGCCTGCATGGCGGACGCGTCATCGTCGAATCGACGGATCTCGGTGCCTTCGGGCGCCGTCTTCGTAACGGCCATGTCCTGGGTGCTCGCGCGCGCGACGCTCACGCGCAGGCCCTTCAGATCCGCCGCGGACTTGATGGGTGTGCCGGTCTTGCCGAGCAGCACGATGGTCGCGGCGGCGTAGGGTTTGGAGAACTGCACCTGCTTGGCGCGCTCCGGCGTGATGGCGAGCGACGCGACCAGCACATCGACCTTGCCGCTGAGCAGATAGGGAATCCGGTTCGGTCCCGTCACCGGCATGATGTTGACCTTGACCCCCAGATCCTTCGCCAGCAGTTTTGCCACGTCGGCGTCGTAGCCGTCAGGCTGCATCTGCGCGTTCGTCGTGCCGTACGGCGGAAAGTCGATGAGCATGCCGACGTTGAGCGTGCCCTTCTTCTTGATGTCGGCCACGGTCTGCGCGTGAGCCGGTGTGGAAAACAGTGTCAGGGTGCTGGTGAGCAGGCCGCCCAGGGTGCCGCCGAGCGATCCGACGAAACCGGCCGGCATGGCCGCGACGCCGAGCGCGGTGAGAAAGCCGCGACGCGAGCGAAGGTCGGGGGGGCCTGGATCGTTTTGCCGGCTGGCCGGATGGGTAAAGGAAGGGGAATGCCGAACTTGCGCAGGGTGACGCGATAACTTGCGAGTCATGCTGGGTCTCCTGAGGCTGCGAAGGCGTTGCCAGCATGCCGATCTCGGATGCGAGGCGAAGGCCTCGCGGCTGGCTGACGGTTAACCCGAGCGATGGTAGCGGGCGGTACAAGACGCGTCCACTCCGCACAAACCCCAGCGAAAACCCTGAGTCCCGTACGAGCGGCGCCGCGTCGAGACAGTAATGAGGACGACGAAATCAGGACGAAAAAAAACGGTGCCGAAATTCGGCACCGTGTTCAGGCACTGCTTGCCCGGTCCTGGCAAATCACGTTGCCGTGGAAGCCACGGCGACGCGAGCGCTGGACTTACTGGGCGGCGTCCTTGACCTTCTTCAGCGGGCGAACCTTCACGCGCACCGACGCCGGCTTGGCCGGGAACCAGCGCTCTTGGCCCGTGAACGGGTCCTTGCCGAAACGCTTCGCCTTGGCGGCGATTTGTTGCGACGTGACCTTGAACAGGCCATGCAGCGTGAATTCGCCAACACCCTTCTTGTGCAGCGAGCTGACGATGGTGTTCTCGAGCGCGGCCAGCACTGCCTTGACTTCCTTCACGGCGACTGCCGAATGCTCGGCGAGGTGGGCTGCGAGCTGGGTCTTGTTGAGTGCGTCCTTGATCGGCGACACCTTGCCGTTGGCGGCTGCCTTCGGCGCGGCCTTCACGGCTGCCTTCGGGGCTGCCTTGGGAGCGGCCTTCGGGGCTGCCTTTTTCGCTACCGGAGCCTTCTTCGCTGCCGGCGCTTTTTTTGCCACAGGGGCCTTCTTTGCTGCTGCTTTCTTTGCCGTTGCCATATCGATCCAATCGATGAGAATAAGAAAGTGCCGTCGTAGAACGGCCACCCGAATGATACGTATTGCTGCGCCGACGATTCTACCTAAGAAATCGCTTTGTGCGAGCCGTGCGCGAATAATGTTGCGTGCCTGCCGCACAAGGCTGAGCGGCGATTTCGCCGCATTTCAGGGCGTTTCATCGACAAGCTGGCGATTCGTCATCGCGGTTGCGACCGAGGCGCGCGATCTTTGCCGGGCATTCGACGGCAGTTTTGCGGCGATTTTTTTGTGCCTGTGCCGTGCGCCGCCGTCGACGTCGATCGCCCGGAAACCCTTAAAAACGCTGCATTTCGCAGGTTTCGCAGCGGCCGTCGCCGTTGCACCAGGCATCGGTCAGCGTGGTGCCATTCGCGCCGAACGTGATGTCGTGCTTCGCGCCGTAGCTGCCGGCGAGTTGCAGACGGTCGCCCGACAGTGTGCCCTGCACCGTGGTGTGGACGTTCGGCTCAACGTCGTCGACGCTGCCCGTGACCTGCGCGCCATTGAGCGCGAGCGTCATCAGACGCGTCATCGGCGAACCCCAAGGTTTCCACCACGGCGGCGCATTCGTGCACAGACCGCGCCAGTGCCCGGACGGATTCATCACGAGTAAAGGTGCCGCCGCACTTGCCTGAGTCGTTGCGCCCGACGTCGTCGGCGGCGGCGAGGCGGTCGCGGTGGCGGTGACCGTGGTGGCGGTAGTGGCAGTGTTGGACGTGTTGGACGTGTTCGCGGTGGGCGCCGCGCTGTATGTTCCGGGGGCCCCGTCGACACGCGCCAGATCGGGCGGCAGGCCATCGTTCGCCACCGGTGCCGATGTCGCCGCACACACGTGGCACGACAGATGCGACACACTGTTGCGCGTTAGCGCCCGCGCGGCATACAGGCGCTGAACGCCTGACGTCCCGTCGCGCAGAATCGTGGCGTAGGGCGTGTCGTCGAGCTGGTAATCGACCTTGGCGCAGGCGGGGGCGTCGGTTTGCAGCATGACGTCGGCAGAAAAGGCGCCGTTGGTCGCGCGTATCGGAATCACCGACACGGATGCCGAACAGTCGGCAACGATCTGCGCGCAATTGCACGCGGCGGCCGGCGCGCGCGACGCGTCACCCGACTGCGCGTGCGCTTGCCCGGCGAGGCCGAGCAGGCCCGCGACGAGCCATCCCGTCGCGATTCTCATGGAACTGAAACCCCGCATGATGTTTCTCCGAATGTGGCGACCTATCCCGTACCGCGGATAGTCGATAAAAAGCCGTCGGCCGACAAGCGCCGATAACACTGAAATGCAGCGGCGACCCACCGACGAAAACGGGTGCTCGACGCGCGTCGCATGCCAACCCGGCGCGACGAAAATATGAGATTTTGCCCGTGCCCCGACCTCGTTGGTGCGTTCTACACTGCTAAGTCCTGGCCCCTCTCTCAGCGAGAAAGAGCTCGTTGACCCCTGGAGACATGCATGATCGTCGATCGAACGAATGCCACCGGCCCGTCTGATTCCACGCATCCCAACGATTCCCCCATGACCCAGATGCCTTCTGCGAATCGCGTGCTTGCCATGCTTGCGACGCTCTTCTTCGCCATGGGGCTCATCACGTCGCTAAACGATATTCTGGTGCCTCACTTCAAGGCTGCGTTCAACCTGACCTTTCGCGACGCAGCCCTGATCCAATCGAGTTTCTTCGCTGCGTATTTCGTCGTGTCGTACCCGGCGGGGCAATACACCGCACGCGTCGGTTACCGTCGAGCGCTGGCCAGTTCGTTGTGGTTGGCCGGCGTCGGCTGCGCGCTGTTCTTCCCTGCCGCCGCACTCATGTCCTATCCGTGCTTTCTCGCCGCGCTTTTCGTGCTGGCGAGTGGTATCACGTTGCTGCAAGTCGCGGTGAACGCCTACGTCGAGACGTTGGGCACGCGCGGGGCGGCGGCGAGCCGCCTCACGTTGGTGCAAGCGTTCAATTCGCTGGGCACGACCGTTGGGCCGCCGCTCGCCGCGCTCTGGATCCTCGCACCGCAGGCGCAGACCGCAACCGGCCATGCCGTAGACAGTGTGCGCGGCCCCTATGGCCTGCTGGCAACGGTGCTGGCCATCGGCGGCGTGGCGCTCTGGCGGCTGACGCTGCCGGAACACCGTGCGAGCCGCGTGGCGCCGCCGAGCGTGCTCGGCAACGTGCGCAGTCTGTTGGCACACCGTCCCTTGCGTTACGGCATCGTGGCGCTGTTTCTTTATGTTGGCGCGGAAGTCAGTATCGGCAGCTTCCTGATCGTCTATCTGACGCAAGCGGGCACGGGCATCGTCGATCACGCGCATGCGAGCCGGTATCTGGCGTTCTATTGGGGGGGAGCGATGGCGGGGCGATTCCTGGGCGCGTGGCTGTTGCGCAAGGTGTCGCCGGGACGCCTGCTGAGCCTGTGCGCACTTTACAACGTGGTGCTGATTCTCGCGTCGTTCGCCTTGCCGGCGTCGTTTGCGATGTGGTCGTTGCTGGCCTGCGGTCTCGGCAACGCCATCATGTTCCCGACGATTTTCTCACTGTCGGTGGGCGGTCTTGGCACGCGGGTGAGCGAGGGCGGCGGGCTGATCTGCATGGCGATCGTCGGTGGTGCCGTGTTGCCTTATTTGCAGGGAGCGCTCGCGGATGGCATGGGCATCGGACTGTCGTTCCTCGTGCCCGTCGTGGCGTACTGCTACATCGCGGGGTTCGGGGTGTGGTGCGTGCGCACCACGCCCGAATCCGCTGCCGTCGATGTTGGGCCGGCGAATTTGAGTGGCCGGTCAACGTCCGGTGATCAACCCGGTTTGCCGAACGTATAACGACCAAAGAAGAACAGCACGTTGCCGTTGCCCTTGCCGCCGGGCACATAGGTGGTGGAGACCGAGGCGCGCCCCACGCCGATTTCGGCGAGGGGCAGCGCGCCGGGGAAGGGCACGCCGCCGAGCGTGTCCGAGCGCGACATCAGAAAGACCGTATAGCCGAGCCCGAAACGCACAGGGCCGGCGTTGGCGATGTTCCAGATCCGGCCGTAACCGGCCATTGGCGACCAGTCGTTATGCGAGTCCTTGAACGCCATGGCGTACAGCATTCGCGATCCCTTATTGCCGTCGGACAATACGCGTCCGTAGCCCAGGCCCCACGGGTTTTCGTTGTACTGGGCGATCTTTTCGCTCGTGTAGGCGAAACGCAGGTGATGGGTATGCAGCGGTACGTAAAGATCGCTTGCGCCTTGCGTAGCAACGTCGCGAACTTCATCAACGACGGCACCGGCCCACGTCGAGATGCCGCCCGGGGTGTCGTCGGCATGGGCCGCGAGCGGCGACAACAAGGTCATCGCCGCACCCAGCGCGACAAACGCACGGCGGCCAGACGACGGAGAAAGTCTTGAGGGCGAGGCAAGCGGTGCGAGTCGAATCGATGGCGCGAGCCGCCCGGTGCGTCGGGGGTTCGTATTCATGGTTGAGCTTGTCGTGTTGCAAGAAACGTGTCGATCACGGTCGTCGGCATCGTGCTGACAAACGGCACGCAGCGACCTTGGGAAGTCGCCCTGTGGCGCGTCGTGACCGGCATTCCAGTCTTTCTAGACCTCGTCTGCGTTGCGAAAGTTCGAATAGCCGTCCTTTTGCGCGACTGCCCAAGCGCGAAGCACGCGCTGATCGAACTTTCTGCTCGGCGAAGAAGTCGTTTCGCGTCAATGGCCTATCGTGGATATCGGCGAGTTATTCACTGGGTTGTGAACATTTTCTGTGGATAACATGACGCCGCGCGCGCCAGCATGCGGCATGCGAATCTGGGCTATCGCACCGCTCTCGACACCGCGCAGCAAATGCGCTCCCCCCCTTTTTCTCCGTCCGATCAAGGACTTGAGGAAGCTGTCCGCGAGTTGTCCACTGGCTTGCAAACAGATTCTGTGGATAACAAATTTCCGCAAAACCCGCGCCGAGCCTCGTTTTTCAGCGCATGGCACAACTTTCGCGCGCGACCAGTCTTCCCTGTTGAATCAGCCACTTGGCATGCTTTTCCGCAAGTTATCAACGGGCTTGTGAACAAAAAGTGTGGATAAGCTGCGGGTTTCATTGATCTCAATATATGAGATCAATGTTTACATATTGACATTTGCATCGTCGCGCAATTACGATGCGGCTCATATCAGTAGACGGATACGTTCAGGAGACGACAGTGACGGAACGACGCAAACAGAAAGTGGCGATCATCGGCTCGGGCAATATCGGCACCGACCTGATGATCAAGGTGATGCGCAACAGCGAGCATCTGGAAATGGGCGCGATGGTCGGTATCGATTCGGCCTCGGATGGCCTGGCGCGTGCGCAGCGTCTCGGCGTACCGGTCACCGCACAAGGCATTGACGGCCTGTTGGCGATGCCGGGTTTCGAGGACATTCGCATCGCATTCGACGCGACCTCGGCCAAGGCGCATGCGCATCACAACGCGCTGCTGCAAGCGCGTGGCGTGCAGGTGATCGATCTGACGCCGGCCGCCATCGGTCCGTACGTGATTCCGTCGATCAACCTCGACGCGCATCTGGACGCGCGAAACATCAACATGGTGACGTGCGGCGGTCAGGCGACGATCCCCATGGTCGCGGCCATCTCGCAGGTGGCGAAGGTGCATTACGCGGAGATCGTCGCGTCGATCTCGAGCAAGTCGGCGGGGCCGGGCACGCGCGCCAACATCGACGAGTTCACGGAAACGACGTCGAAAGCGATTGAAGTGCTGGGCGGGGCTTCGCGCGGCAAGGCGATCATCGTGCTCAACCCGGCGGAGCCGCCGCTCATCATGCGTGACACGGTGTTCGTGCTGTCCGAGCCGGGGGATCAGGCGGCCATTGCCGCAAGCATTCAGGCGATGGTCGACAAGGTGCATGCCTACGTGCCGGGCTATCGGCTCAAGCAACAGGTGCAATTCGAGTTGTTCGACGCATCGCGTCCGCTCAACGTGCCGGGCTTGGGCAAGCTCACCGGCCTGAAGACTTCGGTCTTCCTCGAAGTGGAAGGGGCCGCGCACTATCTGCCGGCATACGCAGGCAACCTCGACATCATGACCAGCGCCGCGCTGGCCTGCGCCGACCGCATCGCCGCCACCCGCCTGGCGCTCGCGGCCTGACGGTCGCACGCGCTTTCAGGAGACACATCTCATCATGACGCAGAAAAAGCTCTATATCTCCGACGTGACGCTGCGCGACGGCAGCCACGCCATTCGTCACCAGTACCGCATTGCCGATGTGAAGGCGATTGCCGCCGCGCTCGACGCCGCGCAGGTCGACTCCATTGAAGTCGCGCACGGCGATGGCCTGGCCGGCTCCAGCTTCAACTACGGTTTCGGCGCCCATACCGATCTCGAGTGGATTGCCGCCGTGGCCGAGACGGTTACGCACGCCAAGGTCGCCACCTTGTTGCTGCCGGGCGTGGGCACCGTGCACGACCTGCGCGAAGCCTACGACGCAGGGGCGCGCGTGGTGCGTATCGCAACGCACTGCACCGAGGCCGACGTCTCGCGCCAACACATTGCCTACGCGCGCGAGTTGGGCATGGACACGGTCGGCTTTCTGATGATGAGCCACATGACCACGCCGCAGCATCTCGCCGAGCAGGCCAAGTTGATGGAGTCGTACGGCGCGACGTGTATCTATGTGGTGGATTCGGGCGGTGCGCTGGGTATGAACGACGTGCGCGAACGCTTCCGCGCCTTCAAGGACGTGCTCAAGCCCGAGACGCTCACCGGCATGCACGCGCACCACAACCTGAGCCTTGGCGTGGCGAACTCCATCGTTGCGGTGGAGGAGGGCTGCGATCGTATCGACGCGAGTCTGGCAGGCATGGGCGCGGGCGCGGGCAACGCGCCGCTGGAAGTGTTCATCGCCGCGGCGTCGCGTTTGGGTTGGCACCACGGCTGCGATCTGTACACGTTGATGGATGCCGCCGACGACCTCGTTCGCCCGTTGCAAGACCGCGCCGTGCGAGTGGATCGCGAGACGCTGGCGCTCGGCTACGCCGGCGTGTATTCGAGCTTCCTGCGTCACGCGGAAGCCGCTGCCGCGCGCTACGACCTCAAGACCGTCGACATCCTGGTCGAGCTGGGTCAGCGACGCATGGTGGGCGGTCAGGAGGACATGATCGTCGACGTGGCGCTCGATCTGCTCAAGCGACGCGCGGCGTAGCGCCGAGATGCGCATCACCTGATGCGCCTTCCGGGTAGCGGTGTCGGCGACGCCGCATCGACAACGGCCCCTGCAAGCAGGGGCCGCTTCTTTTCAGTCGAACCGAATCCATCGACGCGCCTCAGCGCGCATGACCGGACCATCCGAGCTGGTGGCTGATTTGCGCGGCGGCGTGTTTCACGCGCGGCACGAGTTCCTGCATGCGTTCGCGGCTCATGTACTTGGTCGTGCTCGAGACACTGATGGCGGCCACGATATGTTGGCTTGCGTCATACACCGGCGCAGCCACGCAGCGAATTTGCGGCGTGTCGTCTTCCAGATCGAAGGCGTAACCGAGACGGGCGTAGTCATGCATGCGGGCGAGCCACGCGGTCGTATCGATCGGTGACGACGACACTTGCGACTGGTAATGCGCAAGCTGCGCCTTCCAAGCCGCTTCGTCCCGATCGAGCAACAGCGCCTTGCCCACGCCGGTGACGCAGATCGGTTTGCGTCCGCCAATGCGCGAACTGATCTCCACGGCGCGTTGTCCCGGCAGCTTGTCGAGGTACATCACTTCCCAACCGTCGGCGACGGCCAGGTGCACGGTGTCCTGCGTCTCGCTCGCGAGCGATTCGAGCGTGGGCCGGGCGACCCGTGGCAAGTCGATTTGTCGATAGGCGAGAAACCCCAGTTCGATGAGCTTGTTGCCCAGCCGGTAGCCGCGACGCGGCTCGAAGCGCAGATACCCCGCGTGCACGAGCGCCGACGCAATCCGGTGTGTGGTCGATGTCGTGATGCCGGTGTGTGCCGAGAGCGCCGGCACGGTGTCGATGCCGGCGGCGACGGCTTCCACGATATCGAGGCCGCGGAAGAGCGTCTGGCTGGCGAGCGTGCGCGGACGCTCGGCTTCGGGAGGCTTCGGCTTCGCCATCAGGCCCCCCCGAGCGCCAGCAGGCGCTCGTAGACGTAGCACTTGAGCGCGACGTAATGCGACGGGTCGAGCACGGGCAATTCGACGCCGTGCAAATGACTGCCGTCGTCGCCTTGTTGCACGCTGCGGATCGTGCCACTGGCTTCGATGGGCATGTCGATGTCGCCGACACGCACGCGGAACGCGAGCTGCATGCTGTCGCCGGGCGCGCCGAGCGGGGTGTCGGCCAGCAGCGAGACACCTTCGGCGCTGATGTCCTGCAGCAGGGCAAGGTGGCGGGCCTCACCTGCGCCGACCGATACGACCAGCCTGGCGGGTACGCGTTGAGAACGGCGCAGCACCTTGCGGCGGATCTGCGCCGGCGCGGAGAGCACGGCGTAGTCGAACGGCAGCCGCTTCACACGCTCCACCGTACAGACGAAGTGGTAAATGTCTTCGCCGGAGAACGTCCAGAGTTCTAGCCGCTCGCCGGTGTGCAGGGTCGGCGGCGCGGCGCGGCCCGTCGGGGCGGTGATGAAGAGCATCTGATTCGGCGCGTATCCGATCACACGCGTGCGCACCCGCTGCGACCCGGCGCCCGGCGGCAACTGGATCTGCAGCCAGTCGCCCGGGCGCAGATTCAGGTCGGTGAGTGCGTACTGCGGTTGCGTCGCACCGGCGGCGGCAGCGGCCGCATTGTCGGGAGACGCCGCCGTGGGCGCGGTAACGTTGGCCGGTGCGATGTCGTCTCCACCGAGGTTGGCGACCCGATGCGGGGCGAACGACGCAAACAGCCAGTCGCGGCCCGCCTGCGTGGGGACGATATCGCCCTCAGCGAGCAGCGGTTCGCCATTGTGATCGACGATGGCCCAGGGCAGGGCTGCGCCCAAGGGGATCTCGTCGGGCGCGAGCGGGACAAGGGGGAGCGCGGTGAGGGGCGCGGCAGACGTCTGAGATGGGGTATCGACCATAGGGGCAGGGGGCGCGCGGCGGGCGCACTCGCGGTTGTGCGTTGAAATGTCGAAGGTCGTTCGCGGGTCGGCATGGCATCGGTCCACCGGCGTCGCAGCCATCGTCACGAAGTGGGGACTCGCCAGCGTCCGCGAGCGACTGCTGACGTCAGGTGTCCGAAAGTCTACCGCGACGCGTTGGCACTTGGCGAGAGGGGATATGCACTCTGTCCCGTGCAAGCTGCGTAAGTGGGCACTCGCTGGGGGACGGTTGCGGCGCGTCGACGATGGAGGGCACCGCCGGAATTCGGGGTGTGCGTGCGTGCTCGCTCCATGGGGCACTGCATGTGCAATGGCATCTGCCTATAGTCGACGGTTTGCCGGCGCGCCCGGCGACGACCATGTGGGGGCAGCGATGTGGTACCAGCAGTGTGCAGGCGCAAGCGGTTGGGGAGGGGGCTGGGGCCCGGCACCGGCCGTCGAGCGGGCGGGACGGCCGGAGGCGGCGATGCCGCGCCGCGCCGCGCAAACCGATATTGGCGCCCGTCTGACGCAGACGGCCAACGCGGCAGGCGATGCGTGCAGCGATGAGGTCGCGCTGTCACGTCGCGTCGATCCTGCGCTTGCGCAGGCCTTTGCCAAGGCGTGGGCGGGATTGTGGGTGACGACCGGGCCATGCCAGCACTTCTATCGCAAGGAGTTCGATCTGGCGCACGTGCGCGACGCGCGTCTGGCGCGCAACCTCACCCAGGTCGAAGCGATGTTGGCGCCCACTCACGACGAGGGCGTGCGTTACGGCGCCGCTACCGCGAACCGCCCCGCTACCGCTACCGCTACCGCCAACGCCAACGCCTCCGCAGCCGCATCCGCTGCCATCGCCACCGCTATTGATGTCGATGTCGATCCGATATGTCGCGACATTGCGCGATGGATCGATACGGTGGCCGCGACCGGCGATCGCGGTTGGCATTTTCGCGCGGCGCGCGATGCCCTGTCGCTCGTGGGCAACCTGTCGCTGCTCGCGATCATTGCCGCGTGCTTCTACCAGGAGGAAGGGGCGACCGGGGACGACGGGACGCCGGACACCGGTCGCGGTGCCTCGATCGCCAACACCCCGTTTGGGGTGCCGTGGGCCGACTGGACGCTGCTGGCTTTCGAAGGGGCGAAGGGGGTGATGACGCAGTCGCTCGGTTCGCCGACGTTGATTCGTCATCATGCGGTCGACGAAGTGCTCAAGCGCATGGACGCGGGATGCCGACTGCTGGAAGCGTGCGTGGTACCGCCTGCACCGTCCCCGTCAACGCCATCGTCGTGGCGCGGCGCGCTTGCCACGCTCACGCGCTCGCGCGACGTTGCCACACTCTTTACGTTCGCCAATACGGCCGTGCCGCCTGCGCGGCTGGGACTCTGGATGCCGTCGTGGTTCGCGAGCGAGTCGAGCGCATCGAGCGGGACCGACAGCTATCGGGGCATGCTGCGCGTGGCCGGGCTCATGCTCGACTCCTGCCGCGCGGTGACGAGTCTGCTGGGTACCTGGGCGCGCAATGCCGTATTCACCCTCGATGCGGGGGACCTGACGCGCCGTTGGGCGTCGCTTTGCGAGCAGCTCGCGACGGTATCGGCCGACGACCAGGCGGCAGTCCTCGATCGCGTCGATCGTGTGACGCAGCTCTCCATGTATTGCGACACGCCGCTGCTGACGGCCATCGCGTCGAGCGAGGCTTTACGTGAGCGCCTACTGGCGTGCGGCGAATCGTTGACGGCGAACGACATTGCCGCCGCTTGTGTCGCGTTCAACGTGCAGTGCCACACGTCATGCGTTGATGGCCATCGTTATCTGAGCCTGGATCCGGCCGAGAGTCCGTGGGGATATCGATGGAAGGGGGAGGCGTGGCAATGTGGGGGCGCGACGCCAGTCCGAACGTCGTATCGGTTGCTGCTGCTGTATCAGCACTGGAGCGCGGCGTTGCTCGAACGGGCGGTGTCGTCGTGCGGTACCTCGGCGGCGCAGGCGACCGAGGTGTCGCCGAATGATCGACGCACTGACCCGCCGGGAGTCACGCGCACGCGCTCGGGCGTGGCGCATGTCGATATCGAGTCGACGTGGGTGTGAGGGGGCATGGTGCCGCGCGTCAATCCGGCGTCGCGACCTCAAAATCCAGCAAGGCCGAACTCATCGATTTGCCGTGGGCGTCCAGCGCGAGCGCGCGCGTCACGCCGCCCCCGAGCGCCTTGCCCAGGACGAAGTTGAACGCGCCCAGGCAAGGCAGTTCGTAACGCACGACATCGCCAAGCACGACGTCCCCCAGAAACGCCTTCACCCGCTCGGCCGTGACTTCGGCGCGCAGGTGCGCGTAATGCTTTGCGTCGTAGCAGATGAGCGAAACGTTGAGTGTGTTGCCCTTGTCGCCCGTGCGCGAATGCGCGAGTTCACGCAGCTTCATCTCAAATCTCCACGAAGGTAAACGCCGGCGTGACGTGCTCGCGTGGCAACAGCACCGACTGGACTGCGAGCACCTCGCGTACCGACTTGGTTACACCGCCGCCGCCGGCCGGACCGTTGGTGTACAACGTCTCGACTTCGTTACCGATGCGTAACGCTTGCTCGGCGGATGACGTCCGTCCCGCCACGCGCACACGAACTTCGTACGGCTCGGCGTGGCGCGCGCCAGCCGTTTCTCCGTGCAGCGAATTCAGGCCGATCAGATCGCAGCGCAATTCGCTCGTCTGCACACTCGTCAATGCCAGTCGTTCGCGGACGATATCGAGCGCGAGCCTTGCCCGCGCCACAGCGCCCGGGCCCCCGTAAGAGATCTGTCCTTCGCCAATGAATCCGTCGACATAGCCGACGGACACTTTCAGCGTGTCCGTGCGCGGGGTGCCGCGTCCGCCCGTTACCTTGATCCGGTCGGGGGCTTCCTCTTCCACACGCACGTGCGAAAAGTCGGCCACGACGTCGGGCTGAAGATATCGCTGGGGATCGTGAATCTCATAGAGCAACTGCTCCGTGCATGTGGCTTGCGTCACGCGTCCCCCGGCGTCGGGCACCTTGGTGATGACGACCGATCCGTCGGGGGCGACTTCGCCAATCGGGAACCCGAGCGTCGCGAGGTTGGGCACGTCCTTGTAGCCCGGATCGGCGAAGTAGCCGCCGGTGATCTGTCCCGCGCACTCCAGCAGATGCCCGACGACGGTGGCCTGTCCCAGCGTATCCCAATCGTCCATGCGCCATCCGAATTCGTGGATCAGGGGGGCGGCGAACAAAGACGGATCAGCGACCCGGCCCGTCAACACGATTTGCGCGCCCGCCGCCAGGGCATCGACGATGCCGGCCGCACCCATATAAGCATTGGCCGACACGATACGATTCCCGTATGACGCCACGCGCTCGCCCGTTTCTTCGAAGTGGGCGTCGCCTTGCAGCACGACGTCGAGCACGTCGTCGCCGGTGACGGCGGCGATCTTCACGTCGCCGAGCCCCAGTGCGCGGGCGATCTCCGCTGTCTTTCGTGCCGCCCCGAGCGGGTTGGCCGCGCCCATGTTCGAGATGATCCGCACGCCATTGCGCAGTGCTGCCGGCAGTACGGCGGTCATGCGTGCTTCAAGCAACGGGTCGTAGCCCGATTGCGGGTCTCTGCGACGCGCCTGTTGCGCAATGCCAATCGTGCGTTCGGCCAGGCATTCGAAGACGAGATAGTCGAGCGCACCTCGCTGCGCGAGTTCAACGGCAGGCTCGATGCGGTCGCCCGAGTATCCGGCGCCTGCGCCGATCCGGATTCGTCTCGACGACGGGTTGGGTTGCGTGCCGTTCATGCGGGTCGGGTCCGTTCAGTAAGGCTTAAAGCGTGAAGATGCCGAGCGCGACACACGCGATCGTCATGACGATGGATGCACCGAACAACAGCGGAAACGTGAATTTCTGATGGTCGGCCAAATCGATGCCGCACAGGCCGACGACCAGGAAGGTGGCGGGCGTGAGCGGGCTGACCGGGAATCCTGTCGTCATCTGGCCCAGCAGGGCGGCTTGCCCGACGTGCACAGCCGGCACGCCCAGTTGTCCGGCGACCTCGGCAATTACCGGCAGTACGCCGAAGTAAAACGAGTCGGGATCGAAGAGCATACTCAGTGGCATCGACAGCAGACCGAGCGCGACCGGAATGTGGCCTGCCATGCCCGGCGGCACGAAGCCGACGGCCGCTTGCGCCATCGCCTTGAGCATGCCGCTGCCTTGCATCACGCCGGTGAAGACGCCCGCGGCGAGCAAAATGCCGGCCATCATCAACGCCGCGCGCGCGTGTGCGTCGATGCGCTTGCGTTGCATGTCGACGTCCGGGTAATTCACCATCAATGCGACGCACAGGCCCACCATGAACATGATCGCGGGCGGCAGCTTCTCGCCCATCACGACCATCGTGCCGAGCACGACCAGCGTAAGGATGATGTTGAACCAGAAGAGCTTCGGACGGCGCAGCGCCTGTTGCTCCGGCGAGAGTTCGCGTTTGGGCATCGGGATCGAACCGCTCGTGGCGCTCAGGCCGAGCCGCTTCTCTTCCCGGCGGCCGAGCCAGTAGGCCATGCCGAATACGAAGACCAGCCCGATGGCTTGCACCGGAATCAGCGGATTGAACAGGCTCGACACCGGCAGGTGGAGCGACGCCGACGCTCGAATCATCGGCCCGGTCCACGGCAGGAAGTTGATGCCCGCGGCCATCGACACGGCGGCTGCCAGCACGCGGCGGTCCATGCCCAGACGGTCGTAAAGCGGGAGCATGGCCGGAATCGTCACGAGGAAGCACACGGCGCCGGAACCGTCGAGGTGAATGAGCAGGGCCAGCAACGTTGTGCCCATGACGATGCGCGTGGGTCGGGTGCCGACGGCTTTCAGGATGCGATCGATGATCGGATCGAGCGTGCCGGCGTCGGTGATAGTGCCGAAGTAGAGAATCGCAAAGACGAACATGCCGACGACCGGCGCGAGGCTCTTGAGGCCGTCGATCACGAACTTGCTGGTCTGAAAGCCGAACCCGCCGATCAGCGACGCCACGATGGGCACGATGATGAGCGCGACGAGCGGTGACATGCGTTTCGAAAGAATCGCGCCGAGCAGCACGACGATGGTAGCCAGCCCCAGTAATGGCAGCATGTGCTTGTCTCCAATGTTGTTTTTTGATGCGAACGAGCGTAAGTTCGGGGCGTTGATAAATCAATTGAAATGATTTGATCGCAGCAATCAAGAAACATAATGGATCTGAATCTACGAGACATTCGCGCGTTCATCGCGGTGGCGCAGACCGGCAGCTTCACGCGTGCGGCGGCCCGATTGCATTTGTCGCAGCCGGCATTGACCGTGCAGATCCGGCGATTGGAGGAGACGGTCGGCGTGCGGCTGTTCGATCGCAACAGCCGGAATGTTGCGCTGACGCCGACGGGGCGTGAGCTACTGCCGTTGTTGCAGAAGTCGCTGCATGACATGGAGCATGTGCTGATCGATGCCCGCGCGCTCGGCGACGGGTCGAGCGGCACGGTGCGCATTGCCTGTTTGCCGACGTTTGCCGCCAGCGTACTGCCGGAGTTGATCCAGCAGGTGAAGGCGGCGGTACCGCGCGCCGGCTTTCATGTGAGAGATGTGGTGGCCGGGGTGGTCGAGACGCTGGTGCGTAACGAAGATGTCGATATCGGCCTGACGGGCGGTGAGTTGAGTGACGCGGAGATTGAGGTGCTTTACGCGGGCGCCGACCATCTGGTGGCGGTGTTGCCGGCGGGACATCCGCTGTCGCGACGCAAGCGCGTATCGCTGACGGATCTCGCGAGCGTGCCACTGGTGCTGACGGCGCAAGGCACGAGTGTGCGGGCGGTGGTGGATGGCGCGTTCGCGAGCGGCGGTTGCACACCGGAAATTGCCTGCGAGCCGACGTATATGATGACGGCCGTCGCCATGGTCCGCGCGGGACTCGGGGTGACCATTCTGCCGGCGTCGGCTCGGGAAGTCCGGGCGGAACCGGAATTGCGGGTTCGCCCGATCGATCACGACGCGTTCCTGCGACCTATTGCCCTGATCAAGAAGCGCGGGAGAACGTTGCCTCCCGTCACGCAGACGTTTGTGGCGATGTTGCTGCAGAGGTTGGCGCCCGCATAAACGATCGAACCATTGATTGGCGCTTTTGCTTTCGCGGTCTTGGGACCTAGCGCAGACGCGCCGAGGCAGGAACGCATCAGACGATGATGCGACGTCGATGTGCCGGGGCAACCATCACATGCCGAAAAGGTTGTGTTGAATTTGACGCAGATGTCCTGTCAGCAGTTCGCCGGCTTGATCGGCGTCCCGGTCCCGCAGTGCCTCCACGATCGCGCGATGTTGCGCTTCGTATTCGTGTCGACGTTCCGGTGTCAGCGAATGACGCTTTAAGCGCCCCCATTCTCCCTGCTCACGCACGCGGTTGGTCAGGTCCAGGATTTGCAGAAAAAACGAATTGTGCGTCGCCAACGCAAAGGTGCGATGAAGCTCGCCGTCCCAATGCTCAAATTCTTCGACGCTTTCGGCGGCTTCAGAACGCTCGATGCACTCGGCCATTCTTGCGAAGTCGGCTGACGTCGCGTTGCGCGCTATCAGCTTCGGCATTAGCGGCTCAATCAGCAATCGCGCTTCCATCAGTTCTGCAGGGCTGGTCTGCGTCGCCGAGATTTCATCGATCGCGGGTTCCCGGGGAGGAAGGGACTTTGCTGCCCCAGGCAATACGAAAGTCCCGCTGCCCACGGCCTGCGTGATCAGCCCCTGATTTTTCAAATCCTGCAGCACACGCCGCACGGCGCCCCGCGACGCCCCGAATTGCTCGCTCAACTGTCGCTCCGCTGGCAACTTCACGCCATCTTTCATACGGCCGGACGCAATTTCCTCAACCAGATAAAGGGCGAGCGCTTTCGCGCCAGCGGCTCGCGTCGGACCTCTCGTCTCGGTTTCATTCATGACAACGCTCCCAGGTGCATGGAGGAAATCATACGCATACGGTACCAATTGGTCAATATTTTGGTTAACCCCGACTTGCGTCTTGTCCAATATGGTTCTACATTTTCACTCATGAAAACCAATTGGCCTATCTGAGGAGCCATGACATGAAACTTGCAAATCTCGAAATCGACGGTAAAAAATCCATTTCCATCGTAGATACGGATAAATCCGTCTTTTGGACTGTGCGGACACTAATTCCAGAGTTTGACGGCGATATGGTCCAATTGGTACAACAATTCGCCCGATTCGGGAGCGACCTACGCCCATTGGGTGCGGGGCGCCCCTTGAGCGAGGCGAAGATTCTTGCACCGATCGAGGCACCTCGCCGGAATCTATTTTGCGTCGGCAAGAACTACCATGAACATGCGGCGGAATTTCAGAACTCGGGTTTTGACAGCAGCGCAAAGAACGGTGAGCACGCCCCAGAGGCACCGGTGTACTTCACCAAACCGGCGTCCACCATCATTGGCCCGAATGCAAAAATTCCTCGTCACGCGGACGTGACGGGCCAACTCGATTACGAGGCCGAATTGGGTGTCGTCATTGGCAAGGCGGGGCGCGGTATCACGAAGGCGGACGCCATGGATTACGTCTTCGGCTACACGGTGATCAATGACTTCACCGCCCGCGATCTCCAGAAGCTGCATCGTCAGTGGTTCCTCGGCAAGTCGCTCGACGGCTTTTGTCCCATGGGGCCGTATCTCGTAACGGCAGACGAAGTCGACGGCCAGAATGTCGATGTGCAGTGCTGGGTCAATGGCGAACTGCGTCAGAACGCCAATACGCGGCAACTCATCTTCGATATTCCGACGCTTATCGAATCGCTTTCGGCAGGCATCGAGCTGCAACCGGGAGACATCATTGCCACGGGAACGCCTGCCGGTGTCGGTATTGGCTTCAACCCGCCGAGATTTCTGCAAAGCGGCGATGTCGTCCGCATCGAGATTCAGAACGTTGGTGTACTGCAAAACGAAGTGGCCTGATGTCGACACATCATGTCAACGGTCTTATCTTTGAATCCGACGGCTACGGACAGCCTGTCGTTTGCATTCACGGGTTAGGGGGTACGTCCAATAACTGGACACCTGTGTTGCCGGCGTTCGAGGGCAAACGTGTGATTCGCTTCGATTTGCCGGGCAGTGCGCGCTCGCCGTTGCTGCGCGAGACGCTCTCGATAGACGCCTACGTGGAGAGTGTGGCGAGCGCGCTCATCGCACTGGACGTGCGCGCCGCGCATATCGTGGCTCACTCGATGGGCACCATCGTGGCCCAGCACCTGGCCGTCAAATATCCCGACCTCGTGAAGAGCCTCGCGCTCTTCGGGCCGCTGTTGTGCCCGCCAGACCAAGGGCGTCCGGGCATTCAAGCGCGAGCCGACCTTGCGCGCGCGAAGGGCATTACCGGGCTTCAGGAAATCGCGGATGCCATAGTGAAAGGCGCCACCAGTGCGCAAACCAAGGCGGAGCGTCCGGTCGCCATCGCGTTGGTGCGAGAAAGCGTAATGCGCCAAACGCCGGAGGGCTATGCGCAAAGCTGCGAAGCACTGGCGGGCGCGCAGCCCGCCTCGGTGGAGCACATCGACGTGCCGACCCTATTGATAACGGGTGACGAGGACGGCGTAGGCCCCCCCGCGGCAGTGCAGGCGATCGGCGCGCGCATTCCCGGCAGCACGGTCACCGTGCTTCCGGGTTGCGGTCACTGGACGACGTTCGAAAAGCCGTTCGAATGCGTGGCGGCGCTACAGGCGTTCTACAAAGCGATGTCCTGAGCCATTCGGGATTGGAGGAGACAAAATGCGCAAGATTGCGATTACCAATGTGTCCATTTTCGACGGAACCGGCGCCGACCCCTACCACGGCGGCGTTCTTGTCGAAGGCAACACCATCAAACGCGTCATCAAAGGCGAGGTTGAGGGGTGGGATGCAAATACCGAGACGATCGACGGGCGTGGCGCCTTTCTGATGCCGGGCATGACGGAGGCTCACACTCATTTCTCCTGGAACGATCAACCGTCGCTGGCCGCGATTCAGTTCATGCCGCCTGAGGAACATATCCTCTGGTGTGTGCGCGTTGCCAAACGTTACCTTGAGATGGGCTTCACGTCGGCACTCGGCGCCGCGGCGGCGAAGCCGCGACTCGATGTGGTCCTGCGAAATGCCATCAACGCGGGGGAATTCCCTGGCCCGCGCTATCTGGCGGGCAGTCAGGAAATCACAACGGTTGGGGGCCTGGGCGACAACACGCTTCCGCATTTGCCGTTTCGCGAGCTAAATTTCGGCGAGGTGGTCAGCGGTCCGGAAGATATGCGTCGCGCTGCACGCATGTTCATCAAATACGGTGTCGATCACCTGAAGATCAATCTCTCTGGCGAATATATTGCTGGCATTCCCGCCGAGGCATCGCCGTTCTCTGAAGAGGAGATTGCCATGCTTGCATCGGAGGCCAAGCGGGCCGGCAAACGCATGGCGGCGCACGCGCGCTCAGCGGAATCGGTCAAGCAATGTGTTCGCCACGGGATTGAACTCGTGTTTCACGCAAGCTTCTCCGATGAAGAGGCGTTGGACATGCTCGAAGCCAACAAGGACAAGCATTTTGTTGCGCCGGGGATCGGCTGGCTCGTCAGCACGATTCATCATGCCGCGCCGTGGGGGATTACCGAGGAAGTCGCTACGAAAATGGGGTATGCCCGCGAGCTTGAAGTGGCGTCGGCGTCACTCAGCAAGATGCACAAGCGCGGTATTCGGATTCTTCCGGGCGGTGACTATGGTTTCGCCTGGATGCCGCATGGAACCAATGCGCGTGATCTTGAGTACTTCGTGAAATATATCGGCATGACGCCGAAGGAGGCCTTGTTGTCGGCCACCAAACTCGGGGCCGACATGATGCTGCGATCCGATGACCTTGGCCAGATTCGTGAAGGGTTTCTCGCCGACATCGTCATGGTGGAAGGAGACCCACTCGCGGACCTGAAGGTGCTTCAAGACCCGAACAAGATCGCGCTGGTGATGAAGGATGGCGAAATCTACCGGAACAATCGTGACATCTGTCCCGCGAAAGGTGACTTGTCTCTTGGGGCGGCGAGCGTCGGCGATGAGCGGACTCGAGCGGCCGTAGCGGGCTGATTAACTCACCCCGTTACACGACGACTTACCTGAATTCAAATCCCCCAGATGGCTCGTGTCTTCCCCCAAGGACCGAGCCGTTTCCCCCTGGAAAGCATCAATACTTCGGAGACTTCTCATGTGTGATTGCATTGGGCAGGCGCTAGAGCTTGGGATGTCGCGCAGAGGATTTCTCGGTGCCGGTTGGAAAATGGCCGGCGCCGGCATTCCTCTTTTACTCGGTGTGCCCGCAACGGCAGCAGAAGTCGAGCAGCGTTCGCAAGCTGTCGCCGCGTCTCGCAGGAAAGCGCAGGATCATGACACGCGGCTGGTGCTGCTCGGCACCGCCGGTGGCCCCGTATGGTGGCCCAATTGTGACCGTGAGGGCATATCGTCGGCGGTCGTGGTTGGCGACGCTGTCTACATCGTGGATTGCGGTGACGGTGTCGGAAAGCGCTACAAGCAAGCGGAACTCGGTCCCATCAATCGGGTATCCGGCATGACGGGCATGGAAAACCTACGCGGCATCTTCCTTACGCACCTGCACTCGGACCATACGATCGATTACTTCAACCTGTTCCTGTACGGTTGGTATGACGGCCTTACGGGTATCAAGCAGCCGGTTCAGGTATACGGTCCCGGGCGTCGTGGGCAGATGGAGCCGATCTTCAAGCTGCCGGGCCAGACAACTGTCGAAGAGCCTCGCATTGAGAATCCCGAGAATCCGACGCCGGGCACCGTCGATATGACGAATTACTTGTATCAGGCATTTGCCGTCGATATCAACGACCGTCTGCGCGACGCGCATCGTCCCGATTTGCGCAAGCTCGTCGAGGTCCACGACATCGTCATCCCGCAGGTTGCCGGATTCAAGACGCCAAACGAGACGCCCGTTCCGAAAATGGAGCCGTTCAAGATCTTCGAGGATGACCGCGTTCGGGTGACGGCGACGCTAGTGAATCACTTCCCGATATGGCCGGCGTTCGCATTTCGTTTCGACACGGATGACGGATCCATCGTGTTTTCCGGGGACACCTCGCCCTGCGAAAATCTGGTGCGCTTGGCGAAACACGCCGACGTGCTGGTCCACGAAGTCATTGATACGTCCTGGGTGGATGCGCTATTCCCGCCCCCGGTTGGCGAAAAGGAGGCGGCGTTCAAGGCTCACCTCTTGAGTTCCCATACGTCGATTGATGACGTCGGGAAGGTGGCCGAGGCTGCGGGTGCGAAAACGCTCGTCCTGTCCCATATCGCTCCAGGCCATGCGCCGCGTGCCAATCTGGCCCGTGCGCAACGAAACTTCTCTGGGCAACTGATCATCGGCGAGGACCTGATGCAGATCGGTGTTGGTCGTAAGCGAAGCGCGACTTGAGCTCATTGATTTCAGGTAATCCGAGACGCTTGGCGATAGAAATTGCGTTCGGATTACCTAGTCGTCGTAGGCAGGAATGTGGGCGTCGGCCCACTTCAGGCGTATCGATAGGTCGATATGCTCGGAGTGAACCGAATGCCGCCTTCGAACATCGCGTTTCGATACTCACTCACCAATTCGTCTCGCGCTCCGGCGTCGCGGTGATCTTATGGATGGAGAGGTCGGCGCCGTAGTATTCCTGTTCGTCGTCGAGCCTCAAGCCTACACAGCGTTTGATCACGCCGTACACGACATACCCGCCGGCGAAGGCGATCACCACGCCCATCACGGTCCCGGCGACCTGCGCGAGAAAGCTCACGCCGCCCACGCCCCCGAGCGCCGTCTGTCCGAAGATGCCCGCGGCCACGCCGCCCCAAACGCCGCAAACCCCATGCAACGGCCATACGCCGAGCACGTCGTCGATGCGCAGACGGTTCTGCGTCACCGTGAACAGCCACACGAACAGGCCGCCGGCGACCGCACCGACCACAAGTGCCCCCAGCGGATGCATGACGTCCGAGCCCGCACATACGGCAACGAGTCCCGCGAGCGGGCCGTTATGGATGAAGCCGGGGTCATCCTTGCCCACCCACATCGCCACGAGCGTGCCCCCCACCATCGCCATGAGCGAGTTCACGGCGACCAGCCCCGAGATGCCGCCCACGCGCTGCGCGCTCATGACGTTGAAGCCGAACCAGCCGACAATCAGGATCCATGCACCAAGCGCCAGAAACGGAATCGACGATGGCGGATGCGCGGCGACTTGTCCCTGGCCGTTGTAGCGCCCCCGGCGCGCACCGAGGTGCAGCACCGCAGCCAGCCCGATCCAGCCGCCAACGGCATGCACGACCACCGAACCCGCGAAATCGTGGAACGGTGCGCCCAGCGCATGCGTGAACCAGTCCTGAACCCCCAGATGGCCATTCCAGGCGATGCCCTCGAAGAACGGATAGATCACGCCGACGAGGAAGAACGTCGCCACGGACTGCGGGTGAAACTTGGCGCGCTCCGCAATGCCGCCCGACACGATGGCGGGAATCGCCGCCGCGAATGTCAGCAGGAAGAAGAAGCGAACCAGCGCATAGCCGTTGTGCTCCGACAGTACTGTGGCACTGGACCAGAAATCGACGCCGTACGCGAGCGGATAGCCGATGAAGAAATAGGCGAGACCCGAGACCGCGAAGTCGGTCAGGATCTTGACGAGGGCGTTGACCTGATTCTTCTTTCGAACGGTGCCGAGTTCGAGAAACGCGAAGCCAGCGTGCATGGCAAGCACCAGGATCGCGCCGAGCAGGAGGAACAGCACGTCGCCGGGTGTATTGGAATTGGGCATGAATGTGCTCTTTTGGTGCAAATATGGAGAAGAAAGATGATAGGCAAGACTAATGCCAGGATTTCTCATCTCATTGATTAATATTGCCGTTTTGTCTGGTGAGATAAGGTGTTCGGTGGCGTGCTGCACGTTCATGGTGCCGTGTGGCGTGTCGATGAGCGAAGTCCGTGCATCGACGCGATGTGCGCTGAGCGAAAAACTCGGAAAGGATGTGCGGCCGTTCATGCGATGCGTCACACGAATGCGCGGTATAGAATCTGACGGTCTCGCGGGGGCCATGCCGCCCGCCCGGTGTCGCCGACGCCGCGCTGCCAACCGCGCCGTCGTGCGACGAGAACAAGATCGACATAAGCGCCATCACGCGCAAATCAATGAGGAAATCCGATGATCTTTGAAATTGCCCAGATCGAAGTGAAGCCCGGCACCGAAGCCGCGTTCGAGCAGGGTGTCGCCAAGGCGACGCCGTTGTTCAAGGGCTCGAAAGGGTGCCACGGCATGCGTCTGCTCAAGTCCATCGAGCAACCGACGCACTACAGCCTCGTCGTGACGTGGGAAACGCTGGAAGATCACACCGTCCACTTCCGTAACTCGGAAGCGTTCCAGCAATGGCGCGCGCTGGTGAGCGACTGCTTCGCGGTGCCGCCGAATGTGGGTCACGTCACGGAAGCGCTCATCGGCTTCTAAGGGCGACGCGCATCGCGCGCAGCAACGCAGGCGGTGAGGGAGTCTCCCTCACCGCCTTTGTCATTTCTGGACCGGGAGACGAAACGCACACCTAGGGTTAACTCGGTGATGACTGTCAAAAGTTTTCATATAACATGCAAACCAGAAAAATATTCCGTGACGTGAACGCATGACGACCAAGCCCAAGACCTTGACCGAACAAGTCGCGCAGCAGTTGCAGGAGGCGATCCGGCAAGGGACGTATCCGATCGGCACCAAGTTGCCGACCGGCAAGCAACTCGCCGAGACGTACGGCGTGAGCCAAGCGGTGATTCGCGAAGTGACGGAGCGCCTGCGCGCGCAAGGATTGATCGACAGCCGGCAAGGGGCGGGCGTGACCGTGAAGGCGCGCACGCCGTCGAGCGGTTTTCAGGTGCCGGCCGGGCAAGACGCTGCCGATCTCGCGAGCGTCTATGAACTGCGTCTCGATCTGGAGAGCACGGCCGCGGCACTCGCCGCCGTGCGTCATACCGACGATGACATTCGCCGACTCGCCGACATCCTGGAGAAACTCGAGACGAATCTGTACCACGCCGACAACGGCGTGGAGTACGACACGGCGTTTCACGCCGCGATTGCGCGTGCCACGCACAATCGTTATTACGCCGATCTTCTTCAGTACCTGAACCTGCAAATGCGGCAGGTCGTGCAAGCGGCGCGTTCGAACACGCTGCGCCACGAGGGACTCGCCGCGCAGGTGCATCAGGAACACGTGGCCGTTTTCAACGCCATCAAGGCGCGCGATCCGCTGCTGGCGCGCGCGGCGTCGCTCTCGCATCTGCTGCGTGCTTCGGCGCGCCTCGGATTGACGCTCCCCGAGCGCGACATCATTACCGGCGCCATCGCGCCGACCCGCGCCTGACTCGTCGTCAGATGCCATCTTCCGCACCGTAACCCCCGACGCGTGATCCTATGACCCTCACTGCTTTCGCTCAACGCCTTGTTGACGCCGTCGGCGCCGATAGCGTTTTCACCTCCCCCGACGACGTCGCACCGTGGCTCGCCGACTGGCGTGGCATGTATCGCGGCAACGCCCAGGCGGTGGTGCGTCCGCGCACGACGGAAGACGTCGCGAAGATCCTTGCGCTGTGCCAGAACACCGGTACTCCGGTCGTGCCGCGTGGCGGCAACACGGGCCTGTGCGGTGGCGCTACGCCCGATGCGTCGGCGCAGAACGTTGTTCTCAGTCTCGATCGCATGCATACCGTGCGCAGTCTGGACACCATCGCCAACACGCTGGTGGCCGAGGCCGGCTGCATTCTCGAAGACCTGCAACGCGTCGCGCGCGACGCAAACCGCCTGCTGCCGCTCAGTCTCGCGGCCGAGGGCTCGTGTCAGCTCGGCGGCAACCTCGCGACCAACGCCGGCGGCGTGAACGTCGTGCGCTACGGCATGACGCGCGAACTGGTGCTCGGCGTCGAAGCCGTGCTGCCGAACGGCGAGATCCTGCATGGCCTGCGCACCCTGCGCAAGGACAACACCGGTTACGACCTCAAGCAGTTGCTCATCGGCTCGGAAGGCACGCTCGGTGTGATCACCGCCGCGGCATTGCGGCTGTATGCGCCGACTCCCGTGCGTCAGGTGGTGATTGCCGCGGTCACGTCGCCGCGTCAGGCGCTGGCCTTGTATGAATTGCTGTTTGCCGCGTGCGGCCCGCGCATGCAGGCGTTCGAGTTCTTCACGGGCGAGTGTGTCGACCTGGTGATGGCGCATGTGCCTGACGTACGAGCGCCATTCGGCGAGCGGCACCCCGGCTACGTGCTGATCGAACTGGCCGATACGGCGGACGAACAAGCGTTGGCCGCCCTGCTGGAGCGCGTGATCGAGACCGCCATTGAACGCGATCTGTGCGCCGACGCCGTGGTGTCGTCCACGCTCGGACAGGTGGAGGCGATGTGGAAGTTGCGTGAGGAAATCTCCGAGGCTCAGCGCGCCGACGGACCTCACCTCAAGCACGACATCTCGCTGCCCATCGAAGCCATTCCGGCATTCATGACGAGCGCCGAAGCGCGCGTGCGGCGCGTGTGCCCGCAGGTGCGTCCCTTCATCTTCGGGCATTTTGGCGATGGCAATCTGCATTACAACCTGTCGCGTCCCGCGGGCGAGGCGGCCGACTTCATGGCGAAGCACGGCGAGGCGATCACCGCCGAAGTGCTCGACGAAGTGGCGCGTTACGGCGGCAGTATCAGCGCCGAGCATGGCATCGGGCAGCTCAAGCGCGCGTCCTTCGCGAAGTACAAGTCGCCGCTGGAGTTGCGTTTGATGCGCGAAATCAAGGCCGTGTTCGATCCGGCCGGCATCATGAATCCGGGCAAGCTGCTGTAAGCGCTTGTGGTGTGATGGGCATCGGCGTTCCCGATGCTCGACCCGTTTCCCCCGGCGTGCGCCCGAGGTTCCGAGCGTCGCCGCAGCACCCCTTGAGGAGTCGATATGATTGCCACCCCCGCGGCCGGAGCGCCGCTGTGCCTTGGCCCGCTGCCGGAGATCGATCCGCCGTCGTTCGTGGTGCCGTTCGGCGCTGTCGATACGCACGCGCACGTGGTCGCGGCGAGCGACGCGTACCCGATGGTGCCCGAGCGCAGCTATACGCCGCCGCCCGCACCCGAAGACAAATACCTTGCGATGCTCGACGCCACTGGCATGACGTACGGCGTACTCGTGCAAATCAGCGTCTACGGCACGGATAACCGCTACCTGCTCGAGACGCTGCGCCGTCACCCCGACCGTCTGCGGGGTATCGCGGTGGTCTCGCCGGAGGTGACCGACGCCGAACTCGAGGCAATGCACGCGGCGGGTGTTCGCGGGTTGCGCATCAACGTGCTGTTCGGGGGCGGCATCGGCTTCAAGGCGATGGAAACGCTCGCGCATCGCATCAAGGATCTCGGCTGGCACATGCAGTTCCTGATGGACGTGAACACGCTGCCCGAGCTGATGCCGCGCATGACGGCGCTGCCGGTGCCGGGTATCGTCGATCACATGGGGCACACGCCGGTGGCGCAAGGGCTCGATGCCCCGGGCTTTGCCGCGCTGCGCTCGCTCGTGCGAGATCACGGATACTGGGTGAAGCTCTCGGGCGCCTATCGCATCAGCGAGCGCTTCCCGACATTCGACGACGTCACGCCGTTCGCACAGGCGCTGATCGAAGACGCCCCCGATCGCATGGTCTGGGGCAGCGATTGGCCGCATGTGTCGCTCACGCGCATGCCCAACACCGGCGCATTGCGCAATCTGCTGCCGCAATGGGCGCCCGACGCTGAGACGCGCCACCGCATTCTCGCGGACAACCCCGCGCGGCTCTACGGTTTTCCAGCGACGGTCTGAGGGACTGACCTCGCCGGCATTGTCGGGCGCACCGCGCCCTTGCACGATTCACCTTTGAAGGCGTCAGGAGGAGACAGGATGGACTGGTATCGGCAGATGAACAAGACGGAGCGGCGCACGTTTGTCGCGGCGTTCGGCGGCTGGGCGCTCGACGCGCTCGACTTCATGGTGTTCACGTTCGTCATTACGACGTTGATCACCGTTTTCCAGATCGACAAGGCACAGGCCGGCATGCTGGCCACCGTGACCCTGTTGTTCTCGGCCATCGGTGGGTGGCTGGCGGGCGTGCTCGCCGACCGTTTCGGGCGCGTGCGCATTCTGCAAGCGACGATTCTGTGGTTCTCCGTCTGCACGGTCCTGATCGGCTTCGCGCAGAACTTCGAGCAGATCTTCGTGCTGCGCGCGTTGCAGGGGCTGGGCTTCGGCGGTGAGTGGGCGGTGGGGTCGGTGCTCATGGGCGAGATCGTGCGCACCGAGTATCGCGGGCGTGCCGTCGGCACGGTGCAAAGCGGCTGGGCCATCGGCTGGGCGGTGGCGGCGCTGTGCTACACGGCGTCGTTCTCGCTGCTGCCCGAGACTTACGCCTGGCGCGTACTGTTCTGGATTGGCGTGATCCCGGCGCTGTTCGTGCTCTTCATCCGTAAGAACGTGCCGGAACCGGCGCTGTTCGAGCGCACACGCAAGCAGGAAGCCACCGCGGCCAAGCGCACGTCGGCATGGGCGATTTTCTCGCCGTCGCTCATCAAGACCACGGCGCTTGCTGCGCTGCTGTGTACCGGCGTGCAGGGCGGGTACTACGCCGTGACGACGTGGCTGCCCACGTTCCTTAAGACGGAGCGTCATCTGTCGGTGATTGGCACCGGTGGCTATCTGCTCGTGATCATTCTGGGGTCGTTCATCGGTTATCTGACGGGGGCTTATCTGACCGACCGTCTGGGGCGTCGGGCCAACCTGCTGATTTTCGCCGTGCTGTCGGGCGTGACCATCTACGCTTATACGCAGCTTCAATTGAGCAATGATCAGATGCTGATCCTCGGCTTCCCGTTGGGCTTCGCGGCGTCGGGCATTTTCAGCGGCATGGGGGCTTACTTGACCGAGTTGTTTCCGTCGGCGGTGCGTGCCAATGGGCAGGGTTTCACCTACAACTTCGGGCGCGGCTTCGGTGCGCTGTTCCCGAGTCTGGTCGGTTATCTGGCCAAGTCCAGCGGTCTTGGCGCGGCCATCGGCATGTTCGCCGGCGGCGCCTATCTTGTCGTGTTGATCACCGCCTTGTTGTTGCCTGAAACGAAAGGGCGCGAGATCGAGTAAGGTCGTACGTTCCTGGGGGCGAGCGCCGTCGTCGTGGCTCGCCGCCCGGGTTTTCCGAATCAAGGGAGTTCCGCATGAAGGTGCTTGTCCCCGTCAAACGGGTAGTGGATTACAACGTAAAGGTTCGCGTGAAGAGCGACGGCAGTGGGGTCGACATAGCGAACGTGAAGATGTCGATGAATCCGTTCGACGAAATCGCGGTGGAGGAGGCGGTGCGCCTGAAGGAAGCGGGCGTGGCGACCGAAGTGATCGCGGTGTCGGCGGGCGTGGCGCAAGCGCAGGAGACGCTGCGCACGGCGCTGGCGATCGGCGCGGATCGCGCGATCCTGATCGAGTCGGACGACGAGCTGCAACCGCTGGCGGTGGCCAAGTTGCTCAAGGCCGTGGTTGACAAGGAACAGCCGCAACTGGTGATCCTGGGCAAGCAGGCCATCGACGACGACTCCAATCAAACCGGACAGATGCTCGCGGCGCTGGCGAAGCTGCCGCAGGCGACGTTCGCCTCGAAGGTGACGGTGGCGGACAACCGCGCGCAAGTCACGCGCGAAGTCGATGGCGGTCTGGAGACGGTGTCGCTGTCGCTGCCGGCGGTGATCACGACGGACTTGCGCCTGAACGAGCCGCGTTACGTGACGCTGCCCAACATCATGAAGGCGAAGAAGAAGCCGCTGGAGACGGTCAAGCCGGCGGATCTGGGCGTGGACGTGAGCCCGCGCCTGAAGACGCTCAAGGTGGTGGAGCCGCCCAAGCGCAGCGCGGGGGTGAAGGTGGCGGACGTGGCAGCGCTCGTCGAGAAGCTGAAGCTTGAGGCCAAGGTCATCTAAGGGGAGACGACGAGATGAGCATTCTTGTAATTGCTGAACACGACAATCAATCGATCAAGGCTGCGACCCTGAACACGGTGGCCGCCGCGCTGCAATGCGGCGACGACGTGCATGTGCTTGTCGCGGGCAACAACGCGAAGGCCGCGGCCGATGCTGCGGCACAGATCGCCGGCGTGAAGAAGGTGCTGCTGGCCGACGCGCCGTACTTCGGCGACGGATTGGCGGAAAACATCGCCGACGAAGTGGTGTCGATCGCAGCGGCGTACTCGCACATCCTGGCGCCGGCCACGGCATACGGCAAGAACATCGCACCGCGCGTGGCGGCACTGCTGGACGTTGCGCAGATTTCGGACATCACGAAGGTCGACAGTGCCGACACGTTCGAGCGTCCGATCTACGCGGGCAACGCGATTGCGACGGTGCAAAGCGCGGACAAGGTGAAGGTGATCACGGTGCGCTCGACGGGGTTCGATCCCGTTGCGGCAAGCGGTGGCAGCGCTGCGGTGGAAACCGTGGCGGCCACGCCGGACGCGGGCGTGTCGCAGTTCGTGGGTCGTGAAGTGACGAAGCTGGACCGTCCGGAACTCACGAGCGCGAAGATCATCGTCTCGGGCGGCCGGGGTCTGGGCAGCGGGGAAAACTATACGAAGGTGCTCGAGCCGCTGGCGGACAAGCTGGGCGCGGCGCTGGGCGCCTCGCGCGCGGCGGTCGATGCCGGTTATGTGCCCAACGACTACCAGGTCGGCCAGACGGGCAAGATCGTGGCGCCGCAGTTGTACGTGGCGGTGGGCATCTCGGGCGCGATCCAGCACTTGGCGGGGATGAAGGATTCGAAGGTGATCGTGGCGATCAACAAGGATCCGGAAGCGCCGATTTTCTCGGTGGCGGATTACGGTCTGGTGGGTGATCTGTTCACGGTGGTGCCGGAGCTGACGGGCGCGCTGTAAGCGAGTCCTGAGGTGAGGCTGCGGGATCGTGTCCCGCAGCCGATCCGCATGAGGAGGCTGGCCCGCGACGGCGCGACGTCTTCATGCGAATCGGAAAGTCACGAAGGAACAGCGATGGATAAAGTCGATTGCGTCGTGATCGGCGCGGGAATCGTGGGGTTGGCCGTCGCGCGGGCGATGGCCATGGCCGGACGCGAAGTGATCATCCTGGAATCCGAGCGCGCGATCGGCACCGGCACCAGCTCGCGGAACAGCGAAGTCATTCACGGCGGCATCTACTACCCACCCGGCTCGCTCAAGGCGACGTTGTGTGTCGAGGGCAAGCATCGGCTGTATGCGCTTTGCGCCTCGCATGGCGTGGCGCATCGCCGCTGCGGCAAGTTGATCGTCGCGACCAACGATCGTCAGGTGGGCGAGCTCGAGGCCATTGCCGCCAACGCGCGCGCCAGCGGTGTCGACGACATGCAATGGCTCACCGCTGACGAAGTCGCCCAGCGTGAGCCGGCATTGCACACCTTCGGTGCATTGCTGTCGCCGTCAACGGGCATCGTGGATAGCCACGGTCTGATGCTCGCCTTGCAGGGCGATGCGCAGAGCGCAGGGGCCATGCTCGCGTTCGACGCTCGCGTCGTCGGTGCCCGTGTGGGCGGCGCCGAGGGCATCGAGCTGGATGTCGAGACGGCGGGTATCACGTCGACGCTGTGCGCCAGCATCGTTGTCAACAGCGCAGGTCTTCATGCCGTGGACGTCGCGCGTACGTTCGTTGGCCTTGCCCCCGAACACATTCCACAGCGCTACTACGCGAAGGGGAGTTACTTCACCTGTGTGCAGCGCGCGCCGTTCTCACACCTGATCTATCCCGTGCCGGAGCCGGGCGGGCTGGGCGTACACCTGACGCTCGATCTCGCGGGACAAGCGCGTTTCGGGCCGAATGTGGCCTGGGTCGACGAGATTGACTACACCGTCAATGCTGCCGATGGCGATGGTTTCTACGCGGCGGTGCGGCGCTATTGGCCGACATTGGCCGACGGCGCGTTGCAGCCCGGCTATGCCGGCATTCGACCGAAGATCAGCGCACCCGGTGAGCCGGCGGCGGATTTCCGCATCGACGGACCGGCGGTGCATGGCGTGACGGGGCTCGTCAACCTGTTCGGCATCGAGTCCCCGGGGCTGACGGCGTCGCTCGCGATTGCCGAGGCGGTGCGTGCGGCACTTTGACATGCGTCTGGACGAAAAACGCGAGAGGTGACCGGCGGTCAACTCTCGCGCATTGGCCACTCTCTGGCTAACCCCGTGATGCGGGCCCAACGGCGCCGCGAGCATTGCGCGGCATTCCTGTTGGAAAAAAACGTTGTACGGGTGGTCGTGGTGGGTTTGCCGATCAGCGGACGGCAACCGGCGGCTTCCACGAGGCCGGGTTGGTCCAGAACACCCCGCGCAGGCGATCGGTGTCGCCGCAGGGCGTGCTGCGGGTCGGCTTGCTGATCTGACCCGCGCAGGTGCTGATGTCGCGGCCCGATTGTTGCAGGCGCTTCAGGATCGTATCGAGCATGCCTGATTCGCGCCACTCGTTGAGTTTGCGGCGGCAAGTCGGCACGGAAGGGTACTGCATGGGCAGCTTGGACCAGCTTTCGCCCGTGAACAGCACCCACAAGACAGCATTAGTCAGCGTGCGCTGCTCGACTTGAGGGCGGCCACGCCGCTCCGTACGGACCGGACGGTCACAAATCAGATCACGCAGGGCGTGCCATTCAACGTCGCTCAGTTCAGTAAACATAACACCTCGACCCAAAACAAACGGAGGCGCCGCAGGGGGCGAGTCCGAGTTTCACGATCTGGCAGGTACCGATGCAACCCGGTAAGTGCTTATTCGTGAAACCTCGGCCAAGGCGGCGTCGTTCCCCGATGCTGGAAACACAAGCAACAAGCATGCCAGATCATCGGGTTCTCTTATGAAGAACGCCATGGGCGGGGCGAACCACACTGCGAAGGGAGCGTTTGACCAGCAAAAAAACGCCCACTTGGCAGGTGGGCGCAGCTCCTGGGTGGCTATTGGGATAGGCAATCGCAAAAGCGTCAGGAGAAAAGGAATACGTGCCTTTTGGCCAGTCCGGATCGTTTATTATTCTCGGCCCCGGCCAGAGTGTCTCGCTCCACATGCGCCAGCTTGTCAAGCTTGCAGCCGCCATGATGACAAAAAGCGCGCGTCGACGCGCTTCGGAATTACCCCCATTGCGGTGCATTGACCGTGCCACCGGCAGGTCGCCCAAGATGAGTGCTCACTTGCGCCCCGATAGGGCACGGTGACGCGGGATAGGGCGCAACTCCGCGCGTGCGCGGTGCAACCGAGTCTCGGGAGATGAGAAAGTGGCCGGGTTGCCGCGTGGCGTTTCTTCATGACCCGACGGCGGGCCTGTGACCTATAATGTGCGCCTTCGATGAATATCGTCTATCGGTTGCGCGGCACCCCTGCACACCGGTCGGCGCCAGCGTGCGCAAATGGCATGAGCAACGACAGCGATAACAAATACTCCGTTCCGGGCCTCGAGCGCGGACTGCGCGTGCTCATGACGTTCTCGGCGCGCGAGCCCGTGCTGGCCGGGGCCGATTTGGCGCGACGACTTGGCATCCCGCGCTCGACGGTGTTCCGCCTGTTGCAGACACTCGAAGCCGAAGGGTTCATCGAGAAGGCCGGGGACGATCGTCACTACCGGTTGGGCGTGGCGGTGCTGCGTCTGGGGTTCGAGTATCTGAATTCGCTCGAACTGACCGATCTCGGAACGCCGGTCATCGAGAAGCTGCGCGATGCCACGGGTTTCTCCAGTCATATCCTGATTCTCGATCAGCGCGACGCGGTGTTCGTCGCCAAGGCGGCGAGCCGTGAACTGGTGTTCGGCACGGTCCGCGTGGGTACTCGCCTGCCCGCCCATGCGACGGTCGTCGGACACATTCTGCTCGGCGACTACTCGCTGCCGGCGCTCAAGCAGCTTTACCCGGAGGCCAAGCTCGAAGGCTATACGACCCACACGCCTACGACCGTGGAAGCGCTGTACCGCGTGGTCCAGGAAGACATCGCCCGCGGGTACAGTATGAGCCAGGCATTCTTCGAGCAGAACATCTCGACGATCGCGGCGCCCGTGCGCAATCATCTCGGAAAGATCGTCGCCGTGATCAGTGTGACGATTCCTCAGTCGCGCGTGGAAGCGGACCTGCTCGAGAGCGGCATCGTCGAGAAGGTCGTATCCGCCGCGGACGAACTCTCGCACAAGCTCAACTACCGCTCGGATCGCGCAGGCGCAACGTCGGCGGCGACGAAGTAACGCGCGCCAGCTCGCGCGCGTCGGCCCACGCGCCATGCCTTCGGCGTGTCGTCAGCGTGTCGTCGACGGTGCGCCTTCAGCAGTGTGTCTGTATCGGCACGCCTTGATCACGCGCCTCCCCAGAGCCTCTCCAGATTGCGCTTGTCTCGCTGAAACCACTTCGTCATAATTGTTTCGCCTGATAACCATCGTTCCATATTTGGTTAATGTGAGGCGAACAAGGTGCCGCCGTCCTGCGGCTTATCACGAGACTCATCATGTCAGTTTCCCTGCGCCCGTTCGCGGCTCAGCGCCCATCGCGAGTGCGTTTCTGGATGCTCCTCCTGGTTTTCGTCGGCACGGTCATCAACTATGTCGACCGCGCCAATCTCTCCGTGGCCGCCCCGATGCTCAAGCAGGAGTTCGGCCTGGACCCCGTCGCGCTGGGCTTTATCTTCTCGGCGTACGCGTGGACCTACGTTATCGCGAACATTCCGGGCGGCTGGGTCATCGACCGTTTCGGTACGCGTGCGATTTACAGCGTCGCCATTCTCGCTTGGTCGGTGCTGACGTTCATGCAAGGCTTCGCCTCGCGATTTGCCGCGTTGTTTGCCATGCGTCTGGGCGTGGGTATCGCCGAAGCGCCGACGTTCCCGGTCAACAACCGCGTGGTCTCGATCTGGTTTGCGCAACGTGAGCGTGGGGTGGCCACCAGTGCCTATCTGGTGGGCCAGTACATCGGCATGGCGGCCCTCACGCCCGTGCTGTTCTGGATCGCCCACACGTGGGGCTGGCGCGAGATCTTCTACGCGACCGGTCTCCTGGGCATTGTCTGGGCGGGCGTGTGGTTCGTCGGCTATCGCGACCCGGATCAATGTGCCTGGGTGAACGCCGCCGAGCTGGCGCACATTCGTCGCGGTGGGGCGCTTGTCGAGGTGGCGCCAACCGATCGGTCCGCCGCGAACGCTTTCCCGTGGCGCAAGTTGCTGGCGCTATTCCGGAATCGTCAGATCATCGCGATCTGCGTGGGCAAGTTCGCGTCGCTCTCGTCGCTGTACTTCTTCCTCACGTGGTTCCCGACGTACCTGATCACCGAGCGCCACATGACGGTGCTCAAGGCGGGCGGCATGACGTCCGTGCCGTTTGTCGCGGCCTCCATCGGCGTGGTCTGTGGCGGTTTGCTGTCGGACGGGTTACTGCGTCGCGGTGTGGCGGTGGGGACGGCCCGCAAGACGCCCATCGTGACCGGCTTGTTGCTGGTGCCGACCATGTCGCTCAGCGTGCTGACCGACGCCAACGGCCTCGTGATCGCCATCATGTCGTTCGCGTTCTTCGCGCAAGGCGTGGCCTCGGCCTCGTGGTCGCTGGTGGCTGACATCGCGCCGAAGGGCATGGTGGGCATCACGGGCGGGGCGGTGAACTTCGCCGGTAACCTGTCGGGCATCGTCACGCCGATTGCGATCGGGTTCATCGTCAAGGCGACCGGCTCGTTCGGCTGGGCGCTCGGGCTTATCAGTCTCTTCGCGATCGCTGGCGTGTTGTGCTACCTGTTGCTGCTGGGCGAGGTCAAGCGCATCGAGCTCGATGACGACGCGCCCGGCGAGCGGGGTGAGCGGGGTGAGCGGGGCGAGGGCGATGGTGTCAACGCGGATGCGCGCACGGTTTGAACGGCCAGATCGGCGTCACGCGGCCACGGCTTGTCGGCGATAGTCGCCGGGACGCGCCCCCGTCCATTTTCGGAACGCACGAAAGAACGCGCTCGGATCGGCAAAGCCCAGCGACAGGGCAATCTCCAGCATCGGCTTGGACGTGTGGCATAGCGCGTGAATCGCGAAATCGCGCCGCAGTTGGTCTTTGATCGACTGATATGACTGTCCCTCGTCCTCCAGTCGCCGACGCAGCGTCGACGGTGTGGTGTGGAACTCGCCCGCCAGCGCTTCGAAGGCCGGCCAGTGATCGGTCGGCATCGTCTTCAAACGCCGCCGCACGCGCGCGACCATGCCCTTCGTATTCTTGTACTTGAGGATGATGTTGCCCGGCGCCGCGCGCAGGAATTCCTTCACGGACTCGTCGTTCTGCACCACCGGCAAGTCCAGGCAGGCCGCATCGAATTCGATGGCCGTATGTGTCGCGTGGAAGACCAGACGCGGGGCATACATTGTCCGATACTCGTCGCTGTAGACCGGCTCGGGAAACGAAAAATGGGCCGTGCTCAACGGCACGCGACGCGCGATGAGCCAGCACGTCAGCGCATAGAAGAGAATCAGCAGCGTTTCGTGCCCGAAGATCCGTGGCGACTGCTCGTCCGCGCGCTCACGGACTTCGAGTCGGGCCAGCGCGCCGTCGCGAACCAGATGCATTTGCAGGTCGTCGAGCAAGAGTCCCATGAAACGCGTTGCACGTTGCAGCGCCTGCTCAAGGGTGCGGCACGCGACGACGGTATGACACAGCATCGCAAAGCTGCCGACTTTCATGCGGCGCGAATCTTGCCCGAAGAATTCGTCGTCGAGCGCGACACTGATCAGCCGCCACAGGTGCGCATAACGATCCGCGGAAACGCGGGCTTGCGGGTGCGCGAGCAGCGATGGCGCGATATCGGCGGCGTGCAGCAATGCCGCCGGATCGCCGCCGAGTCGCTCGACATGCGCCAACGCGTTAATCACGAAATGAATCGAAATGCTGCCTTTTTCCATGCGTCGCGAAACGGAACATCGTAGCAAGGGGACGCAGCGATTCTAGCAGTGCGGCCCCCGACGACGCTTCCGATGCCGTCCGAAAACGAGATCGGCGTTTTCCGAATTCGCGTGTGGCGTACGACAACGATACTCGCGACGACTTATTTCGGTGCCATGCGCAGCGCACCATCGAGACGAATCACTTCGCCGTTGAGCATGACGTTCTCGACAATGTGGCGCACCAGCGCGGCATACTCGGATGGGCGGCCGAGGCGCGGTGGAAACGGCACCGAAGCGCCCAGCGCGGCCTGCACCTCCGGTGTCATGCCGGCCATCATCGGCGTTTCGAAGATGCCCGGCGCAATCGTCACCACGCGCACGCCCACGCGCGCCAGTTCGCGCGCGGCCGGCAGCGTCAGGGCGGCAACGCCACCCTTCGAGGCCGCATACGCCGCTTGCCCGATCTGCCCGTCGAACGCGGCGACCGACGCCGTGTTGACGATCACGCCGCGTTCGCCCTCGGCGTCGGCATCGCCCTCGGCCATGGCCGTTGCCGCGATGCGCAGCACGTTGAAGGTGCCGATCAGATTCACGTTGACGATGCGGGCAAAGCTGTCGAGCCGATGCGGGCCTTGCTTGCCCAGAATGCGCTCGCCCATGACGAGCCCGGCGCAGTTGACCACGCCGTTCAGGCGGCCGAACGCGCTTTTGGCGGTATCGACCAGACGCTGAACGTCGTCTTCGCGGGTAATGTCGGTCGCGACGAAGCGAGCGGCGTCGCCCAATGCTTCGGCTTGTTGGGCGCCGGCGTCGGCGTTGATGTCACCGAGCACGACCTTCGCGCCCGCGTCGACGAACATGCGCGCGGTGGCGGCACCGAGACCCGACGATGCGCCGGTGACGAGAAAGACACGATCCTTGATTTGCATGGGCTGCGATTCCTGAAGGAACAAAACGTTGCTCAGACTGCGTTGGCCGATGTCTGCGCGGCCTTGGCGATTTCCTGGTTGCGCAAAATGAAGCGCTGAAGCTTGCCGCTCGGTGTCTTGGGCAGTTCGGCGACGAATTCGATTTCACGGGGATAGGCGTGCGTGGACAGCCGGTGGCGGACATGCGCCTGCAGTTCCTGCGCGAGTGCGTCCGTCGGCGCGAACTGCGGGTGCAGTACGACGAACGCCTTGACCAGTTCGGTGCGCTCCGGATCCGGTTTGCCGACCACGGCGGTTTCGACCACCGCGGGATGCTCGATCAGCGCACTCTCGACATCGAACGGCCCGATGCGATACCCGGCCGAGGTGATGACGTCGTCGTTGCGTCCGACGAAGCTGATGCTGCCGTCTTCATTGCGCTCGACAGTGTCGCCGGAAAGATAGTACTCGCCCACGAACGCGGGCGTCTCCCGCTCCCAGTAGCCGCCGAACCACATCAGCGGCGATTGCCGTCGATCGAGGGCGAGCACGCCCGGCTGCCCGACCGGGCACTCGCGGCCGTCGTCATCGAGCACCACCACGCGATGTCCCGGCGATGCGAAGCCGGCAGTGCCGGCTTGCACGGGATGGGCCAGCGCATGGTGATTGCAGACGACCATACCGAGTTCGGTCTGCCCATAGTGGTCATGAATGGTTACGCCGAGGTGCTCGGCAAACCAGCGGATGACTTCCGGGTTGAGTGGCTCGCCCGCGCTGGACACGGCGCGCAGCTGTCCTTTCACGGGCGCGGCCGCCTTGTCGCCGCCCGCGATCAGCAGGCGAAAGGCGGTCGGTGAGCCGGCCAGATTCGTGATACCCAGTTTCTGGATGATCCGGTACGTACTTTCGACGTTGAAGGGGCCGTCGTAGAAGGTGGTGGGAATGCCCATCGCGAGCGGGCCCGTCACGGCGTAGTACAGGCCATAGGCCCAACCCGGATCGGCAATGTTCCAGAACGTATCGGTCGGTCGCAGATCGACGGCGTCGCGCATGTAGCCCACGAACGCCAGGATCGCGCGCAATGGCACCATGACCGGCTTTGCGGCGCCGGTCGTGCCCGAGGTGAACATCATCAGAAACGGATCGTCGCCGCGGCGCAGCACCGGCGCGAAGTCGGGGGCGTGTTGCTCGACTTCATGCCAGAAGCTGAAGTCGCCCCGGCGCACCCCTTGGCCGCGCGGCCCGCTGACGATGGCGACGGGCGGGCATTGGGCCACTTCATCGAGCTTGGCCCGATTGGCACCGTCGGTCACCACGAGCTTGCTCTGGGCGCTGTGCAACCGGTGTTCGATGGCCTTCGGACCGAAGGCCGTGAAGAGCGGTTGATACACCGCGCCCGCGCGCCAGGTGCCAAGAATCGTCACGAGCAGTTCGGGTGTGCGCGGCAACAGCCCGCTCACGCGGTCGCCGGGCTGCACGCCCTGTTCGCGAAGGAAATTGGCAAAGCGCGCGGAGAGCGTTTGCAATTGGCGAAACGTCCACGTCTGGCTCGTGCCGTCTTTCCCTTCCCAGAACAGGGCGATGCGCCCGGGAAGCGCGTGGCGGTCGCAGCACTCGACGCACGCGTTCATCGCGTCGAGTTGGCCGGCAAGCGTGGCGCGCACGGTCGCGTCGAGGTCGAACGCGCGGTAGGTGTCGGCGTAGTCGGCAGTCATGGGTCGTCTCCTGTAGTCGGATGCCGGTCCGCAACAGCGCGCCTATGATGGAAAGGCTCGGGCACGCATCGCGGACCGCCGTGGCGCCGTCTTGATCTGGGACGCGGCGCTCACTCGGCATTGGCAAAATTCATCCTAATGCGTGGCGTCGGCGAGAGGCAATGCCCAAACGGGTCAGAGTATGTGAGGGATTTATCCACTCTGTCAGTGGGGACTTGAATGATGACGGGGCTCCCCACCGGGCCAGGCGCTTCGGTGACGCAGACCGAACCGAGGGTTTTACCGAGGGCGGCTTCGTCCGTTTCCGATGGCAATTCCGCTCATGCAATTTGCTGCTTTTGGCTATGGTGCCGACGCGGCGCGATCCCTACACTGATCCCATCGATAGGGCACTGGTGCTGGCGATCCCTTCGGATAACGTCAGGGTGCGGGAGACAGAACATGGATTTCTATACCGAAGACCAACGCATGATTCGCGACATGGCGCGCACGTTTGCCAGCGAGCAGCTTGCGCCAAATGCCGCGCAATGGGATCGCGACTGCGCGTTGCCCGACGCCATGGTCGCGCAAATGGGCGATCTCGGTTTGCTGGGGATGATGGTGCCCGAAACGTACGGCGGCTCGTACACGGATTACACGGCGTATGCCCTGGCGATGGAGGAGATTGCCGTCGGTTGTGCGTCGACAGCCACGATGATGTCCGTTCACAACTCAGTAGGTTGCGGGCCGATTTTGAAATTCGGCACCGACGCGCAGCGTGAGCGTTGGTTGCCGGATCTGGCTGCCGGTCGGAAAATTGGGGCGTTCTGCCTGACTGAACCGCAGGCCGGGTCGGAGGCCAATAATCTGCGAACGCGTGCCGAGCGCCGCGGCGACAAGTGGGTGCTCAACGGCAGCAAGCAGTTCGTGACGAACGGCAAGCGCGCGGCGATCGCCATCGTGTTCGCCGTGACGGACCCCGCGGCCGGGAAGCGCGGCATCTCGGCGTTCATCGTGCCGACGCAGACCCCTGGGTTCGAGGTGGGGCATCCCGAGCACAAGCTGGGCATTCGGGCATCGGATACGTGCCCGATCACCCTCGTCGACTGTGAGGTGGGCGACGATGCGTTGCTTGGCGAACCGGGGCAGGGACTGAAGATTGCGTTGTCCAATCTCGAGGGCGGGCGGATCGGTATTGCCGCGCTCGCGCTCGGCGTGGCGCGCGCGGCGTTCGAAGCGGCGCTGCGGTACTCCGGCGAGCGCCAGCAGTTTGGCAAGCCGATCCGTGAGCATCAGAGTATCGCGAACATGCTGGCGGACATGACGACGCGCATCAACGCGGCAAGATTCCTGATCCTGCATGCGGCGGCGTTGCGCACGCAGGGATTGCCGTGCCTGTCCGAGGCGTCGCAGGCCAAGCTGTTCGCGTCGGAGCTGGCGGAGTCGGTGTGCTCCGACGCCATCCAGATACACGGCGGCTACGGCTATCTCGAGGACTATCCGGTGGAGCGTCACTACCGCGATGCCCGCATCACGCAGATCTACGAGGGCACCAGCGAGATTCAGCGTCAGGTCATCGCCCGCGCGCTGGACTGATCGCGAAACGGCAAACGTGGCAAGCGATCCGGCGACGAATTGATGGGCCTGGCGGCGACGATCGGCGCAGCAGGGCTAAGGGGGAGGGGGAGTGACTCAGCATGAGCGCGCCGTCGAGGCGCAAGACGAAGTGTTGTTCGACGTGGTCAATGGGTTCGGCGTTATCACCCTGAACCGGCCGAAAGCGTTGAACGCGATCACGCACGGCATGGTGCGATCGATGTGGCGCCAGCTCAATGCGTGGGCAGACAACCCCGCGGTGCGGGCCGTGTTGATCGAAGGTGCGGGCGAAAAGGCTTTCTGCGCGGGCGGCGACGTGCGAGCGCTTTATGAAAGCCGCGTGAACGACGCGAGCGATCACCAGGCGTTCTTCATCGACGAATACCGTCTCGACTATCTGATTCACCGGTATCCGAAGCCATATATCGCCTTGCTCGACGGGATTGTGATGGGAGGCGGGATGGGCGTCGCACAAGGGGCGGCGCTGCGCATCGTCACGGATCGCACCCGACTGGCGATGCCGGAGACGGGCATCGGCCTGTTCCCGGACGTGGGCGCCAGTTGGTTCCTCGGGCATCTGGCACCGACGCTGGCGCGCTACCTCGGTCTGACCGGCGCAACCATTACCGCGGCCGACGCCCTGTATTGCGGGCTCGCCGACGTCTGGCTCGAAGGAGACGCGCCGCAGCAATTACGTGCGGCACTCTTGCATTTCGATTGGCCGGAGGGCGCCCCCGCCAGCGATGCGAGGCTCGGCGCGGGCGGGGTTGGGGGCGCAGGACGGGCAGGATCGGCATGCGACGCGAGCGAGGCCCACAATGCCGGCGACGCAAGCCGGGCAGATCGCCATGCGTCGGCATCTGCGTCGGGCGAGCTGCTGGAACGGCTTCGATCCATCATCCTCCCGCTGGGGCGCACGTGGACCGACGCCGCGCCGTTGGCGCACGTGCGGGCCACCCTCGACCGACATTTCAGCGCAATCGACGTGCCGGGGATTGTGGCGTCGCTTGCCAACGACGCGCAGACCCCCTGGACCGTCGACACGTTGGCGTTGTTGCAGCAGCGATCCCCGCTGAGCCTGTGCGTGACCGACCGGCAATTGGCGAAGGGACGTCGGCTCGATCTGGCCGACGCGTTTCGCATGGAGCTGGTGCTGGGATATCACGCGTTCGCGGCCGGTGATTTCGTCGAAGGCGTGCGCGCCCTGCTGATCGACAAGGACAAACAGCCGCGATGGCGCTACGCCACCCTGGATGAAGTCCCGCAGGCACAGGTCGAGGCCTTCTTCGTCTCGCCGTGGCCGCAAGGCGAGCATCCCCTGAAAGCGTTGGGAGATCATTGAACTTCGGCGAACGCATGCGACAATGCCCGCTTTGCGGGGGACCGCACCATCCGTTGGAGTCCAGATGCTTGTCGAAATCGCCCGTCTACTCTTAGACCTCGTCTTCTCGCTATTCGGCGCGTTGTTGCTGTTGCGCGTGTGGATGCAAGCGACGCAGTTGCCTCCGCGCAATCCGCTCTCACAAGGGGTGTTCCAGTTCACCAACTGGATGGTGTTGCCGTTGCGGCGTATCGTGCCGGGCGTGGGCGGCATCGACTGGGCGAGCTTGATCGCCGCGTGGCTGTGCGGCATCGTCTATCTGGTGCTGATCACCGCCGTCGTGGGCGTCTCGCCGGTCGCGGTGTTCCCGCGCGGCTTGCTGGTGGCGTTGGTGTTGGTGGCCAAGTGGGGCGCCAACCTCGTGATGTGGATGACGCTGCTGATGGCCGTGCTGACGTGGGTCAATCCGCGTGCCGCCGCCATGCCGATTCTCCAGCACTTGCTCGACCCGCTGCTGCGCCCGATCCGTCGCGTCATTCCAATGGTCGGCGGCTTCGATCTGTCGCCGTTGGGACTGTTCCTGCTGATGCAGATCCTGCTGATCGTGCTCGCGCGCTTAAGCCTTTTCTTCGCAACGCTCTGACGCTTTGGCGGGCAGCGTCGCTGCCTGCCGACACTCACGGGCGGACATCGTCGGCCGCGGCGTTTACGCGCGCTTTCCGCCCGCTCGCGCCAGACCCAGCCGATGCAAGACGCGGCGACCATCCTCGGTCACGATCACTTTGGCTTGTCCCTCGTCGACATTCACATGCACCAGACGCGCTTGCTCCAGCGCCGCAAGGTCCGGTGGCTCGAGTGCATCGGCGTCGATAGGGCCAAGCGATGCGGCCGCCAGCAACAGCGTGGCGATTTCATGCGGGCTCAGCATGGTCATGCTCCTTGAGGCGAAGGCTTCTCGTCAGCGTACCGGGCAAATGTAAGCCCTCGGCTACGCCATGTTTACCGCACGTTACGACTCGCCTCCGACCCCGCCTCCCCTGAAGATCCTTCGACGGTGCTGTGATGCGGCGGCCTGACGGTTCACGTCGGTCGCAAATCGCCGCGCGGTGACGCCGTACGCCTAACGTCGGATCGCAAAGCGTCCGGCAAGTTCGTACATTCGGGTTTCCCCTAGTATGACCGCTTTTTGCGTCTCGATGGCGGGCTTCCCCCCTATTTTGACAGGGGTTGCCGCGAAACTTGAAGGGATGCGCGCTCGCCTCGCCATCATTTGAACTATTTTTTTTCTTTTGACGGGGTGCCAATGAAAATATACTTTCTTCGTCACCCATAGAACGCCTTGGTCCATGATTAACGCCGATTCGTTGCCCGCCGATTTGCCGCTCACCGAGCGCATCGTGCGCGCCATGCCCGATCTGACGCCCGCGCAGCAGCGCATGGCGGCGTTCGTGCTCGAAAACACGTTTCGTGCGGCGACCATGCGTATCGACGAATTTGCCGATGCCGTCGGCGTGTCGCTCGCCACTGTCAATCGCTTCGCCCGCGCGCTCGGCTTCGACGGCTATCCGCAATGCCGGGCCGCGATGGTGCGCGGGTTCGAGGCGACACTGGCCCCCATCGAAAGCCTGCGCACGAGCAAAGCGCAGGCGAGCGCCAGTGCCGATGTGATGGCGGCGTCTCTGGCGCAGGCCGCCGAGAACCTCGAATGGACGCGTCGCACGCTCGACGCCGGCACTTGCGAGCGTGCCGTCGACGCGATTCTGCAGGCGCGTCGCATCTACGTGCTGGGGCTGGGCGCGAGCGGTTATCTCGCCGGCCTGCTGCATCACGGTCTCGATCCGTACTGTGAGAACGTGCAGGCGGTGGTCGGCGCCGGGGGATCGACGCATGCCGCGCGCCAGCTCTTCAAGCTGCGCGAGGGCGATCTGGTGATCGCGCTCGCCTTCCCGCGATACGTGACGGACACCATCACGCTGTGCCGACGCCTGCGCGGGCGCGGCGTACCCTTGATGGTGCTCACTGACAGCCCGACATCGCCGTTGGCTCCGCTTGGCGACATCGTGATTTTCGTGCGCAGCAAGCCGCGGCTGTCCAGCAACTCGGAAGCGAGCGTGCTGGCGATGATCGACGCCTTGTGCGACGCCGTTGCCCAACGCGCCAAACACGCTGTCGATCGCGCGACGGAACTCACCGACTTCCTGCTGCCGTGGCTCGATTCGTCCTCGCTGGCCCCGGCGGCCACGGCAGGCCGCCTGGCTAACGTGCCGGCGGGATCGGCCGTGGGCCAAGTCGTCACGCCGCAATGCGCGGCGGCCGCCACGGCCACGGCGAAGGTGTTGACCGACGCTGCCACTGCGGCAAGCGTCACGATGCAAAGCCAACCGAACCCGGCCTCACCGGCCACGCCCCGCCTCGCGCCGGGCCGCCAGGACAGAAAGGACAAAGCCTCATGAGTCACGCCCAACGCGCGGTCATCGCCATTCATGGCGGTGCCGGAACCATCAGTCGCGACACCTCGCCGGCGGAAATCGCGGCCTATCACGAGGCATTGGCCGACGCCTTGCGCGCGGGCCAGACCGTGCTCGCCGCGGGCGGATCGGCGCTGGATGCCGTCACCGAAGCCGTGCGTCACCTCGAAGATTGTCCGCGTTTCAATGCGGGACGCGGCGCCGTGTTCACCCACGAGGGCACACACGAACTCGACGCGGCCATCATGGACGGTGCCACGCTCGACGCGGGCGCCATCGCCTGCGTGCACCGCGTGCGCAACCCGATTCTCGCCGCCCGCTCGGTGCTCGAACATAGCCCGCACGTGTTGCTCATGGGCGAGGGCGCGGAAGCCTTCGCGGCGGCCAACGGGGCCGAACTGGTCGAGTCGGGGTACTTTTTCACCGAAGGTCGCTACGCCCAATGGCAACGCGCGCTGGCCGATGCGGCGGTTGCGCTCGACCACGACATGCCGCTCAAGAAAGAGCCGATCGATCCGGACACCAAGTTCGGGACGGTCGGGGCCGTGGCCTGCGACATGCATGGACACGTGGCGGCCGCGACGTCCACCGGCGGCATGACGAACAAGGCCGTCGGTCGCGTGGGCGACACGCCGCTCATCGGCGCAGGGTGCTATGCGAACGACGCGACAGCGGCCGTCTCGGCGACGGGGACCGGCGAGGCGTTCATCCGCACGGTGGCGTGTTACGAAGTGGGCGCGCTGATGGCCTACGCGGGCCTGTCGCTCGCCGATGCCGCCGAGCGCGTGATTCACGAGCGGCTGCCGCGCGTGCAGGGCCGTGGCGGCCTGATCGCCGTCGATGCGCAAGGCAACGTCGCACTGCCCTTCAATACCGAAGGGATGTATCGTGGCGTGGCCCGCGTGGGCGAGACGCCCGTGACGTCCATTCACGAGTAACGCGCAAAGGCGCGGGGCCCGGCCGTCATCGGTCTGGCCCTCGGTATCGCCTTGCATCACTGGGTATCACCCGGCATCACGCCGAATCAAGATTCAGACCAGCAAGCGAAGATTAGCGAGGACAGGCGTGGCAGAGCGCAAGACAACCCCTACGATTTCGTTGCCCGACGAGCGCGTGCTCGACGTGCGCGGCCTTACCGTGCAGTTCGCGACGTCCGAGCGCATGGTCACGGCCGTGCGCGACCTGTCTTTCCATGTTGACCGTGGCGAGACGCTCGCCATCGTGGGCGAGTCGGGTTCCGGCAAGTCGGTGACGTCGCTGGCCGCCATGCGCCTTGTCGAGACCGGGGGCGGACGCATCGCCCAAGGCTCGATGGTCATGCGCCGCCGCAATGGCAAGCTCGTCGACCTCACGCGCGCGAGCGGCAGCACGATGCGCAGCATTCGCGGTGCGGACATGGCGATGATTTTCCAGGAGCCGATGACCTCGCTCAACCCGGTGTTCCCGGTGGGCGAGCAGATTGCCGAGTCCATTCGCCTGCACCAGGGTAAAGATAGCGCCGCTGCGCGTGCCGAAGCGCTGCGCATGCTCGAACTCGTGCGCATTCCCGAGGCGCGCCGCGTGCTGGACCGCTTCCCGCATCAGCTCTCGGGGGGGATGCGCCAGCGCGTCATGATCGCGATGGCGCTGTCGTGCAAGCCGGGCCTGTTGATTGCCGACGAACCCACGACCGCCCTCGACGTGACGATTCAGGCGCAGATCCTGCAGTTGATTCGTGCGCTGCAAGACGAGATGCACATGGGTGTCGTGTTCATCACGCACGACATGGGCGTGGTGGCGGAAGTCGCCGACCGCGTGCTCGTCATGCATCGCGGCGACGCGGTGGAAGAGGGACCGTCGCGTGAGATTTTCGCGGCACCGCGCGAGCGCTACACACAGGCGCTGCTCTCGGCCGTGCCGCGTCTGGGCTCGATGCAGGGGACCGACCTGCCGGCGCGTTTTCCACTGCTGCGCTACGACGCCCCGGCCGACGCCAAGCCCGTAGCGGAAACGCCGCAACCGCCGGTCCGGACCGACGCCGGCCCGATCCTGCGCGTGAAGGATCTGGTCGCCCGCTTCGATGTGCCGTCGGGGTTGTTCGGCGGCGTGAAGCGCCGCGTGCACGCCGTCGAGCGCGTGAGTTTCGATCTGTATCCCGGCGAGACGCTGGGTCTCGTGGGCGAGTCCGGATGCGGCAAGTCGACCACGGGCCGCGCGTTGCTGCGTCTGGTCGCCAGCCAGGGCGGTTCCATCGAATTCGGCGGCAAGCCGATCCAGGATCTCGCCGGTCGCGCCCTGCAGCGGTTGCGCCGCGACATCCAGTTCATCTTCCAGGATCCGTTCGCGTCGCTCGATCCGCGCCTCACCGTGGGCTTCTCGATCATGGAGCCGCTGCTCGTGCACGGCGTGGCCAGCGGTGCCGAGGCCGAGCGGCGCGTGGCCGAACTGCTCGAGCGGGTTGGACTGCCGTCCGATTACGCCCAGCGCTATCCGCACGAGTTCTCGGGCGGGCAGCGCCAGCGTATTGCGATTGCACGGGCGCTGGCCCTCAAGCCGAAGGTCGTGATCGCCGACGAATCCGTCTCGGCGCTCGACGTCTCCGTGCAGGCGCAGATCATCAACCTGATGCTCGATTTGCAGAAGGAGTTCGGCATCGCGTTCCTGTTCATCTCGCACGACATGGCGGTCGTCGAGCGCATCAGCCATCGGGTGGCGGTGATGTTCCTCGGCCAGATCGTGGAGATCGGACCGCGTCGCGCCATCTTCGAAAACCCGCAGCATCCGTACACGAAGAAGCTGATGTCGGCGGTGCCGATTGCCGATCCGTCGCGTCGTCACGCCAAGCGCGAGTTGTTGACGGAGGAGATTCCCAGCCCGATCCGCGCGGTCGGCGATGAACCGCAGGTGCAGCCGCTGGTGGAAGTCGGCGCGGGGCACTTCGTGGCGCGTCACCGCGTGGCGGGCGCTTATTGATTGAAGGTGATTCAGTAGCTCAGGCAGTACCCAGTTGCAGTTCTCGTTGTAGCCACAATGCCCGCCAAGGGACGCAGTCGCAAGACTCGCTCGCGGCGACCCCGTCAGACAAGAAGGAGAAAGACAGATGTCGAAAAACGCTTTGTTGGGCGCTCGCTGGAAAACAGCGATCGCGTCCGTTGCCGTGGCGTCCGCGGTGCTCAGTGCAGCCCCGGCGTTCGCCGCCAAGGATGTCGTGATGGCCGTGCAGTCGACGTTTACGACGATGGATCCGTACGACGCCAACGATACGCTGTCGCAGGCCGTTGCCAAGTCGTTCTACGAGGGCATGTTCGGTTTCGACAAGGACATGAAGCTCATCAACGTGCTGGCCGACAGCTATACGGTGTCGCCGGATGGCCTTGTCTACACGATCAAGCTCAAGTCGGGCGTGAAGTTCCAGGACGGCACGACCTTCGATGCCGCCGCCGTCAAGGCCAACTTCGACCGCGTGACGAACCCGGACAACAAGCTCAAGCGCTATAACCTGTACAAGGAAATCGCCAAGACGGAAGTGGTCGATCCGCATACGGTGAAGTTCACGCTCAAGGAGCCGTTCTCGCCGTTCATCAACACGCTGGCGCACCCGTCGGCCGTGATCATTTCGCCCGAGGCCCTCAAGAAGTACGGCAAGGACATCGCCTCGCACCCGGTCGGCACCGGCCCGTTCGAGTTCGTCGAATGGAACCGCACCGATTACGTGAAGGTGAAGAAGTTCGACGGCTACTGGAAGAAGGGCTATCCGAAGGTCGACACGATCACCTTCAAGCCGGTCGTCGACAACAACACGCGCGCCGCCGTGATGCAGACCGGCGAAGCCGGGTTCGCTTTCCCGCTGCCGTATGAGCAGGCCGCCAGCCTGAAGGCCAGCGGCAAGGTCGATGTGATCGCCGGCCCGTCGATCATCCAGCGTTATGTCAGCTTCAACACCCGCCAGAAGCCGTTCGACGATGTGCGCGTGCGTCAGGCGATCAACTACGCCATCAACAAGGAAGCCTTGGTGAAGGTGGCCTTCGCAGGCTACGCAACGCCGGCCGACGGCGTGGTGCCCAAGGGGGTCGATTACGCCGCCAAGACCGGCCCCTGGCCGTACAATCCGGCCAAGGCGAAGGAACTGCTCAAGGAAGCCGGCTACCCGAACGGCTTCGAGACGACGTTGTGGTCGGCGTACACGTACACCACCGCGCAGAAGGTGATTCAGTTCGTGCAGCAGCAACTGGCGCAGGTCGGCATCAAGGCGCAGGTGCGCGCGCTCGAAGCCGGTCAGCGTGTCGACCTCGTCGAGTCGGCGCCGGATCCCGACAAGGCCCCGGTGCGTATGTACTACGTGGGCTGGTCGTCATCGACGGGCGAAGCCGATTGGGCGCTGCGTCCGCTGCTGGCCTCCGAGTCGTTCCCGCCGAAGCTTTTCAACACTGCGTACTACAAGAACGATGCGGTGGATGCCGACTTCAACAAGGCGCTGCTCACGACCGACCGCGCCGAGAAGACCAAGCTCTACACCGATGCGCAGCAGAAGATCTGGAACGACGCGCCGTGGGCGTTCCTCGTGACGGAAAAGCTGCTGTACGCGCGCAACAAGAACCTGTCGGGCGTCTACACGATGCCTGACGGCTCGTTCAACTTCACCGATATCTCGATGAAGTAAGCGCCGCGCGCAAGTGTGACGTGCCCGCGCCGCCAGCATTGGCCGGCGGCGCGGTTTACCGCAAGACATGGTTTGGCAAGACGTTCGGCAAGACTGCGATGCTCAATTACTCTCTCAAGCGCCTGTTCGGCCTGATTCCCACGCTGCTGATCGTGGCTGTGCTGGTGTTCGCCTTCGTGCATATGTTGCCGGGCGATCCGGCGCGTCTGGCCGCCGGTCCGCAGGCGGACGAGGCGACCGTGGCGCTGGTGCGCCAGGATCTCGGCCTCGACAAGCCGTTGCTCACGCAGTTCACGACCTTTATCACGCACGCGGTGCGTGGCGACTTCGGGCTGTCGATGCGCAGCAAGCAGCCGGTCTCCGAAGAGATCGGCAGCCGCTTCATGCCGACGTTGTGGCTCACGCTGGTGAGCATGATCTGGTCGGTGATCATCGGCATGGGCCTCGGGGTCGCCTCGGCCGTCTGGCGCAACCGCTGGCCCGACCGGCTGGGCATGACGTTTGCCGTCTCCGGTATTTCGTTCCCGGCCTTCGCGCTGGGGATGCTGCTGATGCAGGTCTTTTCAGTGCAGCTCGGCTGGCTGCCCACAATGGGCGCCGATTCGTGGAAGAGCTATATCCTGCCCTCGATCACCCTCGGGGCGGCGGTGTCGGCCGTGATGGCGCGCTTCACCCGCTCGGCGTTCGTCGACGTGTTGCACGAAGACTTCGTGCGCACGGCGCGCGCGAAGGGGCTCAATGAAATGCGCGTGGTCTTCAAGCACGCGCTGCGCAACGCCATGATTCCCGTCGTCACCATGATGGGCTTGCAGTTCGGTTTCCTGCTCGGCGGCTCGATTGTCGTCGAGGTGGTCTTCAACTGGCCGGGGCTCGGGCGTCTGCTGATCGATTCGGTCGAGATGCGCGACTACCCGGTGATCCAGGCGCTGGTGCTGCTGTTCTCGCTCGAGTTCATTCTGATCAACCTCGTGGTCGACGTGCTGTACGCCGTCATCAACCCGACCATTCGCTACAAGTGAGGCACGCACCATGAACGCGGGTCAACCGACTACTACCGCCAACGCCACGGCCTCCGCCAGCCAAACGCGCGTGCGCACGCCGTGGCGTGAGTTCTGGCGCAAATTCAAGAAGCAGCACATCGCCATGGTCGCCGGGGCGTTTGTGCTCGCCCTCGTCATCATCGCGATTCTCGCGCCGCACCTCGTGCCGTTCGATCCGGAGAACTACTTCGATTACGACGCCCTGAACGCCGGGCCGTCGGCAACGCATTGGTTCGGCGTCGATTCGCTGGGGCGCGACATCTTCAGCCGCGTGCTCGCGGGCTCGCGCATTTCGCTGGCCGCCGGGTTCGGCTCGGTCGCCCTCGGTGCGGTGATCGGCACGGTGCTCGGACTGCTCGCGGGCTATTACGAAGGCTGGTGGGATCGCATCGTCATGCGCATTTCCGACGTGCTTTTCGCGTTCCCGGGCATTCTGCTCGCCATCGGCGTGGTGGCCGTGCTGGGTAACGGCATGATCAACGTGATCGTCGCCGTCGCCATTTTCTCGATCCCGGCCTTCGCGCGGCTCGTGCGCGGCAACACGCTGGTGCTCAAACATCTGACGTATATCGAAGCGGCGCGCTCCATCGGGGCGTCGGACTGGACGATCATCATGCGGCACATCCTGCCGGGCACGGTGTCGTCCATCGTCGTGTATTTCTCGATGCGTATCGGCACGTCGATCATCACCGCCGCGAGTCTGTCGTTCCTTGGTCTGGGGGCGCAACCGCCCACGCCGGAGTGGGGGGCCATGCTCAACGAAGCCCGTGCGGACATGGTCAACGCCCCACACATTGCCATCTTCCCGAGCCTGGCCATTTTCCTGACCGTGCTCGCGTTCAACCTGCTGGGCGACGGCCTGCGCGACGCGCTCGATCCGAAGCTCGATCGGCATTGATGTCTGCGCAGGAGCGCCGCATGATACCGTCGACGGACCCGCGCGAAGCCTTGTTCGGTGCGCCCTACGTGGGGCATCTGCCGGCGGGGCCGCGCCATGCGATCACGGACGTGCCGGGCGTGTACGTCGGTCATGCCACGCTCGCGCAAGGCCCGGTGCAGACGGGCGTGACAGTGGTGTGCCCGACGCCCGCCAACGCTGCCGCCGCGGCAGTGCCCGACGCCGGCTGGGATCCGTTCCGGGACAAGATTCCGGCGGCCGCGGCCGTCATCAACGGGTTCGGCAAGAGCGTCGGTTTGATGCAGATCGACGAACTCGGCGTGCTCGAGGCGCCGGTGGCGCTCACCAACACGTTTTCCGTCAGTCACGTGGTGCTTGGCCAGTTGCGCGCGGCGATCGCGGCGAATCCGGACATCGGCCGTGGCAGCCCGTCGCTGAATCCGACGGTGCTCGAATGCAACGACGGTTATCTCAACGATATGCAGGCGTTTGCCGTGACCGAGGCGCACTATGCGCAGGCGCTGGCGAACGCGTCGCGCGATGTCGCGCAAGGCGCGGTCGGCGCGGGGCGCGGCATGTCGAGCTTCGGCCTCAAGGGCGGTGTCGGCTCCGCGTCGCGCATGCTCGAGACGGCCGGGGCGACCTTTACCGTCGGCGTGCTCGTGCTGTCGAACTTCGGCCGTCCGTCGCAACTGACGATCGCCGGCCGTCATGTCGGGCCGGTGCTCGACGCGCGTCTGGCGCAGCCGGCGCTGAGCGCGGCGCCTGAGCGCGGCTCCATCATCATGCTGGTGGCCACCGACGCGCCGCTCGATGCGCGCCAGTTGCGCCGGGTCGCCACGCGTACCGGTGCCGGCTTGGCGCGCACCGGGTCCGTGTACGGCCACGGCAGCGGCGATGTCGCACTCGCCTTCACCACGGGCTATACGGTGTCGCATGACGCGACGGGCCGCGTTGCCCCCGCCGCGCTTGTGCCGGACGCCTTGCTCGATCCGATTTTCCAAGCCACGGCGGACGCCACCGAGCAGGCGATCCTGCACGCGCTCTTTGCGGCCGAGTCGGTGCTCGGGCGCGACGCGCACGTGCGCCGTGCCCTCGCCGACGTGCTGCCCGACTGGGCCTCGCTGTAAGCCTTTCACGACATAGCCGACATCATGCGAATCCTGATCTCCACCGATATCGAAGGCGTCGCGGGCGTCTTCCACGCCGAACAGACCCGGGCGGGCAACGGCGAATACGAACGTGCGCGTCGCTGGATGACGCGCGAGGCAAACGCGGCGGTCGAAGGGGCGTTTGCGGGCGGGGCCACCGAAGTGATGGTCAACGATTCGCACGGCGGTTTTCGCAACCTGCTGCCGGACGAACTCGATCCGCGCGCTCGACTCGTGCTGGGCAAGCCGCGTTATCTCGGCATGGTGGCCGGTGTGGAAGCCGGTTGCGATGCGCTCTTCATGATCGGCTACCACAGCCGATCGCAGAGCGCCGGGATCCTGGCCCATACGATCAACAGCTTCGCCTTTGCACGCGTGTGGCTGGCGGGGGAGGAAGCGAGCGAGGCCATGCTGTACGGCGCGCTCGCCGGCGAGCGCGGCGTACCGATGGTCATGGCCAGCGGCGACGACGTCTTCTGCGAAGAGACGCAACTGATCTTCCCCCATGCGCATTACGTGCAGACGAAAGCGGCCTGGGGGCAGGGCAGCGGCATGACGCTCAACCCGAGCCAGTCGTGCGACCTGATCCGCGACGCCGCCAAGGCATCGCTCGCGGATCCACGCACGTGGCATGCCTACCGGGTCGAGACACCCGTCGAGGTGCGCCTGCAGGCGCAGACCCCCGCGTTGGCCGATCTCTTCTGCCAGTGGCCGACGCTCGAGCGCGTCGACGGCGTGACGCTGCAATTCGTCGCGCCAAGCGTCGAGGCGGCGGTGCGGGTACTGAACTGCCTCTCGGCGATGTCGTTCATGCTGCGCTGAGTGCCGTTTTGGCGCCGCCTCCCGTCCCATGTTGTTAAGGTGCCACTGAATTAGGGTTCGCCGTCACGAAATGTCAATGCCTGGCATGCGATAATCCGTAATATTTCGTAACGGCGGCGCCGTGTGATCGGTCGCCCCCTGGATTCTTGAGCACCGGCGGGGCCGGGCGAGGCATCATGGAAATCAGAAACGCCCGACGGTGGGCGGAACCCGGCGCGAAGCGTTACGTTGGGGCGTTGCTTGTGGTTTTTGCTGCATTTCTCGTGCGCAGCCTGCTGCATCCGGTGCTCGATCACTCGATGCCGGGCATCTTCTTTACTTGCGCCGTCATCATTGTCGAATTCACATGGGGACTGGGGCCGGCGATCATGGCCATGATCATCAGCATCCCGATTTTCGACTTCTTCTTCGTGCCGCCGTTTCGCGACATCGTTCAGTTCGACCGGCGCGATGTGCTGATCGTCTCCGGCTTCCTGTTGATTACGCCGCTTGCCGTCGTGCTGATCGAGCGCCTGCGTCGTGCCCAGTATCGCGCCGAGCTGATCGCGGAGGTCGCGCAGACGCGCTACGAGATGCTGCTGCGCGCCGAAAACGAGCGCATGGTTCTGTCCGACTCGGTGCAACTGGGCAATGCGTTGATGACGTATCTGACGAAGCACCTCGATACGATCTTCTATCTGTCCAATCCGGCCACGCGTTACGAGTTCATCGACGAGCATTTCCGCCGCGCGACGGGGGTCGCGCCCGACGTCGTCAAGCGCGAGGGGTTGCGCGCGCTGCTGCATCCAGAGGACGCACAGCGTATGGCGGGGCTGTTTGCCGTCGATGGCGAGCGCCCCCATCATGGCGCGCACAATCTGCGCATCCGCACGCGCGACGGCGGCTACGAGATGTGCCATTGCGAACTACAGTATTTTCGCGCGAACGTTGGCACATACGTGATTTTGCGCTTGCATGCGGGGCCGACCGTGCGTCCGGTCGCGCCGTTGCAGACACTCACACCGGCGGCCAATGCGCGCGATGTCATCGAGACGCCCGTCGTCTCCGGCGGGATTTGACGATGTTCCAGGAAGATATTTTCTACAAGGGCGGCGAACACGCGGTGCTGATGCTGCCGGGGCTCTCGAGCACGCCGCTCGAAATGCGTCCGGTGGCGAAGGCGTTGCATCGCGAGGGCTACACCGTCTGGGTACCGCACATCGAAGGCTACGGACTCGGCGGGCCATGCACGGACTGGCGCGCCTGGATTGCCGCCGCGCGGGCGAAGTATCGTGAACTGCGGGCGACGCACGAGATGGTGTCGCTGTGCGGCTTGTGTATCGGCGCCACGTTGAGCCTGGCCGTCGCGGAGGAGGAACCGGATGTGACAGCGCTCTCGCTGCTCTCCGTCACCCTCGTGTACGACGGCTGGACCATCCCGTGGTATTACCCGCTCATCGATCTGGGCTTCCATACGCCGTTGCGCCATTACTATCGTTATCGCGAGCGAGCGCCGTTCGGCCTGAAGAATGAGGTGCTGCGAGCACGCGTGGCGAAATCGATGTCGCTGCACGATGCGTCCGAAATCGGTGCGGCGTCGCTGCCGCTTGCGCACCTGTATCACGCGCGGCGTCTCGCCGCGCACGTGCGCGCGCGTCTGGCTCGGGTGACGGCGGATTGTCTCGTCATTCACGCGGTGGACGACGACACGTCGAGCCCGCACAACGCGCGCATCGTCTACGACGGGGTGTCGTCCAAGGTGAAGCAGAAGTGCCTGCTCGGCGAGAGCTATCACATTCTGACGATGGACAACGAGCGCGAAACCGTTGCCGACGAGACGCGCCGCTTCTTCCGCGACGCCGTGGCGCGCCGTACCGGTGCCGCCACGTCCGAGACGCGCATCATCTCGAAGGCGTTGCTGCGCGCCAAGCGCCGGCAGTCCGCCGCCTGACCGAACGCGCCGATGGCCGGCGCGTGGTGTCATCAAACTGCCATCGATGGGCGGTTATGGTCGTGGTTTTCCGATACGGCCACCCGCGTTAGTTGAGGGTGGCGCCGCGCTCATCCGGCCATGTCCTCGCTCATCATCGAATCCGTCTGCAAGCAGTGGGGCAATACACATGCGCTCGACGGTGTGAGTTTCACCGCCGAAGCTGGCTCGCTGGTGGTGCTGCTGGGCCCGTCCGGCTGCGGTAAGTCGACCCTGTTGCGCATGATCGCAGGCCTCGATACGCCGAGCGCCGGGCGCATTCTGCTTGGCGGCACCGATGTGACCGCGCTGCCACCTGCGCGTCGCAAGCTCTCGATGGTGTTCCAGTCGTACGCGCTCTTCCCGCACCTCTCGGTGCGCGAAAACCTGTTGTTCGGGCTTCGCGTGCGCGGCGAACCGGCGCGCGAGTATCCGCAGCGCCTGGCGCGCGTGGCGTCTTTGCTCGGGCTGGCGCCGTACCTCGAGCGCAAGCCGTCGCAACTCTCGGGGGGGCAGCAGCAGCGTGTGGCGCTGGGCCGCGCCGTGATTGCCGAGACGTCCGTGTGTCTGATGGACGAACCCCTCTCGAATCTCGACGCCCAACTGCGTCAGGAAATGCGTCGCGAGATCCGGGCGCTGCAACAGCAGCTCGGCATGACGCTCGTCTACGTGACCCACGATCAAACCGAAGCGATGAGCATGGCCGATCAGGTCGTGCTGCTGCGAGATGGCCGCATCGAGCAGTGCGGTGCCCCGCACGTGCTCTACGCCACCCCCGCGACGCGCTTTGCCGCGAGCTTCATCGGCACACCGCCGATGCGGTTGTTGCGTCTCGTCCGCCATGGCGACGCCCTGGTGCCCGCCGGACAGACCGGCCCGGCGCTGGTGGCGGCCGGTGCGCGCGACGCCGCGCTGCTCGGCCTGCGCCCGGAGCATGTGTGCGCGGTTCCGCCCACGTCGCTGGGCGCAGTGCTCGCCAGAGTGAGCGCCATCGAATACCTGGGCGCGGACACGCTCGTCGCTTGCACGCTCGGCGACGCGGGCGAGATCACCACGCGGGTGCCTGGTCATCGGCCGTTCGCCGTGGGCGACGCCATCGGTCTGCAATGGGCGGCGACCGACCAACATCTGTTCGACGCGACCACCGGGGAACGCCTCGTGACGGGCGCAGCGGGCCGCGTGGCGATCGACGCTGCCGAGTCTGTCGTTGCAAGCGCCGTCTGCGCGCCGCAGGCCGCGCATGCACCGGCGTTGCCGCTCGCGGGGGCCGCCGTGACGCTGCGAAACCCAGAACAACACGTCTGACGCGAGGGCGGCCACCGGCCCTGGCGCATCGGGTCGGTGCGGCGCGACGGCGGCCCTGCGTCGACAACCTGTCACATCACCACAACGCTTACATGGGGAACCCAACGATATGCGACGCACGATTCTGAAAACGTTTGCGGCCAGTTTGGCCGCGCTGGCATTGGGTGGCCTGAGCGGCTCGGCCATGGCGCAGACGAAGCCGGTGGAACTCACGTTCTATTACCCGGTGGCCGTCGGCGGTCCGGTGACGAAGATCATCAACGATCTGGTGGCCGACTTCGAAAAGGATCATCCGAACATCAAGGTCAAGCCGGTGTATGCCGGGACTTACCAGGATTCCGTAGTCAAGGCCCTGACAGCCGCGAAGGCCGGCACGCCGCCGCAACTGGCCGTGCTCGCTGCCGCCGACGTGTTCACGTTGATCGACGAAGACGCGGTGGTGCCCATCGACAGTATCGCCAACACGCCGGCCGACAAGCAGTGGCTCGACGGCTTCTACCCGGCGCTGATGTTGAACTCGCGCGTCAACGGCCACACGTGGGGTGTGCCGTTCCAGCGCTCGACCATCGTCATGTACTGGAACAAGGACATGTTCCGTGAGGCGGGTCTCGACCCGGACCGCGCGCCGGCGAACTGGGCCGAACTGGCCAGCGACGCGCAGAAGCTCACCAAGCGCGACGCATCGGGCAACGTGACGCAATGGGGTATCAAGGTGCCGTCCGTGGGCTTCCCGTATTGGCTGTTCCAGGCGTTCACCACGCCGGCGGGTATCGAACTGATGAATCCGTCGGGGACCAAGACGTTCCTGAACGCGCCGCAGGCCGTCGAGTCGCTGCAATACTGGGTCGATCTTGCGACGAAGTACAAGGCGATGCCGACGGGGGCGATCGAATGGGGCACTACGCCGAAGGACTTCCTCGAGAAGAAGGCGGCCATCATCTACACGACCACCGGCAACCTGACCAACATCCGGACCAACGCCACGTTCCCGTTCGGTGTCGGCAAGATGCCGGCCAAGGTGCGCGGCGGCAGTCCGACGGGCGGCGGCAACTTCTACGTCTTCAAGAAGACCTCGCCGGAAGAAAAGCAGGCGGCGATGACGTTCATCAAGTGGGCCACTTCGCCTGAGCGCGCGGCGCAGTTCGGTATCGACACGGGCTACGTGGCCGTGACGCCGGCGGCTTGGGAAACCCCGGCGATGAAGCAATATGTGCAGAAGGTGCCTGCTGCGGCCGTGGCGCGCGATCAGCTCGCGGTGAGCGTGGCCGAGTTCTCGACGCACGACAACCAGCGCGTGACGAAGGCCCTGAACGACGCCCTGCAAGCGGCGCTCACCGGCACCAAGTCGCCCAGGCAGGCGCTGGACGACGCGCAACGTGAAGCGGATCGCATCCTGCGTCCGTACGCTCGATGAGTCTGGCGCTCGCCCGACTTCGCTGTCAGTCTCGTTGAAATGCGGGGCCCTGAACGTCGCGGCGATCGCGATCTTCACGGCCTCGCGTGTTGAATCGATGGACCGTCGATGAATCGCTCTTCTGCTTCGTGGGTGCCCTGGCTGCTGTTGTTTCCGGCGCTGGTGCTGCTCGTCGCCTTCACCCACTATCCGGCCGTCGCCACGCTGTGGCATAGCTTTTTCTCAACGGCCCGCGCCGGGATGCCGTCCGTCTTTGTCGGCACCGAGAATTATCGGCTGCTGATCGACGACCCGGTCTTCTGGCAGGCGCTGCGCAACAACCTGCTGTTCGCGCTGGTCACCGTGCCCGCCGCGATTGCGCTCGCGATCGTCATGGCGCTGTGGGTGCACCGGCAGGTGCCGGGGCGCGCGTTATTGCGCCTCGCGTACTTCACGCCCGCGATTTTGCCGATGATCGCCGTGGCGAATATCTGGCTGTTCTTCTACACGCCGCAGTACGGTCTCATCGCGCAGATTTCGCAGGCGCTCGGGTGGGGCGATCACAACTGGCTCGGGCAACCCGACACCGCACTCCCGGCGCTGATGGTCGTGACGATCTGGAAAGAGGCTGGGTTCTTCATGATCTTCTACCTGGCCGCACTGCAACAGATTTCGCCCACCCTTGGCGAGGCGGCGGCGCTCGAAGGCGCCTCGCGCTGGCAGTTCTTTCGCCGCGTTCAGTGGCCGTTGCTCATGCCCACGACCGTGTTCGTGGTGATCAATGCCGTCATCAACGCGTTCCGTCTCGTCGATCACATTATCGTGATGACGCGCGGCGGACCCGATAACGCCACGCAACTGCTTCTGTACTACATCTATCAGGTAGCGTTCAGTTTCTGGGATACCTCATACGCGGCAGCGCTCACCGTGGTTTTGCTCACGCTGCTCGCCGTCGTCGCCTTCGTGAAATTCCGTCTGCTCGACTCACGCACGCATTATCAATGACGACCTCTGCCAGCCCGACCACGCCCCCACGCAAGCCCGCAAAGCCAGGTGCCGCCCTTGCGGCGTTCTCCGCAACCGGTCAGACGACGCCGCTCGACGTCGTCGGTGCATGGCTGCTTGGCCTGGTGTGGCTGCTGCCGTTGCTCTATGCGCTGTGGAGCGCGTTCCATCCGTCGGCCTACGCCACGCACTTCTCCATGAGTGCGCCGCTCACGCTCGCGAATTTCGAGCACGCATGGCAGGCTGCCCCGTTTGGGCGCTATCTCGTCAATACCTTCGTTCTGGTGACGGTGATCCTGGCGGCGCAACTCGTGCTGGGCACGCTCGCGGCGTATGCCTTTGCCCGCTTCACGTTTCGCGGCAGCGAGGTGGCGTTCATGGTCGTGCTGCTCCAACTGATGGTCATGCCCGACGTGCTGATCGTCGAGAACTATCGCACGATCGCCTGGATGGGACTGCGCGACACGATCTTCGGCATTGCGCTGCCGTACTTCGCGTCGGCGTTCGGCATTTTTCTGTTGCGTCAGGCGTTCAAGACCGTGCCGCGCGAATTGGACGACGCGGCGCGCGTGGAAGGCGCCAACGCGTGGCAGGTGCTCTGGCGCGTGTATGTGCCGCTCGCCCGCCCAGTGTATGTGGCCTACGCGCTGGTGTCGATCAGTCACCACTGGAACAACTTCCTGTGGCCGCTCATCGTCACGAACTCCGTCGAGACCCGTCCGCTCACGGTCGGCCTGCAGGTGTTCGCGTCGACCGATCAGGGCATCGACTGGACGATGATCACGGCCGCGACGCTGATGACCGCCGCACCGCTGTTCGTCGCATTTCTGCTCTTTCAGCGCCAGTTCGTGCAGTCGTTCATGCGTGCAGGGATTCGTTGAAAGGCATGGCTGCGCGCGACGTCGCGCGACCGCTATAAGCAAAACGGCACGCTGGGGAGCGTGCCGTCGCGTCGCTTGCGCCGGCGAAGCCGGGCGCTTGCAGGCTTACTTGTCGGTGGCCTTGACCAACAGGATCGGCAGCGTGGTGATGCGCAGCAGCGTTTCGGCAACGCTCCCCAGCAGCAGTCGGTTGATGCCGCGGCGGCCGTGCGTGCCGAGCACGATCACGTCGGCATTCCACGCTTGCGCTTCGCGCAGCACTGCGTCGGCAATTTCGTCGGTGCCGGCTTCGAGCGTAATCATGTTCGTCTCGGCATCGACCCCGCGCTGCTTCAGGTCGGTTTGTGCCTTGGCCAGAATTTCCGCCGTTTCCTTCTCGAACGACTCCTGACTCTCCAGCGGCACGAAGCCGCTGTAGGCGCCGGCGGCGTAGGCGTTGGCGAGCGAGGGAACGACCGACACCAGGCGAATCTTGCCCTGGCTGAGCGCCACGAGCTTGACGGCTTCATCGATGGCGCGGTTCGAGGGCGTGCTGCCGTCGATCGAGACCAGAATGCGTTCGTACATGATGGTGTCCTTTATGTGCGGGAAATGCGTGAAGGTTTGGCGCCTGGGCGGCATCGCGACCACGATGCACGACAATTCGTTGGAATATTTTCATTCTCGCATCGCGGGCATCGAAAGTCATCCCGCGACATGGCGCGGTATTGACCGCACGCAAGCATCCATCGGAATGTCACGGGTCGGTGCGTATCCGCCGGGGGCGACTCGCGTGGAGAAGGGAAGGGTGTTTCAACGTCCGGAACGCCGGGCGGCCTTGGGGACCGCGTGACTTAGTTCGGCCGGCAGGCGATCACGAGATGGGCGACACCGCCCGTCACGTCGCGCGTGAGGACGTCGTAGTCCTTTTGTGCGCATTGCGTGCGGGCGCGCTGGTCGCAGTCGCCGGCAGTGCTGGCCGAGCACCGAATTTGCTGGGTGGGGCGCCCGTCCGAGGTGAACAGCGGGGCCGACGAGCTGCAAGCCGACAGCGCAACCGTCATAAGCCCCGAGGCGAGCAGCGTGGCGATCTTGGCGAGATTTGTCATAGAGGTCGTCTTATAAGCTCTCGGGAGTATAGCGCGGCGCCGCGACGTTGCTGCGCAAGGCCGCCCGCCTTTGGGGCGACGCCTCGAGCGGGCTCAACGGGGCGTGTCGGCACGCGTGGCAACACTGGCCCGTCGCTGGCGGCGCAGCGTGCGCAGACTGTCGAACACGATGAGCGCAACGCCGAACCAGATGGGCACGTACGTCCACAGTCCGCGCGCCGTGAAAGGCTCGCCAAGCACGAAGATCGACACGGCGAACAGCAGCACCGGCTCCACGTACCCGAAAATGCCGTACAGGCCGATGGGCAGCAAGCGCGCGGCACCCAGTGTGCTCGCCAGTGCGCTGGCGCTGAGCAGGCCGAGCGCGGGCAGCCAGAACCAGTAGCGCGGCTCGCCGAGCACCGTGACGTTTTGCGGCCACGCCTGCCAGAGCACGAAGACGGCCACCGGCGTCATCGCGAGCACTTCCATGATGAAGCCGCTGAGCGCGTCGAGCCGCAGCCGGCGGCGCAGCAGAAAGTAGGGCGGATAGCCGAACACGATGAGCGCCGTGACCCAGGACAAGGCGTGCGTCACCCAGAGTTCGTGCGCGACGCCCAGCGCGGCGACGATGACGGCCGCCGTCTGCAGCCGGCTCAGACGCTCGTGATAAAACGTGCGGCCAGCGAGCACCATCGTGAGCGGCAAGAGAAAGTAACCGAGCGAGACGTCGAGCAATCGCTGTTGCAGCGGTGCCCAGACGAACAGCCAGAGCTGAACGCCCAGCAGCGCCGAGCACAGCAGCACGGCGCCGAGCAGCGCAGGGCGATGCAACACATGCGAGAGCGTGCTGCGCAGCACATGCCACCGGCGCAGTGCCGTCACGATGACGAGCGTGCCGGGCAGCGTGAGCAGCATGCGCCAGGCGAAGACGTCCAGCCCGGACAGGGGCGCCAGTTGCGCGACGAGCGCCGGCATGACGGAAAACATGACGGATGCCGAGACAGAAAGCATCACGCCGCGACCGGAAAGCATTGGGGGTCCTGAGAGCGGGGGCAAGAAAAGGGCGAGGCCCGGGTCAGATCGCGAGCATAGCAAATTCGCACCAGATCGGGGCGAGCCTGCCGTATCGCAGCGGAACCGTCGGCGACGCCCGCGAACGCGTATGATCGCGATTCGTCGAGCGTTTTCCATTATTGCCGCCGCGTGCGGCCTCTTTGCAGGAGATTCGTGCATGTCGTGCGTACCCGCTGTTGCCGAGTATGCGGCTTTCGCCGCTTCGATGGCCGATGCCGTGAGACCGCTGTCGTTGGGGTGGTTTCGCCGGCGGCTGGCGGTTGACGACAAGGCCGATGAGAGCCCGGTCACGATTGCGGATCGCGAGGTCGAGACGGCGCTGCGCGCGCAGATTGCAGCGCGCTATCCGTCGCACGGCATCTGGGGCGAAGAGTTCGGCAAGCAGGGCGTGGACGCGGAATTCGTCTGGTCGATCGATCCCATCGACGGCACGCGCAGCTTCATCACGGGGCACCCGCTATGGGGCACGTTGCTCGCCCTGTTGCACCACGGCAAGCCGGTCGTCGGCCTGATCGACATTCCGGCGACCGGCGAGCGCTGGATCGGCGTGAACGATGCCGCAAGCAGCGTGCGCGAGGCCCGCTTCGGCGGTGCGGTGTGCGCCACCAGCCCGGTGACGACACTGGCCGACGCCACCGTCTATGCGACATCGCCCGACATCTTCGACGCGGCGGAGTATGCGCAATTCGAGCGGTTGACGAAGGCTGTCAGCCGTCGCCGCTTCGGCGGAGATTGCTACGCCTACGGGCTTCTGGCGAGCGGACACATCGAATTGGTCATGGAAGCGGGATTGCAGACCTACGACTATCTGGCCGTGGCGCCGGTGGTCGAGGCGGCCGGCGGCGTTATCACCGATTGGGAGGGCCGGCCGCTTACGCTCACCTCGCAGGGGCGCGTGCTGGCCGCCGGGAATGCCGAGCTGCACGCCGCCGCGCTGGCGTGTATTCGCGCGGACTGAGGCCGTCGACAGTAGTTATCGCCTGATCGTCGTTGCGGGTCATGGTGGCTGGCCGTCGTCGCCGGTCATCCTGCTGGCGGGTTACGTGATCGGGCGCGCAAGCCCCTGCCAGATGCGCGGCAGCAAGACCCCCAGCACGATGCCGCGCGTCGCGAGAAATGCCATAAGGGCGACCCACAAGCCGTGATTGCCCCAGGCATCGAGCGTGAACGGCATGACCGCGCCAAAGACCAGCAGGCCGATCAACGAGGACGTCAGCAGTTCCCTCGTACGCGTCGCGCCGATGAATACGCCGTCGAGCTGGAAGCACCACACCGCCACGAGCGGCGAGAGCACGGCCCAGGGCAGGAATTCGCGCGCGGTCGTGCGCAGTGCCGGCTGATCGGTCAGGGCATCGATGATCGCGCCACCCGCCACGGCGTAGACGAGGGCAAACGCGACGGCGCAGCCCAGCGCCCAGCCCAGCGACAACCGGATGGCATGCAGCAGCGCCGCTCGCTGACGCGCACCGACATAGGCGCCCACAAGGGCTTCGGCCGCGTGGGCGAAGCCGTCGAGGCCGAACGCCATGAACGTCTGGAAGTTCAGCAGTAGCGCGTTGGCGGCGAGCGTGACGTCGCCAAGTCTTGCGCCCACGCGAGCGAACCAGGCAAAGGCGAGTTGCAGAAACAGCGTGCGCAGGAAGATATCGAGATTGAGCCGCAGCAAGCGCCACAGGGCGCCGCGCTCGACCAGCGTGGCCAGTCGCAGCGGCGGCAAGCCGGGCGTACGTGCGAGCCAGAGCAGCCATGCGCCCAGCGCAAAGCCGAGTACGTCGGCCAGCGCGGTTGCCCTTGCGATGCCTGCCACCCCCCAGTCGAAGCCGCGCACGAAGATCAACACCGCCACGATGTTCACGAGATTGATGAACACCTGCACGGCAAGCCCTTGCCGCACGCGTTGACACGCCAGCAGGTAGCCGAGCACCACGTAGTTGCCAAGCGCCAGCGGTGCGGCGAGCACGCGGATGCTCGCATATTGGCGTGCTAAGGATTGCACTTGGGCGCTTCCCCCCAGCCACGACACCCCCAGCGACACCAGCGGTTCGCGAAAGACAAGCAACACGGCGCCAATCGCGACCGCCAGCGTCAGCGCACGTGCGAGCGTGTCGCGCAGACGCTCGGCGTCGCCGGCACCGAACGCTTGTGCCGCGAGGCCCGTGGTGCCCATGCGCAGGAACGAGAAGCCCCAGAAGAGCAGGTTCAACAGCAGCGCACCAAGGGCGACGCCGCCCAGATAAGCGGCACCCGGCAGATGACCGGCCACGGCTGTGTCGACGGCCGAGAGCAGGGGCTGAGTGAGATTGGCGAGCACGATAGGCACCGCCAGACGAAGCAGTTGCCGGTGGCCGACGGCCGCAGGGGCAGGGTTCATGAGTGAGCTGGGAGGAGGCCGGTCAGGGCGGTCGCCATCGAATCGGGGAATCGGGTAATCCGCCAATCCGGGAAAGCGGGAAGGCGGGAAACCCGGTATTCAGGAAGCCGCAAGCGGCGGCAGGTTGCGAGTGCGCCGATTATAAGGTCTGGCAGCCGTCCGGGCGATCAGGGCCGTGCCATTCCCGAACGGTACAATGCCCGACGTTTCCGTTCGTCATCAAAGGCCGCATATGCCGTCTTCGCCGTCCTCTCGCTCGTCCCGGATGCCCTCGTCTCTCGCTCCTGTTTCGAGGCTCGCGTCGTCCGTCCGATTTTCTGCCTTGCGGGTTGCCCGCCATCGTCATGCGCTGGCTGCCGTCTTGTGTCTGCTGAGCCTGCCGGCGCTCGCCGACGTCACCCTCCAACGCGGCCCGCCACCGCCGCGCTTCGAGGATCCCCACGCGGCGCCCACGGGACAATTCTGGGTGCCGGGCTACTGGCAGTGGAAAGACGGCCGCTACGACTGGGTCGACGGGCACATGGAACCCAAGCGCCCGGGCATGCGCTACACGCCGCCGCACTGGGAGCAGACGGGCCGTGACGAATGGACGCTGCGCGACGGCGCCTGGGCGTCCACGGGCTGGGGGCCTGGCACGATTCACGAGATCCGCGCGCCCCAATGACGCCACGGTGTGAGGCCAAAGTGAAGCGAACCGATGGGCGTTGATTCAGCGGTAATCCGATCGATGGGGCCGCACTGCACGAGTCAATAAAAATGCCCGCGCGAGGCGGGCAAAAATCACTACAGGGGAAGTCACGCGATATGAGTGGTGGTCGGGTGAAAGAGTTCCCGGCGTTTTGCGACTGGCAGGCGGACACATGATCGACGTAAAATGGCCCTTTGTCGCTACATCCCCCACTTGTCGGACGCGGCGCACGACGCCGGTGGATGACATCAGCGCGGGGTGAGATTTTCAGGTGTCGAATGTCGGTAAAGCCGGTCGTGCGGAGTTGCCTCCTGTTGGCCGCGTGCCTGAATGCCGGGATGCCGGTGGGCGCGTACGCACAATCCTTGTTCTCGGATATCAATCCACCCTGTTTTACTGAGCGGAACGCTGTGTCCTACGGGTTGTGGGATCGCGGTCTCGCGCCTCAGTATTTCGTGCCGCCGCCACCGCCGCCTGCGCCGCCGGTGGCCACGGATCCTGATGCTGCCTCCGACCCCATTGCCTTGTTCGCGGGTGACGATCCGGATGCGGTCGCCGCCGCCGTCGAACGCGACGCCGCCAAGCGAGCCGCGCCTTCAGTGGCAAGTGACGTAGCCGCTGCCGGCGACGCGGTGGCCAAGGCCCCGCAGACGGCGTCGGATACGCAAGCGTCGAACGTCGATGCGTCGCAAGAGGCGCCGTCGGCACAAGCGCCGGCGCCATCGCCGCCACTACCGGCCGCCGATTTTGCCGTGGCGCCGGAGCTGAGCGCTGACGGCACAGCCATTTCCGCCGTCGACCTGGATGCTGCGGCATCGGCGGCATCGGCCGCGAGCGGCGAGCCGCCGCCGACCCCCGACATCGCGCCGCCCAATGCGTTTCTTGCGCGCGCCTCGTGTCTGCGCGGACTGCCGCGTTACGAGACTCGCGCGGATCGCAATATCCGCATGTTGATGCGTGGAGGGCTCGTGGTGCGCGACGCGCAGTTGCCGTTCGTCGCCACGCTCAGCCGCACGCCCGGCGAGGGTGCCGTGGGCCTTCAGGTGATCAACGAGCGGCCCTACCAGTTCAACGTCGGCATGAACAACAGCGGCATGACCTCCTCGGGCAAGATGCAGGGCACTGCGAATCTGTTGATGAACAACCCGCTGGGCATGTACGGGAAATTCAATACGACGCTCAGTCAGGATTTGCAGAATGCGCGTCGCGATGCGACGAACCGCGATCTGTCGGCCAATTACTCGGTGCCGATCGATGCCGACTGGACGGTTGGGATCATCGGCATGGCCAACGCGGCAAGGGACCAGATCGACGCCGGCATCACGCAGACACAGACATTGCAATGGCGTGTGCGCCGCGCGTTCGACTTCACGGCGAATGGCTCGACGGGCCTGGAACTGCGCTACAACAGGAGTCGTACGGAAGACCCGAACGCGCTTCACACCTACGACAGCTATGCCGAGGTGGGGCTAAGCCACACGCACAATTTCGGGGCGTCGAAGCTTGATCTGTCGGTGATGCAGCGCCTGAACGCGCCGTGGATGCCATCCTCGAGCGGCCTGCCGGGCTGGTCGTATCGCTTCCAGTCGGTCGACGCGAAGCTCACCGTACCGTTCTGACGAAATCCATCACGGTATCGAGCGATACCGTCCGCACGAGCGTCGCGGGCATATCCGCGAAATGCGCAGCGTCCCCGAACAGAATGACGGGCTTGCCGTAACGCACGGCGAGCCCGACTTCGTCGCGTGTACCGTGCTGGCCGGGCAGGGCGACGATGACATCGCTAGAAAGCACGTTGATGTGATTGCGCGAGAGCGTGCCTGGCGCCGCATCGGGCAGATGGCGCGGCAACGGGCTCACGATGGGCACTTCCACGAACGGATTCGGATAGCCGGGCGCCGGGCGAAACGTGGTCGGCTCGTCATCGTTGCCGACGGCCTCGGTCGGCACGATGCCGATACAGCGGCCCAGCCGTTGCGGCACGGCACAGAAGGCTTCACTCACGCTTGCCATCACGCCCTGTCCCCCGCCGGTGAGCAGGTGGAACCCGGCCATGGCGATCGCCCGGCCGAGCGGCGCGGCAAGTTCGGTCCACGGCTGTTTGCCGGAACCCATGACACCAATGGTTTGGGGACGCGCGGAATGGGTCATATCGGATGTCGGGATCGGGAGGAGGGGAATCGGCGCTGCCGATGATAAACGAGTTTGCCTGATGCGATAAGCGGCAGGGGAAGGCGACAGCGTGTCGGATCCGTCGGAAGGCGTGGGTCGACTGCCGGCATGACTGCGCAGCGAGGGGCGTACGGGAAAAAAAACCCGCCGGGTCGGCGGGTGAGGAAGCAGGCCTTCCACGGGGAAGTGAAAGCCCGATCTCGCGAGGTGTTTGCGAGACCCATGTAGTATCGTGACCCAAACGTCTGCTGGCTATGGGCCAAGTCCTAAAGTGCATGTAAGACGCTTTCCATTTCCGTTTCCCAACCTTTCTGACGTCCAGATGACCGAACCGACCGAAGCCACGCCGGCGAATGCCACCCAGATCGCTGCCATGCAGACGTTGCGCGCCGCGCTGCTTGCCCAGCACAAGGTTCTGATTGCCAATGATCGACTGCAATACGAAGCCGTCTTCGGACCGGTGCCGACCGGACGTTTCGTTCAGTTGCTGACCGAAGACGCCTGGTTCCGCTGGCTCGACCCGCTCTCGCGGCTGATTGTCGCCCTCGACGAATGGCTGGAGCAGACGCCGCCGCAGGCGGACGCCGGTATTGCCCTGGCCGACGAGGCGGCCAAGCTGTTCCGTCACACCGACATCGAGTTCGGCGAGCGTTATCGCCTGGCCTTGCAGCAGGCGCCGGACGCGGTGCTCGGCCAGAGTCAGGTCGTGGCGGCGCTGCGCGGCGCGCCGCAATCGCCGCCCGACGCATCCGGAAAATCCGATGCGCCGGTTGCGAAGGAGCCCGATGCGTCGGCAAATGAAGGCGACGGCACCTGAGCAGGGAGAGGGCGGACCGTCAAGCCGAAAATTTGTTCCGCGGCTGATCGTTTTTTGAGCATGGATCTTGACAGCCTTTGTTCGTGGGGCATTCGGGAGGGTGAGGGCAGGTTATCCAGTGGGTTATCCACACAGGGTGTGGACAACTTTTGCCGGCGCGGCGCCGGCGGCAGGTTGCTTGCGCGCCGTCGCCCGCCACAAGCGACCGCCAGTTTCGCCGTGGCCACCGAGCGGGCGATGTGAATCGATGACGTGAGGCGACGATCGCGAAGCGAACTGGCCCTGTAGGAATCCTTCACGTTGGCCCTATCTCGACGGGATCGCCGCTGCGACAATGGCGCTTTGCGTGCTGTCCGACGCGGGCGGCGTCAGTCGTCCGCCAGGGCATCCGCCTGTTGCGATCCATTCCCATGACAACCACCCCCATCGTGCTGTTGGTGCTGCTTTCGGCACTGATGCACGCCTCCTGGAACGCCTTTCTTCACGCCAGTCCCGATCGCGTTTGGCAAGTCGGCATGATGGCGGTGCCGCAAGCGCTCGCCGCCGTGGTCGGCATTGTGTGGCTGCCCCTACCGCCCGTACACGTTTGGCCGCTCATTCTCCTCTCAGCTGCCGCACAGGTCGCGTACACGGCGGCGCTCATCCGAGCCTATCGCGTCGGTGAGTTCGGGCAGATCTATCCCATTGCGCGCGGCATTTCTCCGTTGCTGATCTCGGGCGCGGCCCTACTGCTCGCGGGCGAGTGGCCGACCGGGATGGCAACGGGGGGCATCGTGTGCATTTGCGCCGGCATTTTGACGCTCGCGTTGCGCGGGCGCCGCTTCTCGGGCGACAGCGTGCCTGCCGCGTTGCTCACGGGTGTGTTCATTGCCGCGTACACGATCGTCGACGGCTTCGGCGTTCGATTGTCAAACGGCAACGGCTTTGGCTACCTCGCATGGGCCTACCTCTTCGCGAGCGTGCCGGTGATGGGTGCCGTGGCGACGTGGCGGGGCGGATGGCGCGGCATGTTCTTCGCGCCGCGCCGACGCGTGACGGAAGCGCTGGGGGCGGGCATCGTCGCGCAATGCGCCTATGCCATGGTGGTGTTCGCGCTGCAATACCTGCCGATGGGTGTCGTGTCGGCGCTGCGCGAGTCGAGCGCCATCATCGCGGTGCTGCTGGGCGGGTTGTTCCTGCGGGAAAAACTCAACGCCCGCCGCCTCGCGGCGTGCGGCCTTGTGGTCGGCGGGGCAGTACTCATCAAACTGGGCGCGTAGACGCCCATCAAAGCGGCACCCAAGCGGCACCCACGTGGCGACGCCCGTCACTACGTCAGTCGCCGCATGGGCCATGCCAACGGCCGAGCGATATTCCTGAGCTATGCTCAGCCGCGCGGCCAGAGTTCGGCGCGATGCGCCGTGATCGCCGCCACGACGATCTCGCGCATCCCATGTCCGTCGGTGGATTCGAGGTGTTCGAGAATCGTCATGCGCATGCGCGGTGCCCAGAAGCGTCGCAGGTGGCCTGCAATGTTGTCGAGCGCCTCACTGCGGTCGGGCATCGTCTCGAAGAAGTCCCCGATCTGATTGGCCATCTTGACCAGATTGTCGGTGTCCATGATCTGTTGTGTCCCCTGAATTCGTTCTCTGTGCGTTGGCCGCCGTCATTCACGTGGCCAATCGCGCGTCCGCCGCACCGTCTGATGGCAATCGACGGCGAGGCTCGCCGCAGCCGCCGGCGATGGACGCGGATTGTCCGTCGCAGCGCGCCGCATCGAAGGTCTCCGATGACGCGGCGCGCGTTGCTTCCTCTCTTCCTATACCGACTCAGCTCGCGTTGGCCTCGGTCGCGCCACGAGCGTGTTCAAGGAAGCCCTCTTGCTGACGATTGAAGTCCGAGTACTGGCGCTGCCATTCCGAAGGCTGCGCCACTGGCGTGACCTGCACCGCCGTCACCTTGTACTCGGGGCAGTTGGTCGCCCAGTCCGAGTTGTCGGTGGTGATCACGTTCGCGCCCGACTCCGGGAAGTGGAACGTTGTGTACACCACGCCGGGCTGCATGCGGTCGGTCACGACGGCGCGCAGCACGGTCTCGCCCGCGCGGCTCTGAATGCCGACCCAGTCGCCGTCCTTCACGCCGCGTTCTTCTGCATCGTGCGGATGGATGTCGAGCCGGTCCTCGTCATGCCAGTGAACGTTGTCCGTGCGGCGCGTCTGCGCACCGACGTTGTACTGCGACAGAATCCGCCCGGTGGTCAGGATGAGCGGGAAGCGGCGCGTGACCTTTTCATCCGTCGGCACGTACTGCGTGATGAGGAACTTGCCCTTGCCGCGCACGAATTCGTCGATGTGCATGACGGGCGTGCCGTCCGGTGCCGCTTCGTTGCACGGCCATTGCACGCTGCCCATCTTGTCGAGTTTCTCGTAGCTCACGCCGGTGAATGTCGGCGTGAGGCGTGCGATCTCGTCCATGATTTCCGACGGGTGCGAGTAGTGCATCTCGTAGCCCAGTCGCTTGGCCAGTTCGATCGTGACTTCCCAGTCGGCGTAACCGGCGCGCGGCGGCATCACCTGACGCACGCGCGAGATACGACGCTCAGCGTTGGTGAACGTGCCGTCCTTCTCCAGGAACGACGAGCCCGGCAGCAGCACGTGCGCATACTTCGCCGTTTCGTTCAGGAAGATGTCCTGCACGACGATGCACTCCATCTGCTCGAGCGCATGGGTCACGTGCTGCGTGTTCGGGTCGGACTGCACGATGTCCTCACCCTGGCAGTACAGGCCCATGAAGGTGCCGGCAATCGCCGCGTCGAACATGTTCGGAATACGCAGGCCCGGCTCGGACTGGATCTCGACGCCCCATTCCGCTTCGAACAGCGCGCGGGCGGTCGAATCCGACACGTGACGGTAGCCCGGCAGTTCGTGCGGGAACGCGCCCATGTCGCACGAGCCCTGCACGTTGTTCTGACCGCGCAGCGGGTTCACGCCCACGCCTTCACGGCCGATGTTGCCGGTGGCCATGGCGAGGTTGGCGATACCGATCACCGTCGTGGAGCCTTGCGCGTGCTCGGTCACCCCCAGACCGTAATAGATCGCCGCGTTGCCGCCCTTCGCATACAGACGCGCGGCACCGCGCACGAGGTGCGCCGGCACGCCGGTGTGTACTTCGGTCGCTTCGGGCGAGTTTTCGGCGCGAGCAGTGAACTCGCGCCACTGCTGGAACGCGCGGTCCTCGCAGCGCTCGGCAATGAACGCGTCGGCCATCAGGCCTTCGGTCACGATGACGTGCGCAAGCGCGTTGATCATCGCCACGTTCGTGCCGGGACGCAGTTGCAGGTGGTAGTCGGCCTTGATGTGCGGGCTGTTGACCAGGTCGATGCGGCGCGGGTCGATCACGATCAGCTTGGCACCTGCGCGCAAGCGCTTCTTCATGCGCGAGCCGAACACCGGGTGACCGTCGGTCGGGTTCGCGCCCATCACGAGAATCACATCCGAGTGTTCGACCGACTTGAAGGTCTGCGTGCCGGCCGATTCGCCGAGCGTTGCCTTCAGGCCGTAGCCGGTCGGCGAGTGGCACACGCGTGCGCAGGTGTCGACGTTGTTGTTGCCGAACGCGGCGCGCACGAGCTTTTGCACCAGGTAGTCTTCTTCGTTCGTGCAGCGTGACGACACCAGACCGCCGATCGAATCGCGCCCGTACTTGGCCTGAATGCGCTTGAACTCCGACGCCGCATAGTCGAGCGCCTCGTCCCACGACACGTCCTGCCACGGATCGGTGATTTTCTTGCGAATCTTGGGCGTCAGGATACGGTCCTTGTGCGTGGCGTAGCCCCAGGCAAAGCGGCCCTTCACGCAGGCGTGGCCTTCGTTGGCCTGGCCGTCCTTGTGCGGCACCATGCGCACGACTTCGTTACCCTTCATCTCCGCCTTGAACGAGCAACCCACGCCGCAATAGGCGCAGGTGGTGATCTTGGCGTGCTCGGCCTGGCCGAGATGGATGACCGACTTTTCCTGCAGCGTCGCGGTCGGGCAGGCGGCCACACAGGCACCGCACGACACGCACTCGGAGTCCATGAACGACTGATCCTGTCCCGCCGAGACGCGCGCTTCGAACCCGCGGCCCGAGATCGTCAGTGCGAATGTGCCTTGCGTTTCTTCGCAGGCGCGCACGCAACGGTTGCAGACGATGCACTTCGAGGCGTCGTAGGTGAAGTAGGGGTTCGACTCGTCTTTCTGGCTGTCGAAGTGATTGTCGCCGTCGAAGCCGTAACGCACTTCGCGCAGGCCCGTCACGCCGGCCATGTCTTGCAGTTCGCAGTCACCGTTGGCCGCGCAGGTCAGGCAATCGAGCGGGTGATCGGAGATGTACAGCTCCATCACGCCCTTGCGCAGTTCCTGCAGCTTCGGCGATTGCGTGCGCACCTTCATGCCCGGTTCGACGGGCGTGGTGCACGACGCGGGGTAGCCGCGTCGGCCTTCGATCTCGACGAGGCAAAGACGGCACGAGCCGAACGGCTCGAGCGAGTCGGTGGCGCACAGCTTGGGCACGTTCACGCCGCCTTCGGAGGCGGCGCGCATGATCGACGTGCCTGCGGGCACGGTGACCTGTTCGCCGTCGATCTCCAGCGTGACTTCCTGCGTCGATTCGCGGCGCGGGGTGCCGTAATCCTTCTCAAACATCGGGTCCATCATGGTGGGCGATCTCCTAGGCGGCCTGGGTCGGCAGATTCGACGGTTCGGCCGCGCCGAAGTCTTCGGGGAAATGGTTCAGTGCAGACAGCACGGGGTAGGGCGTCATGCCGCCCATCGCGCACAGCGAGCCGGAGAGCATGGTGTCGCACAGGTCGCGCAGCAGTTTGATCTGCTTGGGACGGTCGCGTCCGTCGATGATCTTGTCCATCACTTCGACGCCGCGCGTCGAACCGATGCGGCATGGCGTGCATTTGCCGCACGACTCGATGGTGCAGAACTCCATCGCATAGCGCGCGAGCTTGGCCAGGTCGACGGTGTCGTCATGCGCCACGATGCCGCCGTGGCCGAGCACCGCCCAGAGTGCGGCGAACGCTTCGTAGTCGAGCGGGGTGTCCCATTGCGATTCGGGCAGATAGGAGCCGAGCGGGCCGCCGACCTGTACCGCGCGCAGCGGGCGGCCGGTGATGGCGCCACCGCCGAACTCGTACAGGATGTCGCGCAGCGTCACGCCGAAGGCCTTCTCGATTAGGCCGCCGTACTTGATGTTGCCCGCGAGCTGGATGGGCAGCGTGCCGCGCGAGCGACCCATGCCGAAGTCCTTGTAGAACGCCGCGCCGCGATCCATGATGATCGGCACCGACGCCAGCGAAATCACGTTGTTGATGACTGTCGGCAAGCCGAAAAGCCCTTCGATGGCCGGCAGGGGCGGCTTGGCACGCACCACGCCGCGCTTGCCTTCGAGACTTTCCAGCAACGCGGTTTCTTCGCCGCACACGTAAGCCCCGGCCGCCTTGCGCACTTCGAGATGGAAGGCCTTGCCCGAGCCCAGGATGTCATCGCCCAGGTAGCCCGCGTTGCCGGCGTTGACGATGGCTTCGTTGAGCACATCGATGGAATGCGGATACTCGCTGCGTACGTAGATATAACCACGCGTGGCGCCCACGGCGATGCCGGCGATCGTCATGCCCTCGACGAGCACGAGCGGATCGCCTTCCATCAGCATGCGGTCGGCGAACGTGCCCGAATCGCCTTCGTCCGCATTGCAGACGATGTATTTCTGGGCGGCGGCCGTGTTGAGCACCGTCTTCCACTTGATGCCGGTCGGGAACGCCGCACCGCCGCGACCGCGCAGGCCCGATTCGGTGACTTGCGCGACGATGGCCGCACCGTCCATCGCGAGCGCATTGCGCAGACCGCGAAAGCCGTCGTGCGCAACGTAGTCGTCGACCGATACGGGATCGGTGATGCCCACGCGGGCGAACGTCAACCGTTCCTGCTTCTTGAAATACGGAATCTCTTCGGTCAGTCCGAGGGCGAGCGGATGATCGCCGCCGGCCGTGACGTTGGCATCGAACAGACCCGGGACGTCGTCGACATCGACCGGACCATAGGCGACCCGCCCTGCCGGGGTTGCGACTTCGAGCAGCGGTTCAAGCCACAGCATGCCGCGCGTACCGTTGCGCACCAGTTCGATGTCGATACCGCGCTGCGCGGCTTGCGCCATGATGGCGTCGGCGACATCGTCGGCACCGAGCGCGAGCGCGGCGGAGTCACGCGGCAGATAAAGCCGTACCTTGCCGGAGGACGACTGGGCGGAAGTGGAGGATTGGCTCATGCGGCATCCTTGGCGCGGGCGACCAGACGGTCGAATTTCTCGGGGGTGACGCGCGCGTGAAGCTTGTCGTCGATCGTGATCGCGGGTGACGTCGCGCATTGGCCCAGGCAATACACCGGTTCGAGCGCAACGTCGCCGTGATGACTGTGCATCGCGCAGCCCAGCACGCGTTCGGCATGCGCGACAAGCGCGTCGGCGCCCATGCTCTGACACGCCTCGGCGCGACAGATCTGCACGACGTGGCGCGGCGGCGGGCTGGTGCGGAAGTGGTGATAGAACGTGATCACGCCATGGACTTCGGCGCGAGACAGGTTGAGGGCGTTGGCGATGACGGGCACGGCGTCCGGGGGGACGTAGCCGAAAGCGTCCTGAACGTCATGAAGGATCGGCAGAAGCGGACCTTCCTGAGCCGAATGGGCGTCCAGAATCGCGTGCACCGTGGCGATGGAAAAAGCCTCGCGCATGGCTGTTGTCTCCTGTTTGGCACCCTGTGGGGAACGGGGCGCCTGAGGGTGTGAGTTATCTGTTCTTGTCTTGCCCTGGGGCGAGAGGCCCAATGGTCACATCCGGCGACGCTGCTCGGGTCTAGCGATCAGCGCGGCGCCGGACGAGCGTGCGGCACATAGCCCCCACCATATGCCGCACGAGCTCGGCCTCTCGCCCGTGGCTTACTTCGTCAACCTGCATCAACAAATCGGTGCTGCGGTACATCCGTATGTGAAACACGATATATGATATACGGTATACGTGCAATAGATTCGGCGCGGGTTTGACAGGCTCGTTTACCCGAATTGGGGGCTGAGACTTGGCTCCCGAATCCACCGCGATTGTCGAGACTGGGAGGGGAACAGACGGTACGCCGTGGGAGAGCACGCGATGGTGGAGGGGCAAAAGAAAAAAGCCAGCGACATACCGATGTCACTGGCTTTTTTTGCGTGTCGCGTCCGTTGCCGGGCGCGGCGCAGCGGTGGCCGCGCGTTATTCGAGGAAGTCGCAGTGCTCTTCGACGAAGGCGGCCAGACCCAGGGTATGGTCGCGTGCGAGCTTCTCGGCGAGTTCCGTGTCGCGCTTCTCGAGGGCGGTAATGATCTTCAGGTGATCGACAATCGAGCGGGCGGCTCGGTCGTTCTGAGCGATCGTCACCTTGCGGATGGCGCGCACGTGAATGAACAGGTTCTTGATCGTATTGGCGATGGCTTGCGAGCCGCCAAGATTGATCAGCGCCTGATGGAAGTCGATGTTCGCGTCCGAATACTCTTCGATATGATCCGTCGGCGGCGCATTGACGAACTCGTCGAACAGATGACGGAGCCTGACGATGTCCTCGTCGGTCGCGTGCAATGTCGCCAGACGCGCGGACATTCCTTCGAGGGCCGCCCACATCTGAATCATCTCGACGATTTCGCGCTTGGTCTTGCGGATGATGAAGATGCCCCGGCGTGGCACCGTCCGCAGAAAGCCTTCCTGTTCCAGCAAGGTCATGGCTTCGCGAATCGGCGTGCGCGAAACGCCGAGCACCTGGATGAGCTGACGCTCGTCCAGGCGAATTTCTTCCTTCTGGTTATAGATATCGGCATCGGCGATGGCTTTTTTCAGCAGCGCATACGCCTGATTGCGAAAACTCGTGGTGGTGTCGATCGGCTCCAGCGCGAGCGGAGTCACGCGCGCCGGAGTTGGGGTGATCAGGGACATGCAATAGTCTCCTAGGTATTACGGCCCCTTCAGAGGCGCAATGCTTGCTGCCCCACGATGGTTGCCGGCTTTGTAACGAGTTTACCCGATTCATTTGCCTGCGTGGTTTCCGCCAGGTAGGCGAAGCGGCCGTTCTTTTCGGCCTTTTCGAGCATCGAGGCCGGCAGGGCGACGAAGAGGTGAACCATCGCAACACCGGTGGCAAGGGCGGAAGCAAGGGCAAGCAAAGTCAGCGCAGCGACGAACATGGTGATACTCCTGATAAATGTTGACGAATGAAATGTGGGGGAGAACTTGCTTTGCATTGTATGTCGCGCTGCAACAAGTCTCAAGATATACCACATACCAAATACCAATATTTATCGTTTTTCGGGACGTTCCTTGTGTCGTTGCGATGCTTGACTGCCCGGATTTGTCTTTTTTTCCGATTTTGTTCTGTGGGTCGAGGGTGGCGGTGAACCTCCTGGGTGGTCCGTCAGGCTTGCATGAGTGCGGATTTCGGGACGCCCGTGGCGCGCGTGGTTTCAGGGAGAACCCGAAGTGCTCTAAACGTGGTGCAAAGGCGAATTATTGCGTTGCCGCGAAACCACGTCGGCAATGGTGTGGTTCGGTGCGACGGGGCGCCGGCTGTCGGCGAAAAATCGGCCGCGACCGGCGAATCGGTGGCGGCGCGCTTGAACGACGGCAGGGCGGGGCGGCCATCCAGTTCTTGCCGATGCTTGCGGCCGCCGCCTCTCTCTATATATAGAGGCTGATTCCCGCGGGACAGTGCTGTCAGTCCCGCGAGGGGTGTTTCTTGAAAACAACGTTTGACTCAGGCCGCTTTGGCCAGACGCGCTTGTGCGGCCGCGACGGCATCGGGCTGCGTCATGAACTCACGCTGTTTGATCAGCGCCAGCACCACGTCGAGCGTCGGTGTCGGCACGTTGGCGAGGCGCCCCATCTCCTGCACCACCGAGACGAGCGGATCGATTTCCATCGCGCGGCCACGTTCCAGATCCTGGAGCATCGACGTCTTGTGCGCGCCGACGGCACCCGCACCGTTGATGCGCCGCTCCACGTCGACGCGGAAATGCACGCCAAACTTGTCGCCGATCGCCTTGGCTTCGAGCATCATGGCGCGCGCAATGGCGCGCGTGCCCGGATCGCTCGCGATGATATCGAGCGTGCCGTGCGTGAGTGCCGAAATCGGGTTGAAGCAGAGGTTGCCCCAGAGCTTGAGCCAGATTTCGTCGCGGATGTTCTCGCGAATCGGCGCGTCGAGTCCGCCGGCGGTCATCAACTGCGAGAGCTTCTCCACGCGCTCGGTGCGCTCGCCGCTGGCTTCGCCCAAGGGAAACTTGTTACCGTAGACGTGCTGGATCACGCCGGGGGCCACCACTTCGGTGGCCGGATAGACCACGCAGCCAATGGCGCGCTCGGGGCCGAGCTGACGCCACTGACGGCCGCCCGGGTCGATGCTTTCGAGCGTCGTGCCTTCAAGCGCGCCGCCGTGCTTATAGAAGTACCAGTAGGGGATGCCATTCACGGCCGTGACGACCGCCGTATTCGGACCGATGAGCGGCTGCATCGCGTCGAGTACCGCCGGGACCGAATGCGCCTTCAACGCGATGATCACGTAATCCTGCGGACCGAGTTCACGCGGATCGTCCGTGCAACGCAGTTGGGCGACGCGCTCCTCGCCATCGATCAGCAGCTTGAGTCCGTGCTCGCGCATGGCGGCCAGATGCGGACCGCGCGCCACTAGACTGACATCGGCTCCGGCGTGCGCGAGTTGCACGCCGAGATAGCCACCGATGGCACCGGCGCCATAGATGCAAATCTTCATGAAGTCTCTCCCTCCAAAGGTGAATCGAAACCTGGGCCTGGTACTGGCCGTTTATTCTTCTAATACCAAATGTTGTATATCGTATATCACAAGAACCAGAGCGCCAAGCCTTCCGGGGTCAATTCCCGTCATGGTTTCCCCGCAGATGCCCCAAAAGCGGCGTCCGGATGTGTGAGCGCATCGGGCATGAAAGGAGGGCGTGGAAAACGCTCTACGCGTCCCTTAGGTGAATTATTACGGTGTGTTACAAGAAGTTCGCGATGGCGTCATAACGGGCTTCTTGTGAGAAAAAGTATCGAAAATATCGTCTTGTGTTGGTTTTAAAAATTGCCAAGGAGACCGATATAAAAGGGCTGAGTGCCTTATTGGGCAAGCCTTTCGGATCAGGTTAACTCCTTAGTATTTTCGCATTGCGTTGTTGCGTCGGTCGGGCCTACAGTGGCGTTACTGTATCTAGCCGCCACTTAGAACAGTGCCTCGTGTGCCGTAATGGTTTTCGCTGCAATGGACGAAAACGACTGCGGTACACGAAGCGGAAGACGAGGATCGCAATAAATTAGTGTTGACTTATATCTGATATATCGTATATTTCGTTCGGTATATTTACGGGAAATGCAATGGACCCCGTAAGCATCAGAGACAAGTCGACGAGGCGAAGACCTCGTAAAGCATACCCAGGGGGCACAGACCCCATCCGGAAGGTGTTGTTGTTGTGAAGCTGCCAAACAACTGGAAACCGATGGAGGAGGTACAAGTGGAGACGAAAAATCAACACGGTAAGCAATCCGTGTTCGCGAGCCCTTGGGTTCAGCTCGTGTTCGGCGTGATTTGCATGGCGATGATCGCCAACTTGCAATATGGGTGGACGCTGTTCGTCAACCCGATCGATGAGAAGTATCACTGGGGCCGTACGGCCATTCAGGTGGCGTTCACGATTTTTGTCGTGACCGAAACCTGGCTGGTGCCGATCGAAGGGTATCTGGTCGACAAGTTCGGCCCGCGCCCGGTGGTGGTCGGGGGTGGTCTGTTGTGCGGTGTCGCCTGGGTGTTGAATGCCCATGCCTCTTCGCTGCCGATGCTGTATTTCGCGGCGGCTGTGGGCGGGGTGGGTGCCGGTGCGGTATATGGCACCTGCGTGGGTAATGCGTTGAAGTGGTTCCCGGATCGCCGCGGCTTGGCTGCGGGCTTGACTGCTGCGGGTTTCGGCGCGGGTTCCGCACTGACGGTGGTGCCGATTGCCAACATGATCAAGTCGAGCGGCTACGAGAACACCTTCCTGACCTTCGGTCTGGGCCAGGGGATCATCGTGCTGCTGCTGGGTCTGGCGCTCTGTAACCCGCCGGCGTCGATCGAGGCGCTCAGGAAGTTGGCCCCGGGTGCCATGCGTTACAACGCCAAGCCGACGGAAGTGATGCGCTCCCCGGTGTTCTGGATGATGTATCTGATGTTCGTGCTGATGGCCGCCGGCGGTTTGATGGCGACGGCACAGCTCGGCCCGATCGCCAAGGACTACGGTCTCGATCAGGCACCGGTGTCGATCCTCGGTCTGACGCTGCCCGCACTCACCTTCGCACTGGCTATCGACCGTGTGCTCAACGGGGTGACGCGTCCGGTGTTCGGCTGGATCTCGGACAAGATCGGTCGCGAAAACACGATGTTCATCGCCTTCGCGATGGAAGCCGTCGGGATTTATGCCTTGGCCAAGTTCGGCCAGCACCCGGTGGCCTTCGTGATCCTGACGGGGCTGGTGTTCTTCGCCTGGGGGGAGATCTACAGTCTGTTCCCTGCGACCTGCGCCGACACGTATGGCTCGAAGTACGCCGCCACCAACGCGGGGATGCTCTACACCGCGAAGGGGACCGCCGCGTTGCTGGTGCCCTTCTCGAGCATCATCACCACGTCGACCGGCAGTTGGCAGGCTGTGTTCATGATCGCTTGCGCCATGAACGCCTTCGCTGCCTTCCTTGCCTTGTTCGTCCTCAAGCCGATGCGTGCCCGACTGGCACAGCGTTACGCCAGTGACTACAAGGCGCAAGCCAGCGAGCCGGTCGTACAGGCGGCGGATCTATCGCGCAGTACCACGTAACGTGAACTGACGATGTGAAGACGCCGCCTGAGCGGCTGGATTGAAGAGATGTTTGACCGGCGTGCAATCCGTGCCCTTGTGGGGGCCGGTTGCACGGCCGGGTGAGCAAGTAGCGCAGCAGTTTGGGAATACCCATTAATCGTCAGACAAGACGACGCAACACTGAAACCGGAAAAATTGGAGGAGAGAATTATGTCCATTGCGATGACCGTGCCAGTCGGCAAAGCGGAAAACGACACCGCGGGCAACACGCTCAATGACACCAGCCGACACGCGAACATCGTGTCCGAGGCAGCAACGACCGATGGCTTCCATCTGATCATTGACGCCCTGAAAGCGAACGACATCGACACCATCTTCGGTCTGGTGGGGATTCCCATCACCGATCTGGCTCGACTCGCGCAAGCCGAAGGCATGCGTTTCATCGGCTTCCGCCACGAACAGCATGCCGGACATGCGGCGGCCATCGCCGGCTACATGACGCAAAAGCCCGGCATCTGCCTGACCGTGTCCGCCCCTGGCTTCCTGAATGGCCTGACCGCCCTCGCCAACGCGACCACCAACTGCTTCCCGATGATCCTGATCAGCGGTTCGAGCGAGCGTGAGATCGTCGACCTGCAGCAGGGCGATTACGAAGAGATGGACCAACTCAATGCGGCCAAGCCGTATTGCAAGGCGGCCTACCGCGTGCTGCATGCCGAAGACATCGGCGTTGGCCTGGCCCGCGCCATTCGCGCCGCCGTGTCGGGTCGCCCGGGCGGCGTCTACCTGGATCTGCCGGCCAAGCTGCTGGCCCAGACCATCGACGCACAGAAGGCGAAAGACTCCCTGATTCGCGTGATCGACGCCGCACCGCGTCAGATCCCGGCACCGGATGCCGTCCAGCGCGCGCTCGACGTCATCAAGGGCGCCAAGCGTCCGCTGATCTTGCTCGGCAAGGGCGCTTCGTACGCGCAAGCCGACGCCGACATTCGCGCCCTCATCGAGAAGACCGGCATTCCCTACCTGCCGATGTCGATGGCCAAGGGTCTGCTGCCCGACACGCATGAGCAATCGGCCGCGGCCGCACGTTCGTTCGTGCTGCAGGAAGCCGACGTCGTCGTACTGATCGGCGCGCGCCTGAACTGGCTGCTCGCGCACGGCAAGGGCAAGACGTGGGGCGCTGCCCCGAAGAAGTTCGTGCAGATCGACATCTCGCCGACCGAAATCGACAGCAACGTGGCCATCGCGGCCCCGGTGATCGGTGACATCGGCTCGTGCGTGTCGGCACTGCTCGCCGGCGTGGACGCCAACTTCGGCAAGCCGTCGACCGAATGGACCGGCGCCATCGCCGAGCGCAGGAGCAAGAACCTCGCGAAGATGGCGGCAACGCTGGCGCAGAATCCGTCGCCGATGAACTTTCACAGCGCGCTGGGCGCGATTCGCGACGTGCTCAAGCAGCATCCGGACATCAACCTCGTCAACGAAGGTGCGAACACGCTCGACTACGCGCGCGCCATCATCGACCAGTACCAGCCGCGCAAGCGCTTCGACTCGGGTACGTGGGGCGTGATGGGCATCGGCATGGGCTTCGCGATCGGCGCGGCCGTCACCAGCGGTCAGCCCGTCGTGGCCATCGAAGGCGACAGCGCATTCGGCTTCAGCGGCATGGAACTCGAAACCATCTGCCGTTACGAGCTGCCGGTCACGACCATCATCTTCAACAACAACGGTGTGTATCGCGGCACCGACGTCAATCCGACGGGCGGCAAGGACGTGGCACCGACGGTGTTCGTCAAGGGCGCGCGCTACGACAAGATGATCGAAGCGTTCGGCGGCATCGGCTACCACGTCACCACGCCGGAAGAACTGACGAAGGCGCTCCAGGAGTCCATCGCAGCAGGCAAGCCGGCGCTGATCAACGCCGTCATCGACGAAGCGGCGGGCACCGAAAGCGGCCGTCTGACCAACCTGAATCCGCAAAGCGCGGCGATGAAAAAGTAACTCGAGTCAATTAAGGAGACATGACATGAGCAAACCCCTCGAAGGTATCAAGATCATCGACTTCACGCACGTTCAAGCCGGCCCCGCCTGCACGCAGTTGCTGGCCTGGTTCGGTGCGGACGTCATCAAGGTGGAACGCCCGGGTTCGGGCGACGTCACGCGTAACCAACTGCGCGACATCCCCGACGCCGACGCCTTGTACTTCACGATGCTCAACAGCAACAAGCGTTCGCTGACGCTGGACACGAAGACGCAGGAAGGCAAGGAAGTTCTCGAAAAGCTGGTGCGTGAATCCGACGTGCTGGTGGAAAACTTCGGCCCGGGCGCGCTGGATCGCATGGGCTTCTCGTGGGAGCGTCTGAACGAACTCAACCCGAAGCTGATCATGGCCTCGGTGAAGGGCTTCTCGGACGGTCACCACTACGATGACCTGAAGGTGTACGAGAACGTGGCGCAATGCGCCGGTGGCGCGGCATCGACGACGGGCTTCTGGGACGGCCCTCCGACGGTGTCGGCCGCAGCGCTGGGCGACAGCAACACCGGGATGCACCTCGCGATCGGCATTCTGACGGCAATCATCGGCCGTGGCCAGACGGGCCGTGGTCAGAAGGTCGCCGTCTCGATGCAGGACTCGGTCATCAACCTGTGCCGCGTGAAGCTGCGCGACCAACAGCGTCTTGACCGTATCGGCTACCTCGAAGAGTATCCGCAGTACCCGCATGGCGAGTTCAGCGATGTGGTGCCGCGCGGCGGTAACGCAGGCGGTGGCGGCCAGCCGGGCTGGGTGCTCAAGTGCAAGGGCTGGGAGACGGACCCGAACGCTTACATCTACTTCACGATTCAGGGTCACGCCTGGGAGCCGATTTGCCGCGCGCTGGGCAAGCCGGAGTGGATCGAAGATCCGAACTACGCCACGCCGCAAGCGCGTCAACCGCACATCTTCGAAATCTTCGCGACCATCGAAGCCTGGCTGGCCGACAAGACGAAGTACGAAGCGGTCGACATCCTGCGCAAGTTCGATATCCCGTGCGCACCGGTTCTGTCGATGAAGGAAATCGCGAACGACCCGTCGCTGCGCGCGTCGGGCACGATCGTGGAAGTGCCGCACAAGGAGCGTGGTACGTACCTGACCGTTGGCAGCCCGATCAAGTTCTCGGGTCTGAAGCCGGAAATCACGGGTTCGCCGCTGCTGGGTGAGCATACCGACGAGATCCTGTCCGAGCTGGGCTACAGCAAGGACCAGATCGCAAACCTGCATTCGTCGCGGTCGGTTTAAGTCCGCGAGGGCGGAACGAGTCAGGCTAAGCCCGGCTCGCCGCCAATGCGCCGTCTGTGCTGCCGCCGCCTCCGGGCGGTGACGGCGCACTGGGCGCAAGGCAGGGATTCATGGGTGCGGCGCCGAGCGGAGCCAGCACCCATTTTTATTTTCGGGACCGTGTTGTCCTCTAATTGATGTACTTTATTGGCATGTTTGGTATCCCTGCCAATCGCATTTCCCACAAGATTATTGGAGACATCATGAGCGCATCCGTCGACGTCAGTCAGTTGGTCCAGGTAGTGGGCGACGCCATCGTCGTGGCCGATCCGAACAACATCATCACGCTGTGGAACAGCGGCGCGCAGAAGATGTTCGGCTTCTCCGAGGCCGAGGCGCTCGGGCAGCCGCTGGACATCATCATTCCCGAGCGGCTGCGCGCGCGCCACAATGAAGGCTATGTGAAGACGATGGAGACCGGGCAGACGAAGTACGGCAGCGATCTGCTCAAAGTCCCCGCCGCGCACAAGGACGGCCGCGCCATGTCGATTGCGTTCACCGTGGCGTTGTTGCACGGCGAGGGCGGTGAAGTCACCGGCATCGTGGCCGTGATTCGCGACGAGACTGCGCGCTTCCAGGAAGATCGTCAGTTGCGCAAGCGCGTGGCGGAACTCGAGGCGAAGGTGGCTGCCACCGCCGGCTGAACGCTCGATGCCGGTCGACGTAGCGCGGTGCGCCTGGGGTCGCCGCTAACGCCCAGCCGTCACCGCCAGAGACAGGAAGCACCGATTCGCAACGCGCCCGATAGGGCGGCGTCGCGAATCGGTGCTTTTTGCATTTCGGCCGCCAGGAAAAGGCGATGCGGCGGTACGTGAATATTTTGTATTCAATATATTCACTGGACTTGCCAGGAATCCGCACCGCAGGCGACCGAATTTCATCGCGGTGACACATGCCTGTAAACCCGTAGCCCGGTCGGATCGCATGGACCATGTTGCGGTGCGGACTCCCTTGATACATGGGGATTCCGGCGATTTTTTGCCGATCGATGCGGCGAGACAGCAAATCTCATCGGCAACAAAAAGCCGTTGATAAAATATCGTGTATGAAATACTGTATATCACAGCAATCGATCCACGATGGGGATGGCGCCCGCAGAGGCGACAACCATCGAGCGATCAGGCGAGCCCCGCGTGTCGTCGCGTCTCGCGCACCGATTACATAAACGCCGTCGCATCAGGAGGAGACAAACCATGATCATCGTCGCCAGTATCCGGCGCGAAGCCCGCCCAGCGCGTGGCACGCACATTGAGCAGGTCGCGGCATGTGCCGTGCGCCATGCGCGAGTTCAACTGTCGGCTTCGGGCGCAGTTGCCCGGACCACGTGCTGAGCGGAGCCGATCATGGGCAAGGCACTTGAAGGTGTGCGCATTCTCGACTTCACGCACGTGCAGTCGGGGCCGACTTGCACGCAGTTGCTCGCCTGGTTCGGCGCGGACGTGATCAAGATCGAACGCGCGGGACACGGCGACGTGACGCGCGATCAACTGCGCGACATTCCCGACGCGGACAGTCTCTACTTCACGATGCTCAACAGCAACAAGCGTTCGATCACGCTCGACACGAAGCACCCGGAAGGCAAGGCGGTGCTCGAGCGCATGATCCGCGACTGCGACGTGCTCGTTGAGAACTTCGCCCCCGGCGCGCTCGATCGCATGGGCTTCACGTGGGAGCACATCCACGCGTTGAACCCGCGCATGATCGTGGCCTCGGTCAAGGGCTTCGGACCCGGTCCGTACCAGGACTGCAAGGTCTACGAGAACGTGGCGCAGTGCGTGGGCGGTGCGGCGTCGACGACCGGTTTCGACGACGGCCCGCCGATGGTCACGGGGGCGCAGATCGGCGACTCGGGCACGGGGCTGCATCTGGCGCTGGGCATCGTTACGGCGCTGTATCAGCGCACGATGACCGGACAGGGCCAGCGCGTGCTCGCCGCCATGCAGGACGGGGTGTTGAACCTGTGCCGCGTGAAGCTGCGCGACCAGCAGCGCCTGGAGCGCGCGCGCGTGATGGAAGAGTATCCGCAGTTCCCGAACGGCGAGTTCGGCGATGCCGTGCCGCGTGCCGGCAATGCGTCGGGCGGCGGCCAGCCGGGCTGGATTCTCAAGTGCCAGGGCTGGGAGACCGACCCGAACGCGTACATCTACTTCATCGCGCAGGCACCCGTGTGGGGCTCGATCTGCAAGGTGATCGGCAAGCCCGAGTGGGTCGAGCATCCCGACTACGCCACGCCGCGTGCCCGTCTGCCGCGTCTGCGCGAGATCTTCGACACAGTTGAACACTGGACCATGACCAAGACGAAGTTCGAGGTCATGGCAATCCTCAACGAGTACGACATCCCGTGCGGTCCGATTCTGTCGATGAAAGAGATTGCCGAGGATATGTCGCTTCGCGAGACGGGGACCATCGTCGAAGTCGATCACCCGAAGCGCGGCAAGTACCTCACCGTCGGCAACCCGATCAAGCTCTCGGCCAGCCCTACGCACGTGGAGCGCTCGCCGCTGCTTGGTGAACACACCGACGACGTGCTTTCGGAATTCGGCTACAGCACACAGCAGATCGCGGCACTGCGCGAAATCGGCGCGGTGTAAGCAGCGCCGTGTAAGCGGCGTCGCACGAACGCAAGTCGTCTGCACGAGGCAGATGGGAATGACGTCACGACATCGCGTCCGGCGCGCGAACGGCGAACCCTGCCGTAGCGCCGGGCGGTTACAGATAAGGCATACGCATGAAGCTCTGGACCCGTTTCAAGACCGCGCATGGTCGCATCGGCTTTGGCCTGCTGCAGGACGACCATATTCTCGAACATCGCGGCAATCTCTACGATCAGCCGATCGCCACGGGCGCGACGATCGCGCGCGATACGGTCGATCTGCTGTGCCCGTGCGAGCCCTCGAAAATCGTGGCGCTGTGGAACAACTTTCACGCGCTCGGCGCGAAGCTCGGCAAGGCCGCGCCGTCGCATCCGCTCTTTCTCATCAAGCCGGCCACGTCGCTGAACGGGCCCGACGCGGTGATTCAGCGTCCCCCGTCGTATGCGGGCAAGATCGTGTTCGAGGGCGAGCTGGGCGTTGTGATCGGCAAGCGCGCGAGCCAAGTGAGCGAGGAAGCCGCGCGCGATTACATCCTCGGCTACACGTTGGTCAACGACGTGACCGCCGCTGAAATCATCGAGCAGGACGGCAACTTCGCACAGTGGACGCGGGCCAAGGGCTTCGACACGTTCGGCTGTCTCGGCCCCGTCATTGCACAGGATTTCGACTGGCGCGAGGCGGAGGTCGTCACGCGGCTCGACGGCACGGAGCGTCAGCGCTATCCGCTCGCCGACATGATCTTCAACCCGTGGCAACTCGTCGCGCGTATCTCACAGGACATGACCCTGATGCCGGGGGACGTGATCGCCGTGGGCACCTCGATTGGCGTGGGCTCGATGAAAGAGGGCGCGCTGGTCGAGGTGAGCATCGACGGACTGGGGACGTTGGCCAACCGCATGGGCGGCTGAGGGAGCAATCGATTTCACGGTGGTCGGCCGGGGTGGCAAAGGCCTGAGTCGATCGCCCTTTTTCATTCGGCGGATCCGGGATCTGTCCGGCGCGCGGCGGCGTGATCGCCGCCGCGCGCAGCGGGAGGCGGCACGGGACTCTTGTAGGCCATCATGCCGTCGATGAGCGCAGCGCCTTCGGCCAGCAGGAATTCCCGGAAGGCGAGCGCGACCGGCGGCAGCCGCTTGCTGCGACGATGCACGACGTACCAGCTTTGCCAGGCCGGAAAGCCCTGGACGTCGAGCACCGTCAACTGACCGGTCTGAAGCTCCATGCCAACGGTATGGGCCGACAGGAAGCTGATGCCCATGCCCGCCACGACCGCTTGCTTGATGGTTTCCGTGCTGGCGATCTCCATCGTGATTTTCAGTCGCTGGGTGCGCTGACCAAAGGCGTCCTGCAGGGAATTCCACGTGTCGGATCCGCGCTCGCGGCTGATGAACGGTTCTTCCGTCAGACGCGAGAAGGGAATCTGACGCTGGCTGGCCAGCGGATGATCCGGCGGTGCCACGATGACATACGGATGGGGCGCGAAGGCTTCGTTGATCGTGTCGATCTCCGGCGGCGGACGCACCATCACGGCCAGATCGGTGAGGTTTTCGGTGAGCTGATGCAGGAGTTCCTCGCGGTTATGAACCGTGAGATTGAGCGTCACGCCGGGATGGCGTGCGGTAAAGGCCGCAAGCAACCTGGGAAAGAAATAGTCTCCCGCGCTGATCACGGCCACGTTGAGCTTGCCGCCCGTGATGCCCTTGAGGTGATCCATTGCCTCTTCGGTTTCGCGAAAGAGCGCAATGATCGCGCGGCTGTAGTGGAGCATTTCGGCGCCCGCCGGCGTGAGGAAGACCTTCTTGCCCAACTGCTCGAACAGCGGCAGGCCGACGTGACTCTCGAGCTGCTTGACCTGTGTCGAGACGGCCGGTTGCGTGAGGTGAAGTTCTTCGGCGGCGCGCGAAAAGCTCAAATGGCGCGCCACGGCTTCGAAGACCTTGAGTTGACGGAGCGTGGCGTGTTTCATGCGGCGGTCATCCTGACATCGGCGGGGCGGCGGAACGATTTCCGCACGCTAAGCGTTGCCGAAGAAGTATAAGTAATCGTAGATGGTTTGCATAATTAACTTTAACTGTCTTTTATGGATCGGGCTGCGTAATCTGCAATGGCGGCCCGCATGAAAGTGATGTGACAGCAAAGCGTCGGTGACCTGTCATGTCAGGCGAGCGCGGGTCTGCGTGTTCTGGAGACGATCACTGTTTTGGGAGAGCGCCATCATGTCTGTCATCGAATCGCATATCAAACCCGCCGCCCTGGCACCGGTTGCCAACGCCCATCTGCATGCGTTCAACAACGCATTCGTCGAATTGGGGCTGGACTGGTATTGGGACCACCCCACCTATGCCCGTTTGCTGCACGCGACCGGGAACCAAGATTTACCGCTGGCGTATCTCGAAGGCGCTTCGGCGCAGGCGTTGCGCATGGCCGAGCTGTTGCTGATCGGGGCTTACCTCGACGGACATCAGCCGCATCTGCTGCGCGCCTACGAGCCGGAATTCCTGTGCGACTTGATTCACTGCACCAAGGTGCGTTGCTTCGAAGCGGCCAATGAAGGGCGTTCGATGCAGTCGCCGAGAGCCGTTGCGGCCTGAGTTTCACAACATGACAGGGGCTCAGACCCCGAGACAATAACTATGCATATTGGCATTCCAAAGGAGACGGCCGCCGGCGAATCCCGCGTCGCGGCCACACCGGAAACGGTGAAGAAGCTGGTGGGCGCAGGGCATCGCGTCACCGTGGAGCGTGGTGCGGGCGAGGCGGCCAGCGTGCCTGATGCGGCGTATGTCGCAGCGGGCGCGTCGAGCGGTAGCGCGGCCGAAGCCCTTGGCGCCGAGTTGGTGCTCAAGGTACGCGCGCCGTCGATCGCGGAAATCGCGTTGATTCCACGTGGCAGTGCGGTGGTCGGCATGCTCAACCCGTTCGATGCCGAGAACAATGCGCGCATGGCGGCGGCGGGTGTCATTGGTTTCGCCTTGGAAGCCGCGCCGCGGACCACGCGTGCGCAAAGCATGGACGTGTTGTCCTCGCAGGCCAACATCGCCGGCTACAAG
>NZ_CABPSG010000005.1:0-370563 GCF_902459595.1 Pandoraea soli | reverse complement strand
GCTCAAATGCCTGTAGTTCTTCTTCATCGCAACACCCTACATCATTCGCGGTGTTGCACTTGAAACTGGAGACTAAGGATCCAGTCCGGCTTCATTGGGTCTCTTGCTGCGAATACACGAGCAGAAGTACGGCGGTTTGCATTTAAAGGTGTTTCTCGAAAAGGATAAAGATCTGCCGAGCCTGAGTGTAATTCAGCTTGGGAGCTTTGTACCCGCAGCACCAAGTCCCTTTGTTACAAAGACGACCCGCCTGAGTTGGCTGTTGGGGAACGTCGGATCGCGCGATATCGCAGTTTGCTGTGCCCTTCTGATGATGGAGCATCCAAATTTTACGCCGTGGTCTTTATTCAACGCGCGGTTGTTGGACTCGACCGGTGCGAGATTAATTGAGTTGGGCGATGGACGAGGCCGAATTAAGGTAGAAAAGCCGAGGGCTCGCGCTTTCAAAGAAGCGCAACTCACGGAGCTCTCGTTCGAGATTCTGCAAACTATTGAGTTAATGACACGCAACGCGCGATCGTCGCTCAAAGCATGTCAATCACCTGCGTCGTCCGCGCTCTTCCTTGTAAGCCAACCGCCTCCAGCCAGGTTAGTAAATACCCGACAGGCAGTCACGTTCCTGTCCGGAAGAACCAGGGGGGGAGACGGAGTACACGAGCGTTATTTCTCCGATCACTTTCCAAATCTACATGCAGCGGGACTCAACCGGGACGCATGCGCGGTAACCTTTTCAAAAATTCGTGCTACCGAAGGCGTATTGGAGTATCTCCGAAGTGGATCGATCGTGTCGACGGCAAAGACATTGGGAAACTCCAGAAAGGTCGCGTTGCGCCATTACTTGCCTGAGGCCTTGATAAGCGCCTTAAATGCGAGGCAGATCCGTAGATTTCAGAACCTGTTGATCGCAGTGGCGTGGGGTGATGCGCCAGGACTGCTTGCGCTTACAGATCTGAATTCGATCGAAGAGCTTCACGCGTTTATCGTTGACTCGCTTCAGGAGCACAGGCCAAGTGCGTCACCTTTAGCCGTAGAGCTTCATCGGCGATTTGGCATCACGGAAAAAGACGGCGCGGCTCATGCTACCGACGATGTGTTGATGGTTTCGGTGTCCAGCAAATCACTAGCACTGTTGTATGCCTATGAAGCGCAGGTGTCTTCTGGTGGAGAGTTCGATGAAATTCGCAACGTGGAGTATGGCGCGGTGACTCCCCGGGATATGCAGCAGTTGGCGATTTTTCTGCGAAATCATCTGGTGCAACATCGAGACTTGAGGTTGCGAGAGGCTCATCGCGATGCGCTTGAACTGGCACCAGAGATAGTACGCACAGGGCACATTGTGAGGCTGGCTGCACGAGAAATGGTTAGGGGGCTGGATGGGTAGCGTTAGAAAATACGTAGCCTTGACCGGGGATGCCGATCAGCTAAAAAAAGTGCTCGAATGCGCTGACTCGCGAGCATTCCGTCGATCGGGAGATGGGGAGCATTCACCGCGCAAGCCGCCATCATGGCTTCTCTCACCTGTGGATGCACATCGGTGGAAACTCCTGGTGCCTGGTATTGCGTCGCACACTTCGGAGATATTTATCGATTGGTCGATGCGGCTACCCGACGGATCCAACTTGCTTGACGAGCAGCACCATCGATTCCTGACATTCTTCAAGCACTCGATCATCGCGCTAAGGGACTCGCCAGCGGGTAGGCGAGTCGCAACCTCCACATTCGTTGCTGATTTCTCTATCGCAAAATCAATTGTTACATGGGTTTACCAAAACGATGATCTCTATGACCCGGATAGATGCGGCTTGAGCCGACTGGATGCGGATGCAATTGCGGATATGTTGCGTGTACTCGCAACGAGCGGGCGGAGTGCTCTAGCCGGTGACATCGAGGCCACCTTTGGAAAGCTACTTAAAGCCGTTCCTCTTTCCGATTCGGAACGAGCGGGAATTTCTTCTCCGTACAAGCTTAGTGCGTCGGTGCGCCGCAAGATTGAACGTTGGTTGAGCGACAACGGCTTATATGAGAGTGAACGCAACTTCCGGCGGGTTCACAGAGCGCGCGTGTGCCGCCTGATCGATGCTCCCTCGCTCTCGGCATTTTCACCGCTTGTGCGCGCATTCTTCCGGCAATTCGAGCCCGAAATCGAAAGCCGATATCCCGGAGGGGTGACTCCTAGTTCGAATCTCATGTCCGATAGGCCGGAGCACTATTTTCGGCGGCGGAAGGTCGAACCCGGCAATGGTAGAGCCAGTGCTGCCAGATTCTTGAGAGTTTGGCGGAACTGGGTCGGTCTTCGCTACCTATTTCCCCAGGATCTTCCCGAGCTCGGCACGCATAGCATTGAACCGGCTCTTCGCGCGTTGCGCACCATTTCCCCGACCGCCGGACATACACCCTGGATGCCCATGCCTGTTGCGCTTGTGTACTTGCGTGAAGCGATGCGGTTTGTTGAGTACGACGGGAGGAAAATAATCAACGCATTTGTCGCGGCACACTGCGAGATTATCGCGAAACGGGTATTTGTATCGGCCGGCGACGATCAGGTTGCTCGAGTCGCAAAGGTTGACCAGCGTAACCAAATTGCGAGCCGGGCACTGATCAGGCGACGAACGTCTTTCACCATCGAAGGTTGGCAAGCTGGGAACGCAAGCTCTTCGATGGTGGTGCGCGGTGTATCTGCAGCTGGGAAGGCGGCAGGTCTCGTCGATGCTATGTGCCTGCTAATTGCCGCGGTCGCGATCGTCGTTGCGAGCACAAAGCCCATCAGGATGCACGAATTTCTGATGCTTAGAAAGGACTGCCTGCACCGTGGACCTGATGGAGGCTATTGGCTAGAACATGTTCAACTCAAGCGTGTTACTGAAGAGCGGCGAGAGTGGATATCTCGCCCAGTTCCCTATGTCGCAGCAAAGGCCTTACGTATGCTTATTCATGCCAGCAAGGAGTGCGAGAAGCATCTCGATACACCTCGACTTCGTTGGGGGGACGTCGGTAACGCCTTTGACTTGCCGATACTCAACTATTCGGGAAATTCCGGCGTACGGCCTCTCACTCGTGAGATGTTGGAGAAGTATCTAATGGCTTTTGGTGATTTCATTGGGGAGTCGATCGATTGGAGGGGGGAGCGCTGGTACGTGCGGATGCATCAATTCCGCAAGAGCTTTCTTATCTCGTACTTTTGGACGGTCCGCTACCCCGGTTTGGATGCGGCGAGGTGGATTGCGGGGCATACGGACGCGAGTCATCTATATGCCTACATCGAAGGCAACTTTCCTGGCGACGAGCTTCCCGGCATTGAGGCCGCCTACGCGCGCGAGCAGCTTTTCGCATTTGAATCGGGAGAATCAAACCCCGAGCTCGGCCAGGTCGAGCGCCTGCACGCGTCAGTGTGCAGGGACTTTGGCGTGAAGAGCGTCACCGCAATATCTGCGGTGATTTTGGATCAGTGGCTGAAGGAGGCATTTTCCTCCGGAAAATACATGATTTCGGTGACGAACCTAACGTGCGGTGGCGCGGCAGACATCAGGATCACGGTACTGATGAAGGAGGGCGATTCCAATGCTGACAAAAGGCGAGAAGGCAAACTCGACGCTTGCTCGAGAGGAGCGAAACAGCGCTAGCGTTCGCTCACTATGTGTCGCGCTGCGATCAATGCAGAATGGCGGACCTGTGCCAAAGGATCTTGTAGATGCTCTGGAGTCGCAAGCCGCATTAGCTAGGTTTTCGAACGCGAAGCTCGGGATTTTGGGAATGTCACTGAACACCCATCGCCGCGCTGCGGTCAGAGCGCTCGGTTCGAACGGCTGGGCAGTCATCGATGCACTGCGAAGGCAACTGAAGCGGGACTTCTCTTTCGAGGCGGCAGCAACTAATGGAAACCGGTCTCTCACGCAGCGGTTGATCGGTTTGCAAGGGAAAGTGCGCGAAATGCGTCGCGCTTTCGATGTTCAGGCTAGCGAAAGATATGAGCTCTTGGCGGCATATATGGAGTTGCTCGACATTGCGACGATGGCAGCACGGCGAGACGAGCAGATCAAGAATCGACTAGACCGACACAAGGCGGCGTTTGCAAAACAAGGGCGACTTCATCTTGTGCGAGGGAATAGGTGACTGCTGCAAAGAAGATACTACATCGCGATGTGATTCTCTGTGTCGGCGCGACGCGAAACGAGAGAGGCCGCGGGTACACTCAGCTCATTGAGCAGCTCCCAGCCATTTTCTCGATATTGTTACCCGATGGACGGCCTTGGTTGCTTGCTGAGGCATATCTATTATCTATCCGCCATAAGCTCACGGTCCGTTCTGCTGACGGAGGATCATTGAAGGTACTGGCATCGTCGTTGACGCAGTTCGCAACTCACTGTAGTTCGTTCGATGTCGACGTATTGAATGTTACCGAGTCGGATATGGTCGATTTCGCCCGGGTTTTAGGTGGCCAACGCAATCTTCGGCTTAGCCCTCGGCGTGGGGCCAACACGATTCGGCAGATTCTCGATGACGTTCGTTCATTCCTTCACTGGTCTAGCTTGTGGTGGGGAGCGGGGGGCGAGGATGTGGCGCCGATGAAGTCAGAATGTGGGCGCAGGAGCGCTCGTCCTAGCTATTATCCGCGCCGTGCTGCGGTGAATCGGAAGTGGCCGATATCGACGAGTGCGAGAAACACACTATGGGATGAGGTCAGCGCGCAAGCCTGTGAGTCCCCTCATGGTTGTTCAAATGGTCTCGCCTTAGACTACATGAGATCCCGACGAGAGCTCATCCTCTTGCTCCTTGAGGGAACTGGGTGCCGTCCAGCTGAATTGGTGCGACTACGACTAAGTGGAATGGACGGAGATATCGGCTCACGGAGAATCCGTCTGCCAACCCTTAAGCGGCGATTGAATTCAGACCCAGAGCGATGCATACCTATACCGGTTGAAATGGCGGTTCCCTTGGAAGCATTTGTCTTCGGGCCGCGAGCTAGGCTGATGGACGCTTTGCGCGCCAGCGGGAAGCCGCTATCCGACGAAGATTACCTTTTTGTCGATGTGGTGCGAGGGGCGCCGCTGACAGTCGAGGCACTACAGAAGGATTTTCGACGTCTTGCAAAACAAGCTGCGCCTGATGGCCGTGCTTGCATGACGATGTTCCGGCACAGATTTATTACGAATATGGTTCGGTTGCACTTGATGGCGTTGGCCGGAACAGCCTTGGACACTGAGCGCTTGCTTCTCAGCGATTCTGACTACCGCGCGGTCCTGCACAAGGTCAAGGTGTTCACTGGCCACCAATCGGAACGTAGCCTAATTCATTATGTAGATTGGGCGCGAGATGAGTTGGGGGATGTTTCGAAGCACAGAGATGTTGACAAGGTACTTGAGGAGCTTTCCATGGTGGCACTCAACTTATCCTCGCTGCTGACCTCTCGGAAGGTAGAGTGTAGTAACTCGGCAAAGCAGGTCATGAGTCGAGCCATTCTGCTGATTCGCTCGCTGGAGGATGAATTGGAGAAGGCCCCGTTGCGCGGCGGACGTCTTGCAGAAGAGACGAAACCTTCCCGCTCATGGAAATAGCTCGTTGTTGATCCCGCTGGCGTAAAACTGATCGTCACGTCGCCGGTGCGATTGCTTCCAGTTTGTTGTTGTCCCACCCAGCAAGATCGAACAATTTCTTGGCTTGATTTGCTGTGCATGGTAGTTCGAGAAATCCAACCCCAGCGTTGAAGGCAATAGATAGCGTTCGTTCGCTACCGTCAAAGCCTGCGTCAGCTAATGCGTCTAGGCAAAAGGCCACCGTTACCCCCGCTTCGTCTAGGCTGATCCATATCAGGCCGTCTCGCCTATCGATCGCAACTTCGAGTCCCGATTGAAGGGGTATTGTCGTCCAGCCTTCCAATCGATTTTCACCGTTCATGCGATTCCTCCAGATTTCTGAGCGAAATTACTTGCAAGCCGCGCACGACGCTTCAGACGAATAACGTCCAGAGGCCCTGGTCGGGTCGAATCGGTTGGCAAATGGTACATACATGCACGGCCATCAGTTATTGACGATCGTATCAACGATCTTATGATTGCCAGAAGGGCGGATAGGATGAAGGCCCGGCAGGCAGATCATTCTGAATGTTCGGAGATAATTCAGATTGTGACTTAAAGTCTACTGACAGGGAAGGGGGAGAATTCGCAGTATGCTGCGATGCCCAAGTCGTCCCGTACACTAGCTATTGTCAGCGCAAGAGAGATTCTTGCTGGCAACATGCGCCTACTCAGGCGGGCCAAAGGATGGTCGCAAGAAGAATTGGCAGCACGCGCCGAGCTCGATCGTTCCTTCGTCGCTCATGTCGAGCGCCAGGCTCGCAATGTCTCAATCGATAATATCGAGCGAATTGCGTCGGCGTTTGGCATTCCGGTTTATTCCCTGTTGACTCCAAATGACTCGGTTGAGGATGCTGGGTCCGCATAGACGGGCATCAGCTCGGCTCAGGTAGCTTGTCAATCGGGATTGGCAGTTGGGGGCTTCGGTCGTAGCTGGCGACGCGCTAAATTAAGTCATGTTTCCGTGCTCTTTCAACTGACACTACGTCCGATGTCCGGAAAATTGGGGTGATGCGCCGGGCGGGGAATTCGAATCGGCTGTTCTGTAACGCCGAGCGCACGCGCTCCCGGCTTTCCTTGACCTCGGTATCGGGCAGGCCAACCAACGACAGGCCTGGCAGCCCGTTCGCCAGGTGCACCTCGACGGTGACCGAGCGGGCCGCCATGCCCGTGATCGCACGGCTGCTGACAACTGCCAATGACATTTCTCCTCCTTGGAACATGGCGACGCATCACATCGCATCGATGTCGATAGTCGTCGCTGAACGCCAGGGCGCACAACGTCCGATCGGAGGAAATTGGGGGAGTGGAGGGTGTTTTCGGAGCGACGCCACCGATGACTCGGCAAGGTCCGCTGCGATTCAGGAGGAATCCGATCTCAGGCTGAGAATCGGGAAGTAACGACATACGACAGCAGGGCGCGGCGCAGCGCCGTCGAGCCCCCTGAAAACGACAAAGGGCGCCCGGGCGCCCCTTGTGTCTCGTCAGTCTTGCGCTTCGTCGCGCAGGCCTTCGAGTTCGGCCACGCGCTTTTCGAGCGCCTCGAGCTTCTCGCGCGTGCGTGCGAGGACTTGAGCCTGCACGTCGAATTCCTCGCGGGTCACCAGATCGAGCCGGTTGAAGCCCTGGTTGAGCAGGCTTTTGACGTTGCGCTCGATATCCTTGGCGGGCGATTGCTTGAGCATCTCGCTCACCTTGGCTTGCACGTCTTGCAGGATCTCGTTCGGTTTCATAAGCCTTCCTCTCTTCGTTTCTCCGCACCAACGTGGTGCTTGCACCGTCAGTGTGCTTCGGCATGCCAGTCTGACCGGTGCAAGGTGGTGCATCGGGGGTGGCCGCCAACGTTGGCGCAACTCTAACACCGTTTCCTGCGCCCAGCCAGAGCACGCACCGGCGCAACCGTTACCCGGCAAGGATTTGACCTCGTTCGACACGCTGGGTTGTCGTCGGTATCGACACCGTCGCGCCACTATGTCCCCGCAATTTTGCCAATTTTTTATCCCGGAATTTGTATCTTGCGCGTCGCAGCGCATGTGGATGCGAGACCTGGCACGAGAGTTGCTCTACTCAGGTCAGAAACTGCCGCACGCTGCACCAAGACGTTAGATAACAACTCGGGGGAAAGTAATGAAGAAAGTATCAATTGCGATGGCTGGCGTTGCGTTTTCCGGTGCGATGGTGATCTCTGCCAGCGCTTTTGCGCAGGCGAGCGCCGATGGCGCCGCACCCACCACAGCGGCGAGCGCCGCAGCAGAACCGCTGACCGTGACCGCCAACATCGGTCTGTTCTCCGACTACCGCTTCCGCGGGATCTCGCAAACGGGCAAGCGCCCGGCCGTTCAGGGCGGTTTCGATATCGCACACGAGTCCGGGCTGTATGCGGGCGTATGGGCGTCGAACATCAGTTGGATTTCGGATGGCAATTCGGCGGTGAGTGCGCCGATCGAGATGGATTTCTACGGCGGCTGGAAGAAGGAAATCATCCCGGACTGGACCATCGATGTCGGCGGCCTGCAGTACTACTACCCGGGTACCTATCCGTCCGGCGCCTACTTCGCGCGTCCGCATACGTTCGAACTGTATGCCGCCCTGGGCTGGAAAACCGTAACGCTGAAGTACTCGCACTCCATGACCCGTTTGTTCGGCCTCGTGAGCCCGGACGGCCAGGATACGTCGAACAGCGGTTACCTCGACCTCACGGCAACCTATGACATCGGCTTCTGGGGCCTCTCGGCTGTCGGTCATGTGGGACATCAGTGGGTGCACAACTTCAGCGCGGCCGGCTACACCGACTGGAAGCTCGGCCTGTCGAAAGACCTGGGCAAGAACTTCACCGTGTCGGTCGCCTACGTCGATACGAACGCCGATGAGAAGTACTACACCGCCGCGAATTCCGGCAAGGTACTCTCCAAGGCGACGGTCGTCGTGGGGTTGTCGAAGACATTCTAAGGAGCGACTCAATATGAAGCTGATAACCGCAATTGTGAAACCCTTCAAGCTCGACGAGGTGCGCGAAGCCCTCTCGAACATTGGCGTGGCGGGGATTACGGTGACCGAAGTCAAGGGCTTCGGCCGCCAGAAGGGCCATACCGAGCTGTATCGGGGGGCAGAATATGTCGTCGACTTTCTGCCGAAGGTGAAGATCGAGGCGGTCATCGGCGACGCCCTGCTCGACCAGGCGATCGACGCCATTGAGCAGGCGGCCCGCACCGGCAAGATCGGCGACGGCAAGATTTTCGTGTCCAACGTCGAACACGTCGTCCGCATCCGTACGGGAGAGACCGGCGAAGACGCGCTGTGAAGGTCCCACAAAAGAGACAACAAATCATGAAAAAACTGCTTGCCAAACTGTTGCTCGTCGCCGCCTTCGCAGGCGTCGCGGGCACGATGGGCCTCGGCTCGACCGCCGCGCTAGCGCAGGACGCTTCGGCGCCTGCCGCCTCGTCGGAGACGGCGTCACCCGCAGCGACGGCTGCGACGCCGGCGGCTGCGCCTGCACCGGTGGCTCAGGCCGCTGCGCCGGCACCCGCCGCCGCAACGCCCGTGCCGCCGAACAAAGGCGACACGGCCTGGCTGCTGACCTGTACCGCGCTGGTGATTTTGATGACGCTGCCCGGCCTGGGCCTGTTCTACGGCGGTCTCGTCCGCTCGAAGAACATGCTCTCGGTGCTGATGCAGTGCTTCATCATCTTCTCGCTCGTGGTCGTGCTCTGGTCGATCTACGGCTACAGCATCGCGTTCACCGAGGGCGGGGCGTTCTTCGGGGGCTTTGATCGTCTGTTCCTGAAGGGCATGACGCCGGACTCGATCGCCGCGACCTTCAGCAAGGGCGTGAATGTGCCGGAATACGCGTACATGGCGTTCCAGGCTGCGTTTGCCGCCATTACCTGTGCGCTGATCGTCGGGGCCTTTGCCGAACGTACCAAGTTCTCGGCCGTGCTGCTCTTCACCGTGATCTGGTTCACGTTCTCGTACCTGCCGATCGCCCATATGGTCTGGTTCTGGTCGGGTCCGGATGCTTACACTGACCCTGCCGCCGCCGACGCCGCCACGGCACATGCCGGCTGGCTCTTCCAGAAGGGCGCGCTCGATTACGCAGGCGGTACGGTGGTGCACATCAATGCCGCTATCGCCGGCCTGGTCGGCTCGTACATGGTGGGCAAGCGTGTTGGCTTCGGCAAGGAAGCGTTCAAGCCGCATTCGCTCACGATGACGATGATCGGTGCCTCGCTGCTCTGGTTCGGCTGGTTCGGCTTCAACGCCGGCTCGGGGCTGGAGGCCAACGGTGGTGCCGCGCTCGCCTTCGTGAACACGCTGCTCGCAACCGCGGCTGCCACGCTGTCGTGGACGGCGGGTGAGTGGATCGGCAAGGGCAAGCCGTCGATGCTCGGTGGTGCCTCGGGCGCTGTCGCCGGTCTGGTGGCGGTGACGCCGGCCGCCGGCTTCGTCGGCCCGATGGGCTCGATCGTGCTCGGCCTGCTCGCCGGTCTGATCTGCCTGTGGGGGGTGAATGGCCTGAAGCGCCTGCTCAAGGCCGACGACGCGCTCGACGTGTTCGGCGTGCATGGCGTGGGCGGTATGCTCGGCGCGATTCTGACGGGCGTGTTCGCGGCGCCGTCGCTTGGCGGCACGGGCATCTACGACTACGTGGCCAACAAAGTGGCGCCGGATTACTCGATCGCCGGTCAAGTCTGGATCCAGCTGCAGGCCGTGCTCACCACGGTCGTCTGGTCGGGCGTGGTCGCCTTCATCGCCTTCAAGATCGCCGACGTCGTTCTGGGTCTGCGGGTGCCGGAAGACGAAGAGCGCGAGGGGCTGGACATCACCTCGCACGGCGAATCCGCCTATCACAACTGATGACGCCGACGTCGGTGGGGATCGTTCGCCTCACCGTTCGACGCGGTTACATCGCACTGCCTGGGCTCGGCTTCGGCCGGGCCTGACATCCCACAAGCGCCCCCGAATCGGCAGCGATGCGCTGCCGGCCTCGGCCCAGGGCGAGCAAGAGAGGTTGCCGGTGGCTGGTCGGACAGCCGCCTCCGGCATTGGGCGGGTACCCAGCGGGTGCCCGTTTTTTTCGCTTGCGATTCTCTGCTTTGTCCCCATCTTCTTTCACCGCAGCGTGCGCACTGCACGTCCTCCGATCCCGCTCAAGGGTGGGGGGCGCCGAGCGTATGCTCTACAATCGATATTCCATCTGGATATGAGAGAAGCATGGTTCCGCATCTCGTCACGGCTCTGAAAGGCCCCTTGCTCGACCTGGAAAAGAAGATCCTCGATGCGACGCCCGGCATCGAGCGCTGGTTCCGGCTCGAGTGGCAGGAACATACGCCGCCGTTCTATTGTTCGGTCGACCTGCGTAATGCCGGCTTCAAGCTTGCTCCGGTCGACACCAATCTCTTCCCCGGCGGCTTCAATAATCTGGCGCCCGAAGTGTTGCCGCTCGCGGTGCAGGCGGCGATGGCCGCCATCGAGAAGATCTGCCCCGACGCCAAGAACCTGCTGCTCATTCCCGAACGGCATACGCGTAATACCTTCTACCTGCAGAACCTTGCTCGCCTGTCGACGATCATGCGTCACGCGGGGCTCCATGTGCGTCTGGGCAGTCTCTCGGACGACATCACCGAGCCGACCACCATCGAGTTGCCCGACGGCCAGCACGTCGTGATCGAGCCGCTCGAGCGTTCGCCGCGCCGGCTGGGCCTCAAGAACTTCGATCCGTGTTCGATCCTGCTCAATAACGACTTGTCCGCCGGCATTCCGCCGATTCTCGAAGGTCTGCACGAACAGTACCTCCTGCCGCCGCTACATGCGGGGTGGGCCGTGCGCCGCAAGAGCCAGCATTTCTCGGCATACGACGACATCGTCAAGAAGTTCGCCAAGATGATCGACGTCGATCCCTGGATGCTCAACCCGTACTTCGCCAAGTGCGAGGGCATCGATTTCGACGAGCGCGTGGGCGAAGAGAAGCTCGCCGACACGGTCGACGCCGTGCTCAAGAAGATCAACAAGAAGTATCGCGAGTACGGCATCAGCGAGAAGCCGTTCGTCGTGATCAAGGCCGATGCCGGGACTTACGGCATGGGCGTGATGATGGTGCACGACGCCGCCGAGATCAAAAACCTGAATCGGCGTGAGCGAACCAAGATGAGCGTGGTCAAGGAGGGCCTCGAAGTGCACGACGTGATCGTGCAGGAAGGCGTCTACACGTTCGAGCGCATCAACGAAGCCGTGGCCGAACCGGTCGTCTACATGATCGATCGGTACGTGGTCGGCGGCTTTTACCGGGTGCACACCGGACGCGGGACCGACGAGAACCTCAACGCGCCCGGCATGCACTTCGTGCCGCTCGCCTTCGAGCACACGGCGCTGCCCGATGTCCACGCCAAGCCGGGGGCGGCACCGCCCAACCGGTTCTATATGTACGGTGTGGTGGCGCGCCTGGCGCTGCTCGCGGCGTCGGTCGAACTCGAGCGTACCGATCCGGATCCGGAAACGTATTGACGCGGCATCACCGGCGCGGCGACCAGTGGCATCCGTTCACGCCCTTTCGGTCACGCGTTGGTTTGAGATGTTTCCGAATTTGAGGTGACGCCCTGCCTGTGCGGCAGCGGCCTCGAACGCTTCACGTTCCGGGAAGCGAAAAGAAAAAGACGCCCGGCTGGCCCCCCGACTAGCCGGGCGTCACATTTACCGGTCGCCTCATGCAACGACCGGAAATCGGGGCTTCCCTGGGCGGTTCCCCCCCGCAAACTGGTTTCCTGCGCTCCCCCTCGACTGTTGGATCGGTGTACTGTGCCGATCCGCCGTCTCGTTCGCGTCAGCATTGAAGCGATGATGCGACCGTTTGACGTGCACCACATCCCCCGAACGGGGGATGCGTGTCCGTCTTGATGCGGAATAGGAAATTTCCTCGGAATGGTGTTGTCTGGGAGGCACATGGGAATGCAGGGGGATTGGCGCACGGGCCTTCGTCAAATCCATCAACTGCCGGTACCGACGCTGGGCTATCTGCCGCTGTGGCTGGAGACGCTGCGCCAACGTCTGGCAGCGGACGGCGTCGCCGCGCTCTGGTGTCACGCGTCAGACGACCCAGCCGCGACGGCGGGGGCCACCTGCTGGTACGCACCGCAGGCGCCGCTGTCGGCCTGCGAGCGGCTTGCCGCCAGCGATTGGGCGATGTCGCCGGTCGAGGCGTTACAGCGCTCGCTCGCGCATGGGGAGCTGTTATGCGGTCACGCGCGGCGCTCGCGGGGTGGTCTGGCCGCGAAGGCGTCGACGTTGCCTCGCCCTCCGGAACTGGCGGGATGCCTCGCCGACGGTGACTTGCTCGACGTTTGTCTGGTGCCGGCGCGAAGCGACGGCACCGATCCATTGGCCATCGCGCCCCTCGGCGCGTTGAGATTGCTCGTGTCGCGCCGCAGATCACAGCCGCGTTTCACTGCGCGCGAAGTCATGACGTTCGAGACGGCCGCCGCCGAATTTGCCACGCCACCCCATCGCTCCAGTTTCCCGCCGATGACCGCAATGACCGCGATGACATCGCCCGCGCAGCCCCTTCGGCCCGAGCCGTCGGGCGCGATTGGCGACGACGTTGCGGGTACGCTCGTCTGGCATCGGCGTCAGCCGGAGTGGGCCGACCCCGCGGCGCTGACGCTCATGCGACGGGTCTGGCAACGCATGCCGGGGCGGGCTTGGCCCGACGCGTGCGTCGTGGTGCAGGCGTGTCAGACGCTGGTCGACGAACTCAGACTCCACCCATCGGATGCTTCGTCGCCGGGCGTGCCGGTCTGCAAGGCGGTCGGGGTGCCGGGCGGCACGTTGCATCTGCATGCCACGCACTTGTGCGGGATGGGCGGCCGAGCGACCGAGCGCGTGCGCATTGCCCTGCACCTCGCCGTGCCGCCCGCCGTCCGGTTGCTGCTGCGGCTCTGGGAGACGGGGCTCACTCCGGTGCAGCGCGAGATCGCGATGCGGTTGCTGGCCGGGCAGTCGCGCGCCCAGACGCGCGAGGCCTGCGCGATTGGCGTGCAGACGCTCAAGACCCATTTGTCGCTCATGCGCGCTCGTCTGGACCCCGTGCGCGACGCATCGCTGCTGCTCGGGCTGGGCGGGACGGCGGCGCTCGGAAGTGGCGCACGTGCGCCGGGGGGCCGCGGGCGCGGCGCGCCGGACGTCGAGGCGACGCGCAGCGGCAAAATGGCGCCTCGGCTAGAATAGACGCCTGTCGCCGCCGCCCGCGGTGTGTGCATCCGAACCCCCAAAGACTCCCGCCGATCGATGCAGATTCTCTTTATCGCCGACCCGCTCGACCAGTTCAAGACCTACAAGGACACCACGTACTCGATGATGCGCGAGGCCGCGCGTCGCGGGCACCGCATCTTCGCGTGCGAGACGCACGAGATGGCCTGGCACAACGCGGCGGTCGATGCGCGCGTCAGGGAAATCCGCCTGACGGGCGATGCAATGGCGTGGTACGACGTGGTGGAAACGCGGGTGAGCGCGCTCACCGAGTTCGACGCCGTGCTCATGCGCAAGGACCCGCCGTTCGACATGGAGTACATCAACGCCACGTGGCTGCTGGAAGTCGCCGAGCGCGCCGGTGCCCGGGTGTTCAACAAGCCGAGCTCGATTCGTGACCACTCCGAAAAGATGGCGATCGCCGAGTTTCCTGAGTTCGTGACGCCGACGTTGGTCACGCGCGACGCCAACCGCCTGCGCGCCTTTCACGACGAACATGGTGACGTGATCTACAAGCCGCTCGACGGAATGGGCGGCACGGGAGTCTTCCGCATCGGGCCGGACGGTCGCAACCTTGGGTCGGTCATCGAAATGCTCGGTGAATATGGGGCCAGTTCGGTGATGGCACAGCGCTTCATTCCCGAGATCGTGCTGGGCGACAAGCGGATTCTCGTCATCGGCGGTCAGGTCGTGCCGCACTCGCTGGCGCGCATCCCGCAGGGCAATGAAGTGCGCGGCAACCTCGCCGCCGGCGGCGTGGGCGAGGCGCGCGACCTGACGGCGCGCGATCGTCAGATTGCCGAAACGCTGGCGCCGATACTCTGGCAACGTGGCCTGCTGCTCGTGGGACTCGACGTCATCGGTGATTGCCTCACGGAAGTGAACGTCACGAGTCCGACGTGCTTCCAGGAAATTACGGAGCAAACCGGCTTCGACGTACCGAAGATGTTCATCGACGCGCTTGAACGGGCGGTGTAAGGCAAATCCGGGGCCGGTCGGGCGACGAATCGTTTCAGACGGCCCCTAACTTGATGAAAATTCGGGTTTTTTGCGCGCCTGCTAAAATAACAGTCCCAAAATCGACAGGTTCGCGTTCGCCCTTGTGTTTGTCTTCCAAACACGCGCGGCGCTTGGCGTACCTAGCATCATGGCTGGAATTCTGATTATTGCCCACGCACCGCTCGCCTCGGCACTTCGCGAGTGTGTTTCGCACATCTACGGCGGTTGTCCGGCGCACGTCGGCGCGATCGACGTCGTGCCCGACCAGGACACGGCGGCACTCGTCGTCACGGCGCGCGAGCGCCTCGCGCAGCTGCAAGAAGAGAATGGCGTGCTGGTGCTCACCGATCTGTTCGGGGCCACACCGTCGAATGTTGCGGCGCAGCTCGTCGATCCGAAGGTGCGTGTGCTCTCGGGGGTGAACCTGTCGATGCTCATCAAGGCGGTGTGCTATCGCTCGGTGCCGCTCGACACGCTGGTGGAGAAGGTGCTTTCGGGCGGATCTAAAGGTATTCTGGAAGTCGGCGCGGGTGCGCCGGCCACACACACTACGTCACACTGAAACATGCTTCGACAAGAAACGACGATCGTAAATAAATTGGGCTTGCATGCCCGGGCATCGGCAAAGCTGACGCAATTGGCGGCGAAATTTCAGAGTGAGGTCTGGCTGACCCGGAATGGTCGGCGCATCAACGCGAAGAGCATCATGGGCGTCATGATGTTGGCTGCGGGGATTGGCGCGACGGTCGAAGTGGAGACCGAAGGCGCTGACGAGCAACAAGCCATGGATGAAATCCTGGCCCTCATCGCGAACAAGTTCGGCGAAGGGGAGTAACACGCCGTTGCGGTGAGTCGCGGCACGGGCGCGCGCGTCGATCGCGTCGGTGCCCAATGGCGGTTCACCGTGCCGTGCGCCGCCCGCACGCGACAAAATACACAGATTTCGGTCGAATCATCCGCCTCTGAACTGGGAGACTTCCTTGTCTTTCACCCTGCACGGCATTCCCGTTTCCCGCGGCATCGCAATCGGACGCGCCTACTTGCTCGCGCCCGCCACGCTCGATGTCCCGCACTATCTGCTTGACCCCACCCAGGTCGACGACGAAATCGCGCGCTTCCACGGCGCGCAGGCGACCGTCCAGCACGAACTCGATACCCTCAAGACTGAACTGCCCGACGATGCGCCGGGCGAGATGGGGGCGTTCCTGGACGTTCACTCGCTGATCCTCAACGACACGTTGCTGGCCGACGCCGTCATCCGGCTGATTCGCGAGCGCCGCTACAACGCGGAATGGGCGCTGACCACGCAGCTCGAGGTGCTCGTCGCCCGTTTCGAGGAGATCGACGACGAATACCTGCGCGAGCGGCGCGCGGACATCGAACAGGTGACCGAGCGCGTGCTCAAGGCACTCGCCGGTGCGCCGGGCATTCGCCATGTGGTGGCCGAGACGCCGCGCGACGACATGATCGTCGTCGCCCGCGACATCGCGCCGGCCGACATGCTTCAATTCAAGTCGCAGACGTTCAAGGGCTTCGTCACGGACCTCGGCGGCAAGACGTCGCATACGGCCATCGTCGCCCGCAGCCTGGGCATTCCGGCGGCGGTCGGCGTCGCGCAGGCCAGCCTGCTCATCAAGCAGGACGACGTCATCATCATCGACGGCGATCACGGCATCGTTATCGTCGACCCGGCGCCGATCGTGCTCGAGGAGTACAGCTACCGCCAAAGCGAGCGCGCGCTCGAGGAGCGCCGGCTGCAGCGTCTGAAGCATTCACCCGCACAGACGATCGACGGCACCCACATCGAGTTGCTGGCCAACATCGAGTTGCCGGAGGACGCCGCGACGGCGGTCGCCGCCGGCGCGGTGGGGGTGGGGCTGTTCCGCACGGAATTCCTCTTCATGAACGAGAAGGAGGCGCCGGCGGAAGAGGCGCAGTTCGAGGCGTACAAGCGCGCCGTCGAATCGATGCGCGGTCTGCCGCTGACGATCCGGACCATCGACGTTGGCGCCGACAAGCCGCTCGACAGTCATGAGTCGTACGAGACGGCGCCAAATCCGGCCCTGGGGCTGCGGGCCATTCGCTGGAGCCTCTCCGAGCCGCGCATGTTCCTCACGCAGTTGCGCGCCATTTTGCGTGCGTCGGCGTTTGGCAAGGTGCAGGTTTTGTTTCCGATGCTTGCGCATGCGCAGGAAATTGACCAGACACTCGAACTCGTTCGCGAAGCGAAGGCGCAGCTCGACGCGGCGGGCCTGCTCTACGACCCGGGCGTGAAGCTGGGCGCGATGATCGAAGTGCCGGCGGCGGCGCTCACGGTGTCGATGTTCCTGAAACGGCTCGACTTCCTGTCCATTGGCACGAACGACCTGATTCAATACACGCTCGCGATCGATCGCGCGGACAACGCCGTCGCCCATCTGTACGACCCGCTGCATCCGGCGGTGCTGCGACTCATTGCCATGACCATTCGCGAAGCGCATGCGTTCGGCGTGCCGGTGGCCGTGTGCGGCGAAATGGCGGGCGATCCGACGGCGACCCGTCTGCTGCTCGGCATGGGCCTGCGCGAGTTTTCAATGCATCCGAGTCAACTGCTGCAGGTCAAGCAGGAGATCCTGCGGGCGCATCTGCCGGATCTGGAGCGGCCGGTCCAGGATATGCTCGCCGCAACCGAGCCCGAGGAGATGCAGGCGGCGCTGGCGCGCCTGGCGGCGGCCTGACAGGCAGGCCGGGGCGTCGCGCATCCCCCAAGTACGAAAAAGCGGGCCTCCTGTCGCAGGGGGCCCGCTTTTTTTCGCCCGCGCTCAGCGGGCATCGAGCGCGATTTGAGTGTTCGGGCGACGTCAGGTCAACGTCGGCCGGACCCTATGCCGTCAGTGGCGCTGGCCGCAGACCTTGCACTCCGGATTGCGGGCGCAGTGCATGGTGTGCCAGCTCATTCTGAGGGCGTCGAGCATCTGTAGGCGGCCAACGAGCGGTTTTCCGATGCCTGTGATGAGCTTGATCGCCTCGGCCGCCTGCATGCTGCCGATAATGCCTACGAGCGGGGCGAGGACCCCCATCGTGGCGCAGGCCTGCTCGGGGAAGGGTTCGTCGGCGGGAAAGATGCATTCGTAGCATGGCGACGCGTCGTCGCGCACGTCGAATACGCTGATTTGCCCGTCGAAGCGCAGGGCCGCGCCGGACACCAGCGGCACCCTCGCCGTGACACAAGCCCGATTGACGGCGTGACGCGTGGCGAAGTTATCCGACCCATCGAGCACCACGGCGGCGCCGCGGGCGAGCGTTGTGAGTTGCGCTTCGTCCACGCGTGCGTTGATGACGTCGACGACCACGCCGGGATTGATCTGCGCGATGCGATCGCGTCCGGAGATCACCTTGGGCCGCCCGACGCTTCCGGTGTCGTGAAGAATCTGGCGCTGCAGGTTGGTGAGATCGACGTCGTCGTCGTCGATCAGCGTGATGCGTCCGACGCCGGAGGCCGCGAGGTAAAGCGCGGCGGGCGAGCCGAGACCGCCGGCGCCCACGATCACGGCGTGGGCCGCGAGCAGGCGCGCCTGACCCTCGATACCGAGTTCATCGAGCAGGATGTGGCGGGAGTAACGCAGCAACTGGTCGTCGTTCATCGCAAAGCGGGGAAGAATAAAAAAACCGTGCCGGCTTTCGCGGGCACGGTTTGTAGTGTAAAGCCGATGCTTACTTCTTGTCCGACGGTTTGGCCGGCGCCGCGGCGGGGCTGGCCGCCTTGGACGCGTCCTTCGGCATCGGGCCGGCATTGGCTTCCAGGCGGGACTTCGTGCGCTGGACCGGCTCGCCCTTGAGCTGGTGAACGGCCTGCTGGAGCATGAAGTCGTCGGGGCTGCCCAGATCCGGCAGGCGTGCTTCTCGCTCCTTCTTGCGCTCTTCCGGCGTCTTCTTGGCGTTCTCTTCCTCGAGGCGGCGCAATTCTTCCAGGCGACGAGCTTCGCGGGCGTCGATGGCCTTCTGCTCGTCCGGCTTCTGCGTGTTGTGCAGATGGTTCTGGTAGTCGATTTCACGCGTGACCAGCACGTCTTCCGGATCGCCCTTCGGATTCTGGTCGACCGGCACGTCCGGCGTGATACCGATGGATTGGATCGAGCGGCCGCTCGGCGTGTAGTAGTAGGCCGTGGTCAGACGCAGCGCCGTGTCCGGCGACAGTTGACGCACGGTCTGCACCGAGCCCTTGCCGAAGGTCGTCTTGCCCATGATCAGCGCGCGCTTCGAATCCTGCAGTGCACCGGACACGATCTCCGAGGCCGACGCCGAGTAGGCGTTCACCAGCACGACCATCGGCACCGTCTTCCAGAAGGCGGCTTCGCCCTTGAGCGGATCGTCCGGGCTCGCCGACAGACGGTAATTGTCGAAGGTGGCCGTGTACTTTTGCTTGGCATCTTCGATCTGGCCGTTGGTCGTCACGACCGTGGCGCCTTCCTTCATGAAGGCTGCCGACACGCCGACGGCCGACTGCAGAATGCCGCCACCGTTGTTGCGCAGGTCGAGCACCAGACCCTTGATCGGTTGATCCTTGGCCAGCTCCTGCAGCTTCTTGGCCAGATCCGGTACCGTGCGTTCCTGGAAGCTCGTGATGCGAACGTAAGCGATGCCCGGCTCGAGCATCTTGCCCTTGATGCTTTGGACGCGAATCTCCGCACGCACGATGGACACCGGGAAGGTGCGCTCGTCCGACTTGCGGTAGATGGTCAGCGTGACCTTGCTGCCGGGTGCGCCACGCATGCGTTTGACCGCCTGATCGAGGGTCATGCCGCGCACGGGTTTGTCGTCGATGCGGGTGATGAGGTCGCCGGGCTTCAGGCCAGCCTTGAAGGCCGGGCTGTCTTCGATCGGCGAGATGACCTTCACGAGGCCGTCTTCCTGAGAGATCTCGATGCCAAGACCGGCGAAGCGGCCACGCGTCTGTTCCTGCAGCTCCTTGTATTCGTCCTTGTCGAGATAGGACGAATGCGGATCGAGGCTGGACACCATGCCCTTGATGGCTGCGGTCAGCAGCTTCTTGTCGTCGACCGGCTGCACGTACTCGCGCTTGATTTGACCGAACACTTCGGCCAGCAGCCGGAGCTGTTCGAGCGGCAACGGCGTGGTAGCGGTTTGTGCGGAAGCCTGCGAGAACGCGAGGGTGGCAGCCGCACCGGTTGCGAGGCCCAGCACGATCAGGCCGATGTGTTTGAGGGTTTGGCGCATATAGGCGTGGAAATTCCGGATTTTTCGGGGCGCCCGCCAAGGGGCGCGCGCACTTTGGCGAAGTATAACCGTTTGCCCGCAGGGCGGGCATTGCCCATTCGACAGGGAGTTTTCCGGAGTGGTTCTACGAAAAGTTCCGGTTGACGCGACTTTATGGGCGATGTTTCCAGGGCGCGGCTCGATAACGCTGGGCTTTCGCCGACGGAACGTGCATTGGCAAGCGTTTGGCCTCCGGGGGCGGGGATGCCCGAAGGCGGCGGAAATCGTGTTACGGCGCGTTACTGCAGGGAGCCGTGGAGGGGAGGCGGCATGCCGGGGACGTGCGAGAGAGGTGCGGTGGAAAGGCGGGGCGTCGCGAGGCGCCAGAACGGGGGGCAGAGGGGGGCAGAGGGGGGGCGAGCGCGCCGCAAGGGGGTGGCGCGCTCGGTTTCAGCGATTGACGCAGGCGAGGGGCGACGATTACTTCGACTTGCCTTGCGAGGCTACGGCGGCCAACGCGCCGGCGATCTTCTCCGCATCGCCCAGGTAGTAATGCCGGATCGGCTGGAGGTCGGCGTCCAGTTCGTACACGAGCGGCGTGCCGTTCGGGATGTTCAGGCCGGCGATATCGTTGTCCGAAATATTGTCGAGATGCTTGATGAGCGCGCGCAGCGAATTGCCATGCGCGGCGACGAGCACCTGCTTGCCGGCCCGCACGGCCGGGGCGATCGACTCGTTCCACAACGGCAGCACCCGCGCCACGGTGTCCTTCAGGCATTCGGTGAGCGGAATCTCGTCGCGCTTGAGCTTGGCGTAACGCGGGTCGCCGTACGAACTGCGCTCATCATCCGCGGCCAGCGGCGGCGGTGGCGTGTCGTAGCTGCGGCGCCAGACGTGGACCTGATCGTCGCCGTACTTGGCGGCGGTCTCGGCCTTGTTCAGGCCGGCGAGCGCACCGTAGTGACGCTCGTTCAGGCGCCAGCTATGGACGACGGGAATCCACATCTGGTCCATCGCGTCTTGCACATGCCAGAGCGTGCGGATAGCACGCTTGAGGACCGACGTGTAGGCGAGATCGAACGTGTAGCCAGCGTCAGAGAGCAATTTGCCGGCCTGAACGGCTTCGGCGGCGCCCTTCTCGGTCAGGTCGACGTCGACCCAGCCGGTGAAGCGATTTTCCTTGTTCCACGTCGATTCGCCGTGGCGGATGAGAACGAGCTTGTACATGAGAAAACGTCAGTCAGAGTTGGAAAGCGGGGGCAGCCGACGAGCGCATTGCTACTCGCCGCGCCTTGCGCAGCAAGGCCCGGCAAGGGGATTTGCGGCAGCAATTCAGAGACGTTCGGGGGCGCGGCGAAGGGGCCGCCGACGTCCGGCGCAGCGATTGGCAACGCAACCCGTCGGCGCAATCACGGATTATTTTATAATGATCGGATTCTTTTGATATTTTTCAGGTGGTTTGTGACGTTCTTTACTGATTACACCAACCTCGCGCTGATCGCCATTGCCCTCGTTTCCGGGGGCATGCTGGCATGGCCCGTATTCAAGCGCGGCGGCCGCGGTCTGTCGACCGTGGAAGCGACCCAGCTCATCAACCGTAAAGGCGCCGTGGTGCTCGATGTGCGTTCTGGCGAGGAGTTCGCCGCAGGCCACTTGCCCTCCGCGCGCAACGTGCCGCTCGACGACGTCGAACAAAAGGTCGGGCAGGTCATCAAGAACAAGGCCGCACCGGTCCTGATCGTGTGCAAGAACGGGCAGGGCGCCGCGCGCGTCCAGACGTTGTTGCGCGGTCTTGGCTACGCCGAGGCGTTCAGCCTCCAGGGCGGCATTGCCACCTGGCAGGAAGCCGGCCTGCCGGTCGTGAAGTAATCGAGGAATCGCCAGTCATGCCGAAGATCGTGATGTACAGCACGCAAGTGTGCCCGTATTGCCAAATGGCGGAGCGGCTGCTGCGTCAGCGTGGCGTTCAGGAGATCGAGAAGGTTCTGATCGACAAGGAACCCGCCCGCCGCGAGGAAATGATGACGCGCACAGGGCGTCGCACCGTGCCGCAGATCTACATCGACGAGCGCCACATCGGCGGTTACGACGATCTGTCGGCACTCGACCGTGCCGGCGGCCTCGTGCCGCTCTTGCAAGCCGCCTGATACCGCCCGCAAAATAGTGCGTCCAGCCGCGTGTCTGCGCGGCTGTCTTATCCCAAGGAAACAAAATGTCCGACCAGAATCAGCCGTTTTTCAGCATCCAGCGCGCTTACTTGAAAGATCTGTCGCTCGAACAGCCGAATTCGCCCGCGATCTTCCTCGAGCAGGAGATGCCGACCGTGGAAGTGCAACTGGACGTCGCCGCCGAACGCCTGGCCGAGGAAATCTTCGAAGTCGCCGTGATTGCCACCGTGACGGCCAAGATCAAGGACAAGGTCGCGTTTCTGGTCGAAGGTAAGCAAGCCGGTATCTTCGAGATTCGCAACGTGCCGGTCGAACAGCTCGACCCCCTGATCGGCATTGCTTGCCCGACGATCGTCTACCCGTACTTGCGCGCCAACGTGGCCGATGCCATCAGCCGCGCCGGTTTCCAGCCGATCCATCTGGCCGAAGTGAACTTCCAGGCACTGTACGAGCAGCGTCTGGCACAACTGGCCGAGCAACAAGCGGCCAACGGCGAAGCGCCGGCCTCGGGCATCTTGATGCCCGACGGCTCGGCCGCCCAGACCCACTAAGCGCTTGCGCTTTATCGACGCGATGGCCGGCACGGCGTTAGCCTTCGCGTCGAGGCCTCTCTCATGAAGATTGCCGTATTCGGTGCAGGTGCCTGGGGCACCGCGATGGCGAGTCACATGGCGGCACGCCATGAGGTTGTCCTTTGGGCGCGCGATGCGGCGCTCGTGAAGCAACTGAGCGCCTCGCACGAAAATTCCCTCTACCTCCCTGGCTCGCCGCTGTCGCCTCGTCTGCGATGCGACGCCGACTTTGCAACGGCGCTCATGCATGGTACGGGTGAACACGCCTTGTGCGTCGCCGCTGTGCCCGTGGCCGGCCTGCGAGCACTGGCCGGCCATATGGCGCTTGCGGCCGATGCGCCGCACAACCTGATCTGGCTGTGCAAGGGCTTCGAGTCCGATACCGGACTGCTGCCGCACCAGATCGTTGCCGAGGTTTTTCCCACGGTGGCGGGCGGCGCGCTCTCCGGGCCGAGTTTCGCCCGCGAAGTCGCCCAGGGACTGCCGGCGGCGCTGACCATTGCGAGCGCGGTACCGTCGCTGTGCGAACTGACGATCGCCGCATGTCACTTCGGCGCGCTGCGCATCTATTCGAGTGACGACGTGGTCGGCGTCGAGGTCGGCGGCGCCGTGAAGAACGTGCTCGCCATCGCCACGGGTGTCAGTGACGGACTCGGTCTGGGACTCAATGCCCGCGCGGCGCTCGTCACGCGGGGTCTGGCCGAAATGACCCGCCTGGGCGTTGCGCTGGGCGGCAAGCCCGAGACGTTCATGGGGCTGGCCGGCATGGGTGATCTGATCCTGACGGCGACGGGCGATCTGTCGCGCAATCGTACCGTCGGTCTGCAACTGGCGTCGGGCAAGTCGCTCGACGACGTGCTGGCATCGTTGGGGCACGTCGCGGAAGGCGTACGATGTGCACGAGCGGTGCGCGATCTGGCCCGCGCGCACGGTGTTGAAATGCCAATTACCGACGCGGTATGCGCTACGCTGTTCGAGGGGCTACCCGCCCGTGCGGCGGTGGAATCCCTGCTGCGGCGCGATGCCCGCGCGGAACGCGAGGACGACACCCCTGCGGGCTGAGGCGTCGCCCTGACGCATCACTGGCAAGTTGCGACGGTTGTCCGGTCTTGCCCGGCGCGGCATGACCGGCCTGCGATGTTTCGCGGGAGGGTCGGCGCGCCGTTTCCCCGATGGCGGAATCCCGTCGTCGGCACTCGCACAAGGGAGTCGAACCCATGTCGCCAGTTGCCCATCTCCACACCTCCGAAGGCGATATCACGCAATCGTCGGTCGATGCCATTGTGAATGCCGCGAACGAATCGCTGCTCGGTGGCGGCAGTGTCGACGGGGCGATCCATCGTGCCGCCGGACCGGAATTGCTGGACGCCTGTCGCAAACTGCAGGGTTGCGCGACGGGGCAGGCCAAGCTCACGCCGGGATTTCGACTCAAGGCGAAATACGTGATTCATACGGTGGGGCCGGTCTGGCACGGGGGCGCGAACGACGAGCCTGCGCTGCTCGCGAGTTGCTATCGCGAGAGCCTGCGTCTGGCGGCGGCGCACGGCTGTCGCAGCGTGGCGTTTCCGGCCATCAGTTGCGGCATCTACGGTTATCCGCCCGAGCTGGCGGTGCCGTTGGCGGTCTTCGCCGTGCGCGATGCGCTGCCGCATTTCCCGAGCATCGAGCACGTCGAGTTTGTTTGTTTCGACGGTGCGATGCTGGCGCGCTACCGCGCTGAACTGGCGAGTCAGGACCCGCCGGCGTAATCCTGTTGACGCCACGCCTCGAAGACCACGACGGCAACCGTATTCGAAAGATTGAGGCTGCGATTGCCGGGGCGCATCGGCAGACGCACGCGCTGCGTCGTGGCGAAGGTATCGAGCAGTTCCGGGGCGAGGCCACGGGTTTCCGAGCCGAACACGAACCAGTCCCCTTCGGCGAACGACAGCTCGCCAAAGGGACGCGAACCGCGCGTCGTCAACGCGAACATGCGCGTAGGATCCGGCGCTTCCGCGCTCAGAAACGCGGCCCAATCCCGGTGGACCTTCATCTCGGCATACTCGTGATAGTCGAGCCCGGCGCGGCGCATACGCGCGTCGTCGAGTGGAAAACCGAGCGGTTCGATCAGGTGCAGGCGCGCGCCCGTATTGGCACACAGGCGAATGACATTGCCGGTGTTCGGCGGAATTTCGGGGCTGACGAGTACGACGTTGAACATGGGCGTTGGGACAGAGTTATGGGGTGGGCGGCGTGCGCAATGCGACAGCCACAAGCACATGCGTTGCGCCGGCGCGTTTGAGGGCGGAGGCCGCGGCGTCGCAGGTCGCGCCCGTCGTCATCACGTCGTCGATCAGCACAATCCGACGCCCACGGGCACGGTCGCTCGCCACGAAGGCGCCGCGCAAGTTGCGTCGGCGTTCATCGCGTGACAGGCGTCGCTGCGCGGTGGTCGCTCGCTCACGGTGCAGCACGTGGGCGCTGGCGGGCAGATGCGCCCGTCGCGACGCGACACGCGCGAGTTCCCACGCCTGGTTGAAACCTCGCGTCGCGAGTCGCGAGGGCGCCAGCGGAACGGGCACCAGCAGCGCAGCGTCGTCTCGGCACTCCGAGAGGGCGTCGCCGAGGCGTTCGCCGAACTCGCGCGCGAACGGCAGGGCGCCATGGTATTTCAGACGAATCATGAGCGTATCGAGCGGTGCCACGTAGTCTGCGAGTGTCAGCGTCGTGTCGAAGGCGGGTCGCAACCGCAGACATTGTCCGCACGTGAGCGGGGGGATGGTGCGGCAAATTGTCGCACCATCGGCGCCCTGTGGGACGATTCCGTCCGCGAGCGTTGGCGGCCATGGCAATGCGACCGCACATTGACGACAGCGCAGCGGCGCATCAGGCCGGTTGGCGTCGAAGACGTGCGCGCAGTCGGCGCAGATCTGCCGCGCTGCGCGCCGGTGGCAGAGCGCGCAGTGATCGGGCAACGCCATGCGCAGCCACCCGCCAGCGAGCTTGGCGAGCGTTGGCAAGATGGCATGGAGGAAGGGCGAGGCCATAGCGGCGATGAGGTGGCGTGGAGGGCGGCGCGGTCGACGTCGTCGATGCGCTGCATGGGGCGGCGTGCGCCGGGCCGCATGGCGGTGGCCGATGCATTCGCACAGCAACGAGTATACTGCCGACTCGCCTTTTCGCCCGTCCCATGAAGCCTTCCGCCGCTCCCCCGACCCCGTCCTCTGCGTTCTCCGCTCGCTTTTTGCGCACTGCGTTCGACCGCCGCGCGCCGAACTGGCCGCAGGCCGACTTCCTGATGCGGGAGGTGGCATCGCGGCTCGCGAGCCGACTCGATTACATCAAGCTGAAGCCGACGCGCTTACTCGATGCCGGATGCGGCACGGGCGGCGATTTGCTGAGCTTCGGCGAGCGTTACCCCGAGGCGTATCGCGTGGGGCTCGATGCGTCGCTCGCGATGATCAAGGCCGCCGCGGCGGCAGGGGCAGCAACCGGCTGGCGCCGTCTGCTGCGCAGTGCGCTGCCCTATGGCGTCGTGCAGGCCGATTTCTCCGCGCTGCCGTTCGCGCCGCGCACGTTCGATCTCGTCTGGTCGAACCTCGCGCTTCATTGGTATCGCGAGCCGCATCGCGTCATTCCCGAGTGGCATCGCGTGCTTGGCAATGACGGTTTGCTGATGTTTTCGGCTTATGGCCCCGACACCTTGCGGGAGTTGCGGGCGGCGTGGGCGGAAGTCGATGACGTGCCACATGCCCTCGAGCCGACGGACATGCACGACTTGGGCGACATGATGGTGGCGAGTGGATTCGATACCCCCGTCACGGACATGGAGCGCCTCACGCTCACGTTCGAAACGCCTGACACGCTGCTGCGCGACGTACGCTTGCTCGGCGTGAATCCGCGACCCGAGCGTCGTCGGGGACTCACCGGGCGGGCGCGTCTTGCGGCTTTGCGTGCGGCGCTGGAACGCCAGCGTGGTGCGGACGGCACGATTGCACTGACGTTCGAACTCGTCTACGGACACGCCTGGAAAATTCCCGAGAAGACCGATGCGGCCGGCAACGCCGTCGTTCGCCTTCAGGACATCGGGCGCGGCGGCCGACCTCGCTGAATTTCGTGGGCCCGGCACCTCCCGCCGGCGCCCTGACTATCTCACCGCATCCTGCGTCCTACACGACCTTGCAGGTGTTCTGTGCACGTCCGATTCGCTTAAATGACGCTTCACGGCGTGCATGAGCACCGGGCCTTGCGGATTGCCTTCGCTGCGCCACGCCATCGAATCGCCTTCGCGCGAGACATTGGGAGGTCGGGGTGGGGAACCAGCACGAAACGTGGGTGGCATCGCGGCAGCTCGAACCTGCGCAAAGCGAAACAACGCGTGAAAGCCAGGGGCTGCGCGTGGATGGCGCCTTTCTGCGACCCACTTCCCCCGTTTTCACGGCGATTGACGGCCTGTGTCGCGCCACGGTTCACCTCAAGCTCGAAGGTCTGAACCCGGCGGGCTCCATCAAGCTGAAGCCTGCGCTTCAACTCATCGAGGATCTGGAGGCGGCGGGCCGCCTCGACGTGAATACGCGGATCGTCGAATCGTCCTCGGGAAATCTCGGGATGGCGCTGGCGATGGTGTGCGCAAATCGCGGCTACCCGTTCACTTGCGTCACGGATCCCAACACGTCGCGTCATGCGATCCGTGCCATGCAGGCGGCGGGCGCGCATGTCGTGCGCGTTGAACGTCGCGATGCACAGGGGGGCTATCTCGCCACGCGCATCGCATGGATCCGCGAGCAAGTGGCGCGTGACCCGCGTTGGGTGTGGGTCAACCAGTACGCCAACCCGGGCAACTGGCAGGCGCACTATCGATGGACGGCGCCGGAAATCTTCGCGGCCTATCGCAACGTCGATCATTTGTTCGTCGGCGCGGGCACCACGGGCACATTGATGGGTTGCCTGCGTTACGTGCGCGCTCATCGGCTGCCGACCCGTGTCATTGCGGTCGATGCCGTCGGGTCGGTGACGTTTGGCGGCCCGCCGGGGCCTCGCCGCATTCCCGGGCTGGGCATGAGTTGCCGCCCGGCATTATTTGAAGCGCCGCATGCCGAGCCGCCGGACGCCATCGTCTACGTTGACGAGGCCGAAACCCTTCGCATGTGCCACACGCTGGCCGCGCGCGGTTTGCTCGCGGGCGGGTCCACGGGCAGCGTGTTGCGTGCCGTGCAGATGTCGTCGGGCGAGATCGCCGCCAACGACACGGTCGTTGCCGTCGCGCCCGACATGGGCGACAAGTATCTCGACACCCTCTACGACCCCGATTGGGCCGCCAACTGTATCGATGGCCGCCCGAGTTCGCCATGCGGACCGTCTCCTCTCGTCGATACCGTCGATCCTTCATTGCCATGAACGCACTACCGCTACCGCAATTTCGCGTGTTCACCGGAGAGCAGGTCAGTTCGACTCTCGGGACGGGGAAGGCTGCCGTTCTCGAAACGGTCGAAGCGGCGTATCGCGCGCATCACGCCGGGCGCACCGTCAATCCGGAGAGTCAGTTTCTCCGCTTTCCCGACGCGCAACGCAATCGCATCATCGCGTTGCCTGCGCACCTTCGCGATGACGATGGCGAGGCGGTGACCGGGATCAAGTGGATATCGAGCTTTCCAGAGAACATCGAACGTGGCATGCCGCGCGCCTCGGCCGTCCTCATCCTGAACGACGGGGCGACGGGTTATCCGATGGCATGCATGGAAGCGAGCGTCATCAGCGCGGCACGCACAGCGGCGAGCGCGATCAGCGCGCTGCGGTGTCTCGCCCGCGACGCGCTCGCCACGAAGGCGACGGGCAATACCTCAGCGCGAAGCCTGCGCGTGGCGTTTGTTGGCGCCGGCGTGATCGCACGCCACGTGGCCGAGTGTCTGCCGCTCGCCGCACTGCCAATCGGTGACGTGACAGTGCACGACCTGAACCCGGACTACGCCACGGCACTTGCCACCCGCATCGGTATGCGCCTCGGCTACGACGCGCGTACCGAAGCTTCGCTCGAGCGCACCGTTCGTACGTCGGACGTGATCGTGTTCACCACGACGGCGTCCTCGCCCTATGTGGACGACCCGGATTGGTTTTCTCACTGCCCCGTCGTGCTGCACCTCTCGCTTCGCGACCTTGCGCCAGCCGTTGTTCTTGCCTCCCACAACGTCGTCGACGACATCGATCATTGTCTGCGGGCGATGACCTCGCTTCACCTCGCTGAAGTCGAGACCGGTCATCGGCGCTTCGTCACGACGTCGCTGCCGCATTTGCTCTGTGGCGGACAGGCCCCGATGCGTGATCGACCGATTGTGTTTTCGCCGTTCGGTCTTGGCATCCTGGACATTGCCGTCGGGCGTTGGGTCTATGAACAGTTGGCTGCGCAGCAGGCGCCCGTCCCCCATTTTTTCCACGATATGCAACGCGCATGACCTCCGTTAACTGTAGTTCCTCCTTTCCCGCCGCTCACCTCGCTTCGCCCCTCGCCGAAGGCTTCGCCGACGTCCTCGTCGGTCTGCAATATGGCGACGAAGGCAAAGCGAAGATCATCGACGCCCTCGCCGCGGGGTACGACGTGATCGCCCGATTCAATGGCGGCGCCAACGCCGGCCACACCATCGACACCCCTCTCGGCCGCATCGCGCTCAAGCAACTGCCGTCAGGCGTGTTTCATCCTCACGCCACGCTGTACATCGGGTCCGGATGCGCCCTCAACCCGTGGAAGCTGGCCGACGAGATCGAACAACTCCGCGAGATGGGCATCTCGCTCGAGGGCCGGCTACGCATCAGTGCGCGGGCCGCGCTCGTGCAGCCCCACCACATTGCGCTGGATCGACGCGGCGGCGGCACGATCGGTACCACGGGTAACGGCATCGGGCCGTGCTACGCCGATCGCGCCTTGCGTGTGCGCAACGACAAACGCGTCAATCTGATGCTCGGCGATCTGCTAAATGGCGAGGCAGACACCGTGGCTTCGATGCGCGATGTCTTCACGCGCATGATCAACGCGGAAGGGGGAACGTCGCCGTGGGTCGCCGAAATGTCGGATCTGTTGTTGAGCCTGCCGAAAGTCGCCGACACCTTGCGCGCCTACATCGAACCCGATCGAGGATGGCTCGCGAATCGCGTAAAGCAAGGCGCCAGGGTGTTGTTCGAGGGGGCGCAGTCGGTGTTGCTCGATGTCGTCGACGGCTGTCAGCCGTACGTCACGTCGAGCCACACGGTGCCGGCATATGCGTACGTGGGGGGCGATCTGTCGCCGAAGTACCACCGTCGGACCATCGGCGTGGCGAAGGCCATCATGTCGCGCGTGGGGCGTGGCCCGTTTCCGTCGGAACTGGGGGGCGAGCGCTCGGCGCAATATTGCGACGGGGCGTCCCAGTCTCACATCGGCGTGACCGACGAGCAGGTGCGCTTTTCGCCGGAAGCGCTACTGCGCTCGACCGATCCGTTCGACGTTGGCACCGCACTTCGCATGCTCACCGGCGAGTACGGCACGGGGACCGGTCGCCCGCGTCGCATCGGCATGCTCGACCTCGCGCAGTTGCGAGAGGTCGTCAAGGCCCACGCGGTCGACTGCGTCTACCTCAACAAGGTTGACTGCCTGGCCCACTACTTCCATTCGACTTATCAGGGCGTGCCGATGCGTGTACATCGCGACGTGCTGTCCAGCGACGTCATGCCCGACGTGCAGATCTATCCCGGACTGTCCGAGCATTCACTCACACTCGGACGCGAAGGCAAGCTCGATGCCGCCATGCATGGCTTCGTCGATTTCGTCGAGCGGCAAATCGGCGCGCCGCTGGCCGGCATCGGACTGGGGCCGGAACGGGCCAGCCTGGTAACGCTGAGCGCGCATCAACCGGCGCTTGTCGTCGCGGCGTCCCCGCATGTCTGATCGGCATGCGGGGAGCAGCGTTGAAACGTGCATGCCCGGCGATGGCGGGTCGGTTGAGCACGGGCAGCGGCCGTGGCGAGACGTCGCCGCCGTGACCCGTGGGGGCGGGGAGGCACCGTTCCCGCCGCTGCGGCCCGAACACCTGTTCTTCAACCTGTCGCTCATGCCGTATGCCACGCATCCGCTGGTCTGTGAACGCGGTCAGGCGGCTCGGCAGCAGTTGAGTGCGCGCCGTCTGGCCGATTACCTGAACAAGACGGAACGTGTCGAATTACATATCGTGAATCGCGCCATCGAGCAGATGCTCGACATTCCTGGCATCGCGTCGGTCAGCCGTGACGATCTGCTCGCCATCTACACGGACGAGGGATTTCACACGTGGATGATGGAGCGATTCCGCAGACATCTGTTGAAACAGGCGGGGTATGCGCTGGCGCGAACGCCATCGTTGAGTGTCGTGCGCGTGCTGGCGTTGTGTGAAGCGGTGCCCGAAACACATCGCGAGATGGCCATCGTCGCAGCGGCAACGGTGACCGAGACGTTGATCACCGGCACGCTGCGACAGGCGGGGGCCGGTGACAATATCTACCCGCCCGTATGCGCAATGCTGAGCGAACATGGCGCGGACGAGCGGCGTCATCAAGCGGCGTTTATCCGCTTTGCCAGCGAGTGGATTCCGTCGTTGTCGCCTGCGGAGCGCGCGTTTCTCGACACGTTGCTTCCAGAGCTGATGGTGGCGTTTCTTGCGCCTGAATTGCCGGTGTGGCGAGCGCATCTGTGCGCCGTCGGGCTGGATGCCGCGGAAGCCGATCTTGTGATCCACGAGAGCATCGACCCGCTCGAAGTGGGCGTGCACATGATGGAAGCCGCGCTGGTGCCACGGCGCTTGTTTGAGCGATTGGGCATGGCCTGTGCCGAACGCTTCGCGCAACAAGCGAGTCGCTGGCGGCCGCCTTGAGCGTCGGGCCATCGAGCGGCTGACGTTGCGACGCGCGCGATCGCGCGACCGATCCGATTCAACCTGGCGGGCAACGTCGTGCTGTCCCCGCCCTTCGCCGATACGCAATCAGGAGAGATCTATGAATTGCCACTGGCTAGCCCCCGATCTGACCATGAGTGCGGCGGAGTATCGCGCACTCCTCGAGGCGGCGCTCGCTTTCAAGCGCCGCTATCCGCAGCACACTGACTCTGCGCTACGGGGTCGAACGATCTACTTTTTGTTCTACAACGCGTCGTTACGCACTCGCAGCAGCTTCCAGACGGGTCTGTCGCGAATGGGTGGCCATGCCATCGTGCTCGATCCGCTGAACGGGATCTATACGCCCGCGCTACCCGAGGCGGAGATTCCGTACTCGACGGAGCGGGTGGCCGACGTGGCGCGCGTGCTCTCATCCTATGGCGACGCGATTGCCATTCGCATGTATGGCGCGCCGGCCGGGTGGGTGTACGGTGCGGCGCATCGTCATCTCGAAGCTTTCTCTCAGGCAAGTCGGGTGCCCGTCATCAACATGGAGTGCGACCGCTTTCATCCGTGTCAGGCGCTTGCCGATGTGATGACGATGCGTGAGCAATTGGGCGGGCTGGCCGGCCGGCGGCTGTGCATCAGTTGGGCGTATTCCGGTAGCTGGCACAAGCCAGTGGCCGTGCCGCAGAGTCTGTTGCTCGCCGCAGTGAAATCCGGGATGGACGTGACGCTTGCGCATCCGGCGTCGTTCGGCCTCGATCCGCAGGTGATGGCCGCGGCCACGCGGTTCGCCGAGCAGACCGGTGCGCGTCTGCGCGTGACCCACGATCTGCGCGACGGCGTGACCGATACGCACGCCGTTTACGCCAAATCGTGGTGCAGTCTCGCGCATCTTCCCCAACGTCACGGCGATCCCGTCGACGAGGCAGCCATGCACGATGTCTTCGAGCGGCACCGCGACTGGTGCGTCGACGCCGACGTGATGCGACGCGCAGCGCCCGACGCCGGGTACCTGCATTGCCTTCCCGCTGACCGCGGGCAGGAGGTGACGGACGACGTGGTCGATGGCCCCTCGTCGTGGGTCTTCCATCAGGCCGGGAATCGGCTTCATGCGCAGAATGCCGTGATGGCTCACCTGCTGAATCCGGGGTGCCTCGCGTGACGCCGCCGTTTTCGTATCACTACGTGTGTGTGAGGTGTGCAACGCCGCAGTCGTGGGGCGCGATCCGTTATCGCTGCCCCGTGTGCGGACAGAATCTTCGCATTCAACGGCGGGCGGACGCGGATTCGCCATGCGCCGCGGACATCGTGAGTACGTTTCAGGGACGAGGAATGTGGCGATATGGCGCACTCCTTCCGGTTGAAGCTCACTGGGCGAGCCGGTTGGTCGTGGGCGCCACGCCGTTGGTCGATTGCGGCGACGACGGCGGCGTCCGTCTCTGGGTGAAGGATGAGGCGCGGAACCCAAGCGGATCGCTCAAGGACCGCGCCACCGACGTGGTGCTGGCGGTCGCCAAACGCGCCGGGTGCCAGCACGCGGTGACCGCATCGACCGGCAATGCCGGTGCGTCTCTGGCGTGCCTCGCGGCGTCGCAGGGAATGTCGGCCACCGTGGTCGTGCCGGCGAGCACACCCTCCGTCAAGCTGGCGCAGATTCGCGCGTATGGAGCGAAGGTCTGCGAGGTCGAGGGCAGCTACGACGACGCCTTCGACATCGCCGAGCGCATGGCCGACGACGCCAGTGTGTGCTGCCGCAATACCGGCATCAACCCCTTCACGCGCGAAGGGAAGAAGACGTGCGCGTTCGAAATGGCGGAAGCGCTCGATTGGCGTGTGCCCGATTGGGTCATCGTGCCGACGGGGGACGGCAACATTCTGTCGGGCATCGCGGCGGGGTTTCTCGATCTCTATACACTCGGCATCACCTCCGCCGTGCCGCGACTGCTCGCGGCGCAGGCCGACAGCGCAAACAGCGTCACACGCGATTGGCGCGCCTGTGACGATGCCATGGCCTTGCCTGAGTCGCCCACGCAGGTCAGCCCGGACACCGTGGCCGACAGTCTGGCGGTCGGTCGTCCACGCGATCATTTCGCGGCGCTGCATGCCTTGCGCGCCACGCGCGGCGTGTGTGTCGCCCTCAGTGATGCTCGGATAATGGCGGCGGCGCGCGATCTCGCGCAGCGCTTCGGCCTGTGGTTCGAACCGTCGACGGCCGCCGGCTACGCCGCATTGGGCGAGTGTCTCGCGACGGGGCGTATCCCGCCCCGGTCGCATGTGGTGCTGCTCGGGACGGGGAGCGGCCTGAAATCCCCGCAGTGTTTTGACGCTGTGACGCCCGGCCATCTGCAGGACTATGTCGATGCCGCGCGGCGCCGCATGCCTGACGACCCAGGATACGTGCAATCGGAGGCGCAGCCGTGATCCGCCCGCGCATCATTGTGCTCGGTGCCGGTGTCAGCGGCCTGACGACGGCCGCGACGATGGCGCTCGCCGGGTGCGACGTCGTTATTTACGCGGCGGAGGGGCCGGCGCAGACGACGTCGGCGCTCGCGGCGGCCATCTGGCATCCGTTCTATCAGGCGCCCGACTTCGTCTATCTCGAACGCGCCCGGCAAACCTACGCGACGATGCGTCGACTGTCCGCCGACGCGGCGTCCGGCGTACGGATGCGCGTGCTCACCGAATATTTTCAACGCGATGCCGGGGCGCCGTGGTGGACAGAATGCGCCAGCGACGTTGAGCGTCTGGCACCGGCGGAGGTGCCGTCGCGCTTCGCCTGCGCTTACCGCATGAACGTGCCCGTGGCCGACGCAGCGGTCTATCTTCGCTACCTGATGACGCTGTTCCTCGACCTCGGCGGCCGGTATGTGGCGCAGCGCGTCGGCGACCCTGCGTCGTTGCTCGGCGACGCCGAGCACGTCGTGAATTGCTGCGGTTATGGAAGCCGGCCGTTTGGCGACAGCGATTTATCGTTGTCGCGCGCCATTGTGCTTCGGGCAGAACGCGACGCCGCCGTGAGCGGCTGCTATATCGACGATTCGGATCCGCAGGCGCCGACATACGTGATCGAACGGAACGAAGACGTCGTACTGGGCGGCACCGCCGATCCCGACCTGACGTCGACCGTGATCGACGAGCGGCAGGTCGAGGACATCGTAAGCCGATGCACCCGGCTGTGTGAGGGCGTAGCCGCGCTGCGTGTCGTCGAAGTCCGCCTCGGATTTCGGCCGATGCGACGGGTGTCGCGCGTGGCGTGCGACGCGCACCACCCGCGTCTGCTTCACAACTACGGCCACGGGGGCGGGGGCTTCACGTTGTCGTGGGGATGCGCCAATGAGGTGCTTCGGCTGACGGGCGTGGCATCGCACAACTAGCCCCCGCCTTCGGATAGCAGGCGAGGGACGACAACCTTGGGAGACGACATGGAACTGGATCCGGAGACGCTCGACGAGGCAAGTCGCTACAACTTCATGATGAGTACGATTCTGCCGCGGCCCATTGCATGGGTGAGTACCGTCGACGCGCAAGGCCGGCCCAATCTGGCGCCCTATGCGTACTTCATGGGCGTGTGCTGTGTGCCGATGACGGTGCTGTTCTGCCCGGTGGTGCCGCCGGCGCCGACCCGAAAGAAGGACACGTTGCTCAACGTCGAGGCGGTGCCCGAGTTCGTCGTGAACGTGGCGAGCCTGTCGTGTATCGAGGCCGTGAACCTCTCGGCGGCGCCATTGCCTCCTGGCGAGTCTGAGTTTGCGCTGACCGGCATGACCCCGGTTGCCTCGTCGCGCGTGCGGCCGCCGCGTGTTCAGGAGGCTGGGGTCGCGTACGAATGCCAGGTCCGCGACATTATCGAGATCAGCGCCGCGCCGGGCGGCGGATGGGTCGTGCTCGGCACCGTCGTCGCGGTCCATGTCGACGACGCGTTGCTCGACCCCGTCACTCATCACGTGGATTTGCAGGCGCTCCGTCCCGTGGGGCGATTGGGCGGCGGCTCGTTCGTGAATGCCGCGAGCGACACCTTCACGTTGACGCGATACAAGACGCTCGCCGATCTTGCGGCGCGGAACCAATGACGGGCGATGCGCCGCCGGCGAAGTCGTCGAGCAGGCCGTAATCGCTCGCCAGCTTCGCTGCCCGATGGCGGCTCGAGACGTCGAACTTGCGCATGACGCTGCGCAGATGAAACACCACACCATGCTCGGACAGCGTGAGAATGCGCCCGATTTCCCACGAGGTCTTGCCGCGCGCCACCCACCGCAGGCACTCGCGCTCGCGCGGTGTCAGCACGGGGGCGCCATGATGCACGGCGTCGCGCTGCACGATGCGCCATACGGCTTCATGCACGTGCATTGCCAGCAACGCGCCGGCATGCGGCTTCCAGGCATGCGCGCCGAGTGCTCGCACGTAGCAAGGAGGCGGGCGGGTTGACGAGAGACTCAACATGCCCAACGCGCCCGACGGGGTGAATACCGGATACGTCACGCCGTAGCGCATGCCCGCGGCGCGCTGTTCACGAAGCAACCGCCGGGCGTCGGGCGATGTGTAGAGCGTCGGCGTCCATTCGACGGGGGTGAGTTGCCGGCTGGCGCACGTCAGCACAGGATCGACGGTCGCATAGCGTTGAGCGTCGTAGTGCGCTTGCCACGCATGCGGCAAGTTGCCGAGTCGCGGCGTTGCCCGTTTCCCGCCCGGCAGGGGGAAATGTCCGCGATAGCTGAAATAGCGGTGGCTGAGCGAGCCGCACAACGTTTGCAGCACGGCGCACAAGGCATCGAAGTCGGTGGCGGAGCGCAAGGCGCTCAGACCGTCGGCAAACGAGCGGGGAGTGACGCAACGCGTGGCACACATGGCATGGCGAGGTGGGGAACAGGCTTTGGTTTTAGCACGCGTTGTATCGTTGCGCGCATCGAGGGTCACCGAGGGACTCGCGCGCACCCGCCGTGTAGCGGTTGCGGCGCGCCATCTCAGGGCGCGACATAACGTCGCACGCGCCCCCGGGTGCCGCATCGACGGTTGACGGATATCGGACGAATCCCGCATCGCAGCGAAGGCGGCGGGGCGTGCGTCGCATTGCGCCATTTGCGTGACGGGCATTGGACGGGGTGGGGTGACGGTCGTCTGCGGAGGGGGCGCTTCAGGTAGTCAGGACACCGCAACGAGTCGTCGCGTTGTTGCAATGTGTCAAACCGATGACGCATAGGGAGTATCCCGTAGTCGCTTCGCCGTCGCGATTTCAGACTAGGGGAATAAACGGATTTCCCTTTTGCATCAATGAGTTCAGGAGAATGCTATGGCGCGCCAAATACTCCGTATCAATGTTGTCGCTTGGAGAAGGCGCGTTCTATAATGCGGCAGTTTGTCGCGGCCCGGACGCAGCAAGTTCCCGGCCGTCGGACATGAAAGACCCAAAATGCCCCACGGGTGACGGCGATGCTCGCAGCCTCTTCTTCCGATGCCGATTCGGTGACGAAGGAATGGAAGCACAAGCGCAACTGCGCGATATCGCCGCGCCAGTTTGTCCTGTTCTACCTGTCGTTGGCCGCCGTGTCGCTGGGTGTTGCCTTGATTGCGGCGTGGCGCGGTGGGTGGTTGGTCTTGCCGTTCACAGGCCTGGACTTGCTCGTGGTGGGCGTTGCGTTCGTCATTCATGCCCGGCATGCCACAGATTACGAGGTCATTCGGTTGTCGCCCGTGAGCCTTGTGGTCGAGCAACGTTCAGCACAGAGGTTGACGCAGTACGAGTTCAATCCCCGCTGGGTGCGCATCGACATCGAGAAGCCGCCGCGTTTGCGCATAGTCTTGCGCTCGGGTAGCCGCTCGGTCACTGTCGGTGCCTATCTTGCGCCGCATCGCCGCGAAACGTTTGCGCGCGAGCTGCGCCGTTGTCTTGCCCAACAGGCCTGAGAGATGGAGACAATCTCGGGCGACCGCCAGGGAGGTTTGGATGGTAATTTTGGGTAAGGAAGCTATGAAAAAAACGAAACACGCCTTGGCGGCCTTCCTTGCGGGCGCCTCGCTGCTCGCCTGCGTTCCGGCCCTGGCGGCGGTCACGGACATGCCCGGGGGGCCGGCCGTCAACGAACTCAACTTCCAGCCGCCGGTCACGAAACTCGCGCAAGAGCTTCACAGCCTGCACACCATGATGTTGATCATCTGCCTGGTGATCTTCCTCGGTGTGTTCGGCGTGATGTTCTACTCGATCTTCAAGCACCGCAAATCCAAGGGCCATCAAGCCGCGAATTTCCATGAAAGCACCACGGTCGAGGTGATCTGGACGGTCGTGCCGTTCATCATCGTGATTCTCATGGCGCTGCCCGCCACGAAGACCGTGGTCGCCATGAAAGACACCACCAACGCCGATCTCACGATCAAGGTTACCGGCTATCAGTGGAAATGGGGCTATGACTACCTCAAGGGCGACGGCGAGGGCATCAAGTTCCTCTCCACGCTCACCACGCCGCGCAGCCAGATCGACGGACAGGCGCCGAAGAGCAACACGTATCTGCAGGAAGTCGACAATCCGATGGTCGTGCCGGTCAACAAGAAGGTGCGTCTGATCACCACGGCCAACGACGTCATCCATTCGTTCTACGTACCGGCCTTCGGCATCAAGCAGGACGCGATTCCGGGCTTTGTGCGCGATACGTGGTTCAAGGCCGAAAAGGTCGGCGAGTATCGCGGCTTCTGCACCGAGCTGTGCGGCAAGGAGCACGCGTTCATGCCGGTCGTCGTGAAGGTTGTCTCGGAAGCGGATTACAACACATGGGTCGAGTCGCAGAAGAAGCTGATGGCCGCGTCGGCCGACGATCCGAACAAGACCTACACCGTGCAGGAGTTGATGGAGCGCGGCCAGAAGGTCTACGCGTCGAATTGCGCGGTGTGCCACCAGCCGAACGGCAAGGGCGGCGGCGCCTTCCCGGCGCTCGACGGCTCGAAGATCGCGAACGGTCCGGTGGCCGATCACATCAGCATCGTGCTGCATGGCAAGAATGCGATGCCTAACTGGTCGCATCTGAACGATGTGGAGCTTGCGTCCGTGATCACGTTCGAGCGCAACTCGTGGAGCAACAAGACCGGCGACATAATTCAGCCGGCACAGGTGCGCGAAGCGCGTGGCAATAAGTCGGCCAAGGCCGCAGGGGCTGCCGACGCTGGCGCAGCGAAGAACAGTTAAGTGCCGTTCGACCAGTTCGAGGAAGGAGATTGGGTATGAGTTCCATCGCTCACGATCACGTGGCGGGTCACGACGATCACGCGCACGACCATCCGCACGGGTGGCGTCGCTGGCTGTTCGCGACGAATCACAAGGACATCGGCACGATGTACATGATCTTCTCGTTCGTCATGCTGCTCTCGGGCGGCGTGATGGCGTTGATGATCCGTACGGAGTTGTTCGAACCGGGCCTGCAGTTCATTCGTCCGGAGTTCTTCAACCAGCTCACCACCATGCACGGGCTGGTGATGATTTTCGGCGCGATCATGCCGGCGTTCGTGGGGTTTGCGAACTGGATGATCCCGCTGCAGATCGGCGCGTCGGACATGGCCTTCGCGCGTATGAACAACTTCAGCTTCTGGCTGCTGCCGGTTGGCGGCCTGCTGCTGATTTCGTCGTTCCTCGTGCCGGGCGGGGCCACGGCAGCCGGCTGGACGATGTACGCGCCGCTGTCGGTGCAGATGGGGCCGGGCCAGGATATGGCGATCTTCGGTGCACACATTCTCGGTGCGTCCTCGATCATGGGGGCGATCAATATCATCGTGACCATCCTGAACATGCGCGCGCCGGGCATGACGCTGATGAAGATGCCGATGTTCGTGTGGACGTGGCTGATCACCGCCTATCTGCTCATCGCCGTGATGCCGGTGCTCGCCGGCGCGATCACGATGCTGCTCACGGACCGTCACTTCGGCACGTCGTTCTTCAACGCGGCGGGCGGCGGCGATCCGGTCATGTACCAGCACATCTTCTGGTTCTTCGGACACCCGGAGGTGTACATCATGATTCTGCCGGCGTTCGGGATCGTCTCGCAGGTGATTCCGGCGTTCTCGCGCAAGCCGCTGTTCGGCTATAGCTCGATGGTCTATGCCACGGCGTCGATCGCGATCCTGTCGTTCATGGTCTGGGCACACCACATGTTCGTGACGGGCATGCCGGTCACCGGTCAGCTCTTCTTCATGTACGCCACGATGCTGATCTCGGTGCCGACCGGCGTGAAGGTGTTCAACTGGGTTGCCACGATGTGGAAGGGCTCGCTCACGTTCGAGACGCCGATGCTCTTCGCCATCGGCTTCCTCTTCGTGTTCACGATGGGCGGCTTCACCGGCCTCATGCTCGCCATGGCGCCGCTCGATATCCAGATGCACGGTACTTACTACGTGGTGGCGCACTTCCACTACGTGCTCGTGGCCGGTTCGCTCTTTGCGCTCTTCTCAGGGTTCTATTACTGGGTGCCGAAGTGGACAGGCCACATGTACAACGAGTGGCGTGGCAAATTCCACTTCTGGGGCACGCTCATCTCGTTCAACGTGACGTTCTTCCCGATGCACTTCCTGGGGCTGGCCGGCATGCCGCGTCGCTATGCGGACTACCCGGCGCAGTTCACGGATTTCAACCAGGTGGCGACCATCGGCGCATTCGCCTTCGGCCTGATGCAGGTGTACTTCCTGTTCTTCGTGGCGCTGCCGACGTGGCGAGGTGGTCCGGCGGCCGAAGCGAAGCCGTGGGATGGTGCGGAGGGCCTCGAGTGGACCGTGCCGAGCCCGGCGCCGTTCCATACGTTCGAGACGCCGCCGAAGGTGCATTGATCATGGCTTCGACTCGCGAGCAACGCGCGAAGAACCTGCGCACGGGGCTGATCCTGGGCTCCGTCGTGCTGGTGTTCTTCTTTGGGGTGATGATCAAGGTCAAGCTGGTGGGCGGCATCTGATCCGGACGTCCCGTCGCACCGGCGGGACGCGCGGTAAGGGAAGGCGGTTCACGAGGGCATACGGCGGCACACGGCAACCGACGGCATCGGAGGACTGATGGCCGTCAAGCGGGGAACCGGCAAGGCGAATATGAGCGGTTTGCGACGAATCAATGTGCGCACCTTCAGCAAGTTGCTGCTGATGGTCGCGGTGATGTTTGGTTTCGGTTACGCCATGGTGCCGTTCTACCGGGCGTTCTGCAATCTGGTGGGTATCAACCAGTTGGGCGATCGCGCGACCGAGATCACCGCTCGCAATTCGCAGGTCGACGAAAGCCGCACGATCACCGTCGAGTTCGACGCCAATGCCCAGGGGCCGTTGCGCTTCAAGCCGGCGAAGAGCAGTCTGACGGTGCATCCGGGGCAGATCGCGACCATCGAGTACGAAGTGGCGAATCAGCAGTCGCATGAGGTGCGTGCACAGGCGATTCCGAGCTATGCACCGGCGCTGGCCGCGAGCTACTTCAAGAAGATCGAGTGCTTCTGCTTTACGCAGCAGACACTCAAGGCCGGAGAGGCCAAGGAATACCCGGTGGTCTTCGTGGTGGACACGAAGCTGCCCAAGGATGTGAATACGATCACGCTGTCCTATACTTTTTTCGATCTCGGCAAGAACGACGCCAGTCCGCGCGCGGATACCTCAACCGGTGCCCAGGCTGGCGAGTTGAACGCAGGACCGACGGGGGGAGGCAAGGGCAGCAATGGATGACTTGAAGGAGGCGACCCAGCGCAAGCTGTCATTCGTCCAGACCATCAAAGCCGTGTTCTGGTCGTTTTTCGGCGTGCGCAAGGGGCGTGATCACGACCGCGACATGGCGCAGCTCAACCCTGTGCATCTGATCGTCGCGGGGCTGATCGGAGGCATCCTGTTCGTCGTGGCGCTGGTATTGCTGGCGAAGCTCGCCATTCGGCTCGCGACGTGAGTGGCATCGACAAAGAGAACCAAGCCTGGAGAGATAAGAATGAGTGGTCAACACCAAACGGCGCCTTACTACTACGTACCGGCCCCGTCGCGCCATCCCGTGAGCTGCAGTGTCGGCCTGCTGGTGGTGCTCGGCTCGGCGGCCGCGTGGGTCAACGGACAACCGTGGGCCCCGTGGACGGCGCTGGCCGGCCTGCTGTGGGTACTGTGGGTGCTGCGTAGCTGGTTCGGCGACTCGATCGCCGAGTCCGAGGGCGGCCTGTACGGCAAGCGCATCGACGCGTCCTACCGCTGGGGCATGAGCTGGTTCATCTTCTCCGAGGTGATGTTCTTCGCGGCGTTCTTCGGCGCGCTGTTCTACGCTCGCACGCTGGCAATGCCGTGGCTTGGCGATCTCGACAACAAGCTGCTCTGGCCCGACTTCAGCGCCGTGTGGCCGAACGCTGGCCCTGCGGGTGTGGTGGACGCCTTCGAGACGATGGGCCCGTGGCCGATCCCCACGCTCAACACGGCACTGCTGCTGACCTCGGGCGTCACGCTGACGATCTCGCACCATGCCCTGCGCGCCAACCATCGCGCCAGTGCGATCTTCTGGCTGTTCGCCACCGTGGCGCTGGGCTTCACCTTCCTGGGCTTCCAGGCCTATGAATACCACCACGCCTATACCGAACTGAACCTGAAGCTGACCTCGGGTGTGTATGGCTCGACGTTCTTCCTGCTCACCGGCTTCCACGGCTTTCACGTGATGCTGGGCGCGATCATGCTAAGCGTCATGCTTGTGAGGCTGATGAAGGGACACTTCACGCCGGACCATCACTTTGGCTTCGAAGGCGCCGCGTGGTACTGGCACTTCGTCGACGTGGTCTGGCTGGGACTCTACGTCGTGGTCTACTGGCTCTGACGTCAAGACCCGCAATGGTATCGGGACGCCGCCGGATTCCGGCGGCGTTTCCATTTGCAGTGGGAGCGGCAAGTTCTCGGATGCGCGTGCAATGCGGCTTTATGTCGCACAGCGATCGCCGCGCCGGAAGCCATGTCGCCGCGCGACCACCGGTCGCATGACCCGGAGCGAACCCGGACGATAGACATGGGGTGCGGCGATTTGCCGCAGAGAAGCGGCGCGGGACTCAGTATCGTATGCCCGTGCTGTGAATCCATCCCATCCAGTTGGCGAACAGGATAAGCAGGAACAGCGTCACCGACAGGCCGACGCGCACCATGAGCGAATGCACGGTGCGATTCGATCCGCCCTTGTCCCGCATCATGAAAAACAATGCGGACGCCAGACTGCCGAGAATCAGGACGAAGGCGATGGCAACGATAATGCGCATGATGTGTCCGATGACAATGATGCGACATTATCGGGCAACGAACTCGCGCTGGCACGCTGCAATGCGGTGTGTTTGATCGCCCGCCTCCGTCGCGCTGCCAGACAAGGAATGGACGTGTTGAGAACCCTTTTACGCGGTATGCGCCCGGTGCCGGCGGTGTTGATACTGTTGGCCGTGGTGCTTACGGCGGCGCTTGGTGTGTGGCAATACGAGCGCGCCCAGATGCGTCTGGCGCGTCAGGCGCAGGTCGAGCAGGCCGAACACGCGCCGGTGCGCGTGCTGGGCACACAGACTTACACGCTCGGTGACGTGGCGAACCGGCGCGTGCGCGTCACCGGACGCTTCCTGCAGAACCGCGTGGTGTACCTGGACAATCGTCCCCGCAACGAACTGCCCGGCTTCTATGTGGTGATGGCGCTGCAGATCGCGCCGGATCACGTGGTGCTCGTCAATCGTGGATGGTTGCCGCGCGATTTGCGCGATCGCACGTCGATCATGCCGTACGCGACCCCGGCCGGTGACGTCACCATCGAAGGCCTGGCGCAGCCTGATCCGTCGCGTGCCTTCGAGTTGGGGAAAGGCGGTTCTGCGGCGGGGATGCCGATTCGCCAGAATCTCGACGTGGCGGATTACGCGCGCGAAACGGCGCTGCCGCTGCAGCCGTTCGTGATCATGCAGACGAACGACACGGGCGATCATCTGTTGCGCGACTGGCCTGCGCCGGCCAGCGGGGCGGATCGCAACTACGGGTATATGGCGCAGTGGGCCGGCATGTCGCTGGTGCTCGCGCTGCTGGGCTTGCGTCTGGCGTATCGGCGAGGACGCCGGCTGGCGGCGGCCCCCGACAACTTCAAGCGGGCATGAGGCGAGCATGAGTACAGAGGTGAATCCCGGGCACGCCGACGGCCCCGCCATCGACCCGGCGCAGCGACGCCGCGCACGGCGTATGTTGGTGCTGCTGTTCGTCGTGTGTGCGGCGCCGGCGGTGGCGGCGTATCTGATGTATTACGTGTTCAAGCCACAGGGCGGCACGTCGGCCTACGGCAAGTTGATCGAGCCGCAGCGGCCGCTGCCCGCGCTGGTGGTGCGTGACGACGAGACCGGGCAGACGCTGCCCCTGTCGTCGCTCAAGGGCAAGTGGCTGATGATCAGCGCGGACACCGCCGCTTGCGACGAGAATTGCGTGAGCAAGCTTTTCTACATGCGGCAGATCCGCGTGTTGCAAGGCAATGAACGCACTCGAGTGGAAACGCTGTGGCTGGTGACGGACGCCGCTGCCGTGCCGGAGAAGGTCGACGGCGCGTATCCGGACACGCGACGTCTGCGTGCCGATCCGGCCGCGCTGGCGGCATGGCTGCCAACGCAGGACGGTAGCAGCCTGCGCGACCACATCTATCTGGTCGATCCGCTGGGCAACCTGATGATGGCGTTCCCGAAGCACGCCGACCCGAGCAAGATCAAGAGCGACCTGTCTCGTCTGCTCAAGTGGTCGGGAACGGGTTGAGGGGCGCGACCCGGCAACCGCAACGAGACCGCGTGCAATGACGCACCGGACATGACGAAGACCTGACGTAAAACCGATGCTTTACCTTCTGGAACTGGGCTTTATCGGCCTGTGTATCGCGGTGCTGCCGCTCGGCTGGGTGCTGTTGCGCCGCGACGCGAACAAATACCGCAAACTGGCCTGGGTGACGACCTTTCTCACACTCGACCTGATCATGTTCGGCGGCTTTACGCGGCTCACCGATTCGGGGCTCGGGTGTCCGGATTGGCCGGGCTGCTACGGCACGTCGTCGCCGTTCGCTGCCCATGCGGACATTCATGCCGCGCAGTTGCTGCTGCCGAGCGGCCCGGTGACGTTCGTCAAGGCGTGGATCGAGATGGTTCATCGCTACTTCGCCATGGCCGTGGGCGTGCTCATCATTGCGCTGATGGTGACGGCCTGGGTGAAGCGGCGCGAACTGAAGCAGTCGCCCTGGCTCGCCACCTGGCTGTTCGTGCTCGTTTGCGTGCAGGGTGCGTTCGGCGCCTGGACCGTCACGATGAAGCTTCAGCCGGTGATCGTCTCGACCCACTTGATGTTGGCGCTCACTTTATTGGGGTCGCTCGTTTGGTTGGCGTCGCGCCAGATGCCGCTCGCCAGCGTGGCGGCCGATCCCGGTGCGCTGCGCTGGCGCTGGGCCGCGCTCTTCGGGTTGGTGTTGCTGGTGTTCCAGATCGCGCTCGGCGGATGGGTGAGCACCAACTACGCGGTGCTCGCCTGTACCGATTTTCCGACGTGTCAGGGCCAGTGGGTGCCGCCGATGGATTTCCATAACGGCTTCAGGCTCTGGCGCGCGCTGGGGAAAACGGCCGGTGGCGAGGTGATTCCCATGGACGCGCTGGTCGCGATTCATTGGGTGCATCGGACATTCGCGGTGGTGGTGGTGGCTTACCTGGCTTGGCTTGCGAGCCGGCTGCGACGTCATGCCGCGCTCAGAATGCCCTCGATCCTGATGTTGATCCTGGTGTTCGTGCAATTCGCGACCGGCTTGTCGAACATCGTTTTCCAATGGCCGCTGCTCAACGCCATCGCCCACAACGGCGGGGCGGCGATCCTGCTGCTGTTGCTCGTTATGTTAAACTTCCGCATCCGCGCCGCCAAAACGGCGTCCATGGCGGCCCGCCCGAGCGATCAGGCAGACCTTCCGGCCCGCCAAAAGCCTCTCCCAGCAGCGCAGCCGGCTGCCGCACCACTCGCCGGCGCCCCGACTGGCTCGGCGTAGCGCATTGCCTCTGAGTGTATGAAAAGCACGACCCTTCCCCATCCGCCAGCGAGCCGTATCGCACAATACTGGGCATTGACCAAGCCCCGTGTGACGCAGCTCGCCGTGTTCTGCGCCGTGATCGGCATGTTCCTGTCCACGCGGGGCATGGTGCCGCTGCAGGTGCTGATCGGCGGCACCCTCGGTATCTGGCTTCTGGCCGGATCCGCCTTCGCCGTGAATTGCCTGATCGAGCAACGCGTCGACGCGCTGATGCGCCGCACGGCGTGGCGACCATCCGCCCGTGGCGAGATCGCGCCGTGGCAGATCATCGTCTTCTCGACGATCCTCGGCGCAGCCGGCATGGCGGTGCTCTATACGTTCACCAATGCGCTGACGATGTGGCTCACGTTGGCCACGTTCGTCGGCTATGCGCTGATCTATACCATCGTCCTCAAGCCGTCCACACCGCAGAACATCGTGATCGGCGGCGCGTCGGGGGCCATGCCGCCGGCGCTCGGCTGGGCCGCGGCCACCGGCGCCGTGCCGGCGGATGCCTGGATACTGGTGCTCATCATCTTCGTCTGGACGCCGCCGCATTTCTGGGCGCTCGCGCTCTATCGCCGTCAGGATTACGTGAATTCGGGGCTGCCCATGCTGCCGAACACGCACGGCGAGAAATACACGCGTCTGCAAATCCTGCTCTACAGCGTAGTGCTGTTCGCGGTGTCCCTGCTGCCGTTCGCGCATCGCATGAGCGGCTACGTCTACCTGGTGTCGGCGGTCGTGCTCTCGGGCATCTTCCTTGGCTACGCGATCAAGCTGTGGCGCCACTATTCCGATGCGCTCTCGCGCTCGATGTTCCGCTACTCGATCGTCTACCTGTCGCTGCTGTTCGCCGCACTGCTGGTGGATCATTACGTTCAGATCTTCCTGCTGGGCTAAGCCCTTGCCGTTGCAGCTGCAGTCACGGGTGCGTGGTCCGCAGTCGTTCGAGTCACGATGACAGGCGCGTTACGGTATTCCTGGCCGGCGCGCCTGTTGTCTTTGCGCGAGGCATTTTATTCCTCCGTTTTTTGGGGCATTCGTTCATGAATCTGGCTGTCATCTGGTTGCGTCGCGCGATGTTGCTGATGGGACTCACCGTGCTGCTCGCCGCCTGCGGCAAAGACGGCCCGACGTTCCAGAGTCTCGATATCACCGGCAACAAGGCGTTTGCGCAAAACTTCTCGTTGCAGGATCCGCAGGGCAAGACGCGTACGCTCGCCGACTATAAGGGCAAGGCGGTGGTGATGTTCTTCGGCTATACACATTGCCCCGATGTCTGCCCGACCACGATGGCGCAGCTCAATCAGGTCATGCAGAAGCTCGGCCCGGACGCGCAACGCGTGCAGGTCGTGTTCGTGACCGTCGATCCGCAGCGCGATACGCCGGAACTGATGGCTCAGTATGCGCCTGCGTTCAACCCGACGTTCGTGGGGCTGCGTCCGGCCGACGACGCGGCGCTCAAGGCCGTCACCCAGTCGTTCCGCGTCGTGGTGAACAAGGTGGAAGGCTCCACGCCAACCAACTACACCATCGACCATACCGCCGGCATCTATGTTTTCGACCCGAGCGGCCAGTTGCGCCTGTTCATGCGTCCCGACGAGTCGGTCGATGCGATGGCCAAGGATCTGCAGACGCTGCTGAGCTGAGTTGGCATCGCGCGATGCCGGCCTGCGCATGGAATCGCGCCGGTCGACATGAAGCACAAAAAAATCGCGCCCCTCGGGGCGCGATTTTCATTTCTGCCGACCATGTCCCGAACGGATGCGCTCAGGGGCCATTGCCTTCCTGACTGCGGCGTTCGAGGTCGTCATGCGCTTCGAACCACATCACATTGATGATGCCGAACGCGAGCGCGAGGCCGAGGCCGAGAATCCAAGAGAAGTACCACATGTCGCGACTCCTTGATCAATACATCGTGTGCGGGTTGTCGTTGACCGTCTCGATCGTCACGCGTCCACGAATCACGCGATACACCCAGCCGGTATAGAGCAGGACGACGGGCAGGAAGACGACGACGGCGATGAGCATGATTTGCAGCGTGAGCTGACTCGAGGTGGCGTCCCAGACCGTCAGGCTGTTGCCGGGTACCGTGGCCGAGGGCATCACGAACGGGAACATCGAGAAGCCCGCGGTGAGAATGATGCCGGCCATCATCAGTCCGGTGACGACGAACGTCCACGCGTAGGCCCGGCTGTTCGCCAGCAAGGCCGCGAGCAGGGCGCACAGACAGGCAACGACCGGTGCCGCGATCATCCACGGGTAGGTCTGATAGTTCGTGAGCCAGAGGCCGGGGCCCGTCGTGACCTGCTTCAGGAGCGGGTTGGCCGGCGAGTCGGTCGCGGCCATCTTCGTGATGGCGAAGCCGTCGATGTGCGTGGCGACGAGCACGCCCGCCACGAGGAACAGCAGCAGCGTGCCCAGCGCGGTGAGGCGCATGATGCGTCCGGCGCGTTCGGCCACGATCGGATCGGCCTTCATGCGCAGATGGGCCGCGCCGTGCGTGAGCAACATGAGCAGGCTCACCAACCCGCACAGCAGCGCGAACGGATTGAGCAGCGCCCAGAACGAGCCGGTGTACGTGGAGCGCATGGTGTCGTCGAACGAGAACGGCAGGCCGAGCAGCAAGTTACCGAAGGCCACCCCGAACACCAGCGACGGCACCACACTGCCGGCGAACAGCGCCCAGTCCCACGAATTGCGCCAGCGTGCGCTCGGCAGCTTGTTGCGGTAGTCGAAGCCGACCGGCCGCAGGAACAACGCGAAAAGCACGAGCAGCAGCGCCCAGTACAAGCCCGAGAACGCCGCCGCGTAGACGAGCGGCCAGGCGGCGAACATGGCGCCGCCCGCCGTCACGAACCAGACCTGGTTGCCTTCCCAGGTCGGCGCGACCGTATTGATGATGACGCGGCGCTCCGCGTCGGTCTTGCCCAGGAAGGGCAGCAGCGTGGCCGTGCCCATGTCGAAGCCGTCGAAGAAGGCGAAGCCGATCAGCAGAACGCCGATGAGCACCCACCAGACCAGCTTGAGTACGGTGTAATCGATCATCATGATGTGGTGTCTCCCTGACGATCAGACCGAAGCCGTCGGACGCTTGCCAACCATGGCCGCGCCGTCGGTCCCTTCGGTCTCGAAGTGATAGCGGCCGGTGTGCAACGACGACGGGCCGAGCTTGACGTACTTCACCATCAGGAACATTTCGACGATGAGCAACGCGGTGTAGAAGATGATGAAGCCCGCGAGGCTCAGGTACAGGTCGGTTGCCGAGAGCGACGAGACCGAAAGGTGGGTCGGCAGCACGCCGGCGATGGTCCACGGCTGACGCCCCATCTCGGCGACGATCCACCCGAATTCGATCGCGATCCACGGCAGCGGAATCGCCCACACCGTCCAGCGCAGGAACCACGCCGAGCGAGGCTTGAGCAGACGACGGCGTGCGCACAGCCAGAACGCCCAGAGGAACGTGAACAGGAACAGGAAGCCCAGCGCGACCATGACGCGGAACGACCAGAACACGGGCGCGACCGCCGGAATCGTATCGTTGGCCGCCAGGCGGATCTGCTCAGGCGTGGCGTCGACGACGTTCGGCGTGTACTTCTTGAGCAGCAGACCGTAGCCGAGATCGTCCTTGTATTTGTCGAACTCGGCGTGCATGGCCGGCGACGTGTCGCCGCCGCGCAGCTTCTCGAGGGCCGCGAAGGCGAGCATGCCGCGCCGGATGTTCTCCTCGTGTTCGTCGCGTAATTGCGTGAGGCCGATCACCGGCGTGTCGATCGAGCGCGTGGCGATCAGGCCCATGGCCCAGGGAATCTTCACCGCATAGTCCGTGCGCGCTTCCTTCTGGTTCGGGAAGCCGAACAGCGTGAACGATGCAGGCGGCTTGGCCGTCTCCCATTCTGCTTCGATGGCGGCGAGCTTGACCTTCTGCACTTCGCCCGTGGTGTAGCCCGATTCGTCGCCCAGCACGATGACCGACAGCGTCGAGGCCAGACCGAAGCCGGCCGCGACGGCGAATGAGCGCAGCGCGAACGGCACGTCACGGCGCTTGAGCAGGTACCAGGCCGAAATGCCGAGCACGAACATGGCGGCGGTGACGTAGCCGGCCGAGAGCGTGTGCACGAACTTCACCTGGGCCACGGGGTTGAAGATCACGTCCCAGATGCTGGTCAACTCCATGCGCATGGTCTCGTAGTTGAAGTGCGCGCCGACCGGATTGTTCATCCAGCCGTTGGCCACGAGAATCCACAACGCCGAGAGGTTCGAGCCCAGTGCCACCGCGAACGTGGTGGCCAGGTGGCCGATGCGCGAGAGCTTGTTCCAGCCGAAGAAGAACAGACCGACGAACGTGGCTTCGAGGAAGAACGCCATCAGGCCTTCAATCGCGAGCGGCACGCCGAAGATATCGCCCACGTAATGCGAGTAGTACGCCCAGTTGGTGCCGAACTGGAATTCGAGCGTGAGACCGGTGGTTACGCCCATCGCGAAGTTGATCAGAAAGAGCTTGCCCCAGAACTGGGTCATGTCCTTGTAGATCGGCTTGCCGGTCATGACGTAGACCGATTCCATGATGACAAGCAGCCACGACAGGCCCAGGGTGAGCGGGACAAACAGGAAGTGATACAACGCCGTTATGGCGAACTGCAGGCGCGAGAGGTCAACGACTTCGCTACTGATCATGGCGGACACCTTGACTTGGGGTGGGGGATGGCGCTTCGACGGCTTGCGGCCCGATCAGGGCGCGCGCCACGACATCCGGCGGCAATTGCATGTGCTTGGCCATCGGGGCGTCGAAGAACGCGTGCTTCAGGATGAAAAGGAGTGCTACCTTGATCGCGAGGACGATCAGGATTTCGAACATGAAGCGGGACGGGCGGTTGCGCCAGCGCTGCATCGCCCAGGCACGCAGGGCGGCGATGGCGGGACGCGACGCCGCGACAGGCGCGGCCGTGGCGGGAGGCTTCAGACTGCTAGGAGAGTGGGTGTCCATCCGTGACGGCTCCTGGCGTCGAAAGTCGTTGTGTCGAAAACCGCGTCGACTTTCGCCGCATTTTGCCTCATCGCTTGAAAATGTCAAACCGCGGCGTGGGGGGCGGAAGACACGCCGATGACGCCGGTTCGATGCGGATTCGAAACACGGGTCCGGCGCAGCGAACGGCCCCCGGGCCGTCCTTCGCACGTAGCATGGCCACGTACGAATTCATTCTATCGACCGCGCTCGCCGGCGACCTTGCGATGCATCAAGTTCGACGCAAATGTCGCGTGAACTTTCGAAGTCCAATAAAAAAACCCCGTGGATCTCACGGGGTTTCGGTGTCGGCGATGTCGTGTGGCAACGTGAAGCATCGCCATCGACAATCCGATCGAGGTGTTACGCAGAGGCTTGCAGCGCGCCCTTCATCTTCTTCATCGCGGCGACTTCGATCTGACGGATACGCTCGGCGGACACGCCGAATTCGTCTGCCAGCTCGTGAAGTGTGGCGCCGCCACTGCCGTCGTCGGCCACCGACAGCCAGCGCGCTTCGATGATGCGGCGGCTGCGTGCGTCGAGACGGCCGAGGGCCGTTTGCAGGCCATCGCTTTGCAGACGGTCGCGCTCGCGTGCGGCGATCACGGCGGTCGGCTCCTGGTGCGAGTCGGCCAGATAGGCGATGGGAGCGAAGCTTGCGCTGTCGCTGTCGTCACTATGCCCTTCGAGGGCGATATCGCCGCCCGACATGCGCGTTTCCATCTCGATGACGTCTTCGCGCTTGACGTTCAGATCGCGGGCGACCTGATCGATCTCGTCCGGCGTGAACGCCTGCAAGCCTTGCTTCTGGCTGCGCAGATTGAAGAACAGCTTGCGCTGGGCCTTGGTCGTCGCGACCTTGACCGTGCGCCAGTTGCGCAGCACGTACTCGTGAATCTCGGCCTTGATCCAGTGCATGGCGTACGACACGAGTCGCACCCCCTGGGTCGGATCGAAGCGCTTGACGGCTTTCATCAGGCCGATGTTGCCTTCCTGGATCAGGTCAGCGTGCGGCAGACCGTAGCCGAGGTAGTTACGCGCGATCGACACCACCAGGCGCAGGTGCGAGAGCACGAGCTGACGGGCGGCTTCGAGGTCGTCGTTCTCACGCAGACGCTTGGCAAGCGACTGTTCTTCCTCGGCGGTAAGCAGCGGAATACGGTGGACGGCTTGAATATAGCTTTCGATATTGCCCAGACTGCCCGGCAGCATCAATGCAGACGGGGCAAACGCAAGGGCACGCGAAGTCGGCGCCGTGCCGGTGGCCGGCGTCGTCGGATGCAAAGTGGCGGCAGTACTCAAGTGGCAGACTCCTGGTTAGCCTCTGGAAAACATTTTAGCACTCTCTTCGAATGAGTGCTAAAGACGTTAGAACCCTTACCGGGTGGGAAGTTTCCGCAATCTCGGGGTTTTCCAGCACCCCCCATCTAACGGGGAAAGTCACTGGCGCAAACGTCACGCGGATGGTGTAAATTGCAACCCAAGCCGCGCGCGTTTGGGGCGAAGACGACGGGAGGTCGACATGGCGGAGAAGCAAATTGACGCGGTACGCGAACGCGAGTCGGCGCGCTTTGACGCAATGGTCGAAGGGGACGTCGAACAACTCGACGCCCTCTTGGCCGACGGCCTCCACTACGTCCATTCGAACGGCAAACGCGAAAGCAAGCGCGAATTTCTCGACGCGCTCACGTCGGGCCGCCGCCGTTACCTCGACATCGATATTCGCGCGCAGGAACTGCGCCAGTTCGGCGACACCGTGGTCGTCACGGGCAAGCTGAAGGTCGAACTGGAAACTGCCACCGGCTCGCTTGAGTCGCAAATGGCTTATACGGCGGTGCACGTGCTCGAAGCCAACGAATGGCACCTCATCTCGTGGCAAGCGACCCGCATGGCGTCGACCGACTGAATCGACCGTATTTCGTCAGGCCGATCGGGCCGCGCGCTCCCCCGGCGCTCGCTGGATATGCGTCCCAAAACAGCATATTTGACTAATTTCGGAATGAAATGTTCCGAAAATTATTGAGAATTCCCGGGGGCGGGGCGTCGAAATCCAGGGGATTGCCTCGCCGTTGCGCTCGAGCGTCGCTTGCGCGCGTGCGCCTTCTTTCTATTGGATGCGTCCCAGTGCCTGACGAATCACCTCGACTTGCCGGGCGATCGGCGCGGGCACGGCAACGGTGCCGGCCAGCACGGCTTCAATCCACTGCGCGGTTGCGGGTGCGTCGGCCGCCGGGAGCCTCGGCGGCGTGCCCGTCGCACCGTCTTCCGCTTCCTGCCATAGCTGGTAAGCCCCGTCCGAAAAGCCGTCGATGGCGGCCTGGCGGCGGGCATCCGCGACCGGTTCGCCTTCCGTGCCACGCGCGAGCAGCACGCCCGGCGCCGCACTGTTGGCCGCGTCGGCAAACATCTCACTGAGCGTTTCTCGATATTCCGGGTGCGTGTAATTCACGAGCCGCAACGCGGGACCGGCAAACGGTTGCAACAACTTCACCACGGTGTGGCCGGAGTTGCGAACACCCAGCGCCGAACGCATCTCCAGCAGTCGCTCCAGCGCGGGGGAAAGCGCCGCAATCGGCAGATAGGCGACACGATGCGTTCGCAGTGCCGCCTCCACCTCGGCCGCGGATTGACAGGCGGCGTGACCCAGCGCGGCAAAGATCGCCTGGGAGCCCACGCGATTGGCGCCGCTGTGATGCTGACCGTGCACGAGTACCGGAATCCCCTCGCGGGCAAGCAGCAGGGCAAGCAGCGGCGTGAGGTTCGGTTGCTTGCGCGCGCCGTTGTAACTGGGCAGCAGCACCGGCGGCGGGGCGTCGGTGGGGGAGATAAGGGGCGTAAACGTCGCGTGAGCGGCGTCGAGCATCGCGCGCAGTTCGACCGGCGTTTCCCCCTTGATACGATAGGCGATCAGAACCCCGCCCAGCTCCGCCGGGGCCACGCGGCCGGCGAGGATGGCGTCGAACAGGGTGCGCGTTTCGTCGGCGTTGAGTGCCCGTGCGCCTTTCGCCCCGCGAGCGATGATTTTGAGCAGCGGTGCACAGGCGAAGGGAGCGGCAGAGGTCATGGCGCGTGGGTGTTGGGGTCGCAGGGGCGGTGCAGGGGACGGGCGAGCCGCTGTGATCCTGCCGCCGGATATCCATCCATCATACGCAATCAAGTGTCATCGGGGCCAGCGCTTGAAGTACCATTTCGTGTTCAGACGCGGCCCCTGAGGCTTGACGCCGGCGCCGCGCCTTCCCCAATTTCGCCTCCGAGGTCAGCCATGCCCACGCTGTATAGCTATTTCCGCAGTTCCGCCGCGTATCGCGTGCGGATCGCCCTGAATTTGAAGGGCCTCGATTACGAGACCGTGCCGGTGCATCTGGTGCGAGAGGGCGGCGAGCAGCGCAAACCGGCGTACCGTGCGCTCAACGTCAACGGATTGGTGCCGACCTTCGTCGACGAGGGCGTGAATATCCATCAATCGCTGGCCATCATCGAGTATCTCGAAGACGTGCATCCGACGCCTGCGCTCCTGCCGGCCGACCCGGTGGCGCGCGCTCAGGTGCGGGCACTGGCGCTCGACATCGCCGCGGACATCCACCCGATCGACAACCTGCGCGTGCTGCGTTATCTCAAGCACGACCTGGGGGTGACCGACGCGCAGAAGGATGCCTGGTACGTCCACTGGGTCGTGGAGGGTTTCACGGCGCTGGAAGCCCGGCTGGCGGCGCAGTCGCCGCAAGGCAAGTTCACCTTTGGCGACACCCCGACGCTCGCGGATTGCTGCCTCGTGCCGCAGGTCTACAACGCCAACCGATTCAAAGTGGACATGACGCCCTTCCCGCGAATCGCCGCGGTCAACGCGCACTGCCTGACACTCGACGCCTTCCGTCGCGCGGCGCCCGACGTGCAACCCGACGCCGAGTAAGCCGCACGATGGTCGATCCGGCGTTCTGGCGGGGCATGGCACTGGGGGCCAGCCTCATCATGGCCATCGGCGCGCAGAACGCGTTTGTGCTGCGTCAGGGCATTCTTCGACGCCATGTCGGCGTGGTCGTGACTGTCTGCGCGATCTGCGACATGGGCTTGATTGCGGCAGGCGTGGCGGGCATGGGCGGCTTGATTGCCGCCTATCCCCGCTTCCTGACGGCGGTGACTTGGGGCGGCGCGGCGTTCCTGTTCTGGTACGGCCTGCGCGCGTGGCGCGCCGCGTTGCGTGGGGCGGGGGCCCTGCAGGCCGACGGCAGTCGCGCGGCCACGCAGGACATGACCTGGCAACGTGCGTTCGTGCTCGTGCTGATGCTCTCCTTGCTCAATCCGCACGTCTATCTCGATACGGTGATTCTGCTGGGGGGCATCGGCGCGCGCGAGGTGCCGCCCGGGAATGCGTGGTTTGCCGTGGGTGCGATGACCGCCTCCGTTTTGTGGTTCACCACGCTTGGCTATGGCGCCCGGTTGCTCGCGCCGCTATTTGCGCGCGCGCGGGCATGGCAGATCCTCGATGGGATCGTCGGCATGATGATGTGGGGGCTCTGCGCAGGACTCGTTGCGCAGCAGTGGTAACGCGCTGATATCGGGCGGCGCTGTCTAGCGTCGCCGGAAAAGGCAACGGCCCGCCACATGATGCGGGCGGGCCGTTGGCCTTGTGGCCGGCGGATGCGCTTGATTGAGCTGGCTGAGTTAGCCGAGCAGGGCGTCGGCGAATTCGCGCGCCGAGAACGGCTGCAGATCCTCGACTTTTTCGCCCACGCCGATGAAGTACACCGGCACCGGACGCTGACGCGCAATCGCGGCGAGAATGCCGCCCTTGGCCGTGCCGTCGAGCTTTGTCACGATGAGGCCGGTGAGTTGCAGCGCGTCGTCGAACGCCTTGACCTGCGTGAGCGCGTTTTGCCCCGTGTTGGCGTCGATCACGAGCAGCACCTCGTGCGGTGCGCCCTCGGCAGCTTTGCCCAACACGCGCCTGATCTTCTTCAACTCTTCCATCAGATGTAGTTGCGTGGGCAGTCGGCCAGCGGTGTCGGCCATCACGATGTCGATCTTGCGCGCGCGCGCAGCCGTCACTGCGTCGAACACGACGGCGGCCGGGTCGCCGTTTTCCTGTGAGACGACGGCGACGTTGTTGCGCTCGCCCCAGATCGCCAGTTGTTCGCGTGCCGCCGCGCGGAAGGTGTCTCCGGCGGCGAGCAGCACGGACTGGCCGTAGTGCTGGAAGTGTTTGGCGAGCTTGCCGATGCTTGTCGTCTTGCCGGCGCCGTTCACGCCCGCGATCATCACGACCATCGGCGCCTCGCGACCGAGGACCAGGCTTTGTTCCAGCGGCTGCAGCAATTCGACCAGCAGATCGTGCAGCGCACGCTTGACCTGCTCGCCTTCGGTCAGCCGGTCAGTCTTGACCTTCTTGCGCAGGGCGCCGATCAGGAATGCCGTGGCTTCCACGCCGGCGTCGCTCATCAGCAGGGCGTCTTCCAGTTCCTCGAACAGGTTCTCGTCGACTTTCACGCCGATGAAGATGCCCGTGAGACCGGCGCTCGTCTTCGACAGTCCCGCCTTCAGGCGCGTGAGCCAGGACCGCTTGGCTGCCGGGGCTTGGGCGGGGGCCGCGACGATCTCACCGATGGCGTCGCCGTGGGCATCCGTGACAACAACGGCCGCGGGCGGGGCGGCCGGCTCGATCGACGATGTCGGCTCAATCGGCTCAATCGGCTCAATCGGCTCAATCGGCTCGACGGGTTCCGCCAGTTTGGGCGCGATTTGCGGCGCAAACGTGGGCGTGGACTGCGCCGGCGCGACGAGCGATGGGACCTTCCCCCGCGCCGGTTCGGACGGCACCGCATTTTCGACCGGGGCGACAGGCGAGGACGGGGCGTCGATTGGCGCGGCGGGTACCGGCGCGGCTTCGGCCGGTGCGGTCGCGGGGGCCACCGCGGGTGCGACAGGCGGCGGCGGGCTCGCGGGGGCGGGCGCGGCGGGCTGCGCCGGTGCGATATCGGCCTTCGCCGCAGCGTCTTCGACCGGCAAGCTCGGCGTTTCCGGGATTTCCGGCGATGGCGCCAACGCGTCGGACGCGAGGGATTCGGTCGATGCGGGACTCGTCTCGGCGGCTTTGTTACCGCCCGACTTGAAGCGCTTGAAGAAACTGAACATGGGGTGAAGAACTCGACGTGGGCGCACGCGGTCGGCGTGCGTCTGTGATTTGTCTTGCCATTCGCGTCGCACAAAACGCCCTACAATGGGCGGGTCGTGGTTTCCGACGCGGGAAATGCGACGTATTTTATCAGACGCGAATCAACGTCCGTGACGGGCGAAAGGGGATCCATGACGGGAACCATGCGCTGGCGACATACCTTGGCCGGACTCATCCTGGCCAGTGTGGCATGCCTGAGCCATGCGGCCGACACCGCCGGCAGCAAAACGGCGGATAACACTTCGGAATTCACGTTATCGAACGGGCTGCGGCTGATCGTGCGCGAAGACCACCGGGCACCGACGGTGGCCCATGTGGTCTGGTACCGCGCGGGCTCGCTCGACGAATTCAATGGCACGACGGGCGTGGCCCACGTGCTCGAACACATGATGTTCAAGGGCACCAAGACTGTCGGGCCGGGCCAGTTCTCGCGTCAGGTGGCGGCGCTGGGTGGCCGCGAAAACGCGTTCACCAGCAAGGACTACACCGGCTACTTCGAGCAGACGGAAAAGTCGCGTCTGCCAGAGATGATGCGTCTCGAGGCCGACCGCATGGCCAACCTCACGCTCTCCGGCGACGAGTTCGCCAAAGAGATCCAGGTGGTCATGGAGGAGCGCCGGTTGCGCACGGACGATCAGCCGCGCGCATTGCTCTACGAGCAACTGATGGCCTCGGCGCTCGTCGCCAATCCGTATCGTCGCCCGATCGTCGGCTGGATGGACGACCTTCAGCACATGACCGTCCAGGACGCACACGACTGGTACGTGCGCTGGTATGCGCCGAACAATGCGGTGGTGGTCGTGAGCGGTGATGTCGATCCCGCTCAGGTCAAGCAACTCGCCGAGACGTATTACGGCCCGCTCAAGCCACATGCGTTGCCCGATCGGCGTCCGCAGAACGAACCGGCACAACTGGGCGTGCGCCGCGTGTTCGTGAAAGCGCCGGCCGAGAATCCGCACGTGATGCTCGCGTGGCGTGCGCCGCGCCTGACCGACGTCGAGAAGGACGACGACGTCTATGCGCTGCAGGTACTTGCCGCCGTGCTCGACGGCTATGGCAATGCGCGTCTGACGAGCCGTCTCGTGCGCGAGCAACGCATCGCGAACGATGTCGGTGCCAACTACGATGGCGTGGGCCGCGGCCCGCAATTCTTCCTTCTCGACGGCACCCCCGCGAAGGGCAAGACGCCTGAGCAGCTCGAGAAGGCACTCCGCGCGCAGGTGGCCGATATTGCGGCGCATGGTGTGACCGCGGCGGAACTCGGGCGCGTGAAGGCCCAGGTCGTCGCCTCGCAAATCTACAAACGCGACTCGGTGTTCGGCCAGGCGATGGAGATCGGCCTGAACGAAATGTCGGGCATCTCGTGGCGGCAAATCGATCGCATGCTCGACAAGGTGAAGGCGGTCACGCCGGCACAGGTGCAGGCGGTGGCGGGCAAGTACTTCGGCGACGCGTCGTTGACCGTGGCGACGCTGGTGCCTCAGCCCATCGACGAAGCGACACGAAAGCGCCGCGCCCAAGGGGCGGAAGACTTGAAGAACATGCGCTGAGAGGGCCACACGATGATGAAAATTTCCGCACTGTTGCGTGCGTTCTCCGTGCCTGCGCGCATGGGCTTTACGGCGACCGTTGCCGCCGTTGCCGCAGGCCTCGTTGTGGCCGTCGCGCCGCTGAGCGCTCGCGCGGCGCTGCCGATTCAAAGCTGGGTGGCGCCGTCGGGCGCCAAGGTGATGTTCGTCGAGAGCCGTTCGATCCCGATGATCGACCTGAACATCGACTTCGATGCCGGCAGTCGCTACGATCCGCCAGGGAAGTCCGGTCTGGCGATGTTCACGGCGGGCTTGCTCGACGCGGGCGCGGCCGCCGCAGCGGGGCGCCCCGCGCTGACCGAGGCGCAGATTGCCGATCGCTTTGCCGATGTGGGCGCGATGGAAGCGACGAGTGCCGGACGCGATGCCGCGACCGTCACCCTGCGCACGCTGTCGTCAGCGACCGAACGCGATGCGGCGGTCAGCGCGATGGCGCAGTTCCTGCAACATCCCACGTTCCCCGATGCGGTGCTCAAGCGGGAGGCGGCGCGTCTGTCGTCGGCGATTGCGGAATCCGATACGAAGCCCGAGGCGATTGCCGAGAAGGCATTTCGCCGCGCGATCTATGGCAGCCATCCGTATGGCGTCAGCCCGACGGTGGCGAGTGTGAACGCTGTGAAGCGCGACGATCTGGTGCGCTTCTACCGCGACATGTACAGCCCGAAGCGCGCGGTCGTGACGATCGTCGGGGACATCGATCGAGCGCAGGCCGAGACGCTCGTCGCCACGCTGATCGACGCTATGCCCGCGGGGCTGACGCCTCCGGCGATGCCGCCGGTCGCGTCGTTGGGCAGTGCCGTGCAGATCGATCTTCCGCACCCGGCCGAGCAGGCGCACATTGTGATGGGACAGGCATCGGTGGCGCGCAGCGATCCCGACTACTTCCCGTTGCTTGTGGGGAACTATGTCCTGGGCGGCGGCGGCTTTGTGTCCCGCTTGACGTCGGAAGTGCGTGAAAAGCGCGGTCTGACGTACGGTGTGTCGAGTGGCTTCATGCCGCAGTTGCAGGAGGGGCCGTTCGAGATAAGTTTGCAGACGCGTCGCGAGCAGGCACCGGAAGCGCTCAAGGTCGTGCGCGAAACGCTCGCCAAGTTCGTCCAGGACGGGCCGACCGATGCCGAGATGCAGGCCGCCAAGGACAACCTGACCAACGGCTTCCCGCTGCGACTCGACAGTAACCGCAAGTTGCTGGCGAACGTAGCCGCTATCGGTTTCTATCACCTGCCCCTGGACTACCTCGATACGTGGACCCGCAACGTGGGTGCCGTGACCGCCGCGCAGGTGAAGGACGCCTTCGCGCGCCACGTGCAGCCGGACCGGCTCGTCACGGTCGTCGTGGGGCCGAGCGGCGTCTTCGGCGGCGCAAGCGCAGATGCCGCGGCGCCCAGCGGAAAATCTACCGCAGGCACGCCAGCGAAATAATCGTCGCATCGTCGTAGGATTGACGTGACGTGACGTGTCGCCATACGACAGACGGCACCGGCGGTTTCCGGTGCCGTTTTTCGTTGGCATCGGTGAGCAGGCCGAAAGGTACAGTGCGGCGTTACCGAAGAATGCGCCTGCGCAGCAACACCAGCGCCACGGCGAACCCGACGACCGCGTAGACGGCAAGCGCGCTTGCATGCAGCCATGGCAGGTCGATCGGGCGTCCGAGCATGGCGGGGCGGATCAGTGCGACCGCGTGGGCCAGAGGGAGCCATTCGGTCACGTGGCGGGCTGCCGCCGGCAGTTGCGCCAACGGGAAGAACACGCCTGAGAGCAGCAGCATCGGTGTCATCACCAGCGTCTGGTAGAACATGAAGAAGTCGTAGCTCGGTGCGAGCGCTGTCATCACCATCGCAAGGCTCGCGAACGCGAGTCCCGCCAGCAGGATCGCCGGCAGTACGACCGGCAGGCTGTCGATGCGCGCGTAGCCGAGCACGCTGGCCACCAGCAGGATCGCGAGGCCCGAGAGTACGGCCTTGCTCGCGGACCACACGACTTCGCCGAGCACGACGTCGCCCAGCGTGAGTGGCGTGTGCATGAGCGCCTCCCACGTGCGCTGCACATGCATGCGCGAGAAGCCCGAGTACATCGACTCGAAGCTGGCGGAGAACATCACGCTCGAGCCGACTGTGCCTGCAGCGAGAAACGCAATGTACGAGGTGCCGTCGACCTCACCGACCATCATGCCGAGGCCGAACCCCAGCCCGAACAGGTAGATCATCGGGTCAGCCAGATTGCCGAACAGCGACGCGATGGCGAGCTTGCGCCAGACGAGGAAGTTACGCCGCCAGACGCCCATCCACGGCGAGATGCCGGGCAGATAGCGGGGCGTGTGAAGGTCGCGCTCAATCATCGCGCATCTCCCGGCCGGTGAGTTTGAGGAAGACGTCTTCCAGGTTGGCACGCCGATGCAGATAGCGAACGCCCGGCTGATCTTGCAGCTCAGCGACCACCGGAGCCGCGTCGCGCACATAGCAGAAGTGGGTCTCGCCACTCGTCTCGATGCGTTCGGCCAGCGGGGCCAGGCGCGCGAGCAGGGCTTGCGGCACGTCGCCGAAGACCTCCACGACGTCGCAGCCGATTTCGCGCGCAACAAGGTCGGGTGGCGTGCCCTCGGCGATCTTGCGGCCGGCGTCGATCACGCACAGGCGATGGCACAAGCGCTCGGCTTCTTCCATGAAGTGAGTGGTGAGCAGAATCGTCTTGCCTTCGTTCATCAGCGACTTGAGCCGTTCCCAGATCAGATGGCGAGCTTGTGGATCGAGGCCCGTCGTGGGCTCGTCGAGCACCAGCACATCGGGATTGTTGATGAGCGCCCGGGCGAGCGTGAGACGTCGTTTCATGCCGCCTGAGAGTTGGCCGACGCGGGCGTCTGCCTTGGACTCGAGTCGCGCGAACGCGAGGAGTGCTGGCACGCGCTCCCGGAGGTCGGTAGAGGAGAGTCCGAAATAGCGCCCGAAGACCGCGAGGTTCTCGCGCACGGTGAAGTCGGGGTCGAGGTTGTCGAATTGCGGCACCACACCGACGCGGCGCCGCGCCTGCGGGGCCTGTCGCGGAATGGGCAGACCCGCGAGACGGATGTCTCCGCTGTCGGGCGTGACCAGACCCAGCAACATGCGCAATGTGGTGGTCTTGCCGGCCCCGTTGGGCCCCAACAAGCCGAAGCATTCACCCGGCGCGACGCGCAGCGAGAGATGATCGACCACGGGACGGCCGTCGTAGGCCTTGCATAGCTCAGTTACCTCGATGGCGGCATCGGTCATGGCGAATCGGGTGGTCTCCTGTGATGTTCTGCCGGGCGCGTCGTCGTTGTGGCACCCGCGTCGAGGCAGACGCTCGCCGCTCGGGACCGACGCATCGCCGCGCGCGTCGCGTGCCATCGTATGCCTTGATGGGGCGGGTCTTGCGGGCGATGTGGTATGTTTCGCCTCAACAATGTAGCGTGAATTGTCATGATTTTGGATTCCTGGCGTGCGCAGCCGCGCGCGCGAACTCATTTTTGCACGGGTGACGTTGTCTCCGGCAAGGCTGTGCTGCGGGGAACACGATGAAGTCCGGTTCGGGAAATGTGGCACGCGGTGCGCCGCAGCAGGTGCGCATCATCGGCGGCCAGTGGAAGCGCACGCCGCTGCCGGTGCCGTCGGGCGACGGCCTGCGGCCCACGCCTGACCGTGTGCGGGAAACCCTGTTCAATTGGCTGGGGCAGGATCTGGGCGGCATGCGGTGCCTCGACGCGTTCGCAGGCAGCGGCGCGCTGGGATTCGAGGCCGCCTCGCGCGGCGCCGCCCGGGTGCTGATGGTCGAGCACGCCGCGCGGGCCGTGCGGCAACTGCGTGCCAATCAGGCCAAACTCGGGGCCGATCAGATCGAGATCGTGCAGGCCGATGCCCGCCGCCTGATAACCACACTCCCGCCCGGGGCTTTCGACGTGGTGTTTCTCGATCCGCCGTTCGCGAGTGGCTGGATGAACGACCTGCTGGCGCCTGCGGCCCGTCTGCTTGCCCCTGGCGGGGTGATCTACGCCGAATCGGACATCGCGCTGGAGGACGATGCACTGGCCGTGCTCGACCTCGCATGCCTGCGACGGGCGAAAGCCGGGGCAGTGCATTATCATTTGCTTGAATCGATACCGAAAACCTAGAGACCACAATGAACAAGTACGCAGCGCAGGTCCCCAGCCGCGAGGAGACGTTGGCATGGTAGTGGCGATTTATCCGGGGACGTTCGACCCGTTGACCCGAGGACATGAAGATCTGGTCCGCCGTGCGGCAGGGATTTTCGACAAGCTCATCGTCGGCGTGGCGGATAGCCGAAACAAGAAGCCGTTTTTCTCGTTGGAAGAGCGCATCGACATCGCGCGCGAAGTGCTGGGTCACTATCCGAACGTCAGCGTGGAAGGGTTTTCCGGGCTGCTCAAGGACTTCGTGCGCAAGCACCAGGCCCGTGTGATCGTGCGCGGCCTGCGCGCCGTGTCCGACTTCGAGTACGAGTTCCAGATGGCCGGGATGAATCGCTATCTGTTGCCCGATGTGGAAACGATGTTCATGACGCCGTCCGACCAGTATCAGTTCATTTCGGGCACGATCGTGCGCGAGATCGCGCAACTGGGCGGCGACGTCAGCAAGTTCGTGTTTCCTTCCGTCGAAAAATGGCTGATGACGAAAGTCGGCAGCCTACCGACGAACGGATGAGTATCGCGTACGCCGGCCCGGCCCTTGCGGCTGACCGGCGTTGCGATACGGCTGGAGGTGCCGTATGGCCTTGATGATTACCGATGAATGCATCAATTGCGACGTGTGCGAGCCGGAGTGCCCGAACGACGCGATTTCGATGGGGGTCGAGATTTACGAGATCGATCCGAACAAGTGCACCGAGTGTGTGGGGCACTTCGATGAACCGCAGTGTGTGCAGGTGTGTCCGGTGGAGTGTATCCCCATCAACCCCGAACACGTCGAGACACCCGAGCAACTGCTCGAGAAGTACACTCACCTGCAAGCGGCCAAGACGGCCTGAGCGGCGCGCAAGCCAAGCCAGCCGCGCACTGCGCGCGGCAGCGCCGCTTACTTCCCCGGCGCGGCGTGCAGGCGCATCATGGCCTTTTCCATCTCGCCTTTGACGACCTGATCGACGATGTCGAGCGAGCGCGACATCGCGTCGTCGATCTGCGCCTGCTCTTCCTTGCGCGGCGGCTTGAGCACGAAGTCCACGACCTGCTGTTGGCTGCCCGTCGGCTGAAGCGTGCGCGGATGGCCGATGCCCAGGCGCAGACGCCAGAATTCAGGCGTCGTCAGATGCGCGGCGATGTCCTTCAGGCCGTTGTGACCGCCGCTGCCCCCACCCCGTTTGAGTTTCACCGTGCCGGGTAGCAGATCGAGTTCGTCGTGCACGACGAGGATTTCATCCGGCAGAATCTTGTAGAAGCGTGCGAGCGCCACAACCGACTGCCCCGAGCGGTTCATGAAGGTCTGCGGCTCGAGCAACCAGACTTCCTGGCCGGCGATGCGCGTGCGCGCGGCAAAGCCGTGGAAGTTCTTCTGGTTCGTGAGCGACGCACCACACTGCTGCGCCAACGCGTCGACGAACCAGAAGCCGGCGTTGTGACGCGTTGCTGTGTATTCGGCGCCCGGATTGCCGAGCCCTACGATCAGCTTGATCATTTCGGTATCACGATCTTGGCGCGCGCCGAATTGGCATGCGCGCCGCCATAAAAAAACCCGCCGGACATGACGTCGCGGCGGGTCTTGCGTCCAGCGTCGCCGCTGAAGGCTAGCGCGGGCCTTAGGCGGCCGGCGCTGCACCTTCGGCAGCCGGGGCAGCCGCTTCGTCAGCAGCAGCACCTGCCGGTTGGACGGCTTGCGCGACCACCGGGTTTTCTTGCTCGACGTGCAGCGTGAGCGTCACGCCGGCGGGCAGCTTGACGTCCTTGGCGTGCACCGTCTTGCCTGCTTCCAGCGTCGACAGGTCGACTTCCAGGAATTCCGGCAGCTTGCCCGGCAGGCAGTTCACGTCGAGTTCGTTCACGGTGTGGCTGATCACGTTCGACGCCAGCTTCACGGCCGGAGCGTTCTCAGCGCCCAGGAAGTGCAGGGGCACCTTCACGTGAATCGACTTGTTCGGATCGACACGTTGGAAATCCACGTGCAGAACCAATTGCTTGAACGGGTGGTACTGCACATCGCGCAGCAGCACTTGTTCGGTCGTGCCGGCAACTTCCAGCTCGAGAATCGACGAGTGGAACGCTTCCTTGCGCAGGGCATGCCACAGCGCGTTGTGATCGAGTTCGATCATCTTCGGATCAACGTTTCCACCGTACACGATGCCCGTGGTCTTACCGGCATTGCGCAGGCGGCGGCTCGCACCCGTACCTTGCAGATTACGCTCAAAAGCGACAACTTTCATAACAACTCCTTGGACTGCCCGCGACCAGGCAGCGATAGCTTCCCAAATGCCGTGCAAAAAAACATCGGCTTCAGGAATGACAAAGGCGGGGAGATGCTCCCCGCCGACATAACAACGGCGCCGCACAGGCGCCGTCGCAAAATTTTACCGAACGCTTATTCCGCGAACAGCGACATTACCGAGTCGCCACGACGGATACGCGAGAACGTCTCAGCGAGCAAATTGGCGCAGCTCAACTGGCGGATCTTGCCGCCCTTCGAGTCGTCGCGCAGCGCGATCGTGTCGGTCACGACGACTTCGTCGAGTTCCGACGCGTTGATGCGCGCCGCTGCACCGCCGGAAAGCACCGGGTGCGTGCAGTACGCGTAGACCTTCTGTGCGCCACGTTCCTTCAGCACTTGCGCGGCTTTGCACAGCGTGCCGGCCGTGTCGACCATGTCGTCCATGATGACGCAGGTGCGGCCTTCGACTTCACCGATGATGTTCATCACTTCGGCGACGTTGGCCTTCGGACGACGCTTGTCGATGATGGCCAGATCGCAATGCAGTTGCTTGGCGAGCGCACGCGCACGCACCACACCGCCAACGTCCGGCGACACCACCAGCAGGTTGTCGTGGTTCTGCGCGCGCACATCGGCCAGCAGCAGCGGCGACGCGTAGATGTTGTCGACCGGGATATCGAAGAAACCCTGAATCTGGTCTGCGTGCAGGTCCATCGTGATGATGCGCTCGACGCCCGCGATTTGCAGCATGTTGGCGACGACCTTCGCCGAGATCGCCACGCGCGCCGAACGGGGGCGGCGATCTTGACGGGCATAGCCGAAATACGGGATGGCAGCGGTGATCCGGCCGGCAGACGCGCGCTTGAGCGCATCGACCATGATCATCAGTTCCATCAGGTTGTCGTTGGTCGGCGCGCAAGTCGACTGGAGGACGAAGACGTCCTTGCCGCGCACGTTTTCCTGGATTTCAACCTGGATCTCGCCGTCCGAGAACCGGCTCGCCATGGCCTTGCCGAGGGGAATGCCGAGAGTGTCGACGACCGCTTGGGCCAGGGCGGGATTGGCGTTCCCGGTGAATACCATTAGGTTATCACTACTCATCTGGCTACCTGCGGAACGTTGGGATGCTGAGACTGCACGACAGAGAAATTGGCAGGGGAGGAAGGACTCGAACCCTCGTATGCCGGAATCAAAATCCGGTGCCTTAACCAACTTGGCGACTCCCCTACACTAACCGTTGCCCTTGCCGCGTCGTAGGAAACGCAACAAAGTAAAACCCTTCACGCGAAGGCGAACAGCGGGTGTTCGGCCAGACTGGCGGTCACTTGACCCAGCCAGCGCTCTGGCAATCGCTGGTATGCCGCTTCCGCCTCTGCCTTCGTGTCAAATGCTGCAAACACACTGGCGCCGGAGCCCGTCATACGTGCGGTGGTGAAGGTTCTGAACCAGTCAATCACCGCAGCGACTTCCGCGTATTCTCGAATCACCGCCGCTTGCATGTCGTTACGGAAAATTTCATCCGGTCCTAACACGTTTTTGCTGGTGTGTTCGAGAAAGAACGCCATTGTGACGATCTTCGAATCCCTTGTCAACAGTGGATCGCGAAATATTTTGTCGGTCGCGACGTGTACACGCGGGTTGACCACGAGGAAGTACCGGTGCGGCAAATCCACGGCGTGCAGTTCCTCTCCCAGCCCCTCGGCGAACGCGTTGCGGCCGAAGACGAAAAACGGCACGTCGGCCCCGAGTCGCAGGGCGAGCGCCTGAAGTTCCGAGCGCGGCAGATCGAGCTGCCACATGCGATTGAGTGCGAGCAGCGTCGTCGCGGCGTCGGAGCTGCCGCCGCCGATGCCGCCACCGGCCGGCAGCCGCTTCTCGATGGCAATCTCCACGCCGAAGCGCACGCCGCAATGCTGCTGCAGAAGGCGGGCGGCGCGCACCGTCAGATCCGTCTCAGGCGGCACCCCCGGCAGCGGGTTCGTATGGACGATCCGTCCATCGTCGCGACGCGCGAAATGCAGCGTATCGGCCCAGTCAATCAGCTGGAAGACAGTCTGCAGCTCGTGATAGCCGTTCGGCCGGCGTCCCACGATGTGCAGGAACAGGTTCAGCTTGGCCGGAGCCGGGCAGTCACGCAGGATTTCGTACATGGCGATGCAAAACGATGGCTAACGAGCGTCGTCGCGGCAATGTCGCAACGACGGTGTCTGGAGACGGGGACTTCCCCGCGCAATTCGATCCCTTCGCTCAAGGCGCGCGTGGCACTCGACGCGCGCAGGACCGGGCGGCGCCAAGCATAGCACCGTCGCAACAAGCGCGCCGAAGCGATAGCGGTGTCAGGCCCGAAAGGTGTCGCTCGACCTTACTCGTCGATCACGAGCCGCACGGCGAGCGGCGACCCGTCGAGATCGCGAGACAGATCGATGCGCTTCACGCGTAGCGGCGCGCCGTCGAAAAAGGCCTGGTAGTCGATGGTCCACCCGTCCTGCTTCAGATGCGTCGGCCGTTGCGTCTGGGGATCGCGCTCGATGCTCGCCTGCGATCCCGGAGCGCCCTGCATTTGCAGCCAGTAGCGCAGGCCGCCCACCGGCAGTGCAAAGCCCAGGGCGTCGTGCATGACATCTTCGAGACGCGGGCCACTCAACGGTGCCTTGCCGGGCAATTCGAGCGACGCACGACGCGGATTCTCGCGCACGATCGCCTGGGTTTGTCCGAGCGGGTCGAGCAACTGGACGATCGCGTTGTCGCCGTTCTGCTGCCAGTCGAAATTGCCATAGGTATTGCGCGTCTCGCCATTCTGCTCGTAACGCACGGAGAAGCGGCCACGGTAGTGTTCGACGCTGGCGCCCGCCGCCGACGTCACCGCGGTGGGCGGTGCGAGGCTCGCGCAGCCGGTGACGAGCCCGGCGAGCGCGCAGGCCAGCACCAAGGCCGTGGCGCGAGCTGAACGCGACGCCACGAGCGAAAACGGCGACCTCATCCGCATTACGGCGTCACGTTGTAGCGTTTCATCGTCGCGCGCAGCGTGTCGTCGTCGCCGTCGACCTTGAGGGCTTCACGCCAGGTCTTGCGTGCCTCGTCCTGCTGGCCCGATTCCCACAGCACCTCGCCCAAGTGCGCGCCGATCTCGGCCTGCGCCTGAATACCATACGCGCGGCGCAGCAGCTCGAGCGCCTGTGGTTTGTCGCCGAGGCGATACTTCACCCAGCCCAGGCTGTCCAGAATGTACGGATCGTCCGGCGCGAGCGCCGACGCCTTTTGCAGCAGTTTGAGCGCTTCCGGCAGACGGGTATTTCGCACGGTCAGCGAGTAGCCGAGCGCGTTGTAGGCCTGTGCGTTTTCCGGCTGTGACGCCATCACACGACGCATCGTCTTTTCCATGACGTCGTAGTGTTTGTTCAACTCGGCCACCATGCCGTACTGATACAGCAGGTCCGGATCGTCGGGATGGTTCTTCACCTCGACCGCGAGCAGCTTTTCCGCCTCGTCGTAGCGTTTTGCCTTGACGAGCAGATCCGACTCGGCGCGCTTGAGCGCGAGTTGCTCACGCGGATCGCTCGTCTTGATGCTGATGCTGTGCAGCAGCGCACGGCCTTCGTCGACCTTGCCCTGGTCGGCGAGCAGCTGCGCGCGCCCGATCTGCGCGGGCAGATACGCGTTGCTGTCTTCGCGAATCTTCGAAAGCCACTTGTCGGCGGCCGGGTAATCCTTGCGGTCCTGCGCGATCTGCGCAAGATAGACATAGGCTTGCGCGCCGTCGGTGTTCTGCTGCTCGGCTTCCGACGCGTACTTCTGCAGATATTGTTCGGCCTGCTCCGGATGTTTGGCGTGCAGGTTGAGCAGCGCGAGCGCCATGAGCGTCGAGAGTTCGTGAGGGTAACGCTTTTCCAGCGTTTCGAACTGCTTCTGAGCCGCGTCGAGCTGGTTGTCGGCCAGCAGGAGCTTGGCATAGGCGAAGCGCGCTTCCTTGGCGTTCGGATTGCGATCGAGGAACGTCTTCAGTCCGGCAATGGCGCTGCTGCGCTCCTCCGGCCCCATCTGACCGTAAAGCAGTGCGGCGGCTTCGTAATCGGGCTTGAGACTGAGCGCCTTTTCGAGCGACGCACGTGCGCCGGCCGTGTCGCTGGCATCGAGTTGCGAGCGGGCGATGGCCAGTTGCGTCTCGGGGCGTTGCATGTCGTTCGCCAGCATCCGCTTGAGCGACGCGATCCCCGTGGCGCGCTCCGGACTGCGCGCAATCATCTGTTGCAGTTCGAGAATGGCCTGGCCACGGCGCGCTTCCGGCACCTTGTTCAATTCGTCGACGAGCAGCGGTTCGGCGTCGGACAGATGGCCCGTACCGACCTCGAGGCTCGCGAGCAACTGCGATGCAGGACGCCACGTCGGATCGAGTTCATGCCAGAGTCGGGCGGCGATGAGCGCGTCTCCGAGCTGGCGGGCGCCGAGCGCGATCTCGACCGCGCGGCGGGCCATGCGCGGATCCTTCGTGCGATTGGCCAGTGCGACGTAGGTGTTGAAGGCGGGCGCCAGGCTGCCTTGTTGCAGGCTCAACTCGGCGGCCATCACTTCGAAGACGATCTCGCTGGACAGCGCGACATTCGGAAGCTTTTCGCGCGGGACGCTTGCATCGGACGCCGCGGCCTCGCTGCCGGCGTCCGCGCCAGCGTCGCTCGCCCCTGCCGGCGCGCTCGCCGGCGCGGCTTGCGCCGTCGGCCGGGACTGTGCGAACGCGTTCGACGACGGCAGGAATGCCATGATGGCGCTGGCGCAGGTCACGCCAAGCGCCGTTGCACCGGCCCACGCCCCGCGTGCCAAGGCGCCGCGCAGGCGCAAAACCACGGGTGCCACGGTGAGCGCCGTGCTGGTCGCGGCGGGGATGGACTGGAATCGGGTGTTCGGCATAGGGATCCACAACAGGTTTCGAGCGATTGTAGCGCGCCCGATACAATAGAGTCTAAATCCTCAGCAAACGTTCGCAGGCATGCCTGAACTCCCAGAAGTCGAAGTTACCCGTCGCGGGATTGCGCCGCACGTGGCGGGCACACGCGTTGCACGCATCGACGTGCGCAACGCCTCGTTGCGCTGGCCGGTGCCCGACGGACTCGACACGCTACTGCGCGGCGAAACGCTCGTCGGCGTGACCCGTCGCGGCAAGTACCTGCTGCTGGAATATGCCGCCGGCTGGCTGCTCGTGCATCTGGGCATGACTGGCACGTTGCGTGTCCTGCCCGAGCCGCAGGCGCTGCCGGCCGCCGGGGTGCACGACCATATCGATCTCGTGTTCGAGCGATGCGCCTTGCGCTATCGCGATCCGCGTCGTTTCGGCGCGGTGCTTTTCCATCCGCGCTCGGCAGGCGACGTGCTGGCGCATCCGCTGCTCGCCGGTCTCGGTGTCGAGCCGCTGACAGACGATTTCGACGGCCGATGGCTTTACGCCGGCACGCGCGGCAGGACCGTCGCCATCAAGCAGGCGTTGCTCGCGGGCAGCATCGTGGTCGGTGTGGGCAATATCTATGCGTCGGAGAGCCTCTTCCGCGCGGGCATCGCACCGCGCATGGCGGCGGGCAAACTCTCGCGGCCCCGCGCCGAGAAGCTCGCCCAGGCCATCAAGGACGTGCTTGCCGCGGCGATTGAGAAAGGCGGCAGCACGTTGCGCGACTTCGTCGGCAGCGACGGCAATCGCGGCTATTTCCAGCAGGAATATTTCGTCTACGATCGTGCCGGGCAACCCTGTCGCGTGTGTGGCACCCCCATCCGGCAGATCGTGCAAGGGCAGCGCTCCACGTTCTTCTGCCCGCATTGTCAGAAATAACGCAAGCGGCACTGGCAGATCGCGCGACGGGTCGGCGATTTGGCCTCGACTGCCGCCGTACACGACGCCCCCAAATATCGATATGAACGATTCCCCCAACGACTCCATCGCCAGCCCGCTGGCGAGCCACTTCGCCGAGCGTCTGATTGCCTGGCAGGCCGAGCATGGCCGTCACGACCTGCCGTGGCAGAACACGCGCGACGCCTATCGCATCTGGCTCTCCGAGATCATGTTGCAGCAGACCCAGGTCGCGACGGTGATCCCTTACTACGCGCGGTTCCTCGAGCGCTTCCCCGACGTCGCCGCATTGGCGAGTGCCGCGCAGGACGACGTGATGGCGCTCTGGAGCGGCCTCGGCTACTACTCGCGGGCGCGCAATCTGCACCGCTGCGCGCAGGTCGTGGTGGCCGAGCACGGCGGTCGTTTCCCGTCCGACCCCGAGACGCTCGCCTCGCTGCCGGGCATCGGCCGTTCGACGGCCGCGGCGATTGCCGCGTTTGCCTACGATGCACACGCCGCGATTCTCGACGGCAATGTCAAACGCGTCCTCGCGCGAGTGTTCGGCATCGAGGGATTTCCAGGCACGCCGAAGATCGAGCGGCAGATGTGGACGCTGGCCGAGTCCCTGCTGCCGCAGTGCGACTTGCCCGCCTATACCCAGGGGATGATGGATCTGGGGGCGACACTGTGCGCTCGCGGCAAGCCGCGTTGCGGCGAGTGCCCTTTCGACGGTGATTGCGTCGCGCATGCGACGGGACGCGAGCGCACGTTGCCGACGTCCAAGCCCAAAAAGGTGCAGCCGGAGCGTTATGTCGATGTACTGGTGATCTGCGCGGGCGAGCGCGTGTTATTCGAGCGACGGCCGGACAGCGGTATTTGGGGCGGTTTGTGGAGCCTGCCGGAGCTGACCCCGCCGACCGACGCGCGCGACGCCGACGATGCGTCGCTGCGCGAGCGTCTGAGCGCGCATGCCGCCGCGCTCGGTGCGGATGAGGGGAGGGTGCAGTCGCTCGAGCCGCTGCACGGTCTCACGCACGTCTTCACACATTTTCGGCTGCATTTGCGGCCGTGGCGGGTGACGCTGGGCGCGAGCGCCGCGGCGCCGTCAAACGGCTCACGCCACGCGTGGCTGGACGCCGCAGGTGTTGCCGCCGCCGGCCTACCCTCGCCGATCCGCAAGATTGCCGACGCCTTGTCGATCGGTTCACCGAGCGACGGCCAACTGTCGTTGCCGACCTGAGCGGGCTGTCCCGGTTCAGGTCGTCGACTCGAGCGGGGCGAGTTCGCGATGGCGTACCAGCACGCTGGCTTCGGTGCGAAAGCGCTTGCCCAGCGTTTCGGCGATGAACACGGAGCGGTGTTGACCGCCCGTGCAGCCGATCGCCACCGTCAGGTAACTGCGGTTGTCGCGCATATAGCTCGGCAGCCACTTCTGCAGATAGGCGCCGATGTCGTTGGTCATCTCGTCGACTTCGGGGATGGCCGACAGGAAGTCGATCACCGGTTGATCGCGGCCGGTCAGCGGACGCAACTGCGTGTCGTAATAAGGATTGGGCAGCGAGCGCACGTCGAAGACGAGATCGGCGTCGAGCGGCACGCCATGCTTGAATCCGAACGACTCGAACATCAGCGTGAGTCCGGTGTGATCGTGCTGGACGAACTCGCGGATCCAACGGCGCAACGCACTCGCGCGCAAATTGCTGGTGTCGATCTGGTGACCGAGTTCGGCCACGCTGTTGAGCATTTCGCGCTCGGTCTCGATCGCCTCGACGAGCGAACCATTGGCCGAGACGGTATCGTCGCCCGTCACGGAGAGCGGGTGACGGCGACGTGTCTCCGAGAAGCGCTGAACCAGCGTTTGCGTGGTGGCGTTGAGGAACAGGGCTCGCACGTCGTGACCGAAGCGACGCAGGCCGCCAATGATCGGGGGCAGATCGGCAAGCGAGCCGCCGCTGCGCGCGTCGATGGCGACGGCGAGACGCGTGTAGTTCTGCGTTTCCAGATATTCGGCGAGTTCAGGGAGGAAGCGCGACGGTAGATTGTCGACGCAGTAATACCCCGCATCTTCGAGGACGTTCAGGGCGAGCGATTTGCCGGAACCCGAAACGCCGGTAATCAGTACGATCTTCATGAGATTCCCCGGATACAGCGATCATGGTAAGCGATTGTGTCGTATGGGTGTCGAGCCGCCAAAAAGAAGAACGTTCCGTGCGTTTTTGCTCCATTCGCGAGAATGGATGCGCGAGAAGCGACAACGGCGCCCGCGAGGGGCGCCGTTGCGTCAGCCTGTGGGCGTCTCGCCGCTTATCCGCCCATCCGTCTATTCGTCAGAAGGTCGGCGCGGGAGAGCCCCCCAGTGCGGTTACTTGTTCGACAGGCACGACTTCATGAACGCCTTGCGATCGTCGCCCTTCTTGTCGCCAGCCTGGGCATTGCAGGTCTTCATCTTTTCCTGCTGGGTCGGCTTGGCGGCGGCCGGCTTGTTCGACAGGCATTCCTTCATGAAGGCCTTGCGATCGTCGCCCTTCTTGCTGCCAGCTTGCGTATTACAGACGCCCATCTTGCTTTGTTGGGTATTGGCGGCCTTGGGCGCAGGTGCGGGGGCGGCCGTCTGGGCAAACACGGGCGATGCGAGCAGCGGGGATACCAGAAGCAATGCAGCGAATGCTTTTTTCATGATCGTCTCTCCATAAGGTCGACACGCACGGGATTGGACCGCGTGGCGATTACAACATGAAAGAAAACGCGCCGCAATCGCGCGGCGTTGACAGAAAGACGTAAAAATTGCGGTAAACCCGGGGGCATTCGCCCGGCGGGATATGGCTCAGAGTAGCCGGTTCTGCATGCCGTCCGGGTCTTGCATGGCTTGGCGCTGGCGCTCCATGAAGTCCTTGAGGGTGTCGATACCGCGCAATTGCAGGATCGTGTTGCGCACGGCGGCTTCGACCAGCACGGCGAGGTTTCGCCCGGCCGCCACTTGCAGAATCACCTTGTTGATGGGCAGGCCCAGCACATCCACGGTTTGCGCTTCGAGCGGCAGCCGCTGGAATTCGCCGTCGGGGCGGCGCACCAACTGAACGATCAACTTGAGCTTCATCTTCCGGCGCACCGCCGTCTCGCCGAAGATCGTCTTGATGTCGAGCAAACCCAGGCCGCGCACTTCCAGCAGGTTTTGCAACAGCGGCGGGCAACGGCCCTCGACGAAATCCGGCCCGAGGCGCACGAAATCGACGGCATCGTCTGCGACCAGTCCGTGACCGCGGCTGATCAGTTCCAGGCCGAGTTCGCTCTTGCCGAGACCGGAATCGCCGGTGAGCAGCACCCCCATGCCCAGAATGTCGAGAAATACGCCGTGCATCGTGCATCGCGGGGCGAACACACGCGAAATGTACATGCGCAGGCTGTCGATGACCGCCGCCGTCGACATCGGCGTGGTGAACAGCGGCGTGGAGGAGCGGGTACAGCGCAGCACGAGATCGGGCGGGGCGTCGAGGCCGTCGGCCACTACGAGGAACGGTGGCTCGAGCGCGATGACTTCACCCATGTGGCGCTTGCGGTTTTCGTCCGTCAGGCGCTGGTAGTAGCGCAGTTCGGCCTCGCCGAGGACCTGGATCCGGTTCGGGTGAATGAGGTTCAGGTGACCCACGAGGTCGGCGCTGGAGGTGGCCGTCGACACGCTCTCGGGCGTGAAGCCGCGCTCCCACCCCTCGTGCCCGGTCAGCCACGACAAACGCAGCGTGGCGGCGTTGTCGTCGAAAATGCTTTGCGCGTTGATGCCGGTCAGTTCCACCGCGTCGCCTCGTTCGGTTGGGGTTGGGTGCTACGGAGTTCGTCCGGCGTCGCGGCGCGATACCCCGAGACACGGGGATCGCCGCGCCAGCGCCGGCTCAGGGTTGCCAGTTCGCGAGCGCGGTGTGGATATCGTCGGCACTCGGCGCGGAGGTCAAGGTCTCGCGCATCGTGCGATCCGAGAGCAACTGCGCAATTTCGGACAGTATCTCGAGATGCTGCTGCGTTGCCTGCTCCGGTACCAACAGGAAGAACAGCAGAGACACGGGTTGCGCGTCGGGGGCCTCGAAGGGAATCGGATCGTCCAGGCGCACGAAGGCTGCCATCGGATGCTTGAGGCCCTTGATGCGCCCGTGCGGAATGGCCACGCCTTCTCCCAGTCCGGTCGAGCCGAGACGCTCGCGGGCGAACAGATTGTCGGTGACAAGCGCGCGCGACAGGCCGGCATTGTTCTCGAAGAGAAGCCCGGCTTGCTCGAAGACGCGCTTCTTGCTGGTGACAGACAGTCCAAGCAATATGTTGGACGCAGGTAAGAGTTTGACTAAACGGTTCATCTTGTAATGCGGGCGAACGCATGGTCGCCCTCCAGCCCCCCGGTTGACCTCGCATTATAGACCACCCGTCGATGCGCTCCCGGCGATGCGCGAGAGCATGCAAAAGGGGCCGTTCAACGGCCCCGCGGTGGGTGATGCCAGATTTACGACAGACGTCGATGCGCGCGTGGGCTTCCTCGCGAATCGCCGTCAGTGTCGGTCGATGCGGCTACCTTGCCCGGACAGACTCATTGCAGCGGTTCCGCCTCGGGAGGTTCCTGGTGCTTGAGGGCCTCGCGGCCATGATCCTGAACCTTGTCCTTGTATTGCATAACCTTGCGGTCGAGCATGTCGATCAGCTTGTCGATGGCGGCGTACATATTCTCGTCACACTTCTCGACGAAAATCTCCTTGCCCTTGAGATACACGGTGACGCTGGCGATCTGGCGTCCGGTCTTCTCCTTGGTCTTGTCGACAGATAGGATCACCTCGGCACCGATGAGCTGGTCGAAATGGCGCAACACGCGTTCAAGCTTGTTGACCACGAATTCGCGCAGCGACGGCGTGAGTTCGAGATGATGTCCACTGATCTTCAGATTCATAGCTGCTCTCCTTGCTGAAATGCCGAAGTGCAGGCCGCATCACAAGCAACGCTGGCTAGCGGGAGTGCGAGCCATTGGCGTGACGCAATGTCGCACTGCGGCGTGATGCCCCAGCGAGCCAAGATGGCACACCAGGACCGTCCTACAAAGATTTGCGCAAGTTCACTGCGGGAATTCGCATGGCTTCGCGGTATTTCGCGACGGTGCGTCGCGCTACCACGAACCCTTGCTCTGCCAGCAGCTCCGCGATACGGCTGTCGGAAAGGGGGGTCTGCGGATCTTCTGCTCCTATGAGTTGCTTGATGAGTGCGCGGATGGCGGTCGATGAAGCTGCGCCCCCGGCTTCCGTGGCCACGTGTGAACCAAAGAAGTACTTAAGCTCGAAGGTTCCGAACGGAGTGAGCATGTACTTACTGGTTGTCACGCGTGAAATCGTGGATTCATGTAAACCCAGCGTATCAGCAATTTCGCGTAAAACCAAGGGCCGCATGCCGATTTCGCCATGCGTGAAGAAGTTCTTCTGGCGCTCGACGATCGCCTGCGACACGCGCAGGATCGTGTCGAACCGCTGTTGGATATTCTTGATGAGCCAGCGCGCTTCCTGAAGTTGCTGCTGCAGGTTGCCGGTTCCAGGCGCATTGCGGTTGTTGCGAAGGATGCGCGCATACATTTCATTGATGCGCAGGCGCGGCATGACCTCGGGATTGAGTTCGGCGGTCCAGCCGCCGCCCTGTTTGCGCACGAGCACGTCGGGGATGACGTAATCCGCCTGCGGCGAGCCGTAGGCGGCGCCCGGGAAGGGGTCGAGCGAGCGAATCAGTTGATGCGCGGCACGCAGGCTGTCTTCGCTCACCCCCAGCAGGCGACGCAAGCGCGTGTAGTCGCGCGCGGCGAGCAGTTCCAGGTGATCGGAGACGATGCGCAGCGACAGCGTTCGCACGCTGCTCGCCGGCAGCCGCTGGAGTTGCAGGCGAAGGCATTCGGACGGCGTTCGGGCGCCCACGCCCGCCGGGTCGAAGCTCTGCAGCAGCGCGAGCGCGGCATTGATCTCTTCGGTCTCGAGCCCAAGCTCCTCGGATATTTCCGCTTGAATTTCATCGAGCAGGGTGCCGAGATAGCCGTCTTCGTCGAGCGATTCGATCAGGAATTCCACCAGCAGGCGATCGCGCGGGCTGGCTTTCGTCAGGCGCAACTGGGCGAGCAGATGTTCGCGAAGATTGGGATGATCGACGTGCAGTTGCGGTCGCTCATTGTCGTCGTCGTCCGACGCACTGCCCGAGCGGGCAAAGTCGTTCAGGCTCCAGTCGTTGCCGCCGTCGCGTGCGTTGTCGTCGAAGCGGGTCTCGCCGTCGAGTTCGCGGGCGTCGTCCTGGCCGCTGGCCGATTCCGGCGCGTCGTTCGTGCTGCCGCTCGACGAACTCCGTTCATTGCGCAGCGATCCGTCAGTGCCCACACGGATCGTGCCGGCGAGCCAATCGTCCTCGCGCTCGAGCATCGGATTCTGGGTGAGGGCGTGCTCGACTTCCTGCTGAAGTTCGAGCGTCGACAGTTGCAACAATCGGATGGATTGCTGCAACTGAGGCGTGAGGGTCAGGTGCTGCGAGGTGCGGAGTTGAAGAGTCGGTTTCATAGCATTTCTCGCCTTCATTGTAGAGGCTTTGTCACGCCAGCGAAACCAGCCCGGCCCCCTATCGGAGGCAGGGTTTACATGCGAAAAATTTGCTTTACATCCGGAAGTTTTCGCCCAGATATACGCGCCGGACGCTTTCGTCGGCCACGATCTGGTCGGGCGTGCCGGCGGCGAGCACCGAGCCTTCGCTGATGATGTAGGCGTGATCGCAGATGCCGAGCGTCTCGCGTACGTTGTGGTCGGTAATCAGGACACCGATGCCACGATCTTTCAGAAAACGCACGATTCGCTGAATTTCCAGCACGGCGATCGGATCGACGCCCGCGAACGGTTCGTCAAGCAAAATAAAGCGCGGTTGCGTGGCCAGGGCGCGGGCGATTTCCACGCGGCGGCGTTCGCCGCCCGAGAGCGACATCGCCGGATTCTCGCGCAAATGGCTCACCTGCAACTCGTCGAGCAGCGCTTCGATGCGTCGGTCGATCTCGTCGCGCTTGAGCGGCTTGCCGTGCGCGTCGAGCTGCAATTCGAGCACCGCCCGGATGTTGTCTTCGACGGTGAGCTTGCGGAACACCGACGCTTCCTGCGGCAGGTACGAGACGCCCATGCGGGCGCGCTCGTGAATCGGCAGTTCACTGATCACGTTGCCGTCGAGCTGGATCTCGCCGTCGTCGGCGGGCACGAGGCCCACGATCATGTAGAACGATGTCGTCTTGCCCGCGCCATTCGGGCCGAGCAGTCCCACGACTTCGCCGCTCTTCACATCGAGCGAGACGTCCTTGACGACAGTACGGGCACCGTATTGTTTCTTGAGCGAGCGCACGACGAGCGCGCTCGGCTTGCCGGATTGACCGTCGCCCGGATGGATCGTCGAGGCGTTGCTGTTGACAGGATTACTCACGCGGATTCCCGATGCTTTTGGAGGGAGACAGCGGCGGCAGATCGCCCTTGGGCGCGGCCGCCGGCTTGCTCGCGTCGCCGGCGCTTGCCTGGTTCGCGCCAGTGGCATTGCGCGGGGCGAGCGTGGCGCGCACGCGGCCGTTCGGATTGTTGGCGTTGACCTGATCGGCACCGCTGTTGGCGGTATAAACCTCGTTGTACGTGTCGTACGTGATCACGCTACCGTGAATCTCGTCGAGCACCCTCGTGCCGCCGGCCAGACGCTTGAGCGTGGCTTGAGTGGTCAGCGTGGCGACTTCGGTCTTGCCGTTGTAATAGATCGTCTGGCCCCAGCCGTCGATGTATTCGTCCAGGCCGTCGCGCTTCTGGCGCATGTAGGCGAGCGGGCCGCCCGGTTTGTAATAGGCCGTGGCGTACTGATAGCCCTCCGGATCCTGGGTCACTTCGACGCGATCGGCCTTGAGGAGAATCGTCCCCTTGGTCATCGTCACGTTGCCGGTAAAGATGTTGACCTGCTTGAGGTCGTCGTAGCTCATGTGATCCGACTCGATATTGAGCGGCTTGTCGCGGTCGGCGCGTTCGGCATGGGCAAGCGGCGACGCGAGTGCGCCGAGCACGGCGAAGGCGGCGGCCAGTGCGCGTAGGCGACGCAGCGACAGGGAGACGGGGCGCGGTTGGCGGCGATCGGTCATGGGGTCTTGGGGCCCGGTTTGGTCTGAGTTGGCGCGCTCGGCGCGGCGGCCGGTGTCGGGCGAGTGCCGCCCAGTTCCGCCGGCTGGATCGTGCCGTGAACATTGCCGAGCAATTGTACGGCGCGTGAGATGTTATTGAAAATCATGCCGTCGCCGTACATCACGGAAGCGCCGCGGAACAGCTGGACTGGCAATTCCGTGCGAACGATGTCGTCGTTGACGAGCACCTGGAAGTGCTCGGACAGCGCGCGCATCTCCGGATCGCGCGGTCCGGCCTGACGTACCACGACCGCATCGTCGTACAGATCGACGACCGACATGTCGGCATTGAGGGTGCCGCGTTTGCTCGTGGCGGTCACTTCCGGTTGATTCGGCGTGAACGCGCGCACGGCGGGCATGGTCATGGCCGTGGTCTGGTCGTCCTCGAAATGCGTCATGTGCACGGCATTGACGCGGTATTGCGTGAGGCCGGTCGCCGACAGAGTGGAGATCACCATGTCGTCGGCGAAGTAATCCGGAATGTGCTGCTTTACATACGGCGCGCGGTCGGCATCCGACGGCAGCGTGCGTTGCACGAGCCAGTAGGTGCCGGCGGCCAGGCCGGCCAGCACGACGATGGCGATCAGCGAAGCGGGTGAGAGGCGTTGAGTGGCCATGGATGATCGGCTTCCTCGACGCGTCAGGCGAGCGCGTCGGCAAGCAGGGCGTCGTAACGTCCCTGGGCGCGCAGGATGAAGTCGCACAACTCGCGCACGGCGCCTTCGCCGCCGCGCGTGGCGGCAACCCAGTGGCAGCGTGCCTTGACTTCGGCGTGGGCATTGGCCGGGCAGGCTGCGAAGCCGACGCGGCTGAGGATCGGCAGATCGGGCCAGTCGTCGCCGATATGGCCACAGACCTCACTCGTCGCGGACACCTTGACGCACAGGTCTTCGAACGCGGCGCGTTTGTCCTGCACGCCCTGGTAGACGTGCGCGACACGAAGATCGGCCGCGCGTTTGGCGACGATTTCGGACTGGCGCCCGGTGATGATGGCCGTGACGATGCCGACCTCGGCGAGCAGCTTCAGGCCGTGGCCGTCGAGCGAATCGAAGGTCTTGATGACTTCCCCGGCCGGGCCGTAGCGCAGACCGCCGTCGGTGAGGACACCGTCGACGTCGAACACCATGACACGCAGGCGAGCGGCGCGCGCTGCGGCAGCGGTGGCGTCGAACGGGGCGGAATGGATGGGGTGGGCGATACTGGGCTGATTCATGGGCAAGCGGCTCACACGACCTTGGCGGCGAACAGGTCGTGCACGTTGAGCGCACCGACGAGGCGGTCGTTCTCGGTCACGAGCAATTGCGTGATGCCGAAACGTTCCATCAGTTCGGCGGCTTCGGCGGCGAGTTGGTCGGGGCCGATGCTGCGCGGGCCGGCCTTCATGACGTCGGCCAGCGTGAGCGTGGTGAAATCGAGCGTGCGCTTGAACAGGCGGCGCAGGTCGCCGTCCGTGAAGATGCCCACGACGCGATCGTCGGCATCGACAATGGCCGTCATGCCCAGACCCTTGGCGGTCATCTCGAGCAGGGCATCGGACAGGCTGGCATCGGAGCGCACGCGCGGAACGCGCTCGCCGGTGCGCATGACATCGCGCACGAACGTCAGCAGACGGCGGCCGAGCGCGCCACCCGGATGCGACCGGGCGAAGTCTTCGGCGCCGAAACCGCGCGCGTCGAGCAGCGTGACGGCAAGCGCATCGCCCAGGGCGAGGGCGGCCGTGGTGCTGGCGGTCGGTGCGAGGCCCAGCGGGCAGGCTTCTCGGTCGACGTGCGCGTCGAGGTGCACGTCGGACAGGCGCCCCAGGCTGGACGCGGCGTTGCCGGTCATGGCGATGAGCTTCGCGCCGATGCGCTTTATCATCGGAAGAATGCTGACCAGTTCCCCCGTCTCGCCGGAGTTGGACAGGGCGACAACGACGTCGTCGGTCGTGATCATGCCCAGGTCCCCGTGGCTGGCTTCGGCGGGGTGAACGAAGAAGGCGGGTGTGCCGGTGCTGGCGAACGTGGCGGCCAGTTTGCGGCCGATGTGGCCCGATTTGCCCATTCCGGTGACGACCACGCGCCCGCGGCAGGCGAGCAGCAGAGAGATCGCTTCGAAGAAGCTGTCGTCGAGGTGCGCGGAGACGCGTTCGATGGCGTCGGCTTCGGTGCGCAACACCTCCCGGGCGACCTCGAGTGCCCGGCCTGGATTGATTTTCGCTATCATGCGCGGAGTATATCAAAACGCACGCGGCGCCGAGGACAGCCGCGCCAGGCTTGACCCCGCACCGTTCGAGACCTCCCAGGAAGCGGCCCGGTACCTCGTCGGAGACCGCCGTGCGGACGCTATCTGGCACGGCACTTGCATAGCAAGTACCGCGTTCCGTCAGACCGCCAGCATTCAGATTCACTCAGGAAACCCACCTTAGCCGATGGCATCACCGCTCGAACTCACTCTCGTCCTGCTGTTTGCCGCCTGCGTCGGGGTGGTGTTGTTCCGCATGCTTCATCTGCCGCCGATGCTCGGCTACCTGAGCGTGGGCATCGTGATCGGCCCGCACGCGGTTGCGCTGGCCGCCGACACGCAGCGCGTGCAATATCTCGCGGAGTTCGGCGTTGTCTTCCTGATGTTCTCCATCGGCATCGAATTTTCACTACCGAAGCTCAGGACCATGCGCCGGATCGTGCTCGGGCTGGGCGTATCCCAGGTCATGGGAACGCTGCTCGTGGCGGTGGGACTGGGGGCGCTCGTCAACCTGTTCTGGTCGTTCTCCTGGCAGGCTTCGGTGGCGCTGGGCGGCGCGCTGGCCATGTCCTCGACGGCCATCGTCACCAAGATGCTGGCGGAGCGCCTGGAACTCGAGACGGAGCATGGCCGCAACATCATGGGGGTGCTGCTGTTCCAGGATCTGGCAGTCGTGCCGTTGCTGATCGTGATCTCCGCGCTGGGCGGCAACCCGAAGGCGCTGGTCCTGGCACTGTCGCTGGCGGCGCTCAAGATCACCGGGGCGCTCGCGCTGTTGCTCTGGATTGGCCAGAAACTGGTCGGACGCTGGTTCCACATCGTGGCGGCGAGGCGCTCGCAAGAGCTGTTCATGCTCAACCTGTTGCTGCTCACGCTCGGGCTGGCCTATGTCACCGAGAACCTTGGCCTGTCGATGGCGCTCGGCGCGTTCATCGCCGGCATGCTCATCGCCGAGACGCCGTTCCGCCATCAGGTGGAAGACGACATCAAGCCATTTCGCGACGTGCTGCTGGGGCTGTTCTTCATCACGACCGGCATGTTGCTCGATCCGTCCATCGTGGTGCAGCAGCCGCTGCTCGTGCTGCTGTTCTTCGTTGGCCCGCTGGTCGTCAAATTCACATTGATCGCGGGGCTTGCGCGCCTGTTCGGCAGCCCGCCCGGCACGGCGATCCGCACTGGCCTGGGCCTGGCGCAGGCGGGCGAATTCGGTTTCGTGCTGCTCAATCTGGTGATCGACCGGCACCTGCTCGACCCGTCGCTGTCGCAAGCCGTGCTTGCGGGCATGCTGCTCTCGATGCTGTGCGCGCCGTTTCTCATCATCAACGCCGACCGTATCGCGCTGCGCTTCGTCGCCAATGAATGGATGATGCAGTCGTTGCAGATGACGAAGATCGCCACGCAGAGCATCAAGACGTCGGGCCACGTCATCATCTGCGGCTATGGCCGCTGCGGCCAGAATTTGGCGCGCATGCTCGAACAGGAGGGCATCGGCTATGTGGCACTCGATCTCGACCCCGATCGAGTGATGGAGGCGGCCAGCTCCGGCGAGACGGTCGTCTTCGGCGATGCCGCCCGGCGCGAGGCGCTGGTCGCGGCCGGGATTCACCGCGCCGCCGGCATCGTGGTGACCTACGACAGCACCCCCGCGGCGCTCAAGGTGCTGTCACAGGTGCAGGCGTTGGAGCCGACCTTGCCGGTGGTCGTGCGCACGGTCGACGACACCCACATGGACGAACTGATCGCGGCGGGCGCGACCGAAGTCGTGCCCGAGATCGTGGAGGGCAGCCTGATGCTGGCGTCGCATGCGCTGGTGCTTCTGGGCGTGCCGATGCGCCGCGTGCTGCGCAGGGTGGCGCAGGCGCGTAACGAGCGTTACAGCCTGCTGCGGGGTTACTTCCACGGCCTCGACGACGAGGACGAGGGCGGCGAGCGCGAGCAGGTCAGACTGCAATCGGTGCCGCTCACGCTTCACTCGGACGCGGTCGGGCGCACGCTCGGTGAACTTCGGCTCGACAAGCTCGGCGTGACGGTCACGGCCATCCGTCGGCATGGCATTCGCGGGGTCGAGCCGGTGTCGGAGACGCGTCTGATGGCGGAGGACATCGTGGTGCTGCGCGGATTGCCCGACAAGCTGGTCGAGGCCGAGGCGCGTCTGCGCGGCCACGAATAGACGGCGACGAATGGACGACCCGGCCGCGAAGGGGCATGCTGCCGGGGCGCGCACCATGCGCCGGGCGGCGCTGCCCGCGCCCTCGCGGGGCGCCGGGCGATTTTTGGCATAATGTGGCGTGTTTCCCCTCAGTATCCCAAGAAGGATCCCCGTGCAGATCGACGAGTCCCCTGCCGCCTATATCAAGAGCCAGATTCGCACCGTGCCGGACTGGCCCGCGCCGGGCGTGCAGTTCCGCGACATTACCCCGTTGCTCAAGAACCCGCGCACCTTGCGCGTGCTCATCGATGTGTTCGTGCATCGGTACATGACGCAGCGTCCGGATTACATTGCGGGTCTCGACGCGCGCGGCTTCATCCTCGGATCGATCCTCGCGTACGAATTGAACATCGGCTTCATCCCGATTCGCAAGAAAGGCAAGCTGCCGTATCAGACGGTCGCGGAGGAATACGAACTCGAATACGGCAGTGCGACGGTCGAGATTCATGCCGATGCCTGCGGCCCCGGCGACCGCGTGCTGCTCATCGACGACCTGGTCGCCACCGGCGGCACGATGCTCGCCGGCAAGAAGCTTCTGGAGCGCTTGGGGGCAACGGTCATCGAAGGGGCGGCCATCGTCGACCTGCCGGAGCTGGGCGGCTCGCGCCTGATTCGAGACGCCGGATTGCCGCTCTTCCTGCTGTGCTCGTTCGAAGGCCACTGAACCCGGTTGCCTGAGCGGACGCTTTGCCGCGTCCCCCGTTTCCCTGATCATCCCCATCACCCGACTTCGGACGCGCCGATGCCCAATCTCTGGCTGTTCTTGCTGACCTCGGTGGCGATCACGCTTGCACCGGGGCCGGACAACATGCAGGTCATCGCGCGCGGCATTGCGCAGGGGCGTCGGGCGGGGCTGGCCGCGGCGGCCGGTTTCACGTCGGGATGTCTCTTTCACACGAGCGTCGCGGCCGTCGGTCTGGCCGCCGTGCTGCGTTCGTCGCCGTGGGCCTTCGAGGGGATCAAGCTCGCGGGGGCCGCCTATCTGATCTGGATCGGCATCAAGGCGTTGCGCGCGCGCGGCGCTCTGGCGTTGGCCAACGAGGCCGCGCCGCAACCGCTCGGGGCCGTCTTTCGTCAAAGCGTGCTGGCGAATATGCTCAACCCCAAGGTCACGTTGTTTTTCCTGGTGTTCCTGCCCCAGTTCGTGAGTGCCGACACGGCCCATCCGGGCGCGCAGATGCTGTTGCTCGGCCTGGTGTTCATGGCGCAGACCATTGTCGTGTTCAGCGCTTACGGATGGTTCGCCGGCGTGCTGGGCACGTGGCTCAAGCGACGCCCCGGGGCAGGGCGCTGGCTCGACCGTGCCGCCGGCGCCATTTTCATCGGCCTGGGCTTGCGCGTCGCGCTACAGGCATAGGACGCCCGCGCACCCACGCATGAGCGGCGGCGCCCGCGCCGATGCCCTCCCAGAATTCGTAGTCCCACCGACATTGCCACATCATGCTTGCCGAACAACGCCAACAGTACGTGCTTGAACAACTTGCCAAGACCGGGGCCCTCGCGATCAGCGATCTCGTGCGTGAGCTGGGGGTGTCGCGCGAGACGGTGCGCCGCGACCTCAACACGCTCGCCGCGCGCGGGCTGCTGCTCATGACGCACGGCGGCGCGCTGGCCGCCGATCGCAGCGAACCCGACTGGACACTGCGCGAGAACGTCAACGCCGTGGGCAAGCGGGCCATCGGCATGCGCGCGGCGGAACTCGTGCCCGACGGGGCGTCGGTGATCATCGACTACGGCACGACCACGCGGGCGGTGGCGCAGGCGCTGCTTGCCAAGCATCGGTTGCGCATCTACACGAACGACTGGCAGATCGCGCGATTGCTGGGCCGTCATCACGACAATCAGGTGACGCTGCTCGGCGGCGAACTGCAGGACAACGAAGATGCCGTGCAGGGCTGGGATGCCATCAACCAGATATCGCAATACCATGCCGACTTCGCATTCATCGGCGTAGGCGGCGTGACCGAGGACGGTGGCATTACCGACTTCAACCGCGCGGCCGCCGAGCTTCGCGCGCGCATGCTGCTGTGTGCGAACATCTCGGCCGTGGTGGCGGACCACACCAAGTTCGGGCGCGTGACGCCCGTGCGTATCCGCCATTTCGAGGCGGCCCGCTACCTCATCAGCGACGCCGCGCCGCACAAGAGCATGCTGGCCCAACTGCGCGCTCGCGGCCCGGAACTCCTCATCGCGTAAATGTGTAGACAACATCGGCGCTCGACCCCGAGGCCGATGACGTCGCGCCCCGCTCGGCGCGACTTCGGCACCCGCACATCCGTGCGCGCTGTCGCGCCGAAAACGTTGTTAACTCCTTGACCCAATAAGGATTTTCAACGCCCATCGAAAAGCTCATCGATTGTCACTGTCTTGTCATCGGCACTTCTTAGACTGCTGTCACTTTTGGCACAAATTGCCACAAAACAGCTAGTCGAGCGATGCGGGCGACGTGCTCCCACCCTGGGGCGCGGTTAGCGGGAAAGCATCGGATCGGACCGGCGAGTCGATTGACAGGTGACCCGTGGACGAAGCAATTCGAATCGAGCGACTGACCAAGACTTTCGGGGGCGGCCGCCGTGCGCTCGACGAGGTGGCGCTTACCGTGATGCCGGGCGAAATGGTCGCCCTGATCGGGGCATCGGGCTCGGGCAAGTCGACGCTGATGCGTCACATGGCGGGTTTCGTGGCGGCCGATCTGCAACCGGGCGGTATCGACATACTCGGTCGTCCGATTCAGCGCGACGGCCGCATCGTGCGCGAAGTGCGCCAGATTCGTCGTGACATCGGGTTCGTCTTCCAGCAGTTCAACCTGGTGGGTCGCATGCCGGTGATCACCAACGTGCTGACGGGCCTGCTCGCGCGCGTGCCCCTGTGGCGCAGCCTGCTGTTCCGCTTCACGCCGGCAGAGCGTCAGGCGGCGATGGCGGCGCTCGCCGAGGTCGGCATCGCCGATCTGGCGTTCCAGCGCGCCAGCACGCTCTCGGGCGGTCAGCAACAGCGCGCGGCGCTGGCGCGCACGCTGGTGCAGGGCGCGAAGATCATTCTTGCGGACGAACCGATTGCGTCGCTCGATCCGGAGTCGGCCCGCAAGGTGATGGACATGCTGGCCCGCATGAACCGCGATCACAAACTGACGGTCGTCGTCTCGCTGCATCAGGTGGATGTCGCCATGCGCTACTGCGTGCGAACCGTCGCCCTGCATCAGGGGCGCGTGGTGTACGACGGCCCGTCCGCGGCGCTCACGCCCGACCTGCTGCGCCGCCTGTATGGCGTGCAGGCAAGCGAACTGCTTAACGACCACGCTGACCACGCCGACGACAGCGACGCTGCCGACGCTTCTCCGCGCGCAACCGGCCCCGCGCCGGCCAATGCGCAAGCCCCATTCCTCACCTCGATGTCCCTCAGTCTGACCTGACCAGGAGCTTGCTCTCATGAAACTTTGGAAAACCCTGTTGGCCGGCGCGGCCATGCTCGCCTCGGTGGCGGCAGTGCACGCGCAGGAAATCAATTTCGGCATCATCTCGACCGACTCGAGCGCGGCACTGCGCCAGCGTTGGCAGCCGCTGATCGACGACATGGAGAAGCAAACCGGCATCAAGGTGACGCCGTTCTTCGCCACCGACTACGCCGGCGTGATCGAAGGCATGCGCTTCAACAAGGTGCAGCTCGCCTGGCTGGGCAACAAGGCCGCGATGGAAGCCGTGGACCGCTCGCAAGGCGAAGTCTTCGCGAAGATCATGTACGCCGACGGCACCGAAGGCTACTACTCGCTGCTGATCGCGAACAAGGCGAGCCCGTACAAGACGCTCGACGACGTGATCAAGAACGGCAAGAAGATCAACTTCGGCCTGGGCGATCCGACCTCGACGTCGGGCACGCTGGTGCCGGGCTACTACGTGTTCGCGAAGCACAACATCGATCCGCGCACGTACTTCAAAACCGCGCGCAGCTCGAATCACGGCGCCAACCTGATGGCCGTGCTCAACAACCAGGTCGACGTGGCCACCAACAACACCGAAGAGATCGACAAGCTCGAGGCAACGCAGCCGGAGAAGGCCAAGCAGGTGCAGGTGATCTGGAAGTCGCCGCTGATCCCGTCGGATCCGCTGGTGTGGCGCAAGGACCTGCCGGAAGCGACGAAGAAGAAGATTCGCGACTTCTTCCTGGCGTACGGCAAGGACGCGCATGAGAAGGAAGTGCTGAAGAACATCTACAACTACGGCGGCTTTCGTGCGTCGAGCAATGCGCAACTGCTGCCGATCCGCCAGCTCGAGTTGTTCAAGCAAAAGCAACAGATCCAGTCGGATGCCAACCTCGATGCCGCCAAGAAGCAATCGCAATTGACCGACATCGACAGCAAGCTCGCCGCGCTCGATCAGGAAATGAGCAAAACGAAGTAAGCGCCCGATTGCCTGGGCGTGGAACGACACAATGTCACAGGGCGGCGCGCGGGCGTTGTTCTGTGATCGGTGACGGCGGGCCAGGTCATCTGGCCCGCCGTGACCTCTGATGACCTCTGTGGTCCGATGATTTTCCGGTCGATGCTGCACCGGCTTGCCTTGTGGTACACGACATGAACACCAGCGTATCTCTCTCCGCAAATGGCCGCCTGCCGGGCGAGCCGCCCAAGCGTTCGTGGCTGACGTTGATCGGCTGGGGCGCATTCTTCCTGATCCTGGTGTGGTCGTGGGGCGGCGCCGACATGCGTCCGCTCGATCTGATTCGCGATTCCGGCAACATGAGCCAATTCGCGCACGATTTCTTCCCGCCCGATTTCCACGACTGGCGCGTGTATGTCCACGAGATGCTCGTGACCATCCACATCGCCGTTTGGGGCACGGTGCTCGCCGTGGTGTGCTCCGTACCGATGGGGTTGCTTTCGGCGTCGAACATGGTGCCGGCGTGGGTGTATCAACCGGTGCGCCGCGTGATGGACGCCTGCCGCGCGATCAATGAGATGGTCTTTGCGATGCTCTTCATCGTGGCGGTAGGGCTTGGCCCGTTCGCCGGGGTGCTGGCGCTGTGGGTGCATACGACGGGCACGCTCTCGAAACTGTTCGCCGAAGCGGTCGAAGCAATCGATCCGCGTCCGGTCGAAGGCGTGCGGGCCACCGGGGCGCGCGCGATCGATGAAATCCTGTACGGCGTGCTGCCGCAGGTCATGCCGCTGTGGATCTCGTACACGCTGTACCGCTTCGAGTCGAATGTGCGTTCGGCGTCGGTGGTCGGCATGGTCGGCGCGGGTGGCATCGGCGTGGTGCTCTACGAAGTGATCCGCAGCTTCGAGTACGCGCAGACCTGTGCCGTGATGCTCATCATGATTGTGGTTGTCACGTGCATCGACGTGTTTTCGGCCCGTGTGCGCAAGCACGTGATCTGATCGTCCCGCCGCGTCCATCGCGTCAATCCGCAAAGGGCACTTGGGTGCCCTTTGCTTTTTCCCGACGGCAGCCGCCTCGCGACGGCGCCGAGTCCCGCACAGCGGCCAATGCCGATCGCCCGGGCCGTGACGCTCGTCCCGGCGCGCGGCCAAACTGGAGCCTCCCCATGCCCTCAGCCTTGCCCACTCAAGCTCGCGTCGTCATCGTCGGTGGCGGCATCGTCGGCTGTTCGGTCGCCTATCACCTCGCCAAACTCGGTTGGACGGATGTTGTCCTGCTGGAGCAGGGACAGTTGTCGTGCGGCACGACGTGGCACGCGGCGGGGCTGGTCGGCCAGTTGCGCTCGCAGGAGAGCATGACGAAGCTCATCCGCTATTCGACGAAGCTCTACAGCGAACTGGAAGCGGAGACGGGGCTCGCCACGGGCTGGAAGGCATGCGGGTCGTTGTCGGTGGCACGCACCCAGGCGCGCATGACGCAACTCAAGCGCACGGCGGCGGCGGCGCGTGCCTATGGCGTGCAGTGCGACGTGATCTCGCCGCGCGAGGCCGGCGAACTCTGGCCGGTGATGCGCACCGACGATCTCGTGGGCGGGGTGTGGCTGCCGGGCGACGGCAAGGCCAACCCGACCGATCTCACGCAGGCGCTCGCGCGCGGCGCGCGCAGCCGTGGCGTGCGCATCGTGGAGAACACGCGCATCACGGCGATTCACACGGCGTCGCCTGGCGGGATTCGCACGGCGACCGGGGTGTCCTGGAGCAATAAAGACGGCGAAAGCGGGCGCATCGACGCGGAGATCGTCGTGAACTGCGCGGGGCAGTGGGCCAAGGCCGTGGGTCGTCTGTGCGATGTGAGCGTGCCGCTGCATTCGGCCGAGCACTACTACATCGTGACGGAACGGATCGCGGGCGTGCATCCCGATCTGCCGGTCATGCGCGACCCGGACGGCTACATCTACTTCAAGGAGGAAGTCGGCGGTCTGGTGATGGGCGGCTTCGAGCCGAACGCCAAGCCGTGGGGCATGAACGGCATTCCCGAGAATTTCGAATTTCAACTGCTGCCCGACGACTGGGACCAGTTCGAGATCCTCATGGAGAACGCATTGATGCGTGTGCCCGCGCTCGAGACAGCGCAGATCCGGCAGTTCTACAACGGCCCTGAGTCGTTCACGCCGGACAACAACTTCATGCTCGGCGAAGCGCCCGAGCTGCGCAATTTCTACGTTGGCGCGGGCTTCAATTCGATGGGCATTGCGTCGGCAGGCGGGGCCGGCATGGCGCTGGCCGAGTGGATCGTGGCGGGCGAGCCGACGATGGACCTCTGGCCCGTCGATATCCGCCGCTTTGCACGATTCAACGGCAACGATACCTGGCTGCACGATCGCGTGAAGGAGACGCTCGGCCTGCACTACGCCATGCCGTGGCCGAATCGCGAACTGGACACGGCACGGCCGTTCCGTCGCTCGCCACTGTACGCGACGCTGCTCGCCAAAGGCGCCTGCTTCGGCAGCAAGATGGGCTGGGAGCGGCCGAACTTCTTCGCGCCGTCGCCCGAGCAGGCGACGATCGATTACGGCTTCGGTCAGCAGAACTGGCACGCGTGGAGTGCCGCCGAGCATCGCGCGTGCCGCGAGGCCGTCGCGCTGTTTGACATGAGTTCTTTCTCGAAGCTGCTCATCAAGGGCCGCGATGCCGAGCGCGTGTTGCAGGCGTTGTGTACCAATGACGTGGCCGTGCCGCCTGGGCGCACCGTCTACACGGGAATGCTCGACGAGCGCGGTGGCTACGAGTCGGACTTCACGCTCACGCGTCTCGCGCCCGATCAATACCTGATGGTCACCGGTTCGGCGCAGACGACCCGTGACATGGACTATCTCGAACGGCGCATTGCCCAACGGCCCGACGATCCGCGCTGTACGGTCGTCGACGTCACCGGGCAGTACGCGGTACTGGCGCTCATGGGACCGAACTCGCGCGCGCTCTTGCAGCAGGTGTCGCGAGCCGATTTTTCCAACGAGGCGTTTGCGTTCGGCACGAGCCGGGAAATCGATCTCGGCTACGCCACGGTGCGCGCCACGCGCCTGACCTACGTCGGCGAACTCGGCTGGGAGCTGTACGTGCCCGTCGAATTCGCGGTGGACGTTTATGAAACGCTGCACGCGTCGGGTGCAGCCTACGGATTGAGGGACGCGGGCTACTACGCGGTCGACTCGCTGCGCATCGAGAAAGGCTATCGTGCCTGGGGGCGAGAACTGACCCCGGACACGAACCCGGTGCAAGCGGGGCTGACGTTCGCATGCAAGCTGGCCAGCGGACTCCCGTTTGTCGGACGTACGGCGGTCGAACTGGCCAAATCGACGGGGGTACGCCGCAGGCTTGTCAGCGTGGTGCTCGACGGGGCGAGCGACAAGATGCTTTGGGGCGGCGAGGCGCTGCTGCGCAATGGCCAACCGGTCGGATTCCTGTCGTCGGCCGCGTACGGTCACACGATTGGTGCGCCCGTCGGGCTTGCGTATCTGACGAATCCCGATGGGGCGGTGTCCGCCGAGTACATGGAGACGGGCCGCTACCAGATCGATCTGGCGGGCGAGCGGTTCGATGCCCGAGTGCAACTGCGCGCGCTGTACGACCCGAAGGGCGAGCGTGTGAAAGCTTGAACGAGCGAGCCTGTCGCGACGGGCCACGACAACGACATGGGCTGCCGCGGCATCGGAGACAGGCGGACTCGCCGCCGCTTCTGTAAAATGCCGCTTTTGCCTCGATTTCGCGCGTCTCCGACGGGGGCGCGTCCGGTCTCTGACGTATGTCCTTTGCTTGTATTGCGGCGGCGCGCCGCTTCGACGACACGGCGCATCTGCCGCTCGTGATCGGTTCGCAGCGTTATGGGTGGATTCGCCGTCGCGACGCCGAGTCGCTGTGCCGTTGGCCCGACGTGTTCGAGATCAGTTCACTCGCGGTGCGGATTCATCCGCGCCACGATACGTGCGAAGCGCGCACGGCGGCGCTGGCGCCGGTCATCGAGGCGCTCGCGGCCGAGGGACTCATCACGGGTTGGCGCAACGAGCGTTACGCCATCCGGCAACGGCTCTACGATGCGCCGCTCGCGTGGATCGAGCGCGCGGCCTCGCGCTTTTTCGGCACGCGCACGTTCGCCGTGCATGTGAACGGTTACGTGCCGGCCCGGTTCGTGGGCGAAGCACCGAAGCTCTGGATTGCGCGGCGCAGTGTGCTCAAGGCAACCGATCCCGGTTGTCTCGACAATACGGCCGCCGGGGGCATCGGCAATGGGATCGGCGTGGGCGACACGCTCGTCAAGGAGTGCTGGGAAGAGGCCGGCATTCCGGCCCATCTGGCGAACGACGCGCGGCCTGGCCGCACGCTGCATATCCTCGCGGAAATTCCGGAGGGCGTGCAGTCCGAGCAGATTTTCGTCTACGATCTTGCGCTGCCGCGCGGCTTCGTGCCCGAGAACCAGGACGGCGAGGCGAGCGCACACTGGCTGTGCTCGGCCGGCGACGTGCGCGAGGTGATCGCAGACGGCAAGATGACCGTCGACGCGAGCCTCGCCAGTCTCGATTTCCTGCTGCGCGAGGGCGCCATTCGCACGAAGGACTGCGCCGGAATCGAGGCGTTGTTCAAGCCGGCGGACGAATGATCGAGACCATCGACACCGATTTCAACACTGCAACGACATTGCAAGCCTTTGCCCAGGAGCACTCATGGCACCGATCGAAAATAGCTACATTCTGAAGTTGTCCTGCCCGGACCGTCCCGGCATCGTCCACGCGGTGGCCGGTTTCCTGGTCGAGCGCGGCGGCAACATTCTCGACTCGGCCCAGTTCAACGATCGCTTCACCGGCGGCTTCTTCATGCGCGTGCATTTCCAGCAACTGCCGGGCCAGAGCGATCTGGCCGCGTTGCAGCGCGACTTTGCCCCGCTCGCCGTGCAGTACGAGATGCAGTGGGAGTTGGTCGACGCCGCGATCAAGCCGCGCGTGATGCTCATGGTCTCGAAGATCGGTCACTGCCTGAACGATCTGTTGTTCCGCTACAAGACGGGCCAGCTCAACATCGAGATCCCGGCCATCGTCTCGAACCACAAGGATTTCTACCAACTGGCCGCGAGCTACAACATTCCGTTCCATTACCTGCCGCTCATGAATGCAACGCCGGCATCGAAGGCGGCGCAGGAAGCGAAGGTGTATGAACTGGTGCGGGACAACGACATCGATCTGGTGGTGCTCGCGCGTTACATGCAGGTGCTGTCCAGCGATATGTGCGAGAAGCTCGCGGGCCGCGCGATCAACATTCACCACTCGTTCCTGCCGAGCTTCAAGGGCGCAAAGCCCTACTATCAGGCGTTCGACCGGGGCGTGAAGCTGATCGGGGCGACGGCGCACTACGTGACGTCCGATCTCGACGAAGGTCCGATCATCGAGCAGGAAGTCGAGCGCGTGGATCACACGATGGACCCGGAGCAACTGACCGCCATCGGGCGCGACGTGGAGTGTGTGGCGCTGGCGCGCGCCGTGCGTTATCACGCCGAGCATCGCATCCTGCTCAACGGTCACAAGACGGTGATCTTCCGCTAAACGACGCGCTCTGGCGCCGCGCTAGGTGCGCCGCGCCAGCTCACTGCCGGCATCGCGCGCAAGCCGCGCAATCGAAATCGTCGAACTCACGGCAATCAGCCCAACCACCAGGAACGCCCACGGGAAGTCGACGTCGATCACATGATCGCGCCCGTGCAGCCACGACGACGTCTGCAACACGGCGGCGCCGATGGTGATGCCCAGCGTGAGCGACACCTGTTGCGCGACGCTGGCCAGGCTGGTCGCCTGACTCATGCGCTGCGCGGGCACGTCCGCGTACGAAATGGCGTTCAGGCTCGTGAACTGCAACGAGCGGAAGCATCCGCCAAACAGCAGCGTGCCGAGAATCACCAGATGCGACGTCTGTGCGGTGAACAACCCGTAGCCGCCAATCGTCGCCGACGCGACCAGCGCGTTCGTCATCAGCACGCGGCGAAAACCCCAGCGTTGCAGAATGCGCAGCGAGAGCGTCTTCATGAACATCGCGCCCGCGGCCGAGATGAACGTGAGCGCGCCCGATTCCATCGGCGTCATCCCGAAACCCAGTTGCAGCATCAGCGGCAGCAGGAACGGCGTGGCGCCGACGCCAATGCGAAACAGCGTGCCGCCCGCGACACCGGCGCGGAACGTGGGGATGCGAAAGAGGTCGAGCCGCAGCAGCGGATGCGCGAGCCCCTTCGCATGACGCAGGTAGGCCACGAGCAACGCCGCGCCGATGGCGACGAGTCCCAGTGCGAGCGACACGGGGATCAGATGGCGGCCGATGGTGGACAACCCCAGCATCAGGATCGAGAGGCCGAGGCCCGACAGCACGAAGCCCCGGATGTCGAGCGGCGGCACGTCGTCCTCATACAGATCGGGAATGTACTTCGTTGCGAGCACGAAGCCGAGCACGCCGATGGGGATGTTGATGTAGAAAATCCAGCGCCAATGCCAGTACGTCGTGATGAAGCCGCCAAGCGGCGGGCCTAGCACCGGGCCGACCAGCGCGGGGATCGTGAGGTAATTGAGTGCGCGCACCATGTCGCGCTTTTCCACGGACTTGAGCAGCGCGAGGCGTCCCACCGGCACCATCATCGCACCGCCCATGCCCTGGATGAAACGCGCGATCACCAATTCCGGCAGCGTGCTCGAGATGCCGCAGCAGATCGAGCCAAGCACGAACACGCCGATGGCCGTGCGAAAGACATTGCGCGTACCGAAACGATCGGCAATCCATCCGCTGATCGGAATGAAGACCGCGAGGCTGATGAGGTAGGTCGTGAGCGCGAGCTTGAGCGTGATCGGGCTCTCGCCGAGATCTTGCGCAATCAACGGCAACGAGGTGGACAACACGGTCGAATCCATGTTCTCCATGAACAGCGCGCAGGCAACGATCAGTGGAACAAGCATGAGGCATGACGTTGCCGTCGCGGCAACCGGGTAAGCAAACGAAGAACGACTCGACACACGAGCGGCGGTGCGTCAGCGGGGGCAATCGATAACACGGCGGTGCGCCGGTCATGGCAGGCTCGATGGCGGCGCAGTGAGCGTTATAGCAAACTTCTCCGCGGCCCGTGCCGGTCGTGTGCAGCGCCAGGCGCCATGCGGGTTTTCACGGAGCCCGCGCCGGGCAACATCGTTTTGGAGGGTGGAATGCGGTGTTGTACCACGATACGTTGTTGCATCCATCGAAACGCGCGGCCGATCGTCGCATGCTGGCGGTTGCAACGATGCCGGCAACGACACCAGCGTCGATGCCCTCGCAGGCGTTCGAGCCTATCGCGATGTCAGGAAGTCGCGCAGCACGTCGAGGTGCGTGCGCGCGTCCTCCTCTTCCAGTCGATGGGCTGCGGTGAGCAACGTGATGGGACCGTCGGTCAATCGCGTGCGCAGGTCCGCGAGCGTGGCGTTTCGCTCGGCGTCGAGCGCGGCGAGTTCATCCAGATAGCGTTGGCGGAATTCGTCGAACTGCTCGGGATGCTGGTGAAACCACTGACGCAGCGACGTGCTCGGGGTGGCATCCTTGGCCCAGAAATCGATTTTCGCCTTGGCCTTGGCGAGACCGCGCGGCCAGAGGCGATCGGCGAGCACGCGTTGGCCGTCGGCGGCATCGGGAGCGTCGTATACCCGCTTGAAGCGAAGCTCGGGAAGTTTCGCGCCGCGCTTGCGAGCGGTGCTGGTTTTGACCGGCGGAGCGGCGTCAGGCGTTTTCGACGACGGCATGGGAGACGACCTCGGGGCGTGGGCGCGCAAACGCGCGACACTCGAAAGCTTACCCGAGGCGTTCGAGGCAGGCGAGTCCCGTCCGCGTTCGGCGACGCCACGTCGCGCCGCCGAACGCCAAGGCTGTCGAGAACGCCACTCGCCACCGGCGCCAGCCGTTCACGGCTACGCCATCACGCTGCGCGCGTGAGCGGTGCGACTTGCCGAATACCGAGCGACGCCAGCGACTGCCCGATCGCCGCGACGACGTTGCGCATTTCGTTGTCGTCGATCGCGCCAATGCAGCCCACGCGGAACGTGTCGATCTGCGTGAGCTTGCCGGGATAGAGCATGTAGCCGCGCTCGCGCACCGCCGCATAGAAGGTCTTGAAATCGTACTGGCTGTCGGCGGGCGCATGGAACGTCACGATCACGGGCGCCTGGATCGCCGGCGCGAGGAACGGCCGGAAGCCCAGTGACGCCATCCCCTCGACCAGTGTTCGGCAGTTCTTGCGGTAGCGTTCGCCGCGAACCGGTTGCCCGCCCTCGGCGAGAAACTGATCGACGGCCGCGCGCAGGGCAGCGACCACATGCGTCGGCGGGGTAAAGCGCCATTGCGTGGTCTTTTGCATATACGCGTACTGGTCGTGCAGGTCCATCGCCAGCGAATGGCTGTTGCCGCCGCTCGCTTCGAGCACTGACCGCTTCGCGATCACGAAGCCCATGCCCGGCACCCCTTCGAGGCATTTGCCGCTCGCGGCGACCAGCGCGTCGAACGGCATTGATCGCACGTCGATGTCCAGCGCGCCGAAAGAACTCATGGCATCGACGATCAGCCCTTTCCCGTGCTTCTGACAGACGCGTGCGATATCCGCAAGTGGATTGAGGACCCCCGCGCCAGTTTCCAGGTGCACCTGTGCAACATGCGTGATCGACGGATCGCGCGTGAGCACTTCGTCGATGGCGGTGGCACTGGCCGCCTGATCGTCGGGGATGGGCAGGGCGACGGCGTCGCGCCCGAGATAGCGACAGATCTTGAGCAGGCGCTGGCAGTACGCGCCGTTGTCCGGCACGAGGATGCGTGCGTTGCGGGGCGTGAGCGTGCCGATGGCCGCTTCGACCGAGAACGTGCCCGAGCCTTGGAGCGGCACGCAGACATGCGTGTCGCCGCCCTGCACGATGTCCACGAGATCGTGGCACAGCGACGCGGTGATGTGGTTGAACTGCGCGTCCCACGAGCCCCAGTCGCGCAGCATGGCCTGTCGCGTCGCCGGCGACGTGGTGAGCGGGCCGGGGGTGAGCAGAATCGGTTCCTGACCGAGAATCATGACCGCCTCCTATCAAGCGGATAAACAAACTGCGTGCGTGAAACGCCTAGGTGAGGCGATGTGTTGCATTTTATTGGCAAATTATGTCGTTTTCTTGAAATCCTCGATGCGTTGTCATCTGTTCGTCAAATACCTCAAATAGTATGGAAATCATTGATTAAGATGGGGTTTTGTCGTCGCCATCCGCAACGTTGGTCGACTGTTTTGTGAGGCTTCCGGTAAATAATGGATGCAGTTTGTTGACAATCTACAAATCGTTGTGCTTGAATAGCAAATAACACAAATAGTCGCGTAATGCCACAAATTGCCATAGATAGGCGCGGAGGCGATTTGTGCCGTTGCGGGATCGCGTCGCAGGGTGACGCCAGCGTTCAGAGAGAAGGAAGACCGGTATGAACCCAAATCCCACGTCGCCCTCGGCGATCGAGCTGTTGCAGAGCCAGTCACTGACCACGCTCGTTCAGCACGAAATCGAGCGCCAGATCATGGCGGGCACCCTCACGCCCGGCACCAAGCTCAACGAGATTGAAGTGGCCGGACGTCTGGGCGTGTCGCGGGGTCCGGTTCGCGAGGCGTTTCGTGCGCTGGAAGAAGCGGGCTTGCTTCGCACCGAGAAGAATCGCGGCGTGTTTGTGCGCGTCATCTCGCTGGCGGAGGCCGAAGAGATCTACACGCTGCGCGGCGTGCTCGACGAATTCGTGGCGCGCACGCTGGCCGAGGCGATCACCTCGGCGCAGCTCACCCATCTGCGCGAGTCCGTCGAGGCTATGCACATTGCGGTGGAGGCGGGCGACAGCGAAGCGTATTACCGGCTGAACCTGGCGTTTCACGACGCGCTCGTCGAGATGGTCGGCAATCGCAAGTTGATCGAAACCTACCGGCGCCTGGTCAGAGAGCTGAGCCTGTTCCGTCACGAAGCGTTGACGGGCGATACGTCTGCGCCGCCGAAATCGGAGCGCGAGCATCGCGACATTGTGAGCGCGATTGCTTCGCGCGACCCCGAGCGTGCGGCGCAAGTCACGCGCGAGCATTTGTCGCGAGGCCGCGCGCGCATCCGCGAGGCCCTTGGGCGGGCGCCCGGTGCCGCCGTGCACGCGAAGGCCGGCTGAAGGCCAGTGAGCGATGTCTTGTTGCATACCCGGCCGCCGGGTGCGTGCCGCCGCGAGGGCGACACCGGTGGCCATCTAACGAATTGCGCTTGAGGAGACCCGACGTGAACCCGCCCGTACAAATCGAAGTGAACGGCCGCCAATACCGGTTGCCGCAACAGCCGACCGTCATCGTCTGCGTCGATGGCTGCCAGTTCGAGTATCTCGAAGCCGCCGCGGCTGCCGGCGTCGCCCCGTACCTGAAGCATCTGCTGGCCGACGGCGCGGTGTTCCAGGGCGATTGCGTCGTGCCGTCGTTCACCAACCCGAACAACCTGTCGATTGTGACCGGCGTACCCCCCGCCGTGCATGGCATCTGCGGCAATTACTTCTTCGACCCGTCGGCCGATGGCGGTCGCGGCGCGGAAGTCATGATGAACGACCCTGCCTACCTGCGCGCGGGCACGGTGCTCGCCGCCGCCGCCGATGCGGGGGCGAGCGTGGCGGTCGTGACCGCGAAGGACAAGCTGCGCAAGCTGCTCGGCCATCGCATGACGGGCATCTGCTTCTCGTCGGAAAAGGCGGACCACGTCACGCTCGCCGAGAACGGCATCGACGACGTGCTTGGACTCGTCGGCATGCCGGTACCGGACGTCTACAGCGCTGCACTTTCCGAGTTCGTGTTCGCCGCCGGGGTACGCTTGCTGGAGACGCGTCACATCGATCTGATGTATCTCTCGACGACCGACTACGTTCAGCACAAATGGGCGCCGGGCACGCAGGGCGCAAACGATTTCTACGCGATGATGGACAGCTATCTGCGTCGCATGGACGCGCTGGGCGCCGTCATCGGACTGACGGCCGACCACGGCATGAACGCCAAGCACGATCCGGCGACTGGCCGGCCCAATGTCATCTATTTGCAGGATCTGCTCGACGACTGGCTCGGCAAGGGCGTGGAAGCCGGCGGCGCGCGGGTGATTCTGCCGATTACCGATCCCTACGTGGTGCATCACGGCGCGCTCGGCTCGTTTGCCACGATTTATCTGCCGCAGGATGTGGATCGCGACGCCATGCGTCGGCGCATCGCCGCGATGCCCGGTATCGAGGTCGTGCTGAGCAACGCCGAGGCATGCGCTCGCTTCGAACTGCCGCCCGACCGCGTGGGCGACCTGGTCGTTGTAAGCGATCAGTCGGTCGTGTTGGGCACGAGTGTCAGCCGTCACGATCTGACCGGGCTCACGGTGCCGCTGCGCTCGCACGGCGGGATCTCGGAGCAGACGGTGCCGTTGCTTTTCAACCGCAAGACCGTCGGTATTCCGGGCAAGGCGCGGCTGCGCAACTTCGACATTCTCGACGTGGCACTCAATCACGTCTGACGCGGTACCGCAACGCCTTTGCCCTGTGAGCCCGCGGCGTGCAACCCAGAACGGTTGCGTCGCCGGGCCCCGACCCGTTGGATACGCTGTGGAGAACCCCATGAACGCGCCGCACAAGCTGCATCCCGAGTTCCGCGCCGAAGCGCTTCGCATCGGTGGCGAGAAAGTGACCCGCGATCGGATCATCGAAATCTTCAATCCCTACTCGGGCGATCTGGTGGGCACGGTGCCGAAAGCCTCGCTCGACGACGTGCGCCGCGCGTTCTCGATTGCGAAGCAGTATCGCTCGACGCTTACGCGCTTCGAGCGCGCCAACATTCTCGATAAGGCCGCGGCGTTGCTGCGCGAGCGCACGACCGAGGCTGCGGCGATCATCACGATGGAATCGGGGCTGTGCAAGAAAGACGCCATCTATGAAATCGGTCGCGTGGCCGATGTGCTCGGGTTCGCCGCCGGCGAAGCGCTCAAGGACGACGGACAGGCGTTCTCGTGCGATCTCACGCCGCATGGCAAGAAGCGTCGTGTCGTGACGCAGCGCGAGCCGCTGCTCGGGGCCATCTCGGCCATCACGCCGTTCAACCACCCCATGAACCAGGTGGCGCACAAGGTGGCGCCGTCGATTGCGACCAACAACCGCATGGTGCTCAAGCCATCGGAAAAGGTGCCGCTCTCGGCCTACTACCTGGCAGACACGCTTTATGAAGCGGGTCTGCCGCCGGAGATGCTGCAAGTCGTGACCGGCGACCCGATGGAGATTGCCGACGAGCTGCTCACGAACGAGAACATCGACATGATCACGTTCACCGGGGGCGTGTCGATCGGCAAGTACATCGCGTCGAAGGCGGGCTATCGTCGCATCGTGCTCGAACTCGGCGGCAACGATCCGTTGATCGTGATGGAGGACGCCGATCTCGATCGTGCGTCCGATCTGGCGGTGCAGGGTTCGTACAAGAATTCAGGCCAGCGCTGCACGGCCGTCAAGCGGATGCTCGTCCATCGCGACATCGCGGCGCAGTTCACCGATCTCGTGGTGGAAAAGACCCGCGCGTGGAAATACGGCGACCCGGCCGACGGCGCCAACGACATGGGCACGGTCATCGACGAAGCGGCCGCCCGCCTGTTCGAAACCCGCGTGAACGAAGCGGTGTCGCAGGGCGCACGCTTGCTCGTGGGCAACCGGCGCGACGGTGCACTGTACTCGCCGACCGTCATCGATCGTGTCGATCCGAAAATGACCGTCGTGCGCGAAGAAACTTTCGGGCCGGTGTCGCCGATCCTGACGTTCGGCAGCATCGACGAAGCCATCGCCATCTCCAACGGCACGGCATTCGGTCTGTCGTCCGGCGTGTGCACGAACCGCCTCGATTATGTGACGCGCTTCACCAACGAACTGCAGGTGGGGACGGTCAATATCTGGGAAGTGCCGGGCTATCGCATCGAGTTGACGCCGTTTGGCGGCATCAAGGATTCCGGGCTCGGCTACAAGGAAGGCGTGCAGGAGGCGATGAAGAGCTTCACCAACACCAAAACGTTCACGTTGCCGTGGGGTGTCTGAGGCAGGTGATCGACCGCGCAAGAGGCGCCCGCCGGCACGGTCAAATGGGGCGAAAAGCCGCGTTTCGCGGCGCTTCGGCTCAGGCTGTTCCCCTTGCGCAACAAGGCTTGGCGGAATCAGGGTAAAAATTGTGACAAATTGATGACACGATTGTTGCGCTGGTCATTTTGGTGTACGGTGTTTCGATTGGGGATACGCATGACGCGTGAACTTCATACGCATCCCGACGCCAGTGTTGGACTGACGCGGGATGCCGGTTTGGCAAACCAGTGTGCGCGTCATGTTGGCGGCGCAGGGCGCTGCCGGTCCCGTCGACACAATGATCACGGAACACTGGCATGCTGACACTGCTCAACCTTCTCTCCGGCGTTGCGATGCTGATCTGGGGTACGCACATCGTGCGTACCGGGGTCTTGCGCGTCTACGGCGCCGATCTGCGGCGCATTCTGTCGCACAGCATTTCAAATCGATTCCTCGCGTTTGCGGCAGGCTTGCTAGTCACGGGGCTCGTGCAGAGCAGCAACGCGACGGCGCTGATCGTCTCGTCGTTCGGTGCACAGGGCCTGATCGCGCTCGCGCCCGCGCTGTCAATCATGTTGGGGGCGGATGTCGGTACGGCGCTGATGGCGCGAATCCTGACGTTCGATCTGCATTGGCTTTCGCCGTTGCTGATCTTCTTCGGCGTGGTCTTCTTTTTGTCGCGCAAGCAGACGCGCGCCGGCCAGATCGGCCGTGTGGCCATCGGGCTCGGATTGATCGTGCTGGCGTTGCAATTGATCGTGAACGCGACCACGCCGATGACCGAAGCGGCGGGCGTCAAGGTGCTGTTCGGGTCGCTGACCGGCGACGTGATGCTCGACACGCTGATCGGTGCGCTCTTCGCGATGGTGTCGTATTCGAGTCTGGCGGCGGTGTTGTTGACGGCGACGCTGGCGTCGTCGGGCGTGATCTCGCTCAAGGTGGCCTTGTGCCTCGTGATTGGCGCGAATCTGGGCAGTGGCATGCTCGCGATGCTCACGTCGGCCGGGCAGAACGCGGCGGGCCGTCGCGTGGTCTTCGGCAGCCTTGTGTTCAAGCTGATCGGCTGCCTGATCGTGCTGCCGTTCGTCGACTATGCGCCGGCGCTGGTGAGCTGGCTCTCGGATGCGCCCGCGCAAGCCGTCGTCAATTTCCATGTGCTTTACAACCTGGTGCGATGCGTGGTGTTTCTCGCCTTCACCGAGCCGATGGCGCGTCTGTGCGTGCGACTGCTCTCGGAAAGGCCGGAGGCGGACGGCGTGATGCGGGCCCGTCACCTGGATGAGAGCGCGCTGGAGATGCCGTCGGTGGCGCTGTCCAACGCGACGCGCGAGACGCTGCGCATGGGCGACATCGTCGAGCAGATGCTCAATGGGTTGCTCGAAGTCATTCGCAGCAACGATGTGGCGCGAGCGCGCGAAACGCGCCGTCTCGACGACGACGTCGACCATCTCTATACCGCGGTGAAGATGTACCTGACGCGCGTGTCGCGCGAGAACCTGAGCGAGCAGGACAGTCGCCGCTGGACGGACATCATTTCACTGACGATCAATCTGGAGCACGCGGGCGACATCATCGAGCGCATGGTGACGGAGGTCGAGGAGAAGAAGATCTCGCACAAGCTGTCGTTCTCGGAAGCGGGGTTGCAGGAAATCTGCGACATGCACGCGCGGCTGGTGACGAACCTGCAACTGGGACTCTCGGTGTTCCTGAACACGGATCTTCGGAGTGCGCAGCGGCTCATGGCCGAGAAGGAGAGCTTCCGCGATCTGGAGCGCGCCTATTCGTACACGCACTTGAACCGTCTGGCGGGCCAGTCGGTGCAGAGCATCGAGACGAGTTCGCTGCACCTGGACATCATCAGCGACATGAAGCGTTTGAACTCGCTGTTCTGCTCGACGGCGTATCCGGTGCTCGACGATGCCGGTGCGCTGCGCAAGAGCCGCATGCGGGACAAGCCGAAGGACGGCAAGGACGCGAAGGATACAAGGGATTTGAAGACGCCCAAGGAATCGAAGGCGTCGACGCTGGCGGTACTGGTCGATGTCGCGACGACTGCCGCCACCAGTGTTCGCGACGACAAAGAGAGTTCAAACGATGGCCCTGAGCCTGCCGGACATCCGCACCCTGTTCGATAACTTCGGTTCGCTTGCCTACAGCGGCGAGCCGGTCACGCAATTGGAGCATGCGCTGCAAAGCGCCGCATTGGCCGAGAGCGAAGGCGCCGACGAGGCGCTTGTCGCCGCCAGCTTCCTGCACGATCTCGGTCATCTGCTCAACCTTCAGGGCGAAACGCCCTCCGAGCGCGGCATCGACGATCTGCATCAGTACTTCGCCCTGCCTTTCCTGCGCCCGCTGTTCAGCAACGCGGTGCTCGATCCCATTCGTCTGCACGTGGATGCCAAGCGCTGCCTGTGCGCGATCGATCCCGATTACTTCAGCAAACTCTCGGTCGATTCGGTGCGCAGTCTGGCGTTGCAGGGCGGGGTGTTCAGCGAAGACGAGGCGAAGACGTTCCTGGCCCGCGAGCATGCCGAGGCGGCGCTGCGGCTACGTCGCTGGGACGACCGCGCGAAGGTCGCCGGCATGCCGACGCCATCGCTCGATCACTATATGAAATTGCTGGCGCGGGTAACGCTTCAGTGAGGCAGGCGTGCCCGCCAGTCTGCGGGCAGCAGCTTCAGGACGGCAGCGCGTGACGGGTGCCAGAAGGCGGACAGGAGCAACAGGGCGCCGCCGACCACGACGGCGACAACTGCCAACGCATGCGTGTTCTCCGAGGTCACGAGAAGGTTGAGCATTGCCGTAATCACATACAACAGCGACGACATCATCAGGGCGCGACGATCGATCGCGAGCGAAATCCCCGTGAGCAGGACGAAGAATGCGATAGCGCCGACGGCGTGATCCGGCATGAGCGCCCAGAAGATTGGATGCGTGACCATGCAGGCCGCGAGCAAATGCAGCCAGAACGCGACGTCCGAGCGGAAGGTCGTGCGCGCGGGGTCGCGGGCGTCCCATCGCAATGCCCAGACGAAGATCGCGAGACCGCCGACGATGGTCACGGCGCGCATGGCGTCGATGAGGTTCTCGCCGAGAATCACGACGAAGAGCCAGGTCAGGCAAACCACCCCGCCGATGCCCATGGCGAGGGTGACCGGCACCCGAAAGCGTCGCCAGTACAACGCCGTGCCGATGCCGATGCCCGCATAGCTTGCGAACAGCGATAACAGGACATGGGCGCCCAGCGCGAGTCCTTCCGCCTCGGGCGGGATGGGTTCGCCCGAGCCAAATCCAGGCGCGGCGGCTTGTATGCCGATGAGGCCCACGCTGGCGAACGCGGCGATAAATCCGAAGCAATAGAAGAGCGCGGGAAGTGCCATGCGACGGCGCCGAACGAAGACTTCCGACAGTCCCCAATAGAGCGCCGCGCAGACCAGCGCCGTGAGCCACGGCGGAAGCGTGTGTGTCAGCCACGCCGTGCCGAACATGAGCAGCCCAGACGCGACGACGACGAAAACGTCGTTGAAGCTGGTAATGAGCCGCATCGGCTCGTCGTCGATGCGTTGCTGTGGTTGGAGGGGCGTTGCGTCGGGGGTGGCAGCCTGCGGCGGAGGCGAAAAATCGGGAGTTGTCATGGCGTGGTGGTCGTCGGCGTTCGTGGCCCAAAGTGTATCCGTCGGACGAATCTGTACGCGCAAAAATCCTGGGATATTTCGCAAACTGATGCGAAGCTTTGGAAAACGGACGCGCCACCTCCGGTGGGCAAGGTGCGCAAGGGGCGCAATGCCGAGCCCGACGACGCGCGTTCCTGCCATTCGGCAGCGGCGCCGCCGCGCGTCCACCTCGATGTCGTCACCGCGCGGATGCCGCCGAATCAGCCGGCCAACGCCGTCGCCTCGATCTCCACCGCCACGCCATGACTGAGTGCGGGCACCGGCACGACCGCGCGGGCGGGCTTCGCCTCGCCTGCCCAGGCGGCGTAGACCTCATTGAAAGGCCCCCAGTCGTCGACGTTCGTGATGTACACGCGCACCTGCACCAAGCGGTCGATGCGCGTGCCGCACGCGGCAAGAATCGTCGCGACGTTATCCAACGCCTGCTTCGCCTGTACGGCGAACGGCGCGCCGGCGAGGCGCTCGCCTTCCGGCGTGATCGGCAACTGCCCCGACACGAAAACGAACCCGCCCGCGCAGACACCATGCGAATAGTGACCGCGCGGCGGCTGCAACGCTGCCACGTTCACGGCGTCGATGCCCTCGGCCTGGGTGCTCATACCGTTTCCCCCAACGTGAGTTTGGCGAAGCGCGCCATATCGACGTTACCGCCCGACAGGATGACGCCTACGCGCTTGCCGCGGATATCCAGCTTGCCTTGCAGCACCGCCGCCGCGGCGAGGCAACCGGTCGGCTCGACCACGATCTTCATGCGGCTTGCGAAGAACTGCATCGTTTGTACGAGTTCCTCGTCGGTCACGGTCACGATGTCGTCGACGAGCGAGCGAATCACCGGAAACGTGTATTCGCCGAGATGCTGGGTTTGCGCGCCGTCGGCAATCGTGCGCGGCGTTTCGATGTGCACGATCTTGCCCTTGCGAAAACTTTGCTGGCCGTCGTTGCCGGCCGCCGGTTCCACCCCGTAGATCTCGATGTCCGGGTTCAATGCGCGCGCCGCAACGGCGCTGCCCGAGAGCAACCCGCCACCGCCGAGGCACACGACGAGGGTGTCCAGCTCGCCTGCGTCCTCGATCAATTCCTTGGTCGCCGTGCCCTGGCCGGCCATCACGTGCGGATGATCGTACGGCGGGATCAGCGTCATGCCGCGCTCCTGCGCGAGACGCTTGGCAAGCGCTTCGCGATCCTCCTGGTAACGGTCGAACAGCATCACTTCCGCCCCGTAGCCGCGCGTTGCGTCGATCTTCATCTGCGGGGCGTCCTGGGGCATCAGGATGACGGCCGGCACGCCAAGCTCGCGCGCGGAGAGCGCAATCGCCTGCGCGTGATTGCCCGACGAGAAGGCCAGCACGCCGCCGCGCTTCTGCTCGGCCGTGAACTGCGAGATCGCGTTGTAGGCCCCGCGGAACTTGAACGCGCCCATACGCTGGAAATTCTCCGCCTTGAAGAACAAGCGGGCGCCGGTCATGGCGTCGGCGGTACGCGACGTCAGCACGGGCGTACGATGCGCGGCCTCGCGAATTCGGTCGTGAGCGGCAACGATGTCGCCATAGGTAATCGCCAGCGAAGAAGTTGTCATGATGAGCCTTTCGTGTCGCAGAGATAGGTGTAGACGGTCGAGCGGGCGACGCCCAGCACGCGCGCTACTTCGGCGTGCGCGTGACGCAGGTCGAGCAGACCGCGAGCCTCGACGAGGCGGATGGCTTCGCGGCGCTGCGCGAGCGTCAGGCCTTGCGGCGTGGTGTTACGCTGCGCTGCGAAGTCGGTGATCAGTGAAACGATGTCGTCGAGACGGCGCGTCGCGAGCGTTTCGCGCATGGGCGTCGGTGCATGATTGGGCACGCTCACCAGTTGCTGCACGCTGGCCGCCGCCGCCGCGAGCATCGAGATGTCCATGTTCAGGCAGATGGCGGCGACATACTCGCCGCGACCATTCTTCAGCCCGATGGACGTGCTCTTGGCCGGACGCCCATCGGGAAACCGATTCGCGTAGTTCGCGATGACCTCGGGAAATGCCGGGTCGGCAATGCGCGCGAGGCCCATCTCCGTGACGGCATCGCCGGGGTCGCGGCCGGACAAATTGTTGGCGATCGCCACGATGGCGTGGTCCGGATCGGTCAGGTCGTGCAAGACCACTTCGACGAGCGGCGCGAAGGTCTGACCGAGTGCCTCGACTATCTTGCGGCCTTCACGGAGCAGCAACGCGTTCTCGTCGAGCTTGCGGGGCGCGGACGACTTGGCGGATTTCATGGTTTGACATTATGTCACTCAATGACGAAATGTCAAACGGCATCCGAAAAAACGCCCGGTGCCCGTCGATTATCCAACGGCGGCAACGGGCGCCAGGGCGCCGGGCGAATTCAGACGAGTTGCTTTTCCGCCAGTTCGCTCTTGAGATAGCCGTAATAGATCGGCGCGGCGACCAGTCCGGGCAGCCCGAACGCGGCTTCCATGACGAGCATGGCGAGCAGAAGCTCCCAGGAGCGCGACTGGATTTGCGTGCCGACGATGCGGGCGTTCAGGAAGTACTCGAGTTTGTGAATCACGATCAGGAAGGTCAGGGCGGCGATGGCCACGTACAACGAGATCGACAGGCCCAGCACCACGATGAACGTGTTCGAGATCAGATTGCCGACGACCGGCAGCAGGCCGACGGCGAACGTCACCACGATCATCGTCTTGCGCAGTGGCAAGTGAACGTCGAACAGTGGCAGCACACCGATCAGGAAGATCGCGGTGAAGAGCGTGTTGATCGCCGAGATTTTGACCTGGGCGAACACGATGCGGCGAAACGCATCGCCAAACAGCGTGACGCGCCGTGAGAGCGCGGCCGAGAGCGGGCGCATGCTGTGCACGGGCCGGATCGACGAGAGGGCCACGAGTGCGCCGAGCACGAGCCCCACGATGATGTGCACCATCGCGTTGAGCGCTTCCTTGCCGACGAGCGACATCTCCTGCGTGTGGTCCTTCAGATAGCCGGTGATCGACTGGTGAATGTCGTCGCTGTCGGCCGGCAGGCGTGCCGTGATCCAGGCGGGCAACTGCGCACGCGCCTGCTCGACCACTTCCATCATCCGGCCGTTGAGGTGCGCCAGATGTCCGGCGTCGCTGCGGAAGAACGTGATGATGCCGAAGATGAACGCGGTCATCAGCGCGACGATCACCGCCGACAGGAGGGCGACGGCGACCAGCCGGGCGCGCTCGCTGGAGATGCGCAGTTGCAGGCGTGGCCCGAGCACATGCACGAGCTGATAGACGATCGTCCCTGCGAGCACCACCGAGAGCAGGTGGATGCTGAGAATCAGCCAAAGCGCGAGGGCGGCGGCCGCATAGCTCGCCAGTTCGATCCAGGCATCCCGATCCGGATGCCAGCCAGAGCGCGGTTCCATGCAATGACGTCCTTGTAATTAGACTCTGCCGCGACGGCACGGGCGACCCTCGCAAGTCGCTCGCCCGTGCCGTGACGTAAGACAGCCCGAACGGGCGATGCGCTTACTTTGCGCGTGTGAGCAATGGGGCGAGGTACTTGCCGGTGAAGCTGGCCTTGTTCTCCGCCACTTGCTCGGGCGTGCCTTGCGCAATGATCTGCCCACCGCCCGCGCCGCCTTCCGGCCCGAGATCGATCACCCAATCCGCCGTTTTGATCACGTCGAGATTGTGCTCGATGATGACCACGGTATTGCCTTGATCGCGCAGCCGGTGGATCACCGTGAGCAGCAGCTCGATATCGTGAAAGTGCAGCCCGGTCGTCGGTTCGTCAAGGATATAAAGCGTTCGGCCCGTGTCTCGCTTCGAGAGTTCGAGCGAGAGCTTCACGCGCTGCGCCTCACCGCCCGAGAGCGTGGTGGCCGACTGGCCAAGGCGAATGTAGCCCAGGCCCACGTCCAGCAACGTCCTGAGCTTGCGCGCGACCACCGGCACCGGCTTGAAGAACTCGTGCGCCTGCTCGACCGTCATGTCGAGCACCTCCGAGATATTGCGGCCCTTGTACTGCATTTCGAGCGTTTCGCGGTTGTAGCGTTTGCCGTGGCAGACATCGCAAGGCACATACACATCGGGCAGGAAGTGCATCTCGACCTTGATGACGCCATCGCCCTGACAGGCTTCGCAGCGTCCGCCCTTGACGTTGAACGAGAAACGGCCCGGGTCGTAGCCACGCTCCTTGGCCGCGGGCACGCCCGCGAAGAGTTCGCGGATCGGCGTGAACAGCCCCGTGTAGGTGGCCGGGTTCGAGCGCGGCGTGCGTCCGATCGGCGATTGGTCGACGTTGATGACCTTGTCGAAGTGCTCCAGCCCTTCGATCTGGTCATACGGCGCCGGCTCGGCCGACGACCCGTAGAGATGCCGCGCGACGGCGTGATACAGGGTGTCGTTGATCAGCGTCGACTTGCCCGAACCGGACACGCCGGTCACGCAGGTCAGCAACCCGACCGGCAGATCCAGCGAGACGTTTTTGAGGTTGTTGCCCGATGCGTCCAGAATTCGCAGTCGATCGTCGCTCGGCGCGCGGCGCTGTGCAGGCACTTCGATACGGCGCGCGCCAGACAGGTACTGCCCCGTGAGCGACTCCGGCGCGTTCTCGATCTGCTCGGGGCGGCCTTGTGCGATCACCCTGCCGCCGTGGATCCCGGCGCCCAGCCCCATGTCGACGACGTAATCGCTCGCGAGAATCATGTCCTCGTCGTGTTCGACCACGATGACCGAGTTGCCGAGATCGCGCAGATGCTTGAGCGTGCCGATCAGGCGGTCGTTATCGCGCTGATGCAAGCCGATGGACGGCTCGTCGAGCACGTACATCACGCCGGTGAGGCCCGAGCCGATTTGCGACGCCAGGCGGATGCGCTGCGCTTCGCCGCCCGAGAGCGTATCGGCGCTGCGTTCGAGCGAAAGATAATCGAGGCCCACGTTGTTCAGGAACGTGAGGCGGGCCACGATTTCCTTGACGATCTTGTCGGCGATCTCGCGCTTCGCACCGTGCAGGACCAGTTCGTGGAAGTGGCCCAGCGTTTCGCGCAGCGGCAGGTTACCGATCTCGTAAATCGCGCGCGCCTGCTGGCCTTCGCCGACCTTGACGAAACGGGCTTCGCGACGCAGGCGGCTGCCTTCGCAATCGGGGCAGGCCTGGTTGTTCTGGTACTTGGCCAGCTCTTCGCGCACGGCGACGGAATCGGTTTCGCGATAGCGTCGTTCCAGATTCGGGATGATGCCTTCGAAGGCGTGCTCACGCACCGAAGTGCGGCCCTTCTCGTTCACATAGGTGAAGGGAATGGTCTGCTCGCCGGAGCCGAAGAGCACGATCTTCTGGGTGTCTTCCGGCAGTTCCTCGAAGGGCGTGTCGACATCGAAGTCGTAGAAGGCTGCGAGGCTCTGCAGCATCTGGAAATAGAACTGGTTGCGGCGATCCCAGCCCTTGATCGCACCCGAAGCGAGCGAGAGCGCCGGGAAGCCGACGACGCGCTTCGGATCGAAGAACGTCATGTGGCCGAGGCCGTCGCAGCTCGGGCATGCCCCCATCGGATTGTTGAAGGAGAACAGCCGTGGCTCGAGTTCCTGAAGCGAATACGAGCACACCGGGCATGCGAACTTCGAGCTGAAGACGTGTTCCTTGTCGGTCTCGATTTCCAGCGCCACGGCCCGGCCGTCGGCCAGCCGCAGTGCCGTCTCGAACGATTCCGCCAGTCGTTGCTTCAGATCGGCGCGTACCTTCACGCGGTCGATGACCACGTCGATGGAGTGCTTTTCCGTCTTTTTGAGCTTGGGCAGGGATTCGATGTCGTAGACGCGCGCCGTGCCTTCGTTGGCCGCGCCGCCCCCGGAGCGGATGCGAAAGCGCACGAAGCCCTGGGCCTGCATCGTCTCGAACAGGTCGACGTGCTCGCCCTTGCGGTCGACCACGATCGGCGCGAGGATCATGAGCTTGGTATCTTCCGGCAGCGCGAGCACGGCATCGACCATTTGCGAGACGCTTTGCGATTGGAGCGGCAGGCCGTGGTCGGGGCAATAGGGCGTTCCCACGCGCGCGTAGAGCAGACGCAGATAGTCGTGGATTTCCGTGACCGTGCCCACCGTCGAGCGCGGGTTATGCGACGTGGCCTTCTGTTCGATGGAGATCGCGGGCGAGAGGCCTTCGATCAGGTCGACGTCGGGCTTTTCCATCAGTTGCAGGAACTGGCGGGCGTAGGCCGACAGGCTCTCGACATAGCGCCGCTGGCCTTCCGCGTAGAGCGTGTCGAAGGCGAGCGACGATTTACCGGAGCCTGACAGGCCGGTGATCACCACGAGCTGGTGACGCGGCAAGTCGAGATTGACGTTCTTGAGGTTGTGGGTACGAGCCCCACGAATACGGATGGTTTCCATTCACGGTTCCGGGTCGTCGCCGAGGAATCCGCGCGGCGAATTGTCGCGGGGCGGTTTCCGGCCCCCAAGAAGTCCGAGTTTCCCGGGACGTCGCGCGATATCGGCGCGGCATTGGCCGGGCGTCGACGCAGCAGGCGGCGGGAGCGGTCGGGCGGGCCGCTGGGGGAAAATCAGGGCGGCTAAACCTGCTAATATACCTAAGTTTGATTGCTAGGGCTGAACCGGCTGACGGGCAGTCTCGGGCGATACACCGGCATGGGCCATAGGTGGGGGCGAATCGCCCGCTTTCCAGGGGCTGGGCCGGACTATCGTCCAGGCGGCCATCAACGCACCTCCGGGCGGTTGGCGCGCCGCGCGCCCGGGTAGCGATCATCAGACGATTCCGAGGCTGCACGATGTTGCGCGCGCTATTTCCATCTCTCAGGACGTAATGTCTACCGATTCCGTGACTTCCGCTTCCCCTGCCACAACGCGCGGCCGAGGGGGCCGCATGACCCCGCTGGAAGTGCGCGCGAGTGCTTCGCTCGCGGGGATTTTTGCACTGCGCATGCTCGGTCTGTTTCTGATCATGCCGGTGTTCTCGGTGTTCGCGCAGACGATTCCGGGCGGCAACAATACTTTTCTCGTCGGACTGGCCATCGGCATCTACGGTCTGACGCAGTCCCTGCTCTATATCCCGTACGGCTGGGCTTCCGACCGGCTGGGGCGCAAGCCGGTCATCGTGTTTGGCCTGATCGTGTTCGCGATCGGCTCGCTCGTGGCGGCGATGGCGCATGATCTGGCGTGGATCATCGTCGGCCGGGCGATCCAGGGCGCGGGGGCGATCTCCTCGGCGGTCATGGCTTGCGTGGCCGATCTGACGAGCGAAGCCAACCGCACGAAGGCGATGGCGATGATCGGCGGCAGCATTGGCCTGTCGTTCGCGGTGGCCATCGTGTGTGCGCCATTCCTGTATCACTGGCTGGGCATGAGTGGCCTGTTCTCGGCCATCGGCATTCTGGCGGTACTGGCGATCTTCGTGGTGGTGTGGGTTGTGCCGACACCGCCCGCGCATCCCAAGGTGGGCCCGGCGCCGTTCTCGGAGGTGCTGCACAACCCGGAGTTGTTGCGTCTGAATTTCGGCGTATTCGTGCTGCATGCGACGCAGACGGCGCTGTTCGTCGCAATGCCGCGCATGTTGGTGGCGGCGGGGTTGCCGGTGGCGCAGCACTGGGAGGTGTACCTGCCGGTGATGGGGTTGTCGTTCGTGGCCATGGTGCCGGCGATCATTGCGGCCGAGAAGCGCGGCAAGATGAAGGTAGTGCTGCTCTCGGCGATTGCGCTGGTGGCGGTGGCACAGGCGGCGCTGGGCGGATTGCCGCCGACGGTGGGCGTGATTGCGTGCGTGCTGTTCGTGTACTTCCTGGGCTTCAACGTGCTGGAGGCGTCGCAGCCGTCGCTGGTGTCGAAGCTGGCGCCGGGGCAGCGCAAGGGTGCGGCGGTGGGCGTATACAACACGACGCAGGCGCTGGGGTTGTTCTGCGGCGGGGCAATAGGGGGTTTTCTGATGACCCACTACGGTCAGAACGCAATCTTCATCACTTGCTCAGTCGGGGCTGTCGTGTGGCTTATAATCGCCGCACCGATGAGGACGCCAGCGCCTCGTCAATCCTGATCGGATATCAGCAATACCGGAGAAAGATTTATGGCATCAGTCAACAAAGTGATCCTGGTCGGCAACCTTGGCGCCGACCCCGAAGTCCGCTACATGCCGAGCGGCGATGCGGTCGCGAACATTCGTCTGGCGACGACCGACCGTTACAAGGACAAGCAGTCTGGCGAGTTCAAGGAGCTGACGGAATGGCATCGGGTGTCGTTCTTCGGCCGTCTCGCCGAGATCGTCAACGAGTACCTGAAGAAGGGCTCGGCGGTGTATATCGAAGGTCGTATCCGCACGCGCAAGTACCAGGCGCAGGACGGCACCGAGCGTTACAGCACGGAAATCGTGGCGGACCAGATGCAGATGCTGGGCGGCCGCAGCGGTGGTGAAGGTGGTGGTGGCGGCGGTGGTGGTGGCGGCTACTCGCGCGGTGGTGGTGGCGACGAAGGCGGCGGTGGCGGCTATTCGCGCGGCGGCGGCGGCGGCGGCGGTGGTGGTGGCGGCGGTGCCCGTCAGCAAGCACCGGCCAAGCCGTCGGGTGGTGGTTTTGACGACATGGATGACGATATTCCGTTCTAATCCCCGCACCTGAGCACGTCTGGAAAGTGTAAGTCGCTGGCCCGCAACCTCCCTCGGTGCGGGCCATTTGTTTTTGTGTGTGGTGCGCACTTTCGCGCCGCAGTAATGACTCTGCGGAATCGGCTAAATCGGATAGCCAAAGCAAGTGCCACAGGCGTGGTTTTCATCTTCAGTGCCGGGGCTGATGGTACGACCGCCCCGTATGGGATTCCCTCTCGGGTTTTCCTTTGATGAGCATCAAAGTGGTTCGTCCGTCTTCGCCTAGATCTATTTCAACAAGTGGGCGCCGAGCTTGCCACTTTGCACCGCATCGGGACGTGGTCTTTTTCCGGGCTGCGCTCAGGCGAAGCACGATAGGGGATTGCCATGCACGCGAGAGTCCTTATTTCACCAGATGAATTGACACAGTTGATTCAGTCCGGACCAGTAGTCCTCATCGACACACGGGAAGCGGCAAGTTTTGCCGAGGCACATCTGCCAGGCGCGGTGAATATCCATGAGATATTTACCTATCTGGCCACCTCAACGCCAGAAGGTCTTGCCGTCTTGCGCGAAACATTTATCTTGGCTATCCCCGCGACAAAATCAAGGTACTTCACGGCGGCTACAGCGCATGGCGTGCCGCCGGGCTGCCAAGCACAACGGAAGTCCCTTCGCCGACGCCCGTCGCGTTTCCCCAAGATTCCCGGCTCGGTGTGGCTAGAGTGGTATCGAATGATGAAACCGACCCCCGCAGGGCAGATGTTCAAATCGCCCGCAGAGATTCTTGCCGAGTGCGCGACCGTGGGGATTCGTCGCGATACGCCTGTTGTTGTGTTTTGCTTCAAAGGGGCGCGCGCCTCCAACACATTTGTAGCACTGGAGGAGGCCGGCATCAGGGACGTGCGCCTTTACCTCGGCTCGTGGAATGAATGGTCAAGGGATCCTTCGCTACCCATTGACGAGGGGTTGCCGTACTAGGTCCGTGCCCTACGCGCCGCAGCGTCATCGGCCGGTGCCAGCGCAATTTACACGTCGGCACCCCCCGCCCCGCGCAAGCTTCGCATCGTCATCTGCGCAGTCTCGAGCAGATCTGACGCGGTACCGATCATCTTCCGGTACCACGTCAGCTCGCGAATCACGTGGTTGCGGGCATCAGAAGCGATGCACGATACCGGCGATGAAGCTCACGATATTGTTGCCGGCGGTCACAGGGATGCCTGCGCCGCCCGCATTGCTGATCGTGAAGGCCGCGTTGGCGTTGTTCTTGACATAGCTGGCACCCGCATACAACCCGGTGCGCTTCGACAGGAAGTAGTCGTAGCGCACGCCATACGACAGCGCATTGCCCGACGAATTGCCGCGCAGGCGGTATTGACCGAAGCTCAGCAACAGCGTGCCTCGCGCCAGGTTCGGCACCAGCGCGTTCACTTCATAGAAGTCGTTTTCCGGATTCGCGTAAGTCGCGTTGCTCGCAGTCGTCACGCTATCGGAATTGCGGTGCATCTGATACAGGAACGCCGGCTTGACGAAGCCGAAGTCGTACGACGCGCCAAACAGGTAGTAGCGGCCGGTACCCGTCGGCGACGCCGTCGTGACGGCCGACGTCGTGGCGAAGCGCTGTTGCAGGTAATCCGCATCGGCCGAGAATTGCCCCGCCTTGAAGTTGAATCCCACCGACGCCGTATCGCCCAGCGTTCGCGGCTGTCCCGTCGCGCCATTGGCGCCGCGCGCATACAACGCCCGCACGGTCAGGCCCGCGAACGCCGGTGACACGTAGCGAATCGAATTGGCGGTGCGGGCCACCGGCACGAAGACGAAGTTGTTCGTCGCATTGCCCCAGCCGAGTGTGTTGAGGTCGCCCTGCGAGTACGTCACGTAGGTCGTGAACAGCGGCGTGTAGTTGTTGCCGACCTGCACCTGCCCCCACTGATTACTGCGCAATCCGACCCACGCCTCGCGATTGAACAGCGCGCCATTGCCGGCAATCGTGCCGTTGTTCACGTTGAAACCGTCTTCAAGCTTGAACACGGCAGCCAGGCCGCCCCCCAGGTCTTCGGTGCCAATCATCCCCCATCGCGACGGCGCCACCGAACTCGATTCCACCCGCGACACGCTGGTGCCCCCCGTGTGCGCATATTGCACGCCCGTGTCGATGATGCCGTACAGCGTCACGGATTGCGCATGCGCGCCCACGCTCGCGCACAGCGAAAGCGCCGCGGCGGCGCCAAAACGTCGAATCATTGCCATGTCTCCATTCCTTTGTCGTCATAGACCATTCATTTGCACAAAAATGGCTGATGGCAATTTTTGTATATATTTTTTGGCAAATCAAATTTTAATGTCGAAATTCGGGTAAACCGGGAGCATTCGTGATGTGTGTCTGCAACATGTGGCACGACGACAGGTCGAGGCGAGGGGGCTGTGGAGCGCAATCTCTCGACGCCCACGACCATGCCCGCGCAGGCCCGGCAGGCATCAGCGCGGAGGAACGTGAAGGGGAGAGGGAGGGGGCAGTGTTGCCAGCCCGAGCGATCGGGCCGGCCGAGCGAGACGGCTTATTCCGCCGGGAAGAGATTGGCGTCGGCGAGGATGATGTCGGCCGTGGTCTCGTAGTGCTTGCGCATGAGCTGGATCGCACGCGGCGCATCGCGTTCGATGACGGCGTCGAGCATCGCTTTGTGCTCTTCGCGCTCGTGGCGGTTCGGGTAGATACGCTTCACCGACAACTGGCGATAGCGGTACAACTGATCCGAGAGCTGCTCGCAGAAGTTGAGCAGCCAGCGTGACTGGCAGCCGCTGATGAGCGTGCGATGGAACGCCCGATGCAGCCGCTCCCACTCGGGATTTTCGAGGTATTCGTTTTCGCTGAGCGAACGCGGCACCTTGGAGAGGCGGTGATAGGCCAGCACCAGCGCCTCTTCCCACTCCGGCTGGTCGGCCGCAAACGCCTCGCGCAGGGCGACTTCTTCGAGCCAGACGCGCGTCTTGGTGATCTCGCGAAGGTCGGCGGCGCTGATGCCGGTGACGGCAAATCCCCGCTGATCCCGCCGCTCCACCAGGCCATCGGAGGTCAACCGGTTGAGCGCTTCGCGCACCGGCGTCTGGCCCGCCTGGTATTGATCGCAGAGGAATTCGATCTGCAATTTGCGACCTGGCTCGAGCTTGCCGGCCAGAAGATCGGCCCGCATCCGGTCGTACAGATTGGTCGCCAGCGTGACGTTCGACCCGGCCTGGCTAGCGGTCTGGCTGGCAGAGGACAGCGCGGATATGCGGGACAAAACGTTACCTCGATCAGATGGGGGCGGGAAGTTACATATAAGTATATCTGAAACGGGTCAGCCCAATGCCAACGTCGGAAACCTAGGTGTTTACGATAATTTGTGTACAAAAATAATAAATAAGTGTTTTTGTATATATAATTGCTCGCAACAAAGGTCCGGTGCGATCGCTTGATCGAGATCGCAACGCCTGGACGCGTTCGGAGATCAGTCGTATGGCATCCCCCCTGACGTTGGCGCAGGCCAACGAAATCATCGCGGCGGCACTCGCTGCGAGCCACCAACATCAGTACAAGGCGATGGCGGTCGTCGTGCTCGACGATGCTGGCCACATCAAGGCCGTGCAGCGCGAAGACGGCGCGTCGATGTCGCGAGTGGACATCGCAACCGGCAAGGCGTGGGCCTGTGTGAGCATGGGCGCCAGCAGCCGCGCGCTGCTCGCCCGTGCCAAGGACAATCCCGCCTTCTTCAATGCACTCGCGGTTACGCACGGCGGCAAGTTCATTCCCCAGACCGGCGCCGTTCCGATTCGCGATGCCGACGGCCGCGTCATCGGCGCCGTGGGTGCATCGGGCGGCACAGGCGACGAGGACGAAGCGATCTGCATCGCCGGCGTGATGGCCGCGGGGCTGCGTCATGAGTGAGCCTGTCGTACACGGCCACGGCTGCGGCTGTGCTGCGCTGCCCGGTATCGACGTGCACTGCCATGTGATTCCCGCCGAGTTTCCGAAGTCGCTGGGCATCACGCCGGCCGGCTGGCCGTCGATGGCGCCGGCGCATGACTGTCATCGCCATGTGATGATCGACGGCGGGCTCTACCGCACGGTCTCGGACCGTTGCTGGGATGCCGGCAAGCGGCTCGACGACATGGCCGAGCAGCGGGTCGGCGTGCAAGCGCTCTCGCCCATGCCAGAGTTGCTCGGCTACTGGCTGCCGGCGCAGGAGGCCGCGCATCTGAATCGCTACGTCAACGATGAGATCGCGAAGATGGTCGCGTACGCGCCGACGCGCTTCGTCGGTCTCGGGGCGGTGCCGTTGCAGGACACGGATCTCGCCATTGCCGAACTGACCCGAATGATGGCCTCGGGCGCCTTCGTGGGCGTGGAACTCGGCAGCAATATCAACGGTGTGCCGATCGGCGCAGCATGCTTCGATCCCTTTTTCGAAGCGGCCGAAGCGCTCGGCGCGGCGATCTTCGTGCATGCGCTGCGTCCCGCTGGCGAGGCGCGACTGGTCGGGCCGAAGCCACTGTTACAGGCCCTCGGTTACCCCACCGACGTCGGCTTGGCCGCCGCGTCGGTACTCACGACAAATTTGATCGTGCGCCGCCCGAAGCTGCGCATCGCGTTCAGTCACGGCGGCGGCACGCTCACGTCGCTGTTGCCGCGTCTCGAACGTGCGCACAAGGTGTTCAAGCCGCTCGACGACACGCTGCTCGAATCGCCGAGCGCACAAGCGCGACGCCTGTACTACGACGCTCTGGTGTTCGACGACGACACACTCGCGCACCTGGTCAGGACCTTCGGCCACACACAACTGATGCTCGGCACCGACTATCCGTTCGCGTTTCGCGAGACTACGCCGGTCGCCAGCATCGAGCGCGCGTTCGCCGATGCGACGCTGCGCGAATCCCTGATTCATCTTAATGCCGAACGCTTTCTCGGCATGTTTGCAAGGAGTCACTCATGACGTCGTCCCTCGTCAGCGCACTGCGCGGCATTGCCATCGGCGTGCCGGATCTCGCGCTCGCGGAAACCTTCTATACCGACACCTGGCATCTGAGTGTGGTGGCACGCACCGATGACGTGGTCTATCTGCGCGGCACGGGCTCGGCGCATCACATTCTCGCGCTGCATCGCAGCGACCGCGCCGACGTGCGCAGCGTCGATTTCAACGTGCCTTCGCTCGACGCGCTGTCGATGCTGGCGAAGACGATTCCAGCGAACGGCGGCACCGTGATCGACGGCCCGGCGCCGGTGACCGAACCCGGTGGCGGAACACAGTTGATCACACAGGATCCGCAAGGACGCGTGCTGCGGTTCATTTTCGGTGACATGCGCTGGACCGACACGGCAGAGCGCGCCGACGCGCCGATCAAGATTACGCATGTCGTGATGAACAGCGAGAACGTGGCCGTCGCGCAGACCTTCTTCGAAAACGCGCTCGGCTTCAAGCTCTCGGATCGCACCCGCATCATGGCCTTTCTGCGGTGTGGCAGCGATCACCACAGCATCGCGCTGGCCGATGCCACCGAGACCAGCCTGAACCATATCGCGTTCGTGATGCCGGACCTCGATTCGGTGATGCGCGGCGGCGGCCGCATGAACGATGCCGGTTATCCGATCGAGTGGGGCGTGGGCCGTCATGGGCCGGGCAACAACGTGTTCGCGTATTTCCTGGGTCCGTTCGACTTCGTCATCGAATACACCGCAGAAGTGCAACAGGTCGACGACACCTATCGCACCGGCGGGCCGGACGACTGGAAGTGGCCGCCCGGACGCATCGATCAGTGGGGTGTCGGCAAGTCGCCATCGCCGCGCCTCAAGGAAGCTCAGAAAACCATTCGCTTTCGCCACGGCTGAAGCCGTCGCGTCAATCTTCAATCAAGTCCACGGAGTCTTTCGGTGAAATTCGTCACATACAAGCATAAAGCAGGCACGCGCCTGGGGGTGGTCGACGGCGATGACGTCATCGACCTGGCAGCGGCCGAACCCGGCGTGCCGTCCGATCTGCGCGTCGCGCTCGAACAGGATATCGACGTGCTCGGCGCCGCCAGGCGCGCGGTCGCCAATCGCGCCGCGCAGCGCGTGCGCCTGTCGGACGTCAAGCTCGCCCCGGCGTTGCCGCGTCCGGGCAAGATCGTCTGCCTCGGACACAACTTTTACGACCATGCCAAGGAAGGCGGCAACCTGAAGCCGGTGTACCCGCTGATCTTCTTCCGCGGCGCGACCTCGCTGATCGCCCACGACGATCCCGTGATTCGTCCGTACGTGTCGGAGAAGTTCGACTATGAAGCCGAACTGGCGGTGGTGATCGGCAAAGGCGGTCGACATATCAAGCGCGGCGACGCGCTCGCGCACGTCTTCGGCTACGCCTGCTTCAACGACGCCTCGGTGCGCGACTTTCAGAAGCGCACGTCGCAATGGACCATCGGCAAGAACTTCGACGGCACCGGCGCGTTCGGCCCGTGGATCGTCACGCCGGAAGACCTGCCGGTCGGCGCCACCGAGCTGAAGATGGAACTGCGCCTGAATGGCCAGGTGATGCAGAAGACCAACACCTCCGACATGATCTGGGGCGTAGCCGAAACCATCGAACTGCTGTCTGAATGCATGACGCTGGAACCGGGCGACGTGATCGCCATGGGCACGCCGGCCGGTGTCGGCTTCGCCCGCACGCCGCCCGTGTGGATGAAGGCCGGCGATCGCGTCGAAGTGGACATCGAGCGCGTGGGCGTGCTGTCCAACCTCGTGCAGGACGAAGTCGAGGCGAAATGAGTGTCATGAACGAGTCCTACGACGTTCTCATCTCCGGCTTCGGCCCATCGGGGGCCGTCGCCGCCAACCTGCTCGGCAAGCTCGGGGTGCGCACACTGTGCGTCGACAAGGCGCGCGAGGTCTACGACAAGCCGCGTGCGATCGCGCTCGATCACGAGATCATGCGCATCTTCCAGGATCTCGGGCTAGCCGAGCGCATCGCCCCGTTCGTCGATGTGTTTCCGCCGTCGGAGTACTACGGCACGCAAGGGCAGTTGATCAAGCGCATCGCCACGGTCGAGAAGCCCTATCCGATGGGCTATACGCCGACGATGACCTTCACGCAGCCGCCGGTCGAGCAAGCGCTGCGCGATCAGGCCGCGAGCTACGACTGCGTGAGCCTCGCGTTGGGCACCGAGCTGATCGGCTTCGAAGACACGGGCGAGGCGGTCACCGCACGCCTGCGCGACGACGCCGGCCAGACGCGCACCGTCACGGCCAAGTATCTGATTGCCGCCGACGGGGCCTCGAGCTTCGTGCGCACCACGCTGGGTATCGCGCTCGAAGACCTTGTGTTCGACGAACCATGGGTCGTGGTCGATGTGATGGTCAACGACAGCGGTCTGGCCAAGCTGCCGAAGGTGGCGATCCAATATTGCGAGCCGAAGCGCCCGTGCACGTACATCGTGGGTCCCGGACGGCATCGTCGCTGGGAAATCATGCTCTCGCCCGGCGAAGATCCCGCGCAAATGCGCGAGGACGACAGCGTGTGGCAACTGCTCTCGCGCTGGCTCACGCCGGAAGACGGCACCTTGTGGCGCGCGGCGAGCTATCGCTTCCACGCGCTGGTGGCGAGCGAATGGCGCCGTGGCCGCGTGTTCATCGCGGGTGATGCCGCGCATCAGCAACCGCCGTTCATCGGTCAGGGAATGTGTCAGGGCGTGCGCGACATCGTCAATCTGGTCTGGAAGCTCGAGTGGGTGTTGCGCGGCAAGGCATCGGACGCGCTGCTCGACACGTATCAGGTGGAACGCAAGCAGCACGTGACGACGCTGACCACGCGCATCAAGGAGATCGGTCGCGTGATCTGCGAGCGTGACGAGGTTGCCGCCGCTGCGCGCGACGCACGACTGCTGGCCGAGTGTGGTGGTGTGGTGAAGACCGTCACGCGCCAGGAAATCGTGCCGCCGTTGCAGACGCGATTGCTCGCCGCTGACGGCAATGCCGTGAACGGCACGCTGTTCCCGCAACCGCTCGTTGCGACGGACGCGAACGCCTGCGCGTTGCTCGACGACGTGGTCGGTGGCGGCTGGCGCGTGGTGATCGACGACGTTGCGTTGCTGGAAAGCGGTTGGGTCGCCGCCGCACGCGATATCGGCGCAAGGGTGGTGGTGCTTGGCTCGGCAGCATCGTTGCCGGCCGGCAGTGTGGCAGTGCAGGAGAAGGAAGGTGTCCTCGCGAGATGGTTCGAGAAGCACGATTGCCACGCGGCAATCGTGCGACCGGACCACTACGTTTGGGGTGTCGCGGGACACGCGAGTGCGCTTGCAACGCAACTCGACGCTCTGATCGGCGCGCTGAGTTGACGGTCGGCGCCATGCCCGCTGGCGCGGGTGTGGCAAGCCGCCATTTAAATATGCGGAACACGCCGGCACCAGACCGGCGCGGCCGCGACTGACACGGTCTGGAGACAATCGTGACGACAACCATTACCGCGCGCGAAGAAATCGCGCAGGCGAAATTCGGCGGGTTTCATTTCAAGTTCGCCGTGCTGCTCACCGCCATCATGTTCTTCGATGGCTACGACCTATTCAATGCCGCTTACGTCATTCCACTGGTGCGCAAGACGTGGCACCCGTCGCCCGGCATGATCGGCTTCATGCTCTCGAGCGGCATCATCGGCCTGTCGATCGGCTCGGTGCTGCAAGGCCTGCTGTCAGACCGATTCGGACGCCGCCGCGTCATGCTGCTGGCACTGTGGATGCTGACCATCTCGAGCGGCCTTCTCGCCACCGTCGTGCACGGGCCGCTGGGGTTTGCGATCTTCCGCCTCATCATGGGCACGGCGCTGGGCATGGTGACGCCGCTGGCGCTGACCTGCATCAACGAGTGGGCACCCGCGAAGAACGCGAACACGTTCGCGACGTGGGTGTTCCAGCTGGGCTTCTCCGCAGGCGGGATCTTCGCGGGCATCGCGGGGCTCTCGATGACGGCGCACTTCGGTTGGGAGTCGCTGTACTACATCGGTGCCGCATCGCTGTTGGTGGTGATTGCCGCGACACTGTGGTTGCCTGAATCGATTCAATACCTGATGCTGTGCGGACGGGAGTCGGAAGTGCGCGTACTGCTCGCCAAGCTGCGTCCGGAGCGCGAGGCGGTGTATCGCACGGCGACGTTTGCGCCGATGCACAAGCCCGAGACGATCGGCTCGATCGCGGCGCTGCTCTCGCCGATGTATCGCCGCAACACGATTGTTCACTGGATCGTTGGCTTCCTCAGTCTGTTCTGCATCCACGGTCTGACGGGCTGGCTGCCGACGCTGGTCGTCGCGAGCGGCGGCGGTGTGTCATCGGCGTTCGCCTACGGCACGCTGGTGATGCTGGCGTCGGTGTTTGGCGGAATCGGCATGGGTTGGCTGGCGGACAGGCTGCGCAGCCGCATCAAGGCGATGATCATTGGCTACACGTTGGCGTCGATCTCGATGATCTCGGTCGGCATTGCGCTGGGCAATCTGTGGGCACCGCCGTTCGTCGCGGCGCTGGGCTTCTTCATCTTCGGTGCGCAGGCCGTGCTCAACAACTATCAGGTGATGTGCTATCGCACGGAAGTGCGTGGCACGGGGATGGGCGTGGCCGTGGGGCTGAACCGCGTGGGCGGCATCATGGGGCCGATGATCATTGGCATCGTCGCAACGGTCAACCCGTCGCCGAGCTACACGTTCGGTATCTTCGCCGTGGCACTGGCGCTCGCCGCCGCGATCATCTCGCTGGGACGCCAGGAGATCGCATCGGTCGGGCTGGTGCCGGCACCGGAAGCGCACAGCAATGGAGTCAATGGCGCGGCCAGCGTGCCGGCCGGGCAACGTTGAGGAGTATGACTACCGGATGACTACCGATCGCCATGTTGCATGGCGTCGGTAGCCTTACCGGAGGCGATCGGCCCCGAACCGATCGCCACCCCCAGCGCGATCAGTCCGGGCAGCATGACCGCCCATCCCGCGCCAATCAGGGCGAGCGCCCGCCAGATATCGATGAACTGGACGGCCCCCAAAGCCGCGCCCGCGCGAAACGACAGTGGACCGCCCACCGCGCCCAGCATGGCGCACAGAAGCCGGCGACGGCGAAGCGACGCGAAGACGGGATTGATCTGCAACGCGAAGAGGGCCCATAGCCCGGCCATCCAATACGGCGCGAATCCGGGGACAAGCACGCCATTCGGGTAGGCGATCCAGCCGGTGCGATAAACGCAGGACTCCCATCCGAAGCCCAGCACCGTGACGACGATGAGGAATGCCGCTTCGCGCAGCGGTCGCCGGTCCAGGCACAGATGACCCACTGCCATGGCGGCCACGAGCGCGACGCCTATCCATCCGTCTCCCTTGGCGGCGCTGAGCACGCACGTGAACCACCCCACCTGGCCGAGTACAACGTAGACCAGGCCCAGGCAACGTCCCGAGCGCGGTGGGTTACTCCGTAGCGACACCACGGCCGGTCATGGGCTTTCGCCCAACAGATGTCGGCGAAGCGAAGGCGCCCGCGTGTTCGGGTCGAGCCAGATGCCGAAGAATGCCCGCGCGAACGCCATGTCGGGAACGTCGGCCGTCAATGCCCCGTTCGTATAGAACCGTGCGCCGCGCCCAGGCAGATAGACGCCACAGAGCTCGTCGCCGCGTGACACGTCGCCGAATGCCCGCTGCATGTCCTCGCGCCACGCATTGAGCGTGTCGTTCGCGATCGGACGCGGGGCCAGTCGCTGCATCTCGGCGATGCCGGTCGAGACCATGCGCTCCCCGCTGACGCTTCGTTCGTACTTGAGGACAAGCGCGAATGGCGTGTCGGCCGAGACGGGCGTGTGCGGCGACCAAAGCTCAGCCTTATAGAGACAGAAGCCCAACACGCAGAATTCGCCCGCGCCAATGCGATGGGCCGTTGTCAATGCATCGCGGCATCCTGACCACGCCGCCGCTGGTGTCAGCGCGCCGGCCAGACACACGATCACGCTCGCCAGACGACTCGCTTTCATTCGCTTGTCCCCGGGGTGGCGAAGCCCGGCTGACCGAGTTGCTCGGGCACCTGGGGGACGCGCCGGAAGCGCGTGGTGTCATAGCCCATGGCGTCGAAGCGCGACAGCAGTGCACGGTAGGTCGCGTCGTCCATCGTCGGCTCGCGGGAAAAGATCCAGCCTAATGACTTGTCGGGATAAGCGAGCAATGTGACCCGATACGCCGGATCGACGTACACGGTGAGCTGCGAGACATAGATGGGCCAGAACAGGCGAACACGCCACTCCCCGCCGCCGCTGCCCGGGACCACACTATCGAGGAACTGGTAATGACGCTCGGGTTGGTCGAACCCATCCTTGCGGCCATAGAAGTGATCGTCGATCTTACCGTCGTCGCGCAACTTCCACTCGGCGCGGCTGCCCACGAAGTCGCGTTCGGCGAAATAGGGGATGTTGGCGATCACATACCACTTGCCCATGTATCGCGGCAGGTCGACCGGCACCGTGTGAAGTGGGGCGTCCGCGCGAGGGTTGGGGTTGGGCGGCGCGCCCGTACAACCCGCCAGCAGCACGCTCGCACCGGCGAACACGCCAAGCGCAACGTGGCGCGTTCGTTTGACGCCTTCTTGGCTGTGCCATCGAGAAAGCCACGCGGCATACAGCGCGAGATTCAGTCCGACGAATGCAATGGCGGCGGCAGGCATGATGCAAGCTCCGTAGCGGGTTCAAGACGCGTGTCACGGGTATACGGACGCCGCGATCCCTCGGATGCAGCGGAAACAAAAAAATCCGCCGATTTCCGCTCGGACGTGCATCCGGGCGATCGCCATTCCCGTACTGACGAAGGCAAGCCCGGGGGGCATTGGCCTTCCCCGGCCTCTATTCGACAGGAAGGGAACATGACGAATGTCTCGCTCGGCGGCCTGCTGGCCGTGGTGCTCACCAGCGTCGCACTGTGTGCGTGCAGTCCCGTCACGCTAGTGAACGCGCTCACGCCGCGGACCACGTATCGTGACGTCACGAACGTCGCTTATGGCACGTCGGAGCGACAGCGACTCGATGTCTATGTGCCAACACACCCCGACGCGGGCGCGAACGGCATGCCGGTGGTCGTGTTCTTCTACGGCGGGAGTTGGCAGAACGGCCAACGTGAAGATTACCGCTTTGTGGGCGAGGCGCTCGCCTCCCGCGGCTTCCTGGTGGTCGTACCCGACTATCGAACCTATCCCGAGGTGACATTCCCGGCATTCGTGGACGACGCCGCCATCGCGGTGCGCTGGGCGAGCGAGCGTGCGCGAGCGTTTGGCGGCGACCCCGAACGCCTGTTTCTCATGGGCCATTCGGCGGGCGCGCAAATGGTGGCGCTACTCGCGACCGATGCCCGCTACCTGCACGCCAATGGCATGCGCGAGTGCGATATCGCGGGCGTCATCGGTCTGGCCGGCCCCTACGATTTCCTGCCGCTCAAGAGCGATGTGCTTCGCCGGATATTTCCCGAGCCGGTGCGACTCGCCAGCCAGCCGATTCATTTCGTGACGGGCAGGGAACCGCCCATGTGGTTGGCCGTGGGCGACGCGGACACGGTCGTCGATCCGGGCAATACGACGCGGTTTGCCCAGCGCTTGCACGGGATGAACGATGCGGTGCAAGTGCGGCACTACGACCTAGGTCACGCGATGCTTCTGGGAACGCTTAGCGCACCGCTGCGAGGATATGCGCCGGTGCTGGACGACATTGCCACCTTCGTGAATTCATTTCCAGAGCGTGCATCCGCTCACCCGGCTTGTTCGTAAGTAAGAGGGCTTCCGATTTGCGAAGCGCCATCAATGGGGTGAGAAAATGAAGACTCGTTACTCGACCGGATTTCTGCCGGTGCTTGTGGCAACCTGCTGTGTTTTCGGATCGGCGCTCAGCGCTTGCGCTGCGCCGATGGACAGCGGTGAGAAGACGGTCATGGTCGGCGGGGCGGCGATGTACCCCTCGAAGAACATCATCGAAAACGCGGTGAACTCAAAAGACCATACGACACTCGTCGCCGCGGTGAAGGCCGGCGGATTGGTCGACACACTCTCCGGCCCCGGGCCCTTCACGGTCTTCGCGCCGACCAACGAAGCGTTCGCGGCACTGCCGGCGGGGACTGTCGATACGCTGCTCAAGCCCGAGAACAAGGCAACCCTCGACAAGGTGCTCACGTATCACGTGGTGCCGGGCCGACTCTCCGCGCAGGATCTGATGAAGGCCGTCAAAGACGCCGGCGGCAAGGCGATGTTGAAAACGGTCGAAGGCGATTCACTGACCGTGACGCAGATGGGCGGACACCTGATGGTGACGGATGACAAGGGCGGCGTGGCTAACATCGCCATCAGCAACGTCATGCAATCGAATGGGGTGATTCACGTGGTGGACAAAGTGCTGATGCCCTGATGTCCTGATGCCCTGTGATGTTTCCCCGGTCGTTCGTCAGGGCGTGGTGCCCGGGAGAATGACCGGGTGTCGTTGCGTTCAACTGCCGAGCGCGTCCAGCGGCACTTCCAACCCGACCTTGACGTTGCTCATCGACACGAGCGTTTTGAAGCGTTTGACATTGTTGCTCTCGAAGAACAGGGCGCGGGTGAGTTCGGTGTACTGCGCCATGTTCTGCACGACCATGATCACCACGAAGTCGCATTCGCCCGCCACGTAATAGCATTGCTGCACTTGCGGGCAGGCGAGAAAGCTGCGCCTCATCGCATCGAGCAGGTCGAGCCGCTCGTTCTCGACTTCGACCTCGGTAATGATCGTCAGCGCGTAGCCCACGCTGGCCGGATCCACCAGCGAGACGGTCTTGCGTGTCACGCCCTCGTCGGCCAGCTTTCTGAGCCGCCGATTCACCGCGGCCGATGACAGATTGATTTGCGCGCCAAGCGCATGCTGAGGCGTCGTCGCGTCTTGCTGGATCGCGGCGAGCAGGGCGACGTCGTAACTGTCCAGGGTCATGTGGCGCAATAAAAATTCGATTTGTCGGCTAAAAACGGGTTAATCGTACACGCGCCCCGGAATATTATTCAGGCAGATCGATGATACTCCGCCAGCGGTGACGCGCAAAACCCGTCGCTGAAAGCGCTTGCGCGAGCGGCTGTCCCATCGACATCTCCGCCGAAACGACCGGATGCCTCTATGCCCGAAACGAATGTCTCCACCGTCCTTCGCCTGAACGGCGCCGTGCTGTTGCAACAGTTGCATGAGCTGGGCGAGATCGGTGCCGATCCCGTTGCGGGCGGCCGCACTCGCGTCGCGCTCACCGACGCCGAGAAAGCCGGGCGAGATCAGGTCGTCGCGTGGATGCGCGAACTCGATCTCGACGTGCGGATCGATCGCATCGGCAATATCTTCGGCACGCTGGCGTCGGCCACGAAGGACGCGGCGGGAGAGGCGGGTGAGGTGCTACGCCCGCTCATGATGGGGTCGCACATCGACACCGTCGTCAACGCAGGCGCGCTCGACGGATGTTATGGCGTGCTCGGTGGCCTGGCCATCGTGAGGGCATTTCGCGAAGCGGGCGTGGTGCCGTCGCGGCCGATCACGGTCGCGGCATTCACCAACGAGGAAGGCGCGCGTTTTCATCCGGACATGATGGGCTCGCTGGTTCACGCGGGTGGTTTGCCGCTGGCCGAGGCGCTCGATGCCGTTGGTACCGATGGCGCGCGTCTGGGCGATGAACTCGTGCGTATCGGATACGCGGGCGAGATGATGCCGGGCACCCTCGTGCCCCACGAGTATCTCGAACTGCACATCGAACAAGGTCCGATTCTCGAAGCGGAAGGGCTGCAGATCGGCGTCGTCGAGAATCTACAGGGCATTTCGTGGCAGCAGATCACCGTGCAGGGCAACGCCAATCACGCGGGCACCACGCCGACGCGTCTGCGCCACGATGCCGGCTATGTCGCGGCCGCCGCAGTCGCCGAGCTGCGGCGCATCGCCGTCGACGCCGGCACGACGCTCGCGACCGTTGGTACGCTGCGGGTCGAGCCGGGCGTCATCAACGTGATTCCCCGCAAGGCGGTATTCACGGTCGATATGCGCGACCCGGACGAACAACGTCTGGCAGCGAGCGAAGCGCACTTTTCGGCATTCCTGACGAAGCTCGCACAAGACGAAGCCGTGCGCATTTCGGCCGAGCGCCTGGCGCGCTTCTCGCCGGTCGTCTTCGATGCCGAGTTGGCCGACGTCATTGAGGCGAGCGCCAGCGGGCTGGGGCTGTCGTCCAAGCGCATGACGTCGGGCGCGGGCCACGACGCACAGATGATCGCGCGCATCGCCCCGGCGGCGATGATCTTCGTGCCGAGCCGGGGCGGCATCAGCCACAACCCGCGCGAGCACACCGACGACGAGCAGCTGGTGAACGGCGCGAAAGTGTTGCTCGATGTGGTTGCAAGGCGCCTCGGCGTACGTCGATAGAACCGTTCGGACATCCCGACATCCCGACATCCCGAAATACCGCAATACCGCAATACCGCAATACTGGAGCCCCCCAATGCTGTACGTCAATCCCCACGCCGCCCGCGCGCCGTACCCGGCCGACCTCAAGGACATCATGAACATTGCTCGCGCGCAAGAGAGCCGCGAGTGGCTGGCCCATTGGGAAGGGCTGACGCGAGGGAGCACACCGCTGCGCGCGCTGCCCGATCTGGCCGCATCGCTGGGCGTTCGCAGCGTGCTCGTGAAAGACGAAGCGCTGCGCTCGGCGTTGGGCAGTTTCAAGGCGCTGGGCGCGCCGATCGCGCTCGTCCGCCTTCTGTTGCGCGAGTTCGAAACATTCGGCTTCACTGCGCGGACACTTCTGCGAGGTGAGCATCGCGACGCGCTCGCCACGGTCACGGTCATCAGCGCGACGGACGGCAACCACGGTCGCGCGCTCGCCGCCGCGGCGCAGAGCATTGGCTGCCGCTGCGTCATCGTGCTGCACGCGCAGGTGAGCGAGGAGCGCGAACAAGCGATTGCCGCGTACGGTGCCGAGATCGTGCGCGTCGAGGGCAATTACGATGCGTCGGTGGACGCGGCGGCGACGCTTGCCTCGCGTCACGGCTGGCATGTGGTTTCGGACACGTCGTACGAGGGTTACGAGGCCATTCCGCGCGACGTCATGCAGGGTTACGGGACGGTGGCCGCCGAAGTCGATGAAGCGCTCCGCAACGCAGACGCTCGCACGCACGCCGCCTGTCCGGTCACGCACGTCTTCCTGCAAGGGGGTGTGGGTGGATTGGCGGCGGGTATCGTGAGCTATCTTTGGGAGCGCTGGGGCGTGTGGCGACCGACGTTCATTGTCGTGGAGCCGGTGCAGGCCGATTGTCTTTACCAGAGCGCCATTGCGGGCAAGGCGGCCTCGGCGTCGGGCTCGGTCGATTCCGTGATGGCCGGGCTGGCCTGCGGCGAGACGTCGCCGCTCGCGTGGCGATTCCTGCAACCGTCGGTCGACGCGTTCATGACGGTCACCGATGCCGAGGCCGTCGAAGCCATGCGGCGTCTGGCGCGCGGCAGCGACAACGACGTGCCCTTCGTCGCGGGAGAGTCGGGGGTAGCGGGGCTGGCGGGCTTGATGCAGGCGGCCGCAACGCCTGTGCTGGCATCGGCCATCGGTTTGAACACGGACTCACGGGTCCTGCTGATCAACACGGAAGGGGCGACAGCGCCGGGCGTGTATGCGAACCTCGTGGGCGAGCCGGCGGCGTCGGTGACGCAGCGCCAGCACGCGTGGCTGGCACGCGGATGCCATCGCGGATGAACAGCCTTCATAGGAGTCAGTCATGACGCAGGACCTCTATTTCGCCAAGGCGCTGACGGGGTGGCGACACGCGTTCCACCGTCAACCGGAAACCGGTTTCGAGGAAGTCGGCACGTCGCAGACGGTCGCGGCCATTCTGGAGAGCCTCGGGCTTGAGGTGCACCGCGGCATCGGCGGCACGGGGATTGTCGCGAACCTGCGGGTGGGCGACGGGCGCGGCGCGATCGGCATTCGGGCCGACATGGACGCGCTACAGATCGCCGAGCAGGCGCCGGGGCGCGACTACGCGTCGCAAGTGCCGGGCAAGATGCACGCTTGCGGGCACGACGGTCATATGTCGATGGTGCTCGGCGCGGCGAAGCTGCTGGCGGCGTCGCGCGATTTCAACGGCACGGTGCGCTTCATCTTCCAGCCTGCCGAGGAGCATGGCCGCGGCGCGAAGGCGATGATTGCGGATGGATTGCTCGAACGCTTCCCGATCGATGCGATCTACGGGGTGCACAACATGCCGGGCATCGCGGCAGGTCACTTCGCCACGCGCGTCGGCGGCATCATGGCGAGCGAAGACAACTTCGTCATCCGCATTCGCGGCAAGGGAACGCACGCGGCGCGCCCGCACATGGGCATCGATCCGCTCGTGATCGGCGCGCAGATTGTCGTGGCGCTTCAGACCGTGGTGTCGCGCAGTGTCGATCCGGGGCTGTCGGCGGTGGTGTCATGCACGGAGTTCGTTACGGACGGCATTCGCAACGCCATTCCGACGAACGTCGTCATCAAGGGCGACACGCGCAGCTATTCGCCGGACGTGCAGCAACTGCTCGAGACACGCATGCGCGAGATCTGCCTGGGCGTTTGTGCGATGCATGGCGCGCATGGCGAATTCGAGTACACGCACGAGTTCGCGTCGACGATGAACTGGGCGGACAACACGGCGCTCGCCGTTCGCGCGGCACAGGCGGTGGTGGGCGAAGCGCGCGTCGACGCGGACGTCGCGCCGATGATGGCTTCGGAGGACTTCGGGGTGTTCCTGCAACATGTACCGGGCAACTTCGCGTTCATCGGCAACGGCAGCGGCGATGCGCCCGGCGCGATCCCGCTGCACAACGCTTGTTACGACTTCAACGACGCGATTCTGCCGCTCGGCGCGCGCTACTTCGCGCAGATCGTGCGCGACAGCCTGCCGCGTTGATCACAGCGTGGCACGGGTCGCGTGCATCGCACGCGCCAGTCGCGCCACACCTTCCTCGATCGCCGACACGCCGGGCGCCGCGAACGACAAGCGCAGCGATGCCTCGTCGGCATGCTCGGCAAAGAACGCCGTTCCCGGCACGAACAACACCTTCTCGGCAATCGCGTGCGGCAGCAGATCGCTCGTCTTCACTGCGGCGAGACGTGCCCACACAAACATGCCGCCCTGCGGCGCGTGGAACGCGATGGCGTCGCCCAGCGTCGCGCGCAACGCATCGCACATCGCGTCGCATTTGCGGCGATAGGCTTCCGTGATCGTCGGCAGATGGCGTGTCAATGCGCCGTCTGCCAGATATTCCGCCGCGACCGCTTGCGTCCACGGCACGCTGCATAGATCGACCGTCTGTTTCGCGACGACGCATCGGCGCGCAATCTCCGGCGGCGCGACCGTCCAGCCCACGCGCAACCCCGGGGCGACGATCTTCGACAGGCTCGAAAAGTGCACCACCCAGTCGCGCGATCCCGGCACCTCCGCCGTCAGGCCGAGTAGCGTCGGCACCGCGTCGCCCGCGAATCGCAAGTCGCCATACGGATCGTCCTCGACGATGATGAACCGGTACTCGACCGCCAGCTTCAGCAGTGCGATACGACGCTCGCGCGAGAGCGTTGCGCCGGTCGGATTGGCGAACGTCGGCACGGTGTACAGCAGCTTCGGCGCGGCGATCTTGCCCTCGTGCAGCAGCGTGCTCAGGTGTGCGACGTCCAGACCGTGCGCGTCGACAGGCACCGTCACGATCGTCGCTTGCTGCAGTCGCAACGCTTGCAGCGTCGCCGGATACGCGGGCTGTTCGGTCACCACGACATCGCCCGGCGCGATCATCACGCGCAGCAGCAGGTCCAGCCCTTGTTGCGAGCCGGTCGTCACCAGCAGCTCATCGGCCGCGCAGGGCGCGCCGCGCGAGGCCATCAGCGCGACAAGCTGCGTCTTGAGTTCGGCCAGGCCGTCGGTCGGCCCGTATTGCAGGCAGCGCGTCGGCTGCGCGAAGGCGCGAGCCTGCGCTGCGGCGAGACCGTCGACGTCGAACAGGTCGCTTGCGGGATAGCCGCCCGCGAACGAAATCATGCCCGGCTCGGACAAGTATTTGAACAATTCGCGAATCGGCGAACCGGCCGGGTTGGCGAACACGGAAGTGAAGGCGTACATGGGGGCGGCCTATCGCAACTTCACTCGATCGAGAAGTCGATGCCTTGCGCGAGCGGCAGGGCGGACGAGTAGTTGACGGTGTTGGTGGCACGGCGCATATAGCCCTTCCACGCGTCCGAGCCCGACTCGCGTCCGCCGCCCGTTTCTTTCTCACCGCCGAAGGCGCCGCCGATTTCCGCGCCGCTCGGACCGATGTTGACGTTGGCAATGCCGCAGTCGCTACCGGCCGACGACGTGAAGCGCTCGGCTTCGCGCAGATCGGTTGTGAACACGCACGACGACAGGCCGTGCGAGGCGGCATTGTTGGCGTCGATGGCTTGCGAGAAATCGCTGTACTTGAGCACGTACAGAATCGGCGCGAACGTTTCGGTGAGCACGATTTCCGTCTGCGACGGCATCTCGACGATGGCCGGCTTCACATAGAACGCGTTCTCCGCGCCCGCGACCGCGTAACGCTCGCCGCCGGTGACCGTGCCGCCTTGCGCACGTGCCTTGGCCAGGGCGTCTTGCATGCGCTTGAAGGCGCCTTCGTCGATCAGCGGGCCCATGAGCGTGCCGCGCTCCAGCGGGTTGCCGATGGCGACCTTGCCGTACAGCGTCTTCAGACGCTCGACGGTCTTGTCGTACACGCTCTCGTGCACGAACAGGCGGCGCAGCGTGGTGCAACGCTGACCGGCCGTACCCACCGCCGAGAACAGGATGCCGCGCGGGGCGAGTTCCATGTCGGCGCTGCCGGTCACGATGCCCGCGTTGTTGCCGCCCAGTTCCAGGATCGAGCGGCCAAAGCGGCGCGCGACTTCCACGCCGACCTTGCGGCCCATTTCGGTGCTGCCCGTCGCGCTCACGATGGCCGAGCGCGGATCGGCGACCAGCGCCTCGCCCACGTCGCGACCGCCGACGATCAGCGCGGTCAGGCCTTCCGGCGCGTCGCCGAATTCGGCGATGACCTCTTCCATCAAACGATTCACGGCCAGCGCGGTCAGCGGTGTCTTCTCCGAGGGCTTCCACACCACGGCGTTACCGCACACGAGCGCGAGCGCAGCGTTCCAGGCCCACACGGCCACCGGGAAGTTGAAGGCGGAGATGACGGTGCACACGCCCATCGGGTGCCACGTCTCGGCCATGCGGTGGCCCGGGCGCTCCGACGCGATGGTCAGGCCATACAACTGACGCGACAGGCCGACGGCGAAGTCGCAGATGTCGATCATTTCCTGCACTTCGCCCAAGCCCTCTTGCAGGATCTTGCCGGCTTCGAGCGTGACGAGCGCGCCCAGCGCCTGCTTGCGCTCGCGCAGCTTTTCGCCGAGCAGACGCACCAGTTCGCCGCGACGCGGTGCGGGCACGTTGCGCCATGCGGTGAACGCGGTCTGCGCGCGGGCGAGGGTGGCTTGGGCGTCGGCGACCGAGGCGCTGGCCACGCGGCCGATCAATGCGCCGTCGATGGGTGAATGCACGGCGATGTCGCCCGCTTCGGCCAGTTTGGCAATGCCCAGTTCGTTGAGGATGGAAGTCGCGTTCACGTGGATACCCCTATGGAATTCAGTGTTGGCCGCCGGTGGTGTTCACCGGTGTCGGCAGAGTGAGGTGCAGCACCGACGCACGGACATATTGTGCGCCGGACGCCACGCGTCCTCGATTACTTGGCGTTGGCCGTCATCTTGAAAATACCTTGCGCATTGCCCGCGTCGAAGCGCAGATCGATCTTCCAGCAACGCTTCGCGGTGTCGTACTCGCGATGCCGTGTGATGAATTCGTAGAACGACCCCGGCACTTCGCGCGTCACGATTTCGCCATCCTTGCCGCGGAACTCGCGACGCACGGCGTCGGCACGATAGGCCGTCTGGAACACGCGACCCGAGCGCGAACGCTCGACGTCGGGCTTCATCGGGCGGCCCTTGGCCTTCTCGGCGTCGGACAGCGCGAACACGTCGTCGACACGGTCGGTCGCATGATTGAACGCATTGCCTTCGGTCGCGATCCAGGCCATTTCGGCGGATTCCGCCAACAGCAGTTCGTAATCGGCTTCGCTCGGAACGTCGTGCTGACGGGCAAACGCGCCAACGATCACCGGCAGCAGCGCTTGAGCGCTTTCGAGCGGCAGCGTGCCGTCGCGCTCCAGTTCCCAAAGCTGACCGGCGGCCGCAGGCGTGAGCGGATCCTTCGACGTGCCGACCACACGCGACACGGCTTGCTGGAACGTCTCGGAGAAACGCTCAGGATGCAGCTCGCTCACGAAGAACTGCGAAATCTCTTCAGGGGCGTCTTCGTGCGCATAGGCTCGACCCGTCATGCCGAGACGGTCGAGCGGATAGCGACCGTTCAGACGGAAGCCCAGCGGGCGCAAAATGCGCGTGAAGGCCGCTTCGCCCGGCGGCAGGGCGCCGTTACCGGCCCAGCGCACGGTGCGCAGCGCGCCGTGATCGAAGTAGACGCTGCCACCGCCCGCAATCGCTTCTTCGGTGTAGGTGCGGCCGTTGGCCGAACGCGCCAGCAGCCCTTCGAACAGGGCCATGTTCATGGCCTGCGCGAGTTCGGCACGTGTCACGCACCCCGGCTCGGCATCCGCCAGGATCGACGGCGAATTGAGTGTCGCGAAGAGCGCGTCGGTACGCGCTTGCCCGATCAGGGAAACCAGCAGGGACTGCACATTGGCATTGCGCATCGGATTATCTCAAGGGGGGAACGCCGTCTTAGGCGGCATCGCAGGGTGTCAGGGCATGGCAGGGAACGCCTTACCCCATGCCATCTTGCATTGACAGCATTATTGGAATGGATGCCTCGCTCGTAAAGCGAGATAAAATTGCCACTTGATGCGTTTTTGGAATCAATATGCGCAAATTCAAGACCCCCGGCACGGCGGCGCTGCTGGCGTTCGAGGCTGCGGCCCGGCACGAAAGCTTTACGCACGCGGCGCGCGAGCTGTTCCTGACGGAGAGTGCCGTGTCACGTCAGATCGCTACGCTGGAGGCGCAACTGGGGGTGCGCCTGTTCGTTCGCGCCAAGCAGCGCGTGGTGCTCACCCGCGCCGGACGCCTGTACGGCATGCAAGTGCGCCGCACGTTGGAGCAGCTTGATCGAGACACGCTCTCGATCATGGCGCACGGCAGCGGCGGCGGATATTTGGAGTTGGCGGTGCTGCCGACGTTCGCGTCCGAGTGGTTGATTCCGAGAATGAAGGATTTCGACGAGCGCCACCCCGAGGTTCGGGTGAACATGGGGGTGCACACCGACCTGTTCACGTTCGACGAGACGCACTTCGAAGCGGCCATCCATTTCGGGCAACCAACCTGGCCGGGCACGTCGTCGGATTATCTGTTCGGTGAGGAGGTGGTGCCGGTGTGCCGACCGTCGTTGCTCAAAGGGCCGGTTCGCACGGCCGCCGATCTGCTCGAGTATCCGCTGCTGCACTCGACGACACGCCCCAGTGCCTGGACCCAATGGTTTGCGGAGCAACGCATCGAGGACCATCGGGCGCTGCAAGGGGTGCGCTACGAGCTTCACACAATGCTCATCGCGGGCGCGGCCGCTGGACTCGGCATCGCGCTGGTGCCGAAATTCTTCGTCGAAGGACAATTGGCCAACTTTGGCCTGACGATTCCGGTCGACGTGAAGAGCGTGGCCGAGTCGGCCTACTACCTCGTCTATCCGACGGAACTCACGCACGGGCAGCCACTCAGCGTGTTCCGCGAGTGGCTGTTGACACAGGCCAGCGCCTATCGCCCGGACGCGACCGGCTGACGCGGCTCAGCGTCCGGTGTAACGGCCCGGCCGGTGCCAGGCGACCACCATGGCGCTCATGGCGAGCGCCGACAGTGCCGACCAGGCAACGCGTCCCGCGGGGATCGTGGTGAGCGAGGCGAGCAGAATCGTCGTGTCGATGCACGACTGGGTAATGCCCGCGTTGATGCCGCGCTCGCGTTGCAGCCACAGCGTGACGATGCCTGTGCCGCCCACGCCGGCCCCGTGACGCGCGAGCGCCAGAATCCCCATGCCACACAGCGTGCCGCCGACGAACGCGGCGAACAGTGGATTGACGAAGGCGACGTTGAACGTTTGCGGCATGGCCGCGAGGGCAAAGGTGATGCCGACGCTCGCGACGGTGGACTTGAGCGCGAAGCGCGGGCCCATCGTGACGTACGCGAACAGGAAAAACGGAATGTTCACCAGCGTGAAGATGGTGCCCACCGGGAGGGGAAAGACGTAGGACGCGAGCAGTGCAATGCCGGCCACGCCGCCGGTGACCAACCCGGCTGCCTTGAGCAGCACCAGCCCGACCACCACGAATGCCATGCCGATGACCATCGCATAGATGTCTTCGAGCACGGAGTGCGGAACGCCGATTGTGTCGGCTGCCGCGAGGGCGCTGCGGGGGCTGCCCGCCATGGCGCCTGGATTCTGTTCCATGATCTGCAAGTCAAATACAACAAGACGGCGCGCCCGACTCTCCTGGTGTCGTGGCGCGCCGCCGATGATTTCCCGCATCGCTGTCTCGGGCGATGCGCAACTTCACAACTTGTTATGTGGACAACGTCCGTCGATCAGGCGACGTGGTGCACCCAGCCGAACGGATCGGCGACCTTGCCGCGTTGAATGCCCGTGAGCTGATCGCGAATACGCTTGGTGACCGGGCCTTCGCCGCCGTCGCCGATGTTGAACTCGCCCTTGGCGTGACGCACCTGGCCGATGGCCGTGACGACCGCCGCCGTGCCGCACGCGAACGTTTCCTTCACACGGCCGCTGGCCGCGTCGGCTTGCCACTGGGCAAACTCGTACGGCGTTTCGTTGACCGTCAGGCCGTCGCGCTTGGCCATTTCGATGATCGACGCGCGCGTGATGCCCGGCAGAATCGTGCCGGCGAGCGGCGGGGTCTGGAGCGAGCCGTCGTCCATGACGAAGAAGACGTTCATGCCGCCGAGCTCTTCGATCCAGCGATGTTGCGCAGCGTCGAGGAACACGACCTGATCGCAGCCCTTGCCGCTGGCTTCGGTCTGCGCGATCAGGCTCGCCGCGTAGTTGCCGCCGCACTTGGCGGCGCCCGTGCCGCCTGGGGCGGCGCGCGTGTACTGGTCGGATACCCACACGGTCACGGCCGACTTGCCGGGCTTGAAGTAGGGGCCAACCGGGCAGGCGATCACGCAGAAGATGTACTCATGCGCGGCGCGCACGCCGAGGAAGCTCTCCGACGCGAACATGAACGGACGGATATAGAGGCTGCTGCCTTCCGTGCCCGGGATCCATGCGCGATCGATGTCGACCAGCTTTTCCACGGCTTCGAGGAACACGGCTTCCGGCAACTTGGCCATCGACATGCGCTGGGCCGATTCACGGAAACGCTTGGCATTGGCTTGCGGGCGGAACAGCGAGATCTTGCCGTCTTCGCTGCGATAGGCCTTCATCCCTTCGAAGATTTCCTGCGCGTAATGCAGCACGGCGCATGCCGGATCGATCTCGAACGGACGGCGGGCCTCTACCTTCGCGTCGTGCCAGCCCGTGCCCTCGGTCCAGCGGATCGTGACCATATGATCCGTGAATACGCGGCCAAACACCGGGTTCGCCAGCTTGGCGGCGATCTGGTCGGCAGGGGTGGGGTTGGCGTGCGGCTCCACGACAAAACGCAATTGATTATCGGCGCTCATGTTTCTTGAATGTCTCGGCAGAGGGGGCTTCAGTCGTCAGTGCCGTTAACGTAAACGGCAAGGTGGCCCTATTTTCCTCCTTTAGCCCCCTGCCTGTCGACTGAATTCACCACCCGCGCCGTCACAACATCATTCAGAGGGCAATGGCGCCGATAAAAATCGGAAATTGGCCGATTTTTAGAAGGAAAGTGCGAGATTTGTCGATATTCCCGCGAAATGACGGTTGCCGCCGTTCGTCTCCACGAAGGACAGCAACGTGTCAAACGGCGTTTTCGTTTATCAGGAGGGAGCGACTGGGTTATTCGTCCAGGGCGACGGCCCCCTCAGGCCGCGGCCCTGCCGTCGATGCTGTCGCCCGGACGCGGCGGGCGCGTCATCGCCAGCCATTCCTGCACGGCCGGTCGCGCGAATTGGCGGCGGGCATACTCGACCAGTGCCGCAGGCACCACGTCGTCGTTGTACACGAGACGGTTGATCATCAATGCGAGATCGACGTCTGCGATGCACGCCTTGTCGAACAGCGACATGCGGCCGTCGGCCAGCAGGTCCTGGGCAATGGCGATCAGCTTGCTCGCGGCCGCGCGACCTGCGTCGGAGAGGGGTTCGTCCACTGGACGGTAGAAGATCACTTCGGTCGAACGCGCTTCTCGCAAGGCGCCCAGATCGCTGCGCAGCCACGCCTGCACCTGACGCGCGCGAGCCCGCTCGCGGGCATCTGACGGATACACGGGCACCTCGGGGAAAATCGTCTCGATGTATTCAGTGATGGCCGACGATTCGGACAGCGTGAAATCGCCGTGCACGAGCGTGGGTACGCGACGCGTGAGCGATAGGTTCGCAAAGCGGGTCTCATAATGCGCGCCCTGCACGAGATCCACGGTTTGCAGATCAAACGACAGACCTTTCTCACGTAGCGTGACGAAGACCGACAGTGCATAGGGGCTTGTGAATCGAGCGTCGACATAGAGCGTGAGCGAGGCGGGGGCAGCGGCTGACAAGATGGACTCCTGTTAAAGGGATGTGCGGACGATGGTCTGGATTGCCCAACGCACGCGGTAATAAGCTACCGCAAAAATCGCCAATAAGGCGCGATCCATGTTCACACCTTGCCGCCACCCGGTCGCGAGAATTTTTCGTCGTGCCGTGAGCACAGTGCACCGCTCGCGCGGTGCACTGTGTCTCGCTCACTGCGCTTCTGCGCGCATTGACGGATTCCCGACGTTCACAGCAGCCCGGCTTCGGCGAGCTGGGCGCGGCGCGGGTCGCCTTGGCGCGAGAGCATCCAGCCGGGATACTCGCTCGGCAGCGCGCTGGCCCCATCGATGGCCGACAATTCGCGCGCGCTCAGCGTGACACGCGTTGCCGCAATGTTGTCGTCGAGCTGATCGGCCCGCTTGGCGCCGATGATGACCGTCGAGACGACCGGCTGGGCAAGCAGCCAGGCGAGCGCGATCTGCGCGACCGACACGCCCTTCTCGGCGGCGATGCCACGCATGACGTCGATGACGTCGTAGGCACGCTCCACGTTGACCGGCGGGAAGTCGAAGGTTTGGCGGCGGCTGCCCGCTTCGGTCTGGCCGTCGCGCGTGTACTTGCCCGAGAGCAGGCCACCGGCAAGCGGGCTCCACACCATCAGGCCGACGTTTTCGCTGCGCAGCATCGGCACGATCTCACGTTCGAGATCGCGTCCGGCGACCGTGTAGTACGCCTGCAGCGACGCGAAACTCGCGAGGTTCAGCCGCGCCGAAATGCCCAGCGCCTTGGTGATCTGCCAGGCCGCCCAGTTCGAGACGCCGATATAGCGGACGTGCCCTTGACGCACCAGTGTGTCGAGCGCGCCGAGGGTCTCTTCGATAGGCGTGGCCGGATCGAAGCCGTGCACCTGGTACAGGTCGATGTGATCGAGTTGCAGGCGTTTGAGACTGGCCTTGATGCCGTCCATGATGTGATAGCGCGACAGGCCGCGCGAATTGGTCCCTTGTGCGCCCGTGGCGCCGAAAACCTTGGTCGCGACCACGACGTTATCGCGCGGCACTTTGAGATTGCGCAGGGCTTGGCCGGTGAGGATTTCCGACTGACCTTCCGAATAAACATCGGCGGTGTCGACGAAGTTGATGCCGGCATCGAGCGCGCGACCCACGAGTGTGTCGACGTCGTGTTGCTGCAAATGGCCGATCTTGCTCCACAGTTCGCCCTGTCCGCCGAAGGTCATCGTGCCGAGGCACAATTCCGAGACGAAGAGGCCGGTATTGCCGAGTTTTCTTTGTCGCATTGCATTGCTCCGTTGAAATGGCTGCCCGTCGCAGGGGACCGTCAGGGAGGGGCGACGGTTTGCACGGGATGGGAGAAATTATGCGTCGAGGCGCATCTAGCGAGCAGTACCTGTTCCTGCACATTTCCTGCCTGATCGTGTGAATCCCGGGTCGGAGGATCGGGCAAGCGAATGTGACGAGGGTATGCTGTGCAGCATTGCGGCCGTGAGGTGGGGATCGGCCGCCTCTGGAGTGAGGGCATGGTCATGCATTTGGTCAAGACTGAGCCGCGCGAGGCCTTGCCGCGCGGGCTCGAGGGGGATCCGTCGCGCGCCGCGCGTACCGAACTGGTGCACCTGCTGGAGCGTGCGGCGCACGGCTTGGAGGGCACGACGCCGACGGCGGTGGAGGGCCTGTTCGTCCATCGGATCCTGCATCCGGGCGGCCCGAAGCCGGCGCTTCAGCAACCGGCGTTCGCCGTCATCGCCCAGGGCGAGAAGCGCTTGCGGATCGGCGACGAGGATTACGCGTATGACCCGATGCACTACCTGGTGTCGTCGGTGCATTTGCCGGTGGTGGCGCAGGTGTCGGGGGCGAGCGAGCAATCGCCGTATCTGGGCATGCGCCTCGACCTGGTGGCCGAGGATGTGACGTCGCTCATCGGCGACGAACATTTGCCGCCGCCGGCGCCTTCAGCGAGTGGGCGTGGCATGTACGTCAATCGGCTGGACGCGGCGTTGCTCGACGCGGTGTTGCGATTGTTGCGCTTGCTGGACACACCGCGCGACATTCCGATCCTGGCGCCGATGATCAAGCGAGAGATCGTCTATCGATTGCTGATGAACGGTCAGGGGGTGTTGCTGCGGCAGATGGCGTTGCAGGACAGCCAGATGAATCGCATTGCGCGCGCCGTGCGATGGTTGCGCGAGCATTACGCACAACCGTTGCGCGTGGAGGCGTTGGCGCAGGAGGTGCACATGAGCGTGTCGTCGCTGCATCACCACTTCAAGCTGGTGACGGCCATGAGTCCGGTGCAGTACCAGAAGCAGTTGCGCTTGCAGGAGGCGCGGCGATTGATCTTTGCGGCGGACGTCACCGTGGCGGCGGCAGCGCAGACGGTGGGGTATGAAAGCGCATCGCAGTTCAGCCGTGAATATGCGCGCGTGTTTGGCGAAGCGCCGCTGCGCGACAAACGTCGCTGGTTGCAGGAGGGGGAGGCGGGCGCGCCACGAAGCTAACCTTTTTGGGAACTGCGTTTGCGTGCGGCGGCACGGCGTGCGGCGAAATGGGATTCGACGTCTTCGTCGGGAATGGCTGGACGTGTGTCTTCCAGCGCTTCCAACACCTTTCGCTTGAACCATGCATCGTGAGCGTCGGGATCCGTGACGAAACCAAAAGGTAGCGCACCTTCGTTGGCAATGCGCGTGAGTAAAATCCGAACTACATCGGAAACGGTCAACCCCAACTTGTCGAGTACGGCAGTGGCGCGTTCCTTCAGTTCGGGATCGATGTCGTCGCCAATCCCCGCGACCCGCGTCGCACGATGACCCGGCTGGTTGTAAAATCGGTGACGTTGCCGACTTGTCCGCAGGAGGCCCGTCATGCTGTCGATCCACACCGGTTTCGTCGTTTGTCCCACTTGTAAAGCCCGCTTCCCCGTCGCGGCGAGCGAGCCCACCGTCCAGGCGCTTTATGACTATCTCCACTCGGAGGCCGAAGTGAGGTGCCCCACGTGCGAGACCGCCTTCACCACGGGCAGCGCTGTCAGCAGCATCGAGTTCGAGCCGGTCAACGACGGCGTCACGCTCTCGCCGTCGCCCGTGCGAAGTATCGACGGGCTCGACAATCACTGACGCCATTCGCCACTCACAGCGGCGTCAACACCGGCTCCCCGGCCTGGAAGCGGCGCGTATTTTCGAGAAACAGGGCGAGCGTGGCGGCTTCCGCTTCGGGCGAGCGGCCAGCGACGTGCGGACTGAGCACCACATTCTCCAAGTCGATCAGTGCCGCAGGCGGCGACGGCTCGCCCTCGTAGACATCCAGCCCGGCACCCGCGATGGTGCCGTCGCGCAATGCGTCCGCCAGGGCGGCCGTGTCGACGACGCTGCCACGTCCAAGATTGACCAGGAAGCCGTGCTCGCCCAGCGCGCGCAACACCTCGGCATTCACGAGGTGATGGGACTGCGCGCCACCCGGAGCGGTTACGACGAGATAGTCCGCCCATTCGGCCAGCGCCAGCACGCTGTCGAAGTATTGATAGTGCGCGGGCGCGTCGTCGCGACGGTTGCGGTTCCGGTAGCCGATCTGCATATCGAAGCCCTCACCGCGTTTGGCGAACTGACGGCCGACCGCCCCCAGCCCCACGATCCCCAGCTTCTTGCCCGACACGCCCGGTTGCATCGGCAGCGCGTCGCGCCACACGCCCTTGCGACAGGCGGCGTCGTACGCCGGAATGCGGCGCACGGCAGCAAGCAGCAGGGCAAAGCCCTGATCCGCTACCGTCGGCGCATTCGCACCGGCACCGTTCACGGCCACGATATTGCGCGAACGCATGGCGGCGACGTCCAGATTCTCGTAGCCGGCGCCCAGCGCGCTGACCAACGCCACGTTCGGCAGATGCGACAGCTCGGCGGCGCTCAGACCTCGCGCGCCGTGGGTCAGCACGAAGCGCGCCCGCTCGCCGTCGGGCCCCCAGCCTTGCGGCGCGGGGTGATAGCTCGGGTGGTAAGCCACATCGAAATGGGTTTGCAGTTCGGACAACTGCTCGGGGTGCATCGGGATCAGGACCAGCAATGGGGGCAACGACACCTTCAATCTCCACAGGGGAATGGGGGCTCGCGGCGCAGCGTCGCAATGACGCGGGTGCCCAATGGACACCTCGAATTCGCCGACAGTCGACACTGTATGCCTATCCGCGACGATTTGCGCGACGCAGCACGCCACGCGACCTGCTTGCTGTCGGGATTCCCCGACCGGAAACGCACGCGGGCGCCATCGCGCAATGCGAATGGCGCCCGCTCAAGCCGGAGACCCGCGGCAGTGTGCGTTACGTATGCCTTGTTGCGTGGGCCGAAACGCCTAGGCCGTGGCTTGCACCGCAAGCCTGGCCTGATGGTGACGCACACGGCCCAGCGTGAGCATCGTCAGACCGGCGAGCACGGCGGGCACGCCAATGGCGGCGAAGAGGGCCGGCATCGACCAGCCCATGGCAAGCATCGACGCACCGCCGACCGAGCCGACCACCGAGCCCAGACGCCCGACACCATTGGCCCAGCTCACGCCCGTGGCGCGGCAGTCCGTGGGATAGAAACCGGCGGACAGGGCGTTCGCGCCGACCTGACCGCCCGACACGCAGAACCCGGCCCAGAACACGGCCACCGACGCGAGCACCGGTGAGCTGGCGACAGGGCCGACAGCGGCGACACACACGCCCGCAAGCACGTAAGCCGCGGCGAGCACGTAGTGCGGGTTGAAGCGGTCCATCAACCCGCCGAGCACGATGGCGCCGAGCGTGCCGCCGACCTGGAACATCGCAGTGACGATGGCGGCGTTGCGCAGCGTCAGGCCATTGGTGCGAAGCAGCGTGGGCAACCAGCTCGAGAGCAGATAGATCACGAGCAGACTCATGAAGAACGTGATCCAGAAAAGCAGCGTGCCGCGCAGCAATTCAGGTTTGAACAGATGCTTCACCGGCGACGTGGTCAACGGCTTCGTCGCGACATTGAACGTCGCGCCACGCAGATCTTCGTTCGGCGCGATGCGTTGCAGCGATGCCGCGATGCGCTCCGGCGATTTGCCCGCCATCACGAGATAGCGCACCGATTCGGGCAGCGCGCGCATCAGCACCACACCGAGCACGAGCGGCATGACGCCGCCCACGATCAGCACGGCGCGCCAGCCGAAGGCGTCGATCAACCCGGCCGAGGCGAGACCGCCCAGCGCCGAGCCGAGCGTGAAGCCGCAGAACATGGTCGTCACGAGGAACGAACGGCGCGACTCAGGGCAGTACTCCGACGTCAGCGTGATCGCGTTCGGCATCGCGCCGCCGAGGCCGAGGCCCGTCAGAAAGCGCAATGCGATCAGTTGCCACAGTTCCATCGACCCTGCGGACGCGAGACTCGCCAGACCGAAGAACAACACGGAGAAGATGAGAATGGTCTTGCGGCCAAACTTGTCGGCGAGCGGGCCGAACAGGAATGCACCGGCCATCAGGCCCGCAAGCCCGGCGCCGAAAAGAGGCGCGAGCAGCGCCGGGGTGAGCGACCATTCGGCGCGAATGGCAGGGGCGATGAAGCCGATGGCGGCCGTGTCGAAACCGTCGATGGCGACGATCAGGAAGCACAGCACGACGATCATCACCTGGAAGGGCGAAATGCGATGCCGGTCGATGAACGCCGTCACATTGATGGGGGTGGCTGGCATGGGTTGTCTCCTCAGGGTTGCCAGAAGCGGCGCGGCAAGTCGGCCGTCGTCGCCAAAACGTGTTGCAGTGATTGTTGTTATTAGTGCTGCCGAGCCCCCGCATCGCGAGACGCGAGGCGAGGGGGTGCCGCGCGACGGTGTGGGACCGTCGCGTGGCGGGATGCCCGGATGCCGGGCGGTGAACGCAGGGGTAGGGGCGTGGTTAGGGCTCAGGCCTCAGCCAGCCACGGGGTTTGCGACAGGCAATGCTCGGCGCGCCAGCCGTGCAGCCATTGCAGGGCGTCGTAGAACTGCGTTTGCGTGCGGCCCTTCCACAGCGAGTTGCGCACCCAACGATCCACCCCCTTGGCGTGGTAGACACGGCCCATGTCGCGTGCGCCGTAGAGCACGCGGGCGGTGCGGGGAATACGGGCGTGCTCGTAGCGGCGGAAAGCGTCGACGAAATCGCCGTTGGCCGCCGCGTAGGCGGCACCGAGCGTGACGGCGTCTTCCAGCGCCTGGCACGCGCCTTGCGCGATGTACTGCGTCATCGGGTGGGCGGCGTCGCCCAGGATCGTGGCGCGGCCGAAGCTCCACTGCGCGACCGGATCGCGGTCGGCGGTGGCCCAGCGTCGCCACGACGTCGGACGGTCGAGCATCTGATGCGGCAGCGCATCGATGCCTTCGAAGTACGACAGCACTTCTTCCTTGCTGCCGTCGCGTACGCCCCAGACTTCCTGCTCGCGGCTGTGGAACGTGACCACGAGGTTGTATTGCGTGCCGCCACGCAGCGGGTAATGCACGAGGTGGCAGTTCGGTCCTGCCCAGACGACCGGCGCGTTGACCTGCAAGTCTTTCGGCATGTTCTCGACGTCGACGACCGCGCGATACACCACGTGACCGGTCACGCGCGGTTCGTCGCCGATCAGCACGGCGCGCACGGCGGACTTCACGCCGTCGCAGCCGATCACGGCGTCGGCCGTATGGCGCTCGCCATGCTGGTCGGTGACGGTGACGCCCGTGTCGTTCTGCGTCAGCGAGACGACACGCGTCGCGGTGCGGAACTGAATCAGGGGATTGCGCTGTACCGCCTCGAGAATCGACAGATGGATGTCGGCGCGGTGGATCACGGCGTACGGATTGCCGAAGCGCTCGCGATACGGCGCGCCGACGTCGACTTGCGCGATGATGCTGCGGTCGATGGCGTCGCGCAGGGTGATGTGGTCGGTGAAGACCGAACGACCGCGCGCCGCTTCGCCAACGCCGAGGGCGTCGAGCGCCGCGAACGCATTGGCGGCGAGCTGAATGCCCGCGCCGATCTCGCCGATGGTCTCGGCCTGCTCCAGCAGTTCGATCTGAACGCCCTGATTGGCGAGCGCGAGTGCAGCCGCCAGGCCGCCGATGCCACCGCCAACGACCAGCGCTTTGGGTTGAGAGGTTTGACTCATGGTTGTCTCCTGCGGCCTGTCCAGCCGTTCTGGGTGGAAATCAGGCCGTGTAATCCGGCTGACGATTGGGTGCGGCCGCGAGGAAGGCCGGATGTGTCTCCGCCTGGGCGTAGACCGTCATCGCTCGCGGATACGCCGACAGGTCGCAACCCATTCGCTGGGCATTGGCGATTTGCGGAATCAGGCAGACGTCGGCAAGCGTCGGTGCATCGCCGAAGCACCACGCGCCGTGTCCATGCTTGCCGAGCAATCGCTCCACGCCTGCCATGCCCTCGTCGATCCAGTGGCGGTACCACGCATTCTTTTGCTCGACACTGAGGCCCAGCGGGCCCTGCAGATACTTCAGAATGCGCAGGTTGTTCACCGGGTGCATGTCGCAACTGACGAGCATCGCCAATTCGAGCACGCGGGCTCGTGCCTCGATGTCCTGCGGCACCAGACGCGGCTCGGGATATTTCGCGTCGAGATAGTCGAGGATGGCGAGCGACTGGCCGAGCGCGATCTCGCCGACGATCAGGGCGGGCACGCTGGCCGACGGATTGACCTCGTCGACATACGCGCCGGCGCGATGCTCGCCGGCGCGGATATTCACCGGAATGGTGTCGAATTCCAGCCCCTTGAGCGCGAGCGCAATACGCACGCGATACGACGTCGAGCTGTTGAAGAAGCTATAGAGCTGCATGACGATGCCTCAGACCACGCGCACGGTGATCTCGCCGAGTCCTTCCACGGCGGTGACCATCGTCTCTCCGGCCTTGACCGGGCCCACGCCTTCGGGCGTGCCGGTGTAGATCAGATCGCCCGGCTCGAGACGGAAGAACTGCGACAGGTACGAGACCGTTTCCGCCACCGACCAGATCAGATGCGTGACGTCGCTTTTCTGCTTTTGCACGCCGTCGACCGTCAGCGAAATCGCGGCCTTCTCGATATGACCGACGCTCGACACCGGATGGATCGGACCGATCGGGGCCGACGCATCGAACGCCTTGCCGATTTCCCACGGACGGCCCATTTCGCGCATCTTCATCTGCAGATCGCGGCGCGTCATGTCGAGGCCCACGGCGTAGCCCCAGACATGTTCGAGCGCCTGCTCGAGCGCAATGTCCGAGCCCGCCTTGCCGATCACGGCGACCAGTTCGGCTTCGTAATGATAGTTGGTCGTCTGGGCGGGATACTTCAACGTGAGCGTCTCGCCGTAGGCCACCGGCAGCACGGCATCGGCCGGCTTGCAGAAGAAGAACGGCGGTTCGCGCTCGGGATCGAAGCCCATTTCGCGGGCATGCGCGGCGTAGTTGCGGCCAACGCAGTACACCCGGCGCACGGCGAACTGATCGGCGCTGCCGACAACGGGAATGGCGACGGTAGCGGGCGGAGCGAAGACGAAGGACATAGGGTTTGACTCGACGAATAAAGGATAGGGCAGAGGCCGCGCGCGCCGCTCATGCGGGTGTTCGGCGCGCGGGGCCGACAAGTGAGCGTTGGGTTGGCCTCAGGTGCGCGACTCGCGCAGCAGGTTCAGGGCGGCGAGCACGGGCCGATCCGAATAACTGAACAGCACGGCGTCTTCGAGGGCGGCGAGCTGCACCGGTGCCCACGAGGGCACGACAAAGTGATCACGCGGCTCGAACTGGAAGACTTCGTCGCCAATGCGCACCGTGCCGCGACCCTCGACCACCGAAAAGACGGTCGCATCGGTGCTGCGATAGGTCTTGCCCTGGAAGCCGGCGGGCAGGTATTGCATGAACGTCGCCATCGTCGGCATCGGCCAGCCGCCGGTCGCCGGATTCACGTAGCGCAGCTTGATGCCGTCCCACGGATCGAGTTCGCCGTTGCGGTACAGCGTGTCGAGCGCTTCGCGCGAGCGGGCATACGGATAGCTGAAGATCGGCGAGGTCGGATCGCTGACCTTGTGATGCACCGGCAGCATGTTGTTGCCGTAACGCGCGAAGCTGTCGCCTTCGGGGCGCTGCACCGGCTGTTGCGACTCGGGGTAGTTCTCGGCAAAGCCGGCGTCGAAGTACTGCACGAGCGGAATATCGAGGCCGTCGAGCCACACGACCGGCTCGCCATCCGCCGGGTTGCCGTGGTCATGCCACGTCCACGACGGCGTGATGATGAAGTCGCCGGGGTGCATCGTGGTGCGCTCGCCGTTCACGGCCGTCCACGCACCGCGACCTTCCACGATGAAGCGCAGGGCCGATTGTGTATGGCGATGGCTCGGTGCGATCTCGCCCGGCAGAATGAGTTGCAGCCCGGCGTAAAGCGACCCCGTGATGCTAGACGAGCCCGGCGTTCCCGGGTTCTGCAAGACCAGCACGCGACGCACGGCCTCTTCGGCGCTGATGACGCGTCCCGCTTCCATCACGAGCGGGCGCACTTCGTTGTATTTCCAGAGGGCGGGCACCACGCGCGGGCGCGGCTGCGGGGGCACGAGACTGTGCAGCGACTCCCACAGCGGGGCCATGTGGTTGTGGCCGATGTGTTCGTAATAGGCAGCGCGTTCGGCGCTGGGGGCGCGTTCGGACATGCGTGTCTCCGTGTCGGTATGGGGCCCGGTCAACTCGTCTGACAAGCGCGGCCGACGAGGGCTTGCGGGTCTATGAGTAGCGTTATACTCGGCGAGACATATTCTTTGAAATGAATAAATCATCGGATCCATACGAAAAATAGTATGGATTGGGTGGTTTTTGGGGCGTCCCGAGGAGGCCCCGGAGACTTCGTATGGACTGGACCCATCGACTGCGTCTGCGCAATCTGCAAATGCTGCTGACTCTTGCGGAGACCGGCAACATGAGCCAATCCGCGACATTGCTCAACACGACGCAACCCGGTTTGTCGAAGTGGCTCAAGGATTTGGAGGAGGACATTGGCCTGCCGCTGTTCGAGCGTCAGGCGCGGGGATTGCGTCCGACGGCCTACGGGGAATCCCTGATCCAGCACGCGCGGCGAATCGAGGCGCAGCTCGACACCGCGCGCGACGATCTCGACGCCATGCGCGAGGGCGGCAGCGGGTTGGTGGCGATCGGCACGTCGGGGGCGTCGTCGGCGGACACGGTGCCGCTCGCGATGTTGTTGCTCCTGCAGCGCATGCCCCGCGTGCAGGCCCGCGTGATCGAGAACACGATGGACCGGCTGATGAATCAGCTCGCGCACAGCGAGATCGATATCGTCGTTGGGCGCTCGGCGCCCGAACTGCAGGACCGCAACGTTCGCGCCGAGGCGCTGTATCTGGAGCCGCTGCATTTCGTTGCGCGCGCGCGCCATCCGGTCTTCTCGCTCGACAAGGTGGACTGGCCCGACATGCAGCGTTATCGCTGGGTGGTCTGGCCGCGTGGCACGCCGATCCGCAACGCGCTGGAGTCGGCGCTCGCGGAGGCCGGTTATCCGTTGCCGGCCGACACCGTTGAGTCGAATTCCACGATTCTCAATCTCACGTTGCTCAACAACAGCGACATGATCGGCCTGGCGTCGCACCGCACGGCGAGCCGTCTGCAGGCGCTCGGCGCGTTGCGTATCGTGCCGTTACGGCTGGCGGGGTTCGGGGCGATCTCGATGTACTGGCGCGACGACGGCGCGAACCGGGCGGCGGTGGCGGCGGCGCTTGAGTGCCTGCGCAGCGCGGCAAGACGCTCGACGGGCGATGTTGTCGCGGGCATTGAAGGCGACGGATGAGCTTGCCGAGTCCGTGGCCGGGCTGGCGGCTGCTACACTTGCCGCCTGTCGAAGTCACTCTCCCGAGGCGTCAATGATTGGCCGCATCTCCGGCACGTTGCTGGAAAAGAATCCGCCGCACATCCTGGTCGATTGCCAGGGGGTGGGCTATGAAATCTCGGTGCCGATGAGCACCTTCTTCAACCTGCCGAATCTCGGCGAGCGCGTGACGTTGCTCACGCAGTTCATCGTGCGCGAAGACGCCCAACTGCTCTTCGGCTTCGGCTCGCCTGACGAGCGCAATACCTTTCGTGAACTGCTCAAGATCTCCGGTGTGGGCGCACGCACGGCACTCGCGATTCTCTCGGGCATGAGCGTTGCGGACATCGCCCAGGCCGTCACGCTGCAGGAGTCGGGACGTCTGACGAAAATCCCCGGCATCGGCAAGAAGACGGCCGAGCGTCTGCTGCTCGAACTCAAGGGCAAGCTCGGCGCGCAACTGGGCACGGTGCCCGGCGCGGTCACGCCGCACGATCACAAGAGCGACGTCGTCAATGCACTGCTTGCGTTGGGCTACTCCGACAAGGAGGCGCTTGCGGCCGTCAAGAACGTGCCCGACGGCACAAGCGTGTCCGACGGCATCAAGCACGCGCTCAAGTCGCTCTCCAAGGCCTGAGCGCAACACGAACCGGCCTCGTCGAGGCCGCGGGGAGGCTGTGAGGAGACGGTATGCAACTGCGATGGCTTGAAGACTTCGTCGAACTGGCACGCACGCGCAGTTTCACGCGAGCGGCGGAAAACCGTTTCGTCACGCACCCGGCATTCGGGCGACGCATCCGTGCCTTGGAAGAGTGGGTGGGCACACAGCTTGTCGAACGGAGCAAGCCGCTAGAACTCACGGCTGCCGGCACCGTGTTTCTCGACGCGGCCACCAACGCGCTCGACATTCTTCACGGTGCTCGCACGCAATTGCAGGACGCCGCGCCCACGCTCGAAAACAATCTGAAGATCGCCACGGGCCGAACCCTGGCCGCCACCTTCTTTCCGGATTGGTACGACGAGGCGGTCTCGCGCATTGGGTTCTTCACCGCGACGCTGTCCACGGGCGGTGCCGAAGAGGCCATTCTGCGGCTGGCGGCCGGCGAGGTCGATCTGCTCATCGTGTATTCCAGCGCGCACACGCGGCTGTTGATCGATCAGGAGCGTTATGACTGGTTGAGTGTCGCGCGTGAAGTGCTGGTGCCGGTGAGTGCGCTCGACGCCAAGGGGCGCGCCACCTATCGGCTTGCCGCCGGGCCGTCGCCGATTCCCTGGCTGGCGTTCGCCCGCACGCTGACATTGCGGGCCGTACTGGCCCGCCATCTTGCCGAGATGGCAAACCGTCCTACGCTCAAGCCTGTGTATCAGGCCGATTCGTACGAAGCGATTCTGGCGATGGCGCGACGCGGTGCCGGTATCGCGTGGCTGCCGCAACGCCTGGTGGCCGACGACATTGCGCGCGGCACGCTCGCCATCGTGGGCGGCAAGGAATGGCAGATCGGCTTCGATATTGCGCTCTACCGGCGGCGGCACCAACCGCACCCGGTGCTCGACGCGATCTGGCAGAGCGCTCGTCAGGCCTCGGGGGACGACGCCTGAGCTTCGCGCCAACCCCCGACGTGCCCGATCAGTGCTCGTGCTGCAGGTACTTTGCCTGACGCGGCAGGCGCAGGCTCACGAGGAACGCCAGGACCATCATGCCGGTCACGTACCAGTAGAACGTCGGCTCCATGCCGGCCTTCTTGAGGCCGAGCGCGACATATTCAGCCGAACCGCCGAAGATGGCGTTGGCCACGGCGTAGGCCAGACCCACGCCGAGCGCACGCACTTCGATCGGGAACATCTCGGCCTTCACGATGCCGCTGATCGACGTGTAGAAGCTGACGATGGCGAGCGCCAGGCAAATCAGCAAAAACGCCGCGGTCGGGCTTTGCACCGTCTTGAGCGTGGTGAGGATCGGTACCGTGGCAATGGCGCCGAGCGCGCTGAAGAGCAGCATGTTGGTGCGACGGCCGATCTTGTCGGACAGCATGCCGAAGATCGGCTGCATGCACATGTAGACGAACAGGCAGCCCGTCATGATGTAGCTGGCCGTCTTGATCGGCATGCCGGCCGTGTTCACCAGGTACTTCTGCATGTACGTGGTGAAGGTGTAGAAGATCAGCGAGCCGCCGGCCGTGTAGCCGAGCACCGTGAAAAACGCAGCCTTGTGGTGGCGGAACAACCCGGCGATCGAACCGGCGTCGCGGCTGTTGCGGCTCGCGCTCGTCGACGTCTCGCGCAGCGTGCGACGCAGCAGCAAGGCAACGACCGCGGTGATCGCGCCGACCACGAACGGAATGCGCCAGCCCCACGCCTTGAGTTCGGCCTCGCTGAGCAGTTGCTGGAGAATCACGACCACGAGCACGGCAAGCAGTTGACCGCCGATGAGCGTCACGTACTGGAACGACGAGAAGAAGCCGCGACGGCCCTTGAGCGCCACTTCACTCATGTACGTCGCCGTGGTGCCGTATTCGCCGCCCACCGACAGACCTTGCAGCAGCCGCGCCACCAACAGCAGTGCCGGGGCCCAGTTGCCGATGCTGGCGTGCGTCGGGAGCGCGGCGATCATCAGTGAGCCGAAGCACATCATCACCACCGAGATGACCATCGAATTCTTCCGGCCATTCCGGTCGGCGATGCGGCCGAAGATCCAGCCGCCAATGGGACGCATCAGGAAGCCTGCGGCAAACACGCCCGCGGTGTTGAGCAGCTGTGCGGTGGGATTGGCACTCGGGAAGAACGCCGGCGCGAAGTAGATCGCGCAGAACGCATAGATATAGAAGTCGAACCACTCGACCAGATTGCCGGACGATGCCGCAACAATTGCGAAAATGCGCTTGCGGATTTCTTCCGGCGTGGGCGGCTTGGTGGCCATGGCGGCGTCGGTAGTAGCTGTGTCTCTCATTTCTACGGGCGATGGTGACATCGCATTAATAACTACGTTTGCAACATGACGCTGATGCGCTCGCCTCACAGGGATCACCTATCCGGAGGCACAACCCGGCATCGCGTCCCGGGGGCGGGCCAACTATAGCGGGTGAGGGCATGCGCAGACAATGCCTGAGTGCTGAATCGATTATTGTGAATATCGAAACAATCGAGTCGATTGTTGCGTTGCAGCATGATGATCGCGCCCGTCGCACGGTGGTTTGCGGGCACGCTGCGATCGTTTTGATGGGTGGGACGAAGCGCGGAAAATCGAGAAAATTTTTTTCGGATGCCCTGTGCACCGCATCGGCCAGCGCGCCGCGCGGCCGAACCCTCGCGCCTCATTCGCGAGGGTGGCACTGCGCCAGCAGATCGAGAAACAGTTCCAGCGCGCGAGTCCTGGGCCGCGAGGCCTCGGTGATGGCGCTGATGGCATTCTCATACTCGGGGCCTGTCGGAACCTGCACCAGGGCATGGTGCTTACCAAACAACGCGGCGTAATACTGCGGCAACAGCCCGACGTAATGCCCGGAGAGCACCAGCATGGCGACAGCCTCCAGTCCCGACGCCGTTGGCCCTCGCGTCAGCCCGAGCGAATTGAGCGCTTCATGCACAAACGGCTGGCTTCGGTAGACGAGCGGCAACGTCAACGCCTCCTTGATCCGATGCCGCGCAACGTATAAGCGGTGACGCTCGATAAACAACGGCTGGTAGTGAAACCCGGCTTCGCGACGATACATCCCACGAATGGCGATCTGCACTCGGCGCTCACGCAACGCGAGATCGAGTTCGTTAAAGGTCATGACCGTCAGTTCGACCTTCACGTCGGGGGCCTGCGACTTGAGCGCGGCAAGCGCCTCGGGGATGTGGCAGCCGACGTCGGACACAATGTGCTCGACCATGCCGATGGACAACGTGCCCGAGAGCACACCGCGCACCGCATCGATTTCGGGCCGTATGCGCTCCAGCGACTTCAACGCGTCGCGGGCAAGGTCCAGCGCGACCTTGCCTGCGTGCGTGAGAACGAACCCGGACGGTCCACGCTCGCACAGGCGAGTGCCCAAGGTTTCCTCGACCTCGCGAATGTGCCGGCTGATCGACGCCTTCGACATGTTCAGTTGCTTCTCCGCCGCCGCAAAGCCGCTGGCCTGAGCGACGGCACAGAAGATGCGCAACGAGCGCAGGTCACGCTCACTGAAGTCACGACTCGCCACTGCCTCACTCCCGGAAATAACGCCAAATCTGCTGCGGATGGCGCGTGTCAAAAGGTTTCGTTTTTTGGAACCATACCAATAAAAAAATCATTTTTCATGATCTTTTTGCCCGCATACATTGGATTTCACCCGCACCGGGCCGGACCCGACCGAACCGATGCGCCAGCGCAATCCCCTACCCACACCCCGCGAGGCAAGCGATGAAGACCTGGTCCAGACGATCCTTTGTAAAGGCGACGCTCGCATCGAGCGCCGCATTGGCCTTGCCGGCCCTGCCGACGATGGCGTACGCCGAAGGCGGCACCCTGGCCGACATCAAGAAGCGCGGCAAGCTGACGGTCGGCACCGAGGCGGCCTACGAGCCGTTCGAGTTCGTGGAAAACGGTCAGGTGGTCGGATATGGGCACGATGTGCTTGAACTGATGGCGGCGAAGCTCGGCGCGAAGCTCGAGCAGATGAACCTGCCGTTCCAGGGCTTGCTGCCGGGCCTGATGTCGCACAAGTTCGACTTTGTCGCCACCAGTGTGGGCATTACACCGGAGCGCGCCAAGCGCTTCGCCTTCAGCCAGCCGGTGGGTGTCGTGCGCTCAGTCCTGATGGTGCGCGCCGACGATGTCGCGATCAAGCAGGACATGGACATCGCCGGGAAGACCATCGGCACGCAGATGGGATCGTCGTCGCAGCCGGTGGCCGACGAATTCGAGAAGGAATTGAAGGAAAAGACCGGCAAGGGTTACGCCGGCACGCGCCTGTTTCAGGCCTATCCGGATGTGTCGAACGCGCTCGCGAACAAGACGATCGACGTGGCGCTGATGCCGTCCAATATCGCCGCCGTCCAGATGCGCAAGCAGCCCAACGTGTTCCGCATTGCCGGGACCATCGGCCAGCCGAAGCTGCTGGCATGGGTCGCCAATCCCAACGATCTGGAGATCCGCAAGTTCATCAACGATTCGCTCGATGAATTCCGCGCGAACGGCAAGCTCGCCGCATTGCAGAAAAAGTGGTTCGGCGCGTCGATGGACACGCCGCACGCGAACTACCTGCCGCAAGGTGCCATTTGACGCTCGCAACCACAGTCGGCGGGCTTGACATGGGAGGCGTGATCGCACCGTTTCTCGAAGGGGTGGTCTCGGGAACGGCGATCACGCTGGCCGCGTCGGCCGTCGCCTTCGCCATCGGTCTGGCGCTGGGTGTCGTGCTGCTGCTCGCCCGCATCTCGCCGCTCGCGCCATTGCGCTCGCTCGTCGTGCTGTGGGTGAGCCTGATTCGCGGCACGCCGGCACTGATTCACATGCTGATCGCGTACTACATGGTGCCGGCGCTGTTCGATATCTCGATCTCGCCCATCACCGCCGGAATTGCGGCGCTGGCGTGCAACACGAGCGCCTATATCGTCGAGATACTGCGCGGTGCGCTCGGCACGATCTCTCGTGGGCAACGGGCCGCCGCGTACGCCATGGGCATGCGCGTCTCGCAGGTCTGGCGGCACGTGCTGCTGCCGCAGGTGATCTATCGCGCCATTCCGCCGCTCACCAGCGAGTTCACGATCCTGCTCAAGGCGTCGTCGCTGATGTCGATCATCGCCGTGCCGGAGCTGGCGACGGTCGCCCGCAACGCCACGCTGCAGACCGACCTGCCATTGCAGGTGTTCGCGATCACCGCCGCCGTGTACTTCGTCCTTCTGTTCTGCATTTCGGCCGTCTCGCGTCTGTGCGAGCGCCGCGTTTCCAGGATGTTGCCCCATGGCCATTGATGTCTCCATTGTCAGGGAAGCGATTCCCGTGCTGCTCGAAGGTCTGCGCGTCACGGCACTGGTCAGCGTCATCGGCATTCCGCTCGGCGTGGCGATCGGCATCGTCGCCGCCTATGCGGCGCAGTCGCGCACGATCTTGCGACCTGCCGCGCTGGGCTACGTGGAACTGGTGCGCAACATCCCATACCTGATTCTGGTTTATCTGTCGTTTTTCGGCCTGCCCAAGCTCGGCGTCGGTGCGTCGGCCATGAGCGTCGCGGTAGGTTGCACGGCGTTCTACACCGGCGGCTACTTCTGCGAAATCCTGCGCGCGGCACTGCGTAGCGTCGCCCTCGGACAGACGCATGCAGCGCTCTCGCTCGGCATGACCTATTGGCAGACGCAACGGCACATCGTCGCGCCGCAGCTCTTTGGCTTCCTGATTCCGCCGACGACGAGTCTCGTGATCATGATGTTCAAGGACTCGGCCATCTTTTCGGTCATGAGCCTGCCGGAGATGACCTACCAGAGCAATCTGCTCACGGCCAACACATTCGCCTACGTTGAAGTGCTTGGCACGACAGCGTTGATCTACTGGGTCAGCAGCGTCTTGCTGGCCAGCGTGGGGCGTCGACTGGAAACCGTTGTCGGGCGACGTACCCGGCACGCCTGACGCCCCGAAACTTCCCCCCGAGGACACTTTCATGACGACCTACACCGTGGCCCCTCGCACCGGCCATCCGACCCTGCTGTATTCGGAGCTGGATCTCGACATCGACAACCTCAAGGCCGACATCGCCGTGCTGGGCATGCCGTACGGTGCCCCGTACGCGGCGTCGGATTTCAGCAACGACCAGACGAACGCGCCGTCCGCCATCCGCCAGGCGACGGATCGCATCGCGCGTCGCCCGAACCACTACGACTTCGATATCGACGGGCCGCTGCTCCAGGGGCGCACGGATATTCGCTTCGTCGATTGTGGCGACATCATCCCGGATCTGACGAAGCCCGGCGAGCACTATGCCCGCGCCGAGGCGGCGGTGCGCCGCATCGTGGCCGGCGGCGCGATGCCCATCGTGCTTGGCGGCGACCACGGTATTACGACGCCCGTGCTGCGCGGCCTGGACCAAAAGGGGCCGATCACGCTCGTGCACATCGATGCCCATCTGGATTGGCGCGACGAGGTGAACGGCGTGCGCGAAGGCCTCTCGAGCCCGATTCGCCGTGCGTCGGAGATGGCGCACGTGGACCGCATCGTGCAGATCGGCCTGCGCGCGCAGGGGAGCGGCCGTTACGAGGAACTCGTTGCGGCGCGCGCCTATGGTGCTGAACTGGTGACCGCGTACGAACTGCATGACATCGGCATGGACGCCGTGCTCGATCGCATCCCGGACGGCGGCAATTACTACCTGACCATCGACGCCGACGGACTCGATCCGTCGACGATGCCGGCCGTCGCCGGTCCGGCGCCGGGCGGGGTGACGTTCGTGCAGGCGCGCAAGCTCATTCACGGCCTGGTGCGCAAGGGGCGCGTGGTCGGCATGGACATCGTGGAGATTCAGCCCGAGAAGGACGACGCCAACATGATCTCGTGCGTGACGGCCGGCCGTCTGATTCTCAACCTGATCGGCGCATCGATCCGTGCGGGGCACTTCGACAAATGAGCACCGCACAGCCCATTATCGACATCCGGAACGTCGACAAGTGGTACGGCGCACACCACGTGCTCAAGCAGTGCTCGACGCACGTGGGCAAAGGCGAGATCGTGGTGGTGTGCGGGCCGTCCGGGTCCGGAAAGTCGACCTTGATCAAGACGGTCAATGCACTGGAGCCATTCCAGAAGGGCGATGTCGTCGTCGACGGCACGTCGCTCACGGCCCGGACGACCGACCTGCCGAAGCTGCGCAGCAAGGTCGGCATGGTCTTCCAGCATTTCGAGCTGTTCCCGCATCTGGATCTCACGCGCAATCTCACGCTCGCGCAGCAGATCGTGCTGGGCCGCGGCGCCGACGCGGCGCGCACCAAGGCGCGCGCGCTACTCGATCGCGTCGGTCTGTCGGCGCATGCGCACAAGTATCCCGGGCAGTTGTCGGGCGGTCAGCAGCAACGCGTGGCGATTGCGCGCGCGTTGTCGATGGACCCGATGGCCATGCTGTTCGATGAGCCGACCTCGGCGCTGGACCCGGAGATGGTCAACGAGGTGCTCGACGTCATGGTCGAACTCGCCCGCGAAGGCATGACGATGATGGTCGTCACGCACGAGATGGGGTTCGCGCGACGCGTGGCCCATCGCGTGGTGTTCATGGAGGACGGCGCCATCATCGAGGACAGCCCGACCAACATGTTCTTCAACGACGCCGCCAGTGCCGCCGCCAAACGCTTTCTCTCGAAGATCCTGACACATTGAGTGCGCGACACCATCGCGCCGATCTCACCCGCATCAAGACCCCATACCGAGACATCATGACGCACACCCGAATCCGAAAATTCAACACCCGCGACACTTACCCGGAGCAGAAGCTCGACAACGATCTCTGCCAGGCGGTCGTCGCCGGCAACACCATCTATCTGCGTGGGCAGATCGGCCAGGATCTCGATACGCGCGAATCCGTTGGCATCGGCGATGTTGCCGCGCAAGCCGAAAAGGCCATGGCCAACGTTGCGATGCTGCTCGACGAGTGCGGCAGCCAGCTCGCGGACATCTGCAAGGTGACGGTGTATCTCGTCGATCCGCGCTATCGCGAGGCGGTCTACAACGTCATGGGACGCTGGCTGAAGGGCGTGTTTCCAGTGTCGACCGGCATCGTCGTGCAAGCGCTGGCGCGCCCGGAGTGGCTGGTTGAGATCGATGTGACGGCGGTGAAGTCGGCGACGTCGGCGGCATAAGCCGCATAAGCGAAGCAACAACAACGTCGGGCCGGCGTGCAAGCGCCGGCCAGGTATCGCGCTGCGCCAAGCACGGTCAAACGCACAGGAGCGCCCTCAGAGGCGCGCTCAGAAGCGGCGTTTGACGTAGATCGTCGCACCGAAGTCGTGTGAGCGCAGCAGCGGCACACGGGCACTTGCCGAGAAGGTCCAATCCTCCGTCTTGAGCGACAGTCCGCGCTTCGGGTCGGAGCCCAGCTTATCGTCGGTGTTGGCCCACTGCACGAGGGACAACTGCGGCGCCGTGGAGGGTCCGATCTTCAGGTAGCTGTGAGTTGGCCGCGCGGCCGGTTCCGAGGTCGAGGTGTCGATCCAGTCCACATGTCCGTTGTCCGCCGTCGGCAACGCACTGTTGATCGCTTCGATGCGCGTGTAAAGGAATGCGTTGTCGTCGGCCTGCGCGGTCGGCTCCGGACCCTCGCGACCAAACGGATACACGGTGACGCGAACGGCCGGAACGGCCGCGACGGAGACCGGCGGCGGTTGCGGCACTTGTATGGGGAGTGGCCCGGGGCCAACGTTGGCCAGTATCATCTGTTCGGATGATCCCGAGTTGGCGCCCTCTGCGATCGCCACGCCGCTTAGCGTGACGACACATGCGCCGATCATCCATTTGCCTAGGCACGTCATGGACATGCCTCCCGTGAAGGAATGGAAACGCTACGTCGCCAGCCCCAATTTGTCTTACGTACAACGACCTTCGTATAACGAACCGTCTTTCGTGGTCTTTTCGCGTCGTACGCATTTAGGAAGTGTAGTCAGTCATTTGCGTCCCGCTACCCCAATTTGCACCGAGGTTGATCGTCGTCAGACCGGAACTGGCTGCCCAGGCCCGTCGGACGTGAGACTTGCGCCGGTGGCGACGACGCGCCTCGGGGTTTGTCCCGAGATCGTGACGGCGGTTGCCGACGCAGAGGACCCGAGGTGGGCGGCGCATGGAACGAGTCGCGTTCCCAGCGAAGTGCGATGTGCTAGATTTAAATCAACGGGCGAGGGTATGCCAGTCGGGGTCGCGCGATCTCGGCTTGCACCGCGCCTGGGGAGGTCATCATGCACGGATGTCAGCTCACCTTCTACACGCAGCAGAATCACCGCCACGGCCATCAACCGGTCGCCGAATGGATCATGGGCGAGGTGCGCCACTTGGGGATTCGCGGGGCCACCCTGTTCCTGGGCACGGAAGGTATCGATCATGTCGGAAAGCGCCACGCCGCCCGATTCTTCGAGCTCGCCGAACAACCGGTCGAGGTCGTGTTGGCCATCACCGATGAGGAAGCCGAACGCCTGCTCGACGTGATTCGTGCGCAACGCGTCCACGTTTTCTATACGCGCTTCCCGATTGAATTCGGCATGCTTGGCGATGGTTAGCGCAGGGCGGAGGCACGCCGCCGCCGACCGTCCTGTTCGCGCTTGCTTTGTACGAGGCTCAGGTCGCAAGCGCCGCTGAGGCGCGACGCCCGGTCGACGGCAACACCAGCACACCGGCCAGCCCGATGACCACGCTCGTCAGCACGTAGTAGATCGGCGCGAGATTGCTGCCGGTCACATGCACGAGCCACGTATTGAGGAACGGCGCGAGGCCGCCGAACACCAGCACCGCGAGGTTGTACGTGACGGCGGCGCCGGTCGAGCGCACGCTGACCGGAAACACCTCGGTCAGCACGATCGGCGTCGGGCCCCAGAAGAAGCTCATGAAGAACGACACGCCGATCTGCACCGCCAGCAGCGAACCCAGACTCGGCACCGTGACGAAGTGCTTGAACAGCACGTACGACACGATGCCGTACGCGACGATCGCCGGCAGCAGGACCGCCTTGCGACCGTAGCGATCCGATAAATGGCCGGCAAGCGGGCAGAACACGAGAATGACCAGTGTGGCGATGAACGTGCTCAGGTTGACGTCGGCGGCCGACATGCCCAGTTGCTTCTTCGCGAAGATCGGCAGGAAGAACACGAACACGTAGGCCGACACGGTGCCGACCACCGAGACGCCGAGCGTGCCGAGCACCGCGCGCGGATAGTCGCGGAACACGGTGCGCAGCGGCGTGTTCACGCGCTGAATCTTGCCGCGTTTCACATCGTTCGCGTAATTGAGAAATTCCGGTGATTCGTCAACGTTCGAGCGGATCAGCCAGCCGACCGGCCCGATCAGAATGCCGAGCAGGAACGGCAGACGCCAGCCCCACGACTCCAGATCGTGCGGCGCGAGATTGACCGTCAGCAGGTATGCCACCAACGCACCGAGAGAAAACGCCAGCGCCTGCGAGCACATCTGGAAGCTGCCGAAAAAGCCGCGGCGATTCGCGGGGGCGAACTCCACCAGCATCGTGGTCGCACCGCTGAACTCGCCGCCGACCGAGAAGCCCTGGATCAGCCGCGCAAGCACCATCAGGATCGGCGCCGCAATGCCGATAGCCTCATGCGTCGGCAAGATGCCGATCATGCCGGTGCCGACCGCCATCAGCACGATCGTGAGCGACAGCGCTTTCTTGCGGCCCACCCGGTCGCCATAGAGGCCGAGCAGCACGCCGCCGAGTGGCCGTACCGCGAAGCCGACGCCGAACGTCGCGAGTGTGAGCAGCATCGACGCGAACTCGTTGCCGCTCGGGAAAAAAAGTTTCGCGATCATCACGGCGAACAGGCCATAGATCGCGAAGTCGAACCATTCGAAGGCATTGCCGAGTACCGAGGCGATGACAACTTTGCGCACCATCGCCGGCGACGGCGTCGGGTTTTCGTTCATTGCGGTTCCCCTCTGATCGATTGTTGGGAGTGAGACCGGCTTAGCCAAGCCGTTGCCGGACGATTTCGAGGAACACGGCCACGCCAGTGAGGGCCGTATCGTCGTCGAAATCGAATTCGGGGTGGTGACAGGTGAGTCCGTCGTGACCGAGGAAGAAGTACGAGCCCGGGCGCTGTTGCAACATGAACGCGAAGTCTTCCGAGGCCATCAGCGGGGCGACGTCGACGATCACGTTGTCCACACCGAGCACGCGCTCGGCCGCACGTCGCACATGATCGGTTTCGGTGGGCGTGTTGACGGTCGGCGGCGAAGTCTGCAGATGCTCGAAAGTGACGTCGCACCCGTACATCGTCGCCGCGCCCTCGCAGATCGTGCGCAGTCGCGCCAGTGTGATGTCCTGGGCTTTGACCGACAGCGTGCGCACGGTGCCTTCGAGCACGGCGGTGTCGGGGATGACGTTGATCGCCGTGCCCGACAGGAACTTGCACACACTCACCACGGCGGTGTCGAGTGGGTCGATGTTGCGACTCGCGATGCTCTGTATCGATTGCACCAGGGTGGTCCCGACGATCAACGGATCGATCGACTTGTGCGGCATCGCCGCGTGGCTGCCGATGCCCTTGATGGTGATGCGGAACAAGTCGCACGCGGACAGAATGGCACCGCTGCGCACGCCGACCTTGCCGGCCGGCAGGGCGTTGTTGTTGTGCAGCGCGTAGATTTCATCGCAATGGAATCGCGCGAACAGGCCGTCGTCGATCATGGCCGAGCCGCCGCGCAACGTTTCCTCGGCCGGCTGAAAGATCAGATGAACCGTGCCCCGGAAATCGCGATTCAGGGACAAGTGCCTGGCGACGCCGAGCAGGATGGCTGTGTGGCCATCGTGGCCGCAGCCGTGGAACACGTTGTCGTGCGTCGAGCGGTGCGCGGACGTGCCCTTTTCGCTCATCGGCAGCGCGTCCATGTCGGCGCGCAGACCGATCGACCGCCCCTCGCCGCGCGTGCCGCGGATCGTGCCGACGACGCCAGTGCCGGCAATACCGGTCTCGATGTCGATTGCCCAGTCGGCGAGCAGCCTTGCCACCAGACCGGCCGTGCGATGCTCGTGAAAGCCCAGCTCCGGATGCTGGTGGATGTCCCTGCGCCAAGTGCGCATCTGTTCTCCAAGACCGCTCAATTCGTCATCCATCTGCATTGCGCCAACCTCTTTTCCGTGGGGGAGTGGGGGCCGTCCAGAGGCTGCCCGGACGATCCATTTTTCGAAGAATAATTTATTAATTGAAATATTCAACTAATGAATTACCCGCATATTGTTGGCCGTCCGTCAAGCTGCGCTATCATCGTCGTCGATAGCGAAGCGGCTGCGGGTGTGGTTGTGGCGGCGCAACGCGCTTTGACGGGATGAAGTCTTCAGACAGGGCGGCAGCACATGCGAGCAAGAGCGTCATCGGTGGGGCATGACGAAGGACCGGAGGGCCGTGGCAAGGACGACAAGGCCAAAGATGAAGATGCCATGGCCGGCGGCGGGGCCTATTATTTGACGTTCAAGTTGGACCTGATCAAGAGCGAGATGATCAGCCGCGCCAACGCGGAGTACCGTCCCGCGTTCGGGCTCGATGTGCGTTCGCTGCGCGTGCTGCGGGTGATCTGCGACGCGCCTGGGATTACCGCGAGTGCACTCAATGCGCAGACGCTGATCGAGAAGACGCTACTGTCGAAGCTGATTGCGGACCTGATTCAACGCAAGCTGGTTCGGCGCTCGATCCATCCCGACGACGCGCGCCACTTCCAGTTGTGGCCGACGGCGGCCGGCAAGCGTTTGCGCGTGTCGAGCGACGAACTTGGGCAGTCGATGGAGACGGAGATGCTGTCGATGCTGACCGCCGAAGAGCGCGGGCAACTGAACAGCATCGTCGACAAGCTGGTCGATGCATTTCAAAAGGCAGGAAAGACCCAGGGGTGAACGTCGCGGGCGCGCGGGCGGGATCGTCGGCCCGGCGCGAGACGGCAGCCCATGGACGTTCTGGGGCGTAGCTCGTCATGGGGGCGCCGCTCGCCGCGAAGCTGGCCGTCAACCACACGGTGGTTGTGCCGGATCTGCGGGGCATGGGGCTTTCCGACCATCCCGCGACCGGCTACGAGAAGAAGAACGAAGCGCGCGACATCGCCGGTGTTCTTGACACCCTCCAGATCGGCAAGGTCGACGTGGTCGCCCATGACATCGGCAACATGGTCGCTTACGCGTTCGCGGTCGAGCAGCCCGAGCGCGTATCCAAGCTCGTGCTGATGGATGCGCCGATACCTCGCGTCTCTCGGTGAACTTTGCGACTAATCGTGCGGGCCAGTTAGCGCGACGATCCGGCACCGCCCGCGTGGACCCCGAACGCCTGGCGAAGTTCGTCACACCGCTATTGCGAAGCCCACAATAGAGACGTGTAGGGGAACAGCCGCACGAGGACTTAACCTTCGGTGCACCGCCTGCGGTACTTCTATTGCGCCGTCAGAACGAAAATGCGGCAGTGACCGTCACTGTTCTCGGCAGCGCCGGAATAACCTGGCCGCCCAGAAAGTAGTTGGAAGGCATGAAGTACTTCTTGTTCGTGAGATTGAAGATGTTCAGCCCGTAGCGCGCCTTTCCGATGGTGTACGACGCCTGTGCGTCCCATACGGTGGTCGCTGGTGTGAAGAACGTGTTGGTCGAGTTGCCCGGTAGCGCCGAGTTGTACGTCATGCCAAGCCCCAACCCGAGTCCGGCAAGTACCCCGGAGCGGAAGTCGTATCGCGTTGCCAGTCGAAGCGTTTGCTTCGGCACGTTGAACAATTGTTTATCGACCAACGCGGCGTTGCCATCGTCCACAATTTTGGCAGTCTGCTGAGAGTACGCAGCTATCCATGTCCACGCTGGTGTGGCCTGCCAACGCACGTCGACATCAACGCCTCGTGAGCGTTGCTTGCCCGCCTGAATGTAATAGCCTGCGTTGGCTGGATCGGCCACGGCAACGTTCTTGCGATTCAGGTCGAAGAGGGCCACGGTTGCCGTGATACCGGCAAGATCCTTGAGACGCAGCCCGATTTCCTTCTGGGTGTACTCCTCCGGCTTAGGTGGCGATGCGAACAGATAGAACGCCGGGACTCTGATGCCTTCGCCGTAACCGGCGAACGCCGATATTTTCGGCGTGATTTCGTAGACCGCGCCAACGCGCGGTGAAACCTTTGAATTGGTGCTGACGTTGTAGATGCCGTAGGCGTAGTTGTTATCGGTAATTCTGATATCGGAATAACGAACGCTGCCCAGGAAGTGCCAGCGGCCCACGTCGATCTGATCTTGCAGATAGGCCACCGTCGAGATGTAGCGGTTTTGCTGATCAGGCGTTGACGGGGCAACGGGTTCTGACCAGGCGGGATACACCGGGTTAGTCAGGTTCACGTTGTCGTACGAGACAGGCCCAAGCATGTTCGAGTAGGCCATGAATTCGTCGTCGCGCGTGTACTCGTAATCGACCCCGAGATTTAACGTGTGCTTCAACGCGCCTGTCGTGAACTTGCCGGTGAGGCTTGGCGATAGGGTGGTGGTCTTCAGACGAGCCCACATTCGCACACCGCACATGGTGTTGCTAAACGGTGTCGCGCTTCCGAAGTCGCCACAGCCCATCGGGCTGGCTGAGTCCACCAGCCAGGTCCCACGCTGATCGAGCTGTACTTCGTTATAGGCGCTCAACAGCGAGAAACTCCAGACGTCAGTCAACTGCTGAGTCCACTGCAAATTGAGACCCTTCGACGTGTTGGTCGTATTCGGTAACCCGGCGGCCGCAATGTTGGTCTGCCTTGGCAGCGTGAAGATCGATGTGTTCAGCGTACCGTTCACCGGTAACCCGCTGTAGTCAAGCGTGGTGGTGTCGAGATAGCGGGCTCTGAGCACGATTTTGGTATCGGCGTTCGGCGTCCACGACAGGCTCGGGAACAGGGATCGCTTTCTGAAAAAGACGCGATCCGTCTCACTGTCGCTGTTCGACGCTTCGCCCGTTATCCGGAATGCCCAGGCGGAACTCAGGGGCTGATTGATGTCGAAGTCCAGACCTTTCTCACCGTAGGACCCCGCTTTGAAGCCGATTTTTCGCACGGCCTCAAGTGTCGTCGGTTCCAGTGTGGTGATCGCAATCGTGCCACCGGCCGTATCGTAGGCGCCCACGCCCTGCGCGCCAAAAAGCGCGCCCGCCGGACCTTTGATGACATCGATACGGTCAACATTCACAAGACTCTCTTGATCCGTAAAGTTGCCTTTCATCGCGACGCCGTCGACCACTGTGCCGGAATGAAATCCACGAATGTTGAATACGGTGTTGTTGGCGTCGCGCGAATCGATAGCATTCACGTTGCTGACGTTGCGCAATGCATCGGAGATCGTTTTGGAACCCTGATCGTCGATCATGGCGCGCGGCACCGTGATAATCGATTGCGGGATGTTCTCGATCGGCGTATCGGTGCGCGTTGCAGCGTTGCTTGACTGCACGACGTAGGCGTTGTCGCGCGAGGCACTGACTTCGGTCGGCGCAAGGAGTACGGCGTCGTCGGCCGTAGCCGCGCCAATGTAGCCCACGGCCAGCGAGCAAGCCACAGTTGACTGCACGGCGAGCAGTGCTGCGGAAGAATGTGTTCTGGATTTATCCACGCAATCCTCGAGGAACTTTTTATTGAATCTCCGAGGCTACTGGGAACGGCCGCGACGACAAAGGCGGCAATTTGTCGCATACCTATGCATATTCTTGGGGCAATGCGTGATGCGTACTTCCTGGCACAACCCCATGTTCAGGACCTGCGGGCGTTGTCGGTGACTTCGGTTTGTCATTGGATAGTGCGCGACGGAACGAATTTCGACGTCCTGGCATGTCGAACGCGCGCTCGATTCTGGTGTCGCGGACCGCCATTGCACGCGGTGCTAGTTTGGCTCCAGCATGCCGAAATACGCCACCAGGCCGATGACGGCGACCGACAGTCCAATTTCGAAGACTGTGCCCCAATAGAACATGCGTCGCGCTTGCGGCCAGTCGGACATGTGGGGCACAAGAACATACCGGTTGACGATCGCCACCACCACCATGACGATCACAAGCAGGCTCTTGAGCGTCAGTAGCGTCTGATAGCGAAATGTCCAGTCGAACGGAAAATCGCCGACGATCAATCCGGTATTGACGGCGCCGCTGATCAACGTAAGTGCCACGGCGATGTGTCCCGCGCTTGAGAAACGCAGCAAGGCGCGCTTTGCGCTCGCCCGACTCAGCGGCTCACGCACATCCTGCATCAGGAAGCACACGATAGGGAGTGCGCCGAACCAAGCGCCGGCGCTGACCAGATGGAGAAGGTCATTGAGCCGGTGCCATACGCGGGTGGCGCCATCGTGCATCGCGGCATGTCCCGTCACGACAAAACTGCCGAGCAACGCCGCGCTAATCCCCGCACTCGCACCTATCGCGATGCGCTCCGGAGTGCGCCAACTGAGACCCAGCAAAATTGTCGCCGCCAATTGGCACCACCACGCCGTGCCGATCGTGGTTTCATTGGCCACGGCAAGCAGCGTGCCCATATCGGTGGCGTCGCGCCAATCGCCGCCCAGACTTGCTGCGTGGGCCGGTAGCGATGCCGCTACACTTGCGGCAATGATCAGGGCACACGCGCGGCGCATGTGTCGCGACCGTTGCCAGAGCGATGCCCGCAATTCAACCGGAACCAGGGTCACGATAAAGAGTGCACTGCCCCAGAGAAGCAGTGCGGCATTATCGAGCCCGAAACGGCTCCAGAATATCCAGGTATCCGGCGAACTCAAGGCTTGACGGTAAAGGTGTAGGTGCCAGACGTCTTATGCCCGTCAACGGAAAGTGCCCGCCAATTCACCTTGTAAGCGCCGGGTGCCAGCTTGCCGGGCACGCCGATCATCAACATCTTGCCGCCGTCCATGAGCATTGCATCGCCAAGGTTCACTTCTTTTTGGTCCGGGCCCGTGAGTGTCGCGCCGCTGAACTTAAGCGTCAGTGCTTCAGAGAACGTCAGGTCGAGCTCCGATGGCGATGACACACTTGCCTTGTCTGCCGGGCTGGCCGCTTTCAGATGCGCATGTGCCCAGACGTTGCTGCTCAGGATAGCCATCGCTGCAATCGGTGCGAGAAGGAGACGAGAACGCATTTTCATGTGATACCTCTTCAGTTGTGCAATAACGTCGACATAAAAAACGGCAAGCCGGCGGCAGGTCGTGAGTCCATATCTGCGATCCGACATCGGCTTCCCGAGCTTGAAAACGGCAGCTCCCTGACGCCTGATCGGAAGATCGCCAGCGCCAAGCGAGATGCCGTCAGTGAAAATCAGCTGGCCACCTGTTGCTGTGGAGCCGTGCGGCGTCGTCATCGATGTCACGCAACACGTTACCGCTATATTGATCGATGCACAGCGTGCGCTCGTCGCGCGGATCCGGCGGGAAGTGTGAGGCCGTGTAGACGCCGTCCACACGAGAAGTCGCGACCAGACTGCATCCGCTACGCATGCCCTTGTTGGCCGCGATGTCGATAATGCGGTCGACGGGGAGCGTGCCCTGCGCGTTCAGTTGGGTAATCGTCAGTCCCTTCTTGCTACCGCGGCCGTGAGCCGCATGTTCGTCGGCGATGCGTGCGCCAAAGGTTTGCTGCGAGCCGCTGATGCCGCTAATGTCTTTCATGGTGTTCATGTTCTGTTTGCCGTGCATGTCATGCGTGGGCATTTGTGAGCTGGGCTCGGTGGTATCGCCCACCGCCCACGGCAGTTGTGCAATCGGCAAATCGTCCATCTTCATGGGCATTTGGGAGCGCACCGGTGCCTCGCCCCACGCGCCGGCCGGGTACCCCATGCCGGCCTGCGTAGCTATCGCCTTGAACGGCTAGCCCCACGACCCGGACCACGGCAATTCCGTGAGCACGAACGCACTTCGGCCGACGCGAGGGCGTGTGGATATTCATGCCAACGCCTGCGCAAGTGGTGACGGCGAGCGTCGTGCCCGGCGCTTGGGGGCCGGACGATACAGTGCCTCAAACGCGTTGCGTAAGCGGGTCATTTGGCGTTCGTTTTTCCCGCTGTCGACAATCTCCCGGCACGCGAGCCACGAGAGATAGGCCCCCGAGCGAACCAGTTTCGCGATGTTGGGCTGCAGATGCGCGTCGTCGAGCCGATCGGCCTTGATACGAGTGAGCACCTCTTGACGCCCGCCGTGGCTCACGTCGCACAGGTTCGCCTGAAACGCCATCATGGCCGACTTCGTTGCGCGGTCTCCCCAAAGACCGCTATCGCCGAGATCGCGTGCAATTGCCGTAAAGGGTGGCGGGCGCTGTTCGGCGCGCAGAAAGCCGAGGACCTGAGCGTCGGTGGCGCATCTCCGATACCAGGCGCCTCGGGCAAAAGCATCGAACTGGGCTTTGTAGAGAGAGCACGCCGGAGCGTAGGCCGCTTCGGACACGAGCGCCAACACGCCGTCGAAGTGTTCCAGCGACAGCAACTGGAAGGTGCCGAAGACACGTTTGCGGGCCGTGGCGCGCAAGTCGATCGCTTGCAGCAAGCCTTCGCGTTGCGCGTTCCAGTCTTCCGCGAGCGATAGCTCGTCGTGAAGCGGCTGAGGGACCAGCCATTGGGTGCCGGAAAGCGCGCTGGCGGTCGATTTTGGCTCACCGTTGCTCAGCATCATCATCGGGCCTCCGACAATTCAGCGGCATGCGTCAGGTGGAGTCGATCCGGGGAGAGGACATCCAGTTGCAGGTATGTCCCTGCCGGCATGCCGTGAAACCAGCGCTTAAGCCTCGCGCCTCCGTAGAATCGGCAAGCACCGCTCAGATTCGATGTGCGATTGACGACGGATGTCAACGGCTCGGTCTCGTCTCCGATCCAAATTTGCACTCGCTGACCGTTCGGACCGAAGTGGCGATTCAGGTCGCCCGCCGGAATATTGAAGAATCCATTGTCCCGACAGGACGCGCGAAGCATCAGCGCAATACGCACCGACTGACTGTCGGAGACCGTGCCGGCTGCCTCAAATGAAGCGCGGTTCCAGGCGGGCATCAGCGCGCTAACAATGCTGTCCACCAATCCATCGACGAGATTGATCGCGAATGCGCCGTGCAAAGGCTGGGGGTCGCCCGTAAAGACGTAGATGTCGATGCTCGGCACTTGCCGAAGTCGCGCGACAAGTTGCTCGTGACAACGTGTCTCCCGTGCCGACGTCCGACACGCACGCCGGTACAGATATAGGCGTCCTTCCAAAGGCATGGCCGTCTTCCCGACGTAATGCACTTTGTCGTCTTCGACAAAGGCATACATTACGTTGCGATGCTCGCTACTTACGTGCAACGTCAACTGCAATTGATTGCCGGATAGTGTCCACTGACCAACATGCTGAAAGCCGATGTCGCGCAGTTCGGAGAGGCCCCGGGTGCCGCTTGGGCCGCAGGTCGGGGAGGGGCGCGAGGACACTGCGCGGCCATACACGCGCGCGCGAGTGCGGCTCCGCCGAAGGGGGCACGGTGTTGAGTTCATGAGCGTTTCGAGAAGCAACCTGAACATCCGGCGCCCAAGGGGGCGGAACCGGGAAGTAGGGGCGGTCGTTCAAGCGAAACGAGGGGGAGCTCTCGGTAAGGGGGACGGTGGGAATGCGTCGGTGAGGCGCGTCTCCAGAGTGGAAACGCGCGAGCGGGCAAGCAAAACGCGCAAGGGCGATACCGGCCCCGAAACGCTCGGCGCTGGCGACAGATGTGCGGCAACCGAGCAGTATCCACAGGCCTGAGACAACAGGCCGTGGTCATGCGACCGGCCGTGTGTGGACGTTTGCGAACCATGCGCGATGCATATCGCTGACGCCAGTGCATCGTCGAGCAACGCACGCTGTGCCTGCCGCCATTGGCTGACGCTTGGTGCTATGAGCACCAAGGCCATGGCGAGGAGCCCAAGCCAGGCGAGGAGACGACGATGCCGCAAACGGAGCATGCGAGACGGGCGAAGTTTGGGGGAGGCTACGACGTCGTGGGGCGTTACGACGCGTAAAACGTAAATTTACGAGTTATCTGCCCGAGTTTGGGCATCTAGGTGTGCGGCATTTTGACGCAGGGTTTTGCCTGTTCCCGAGCACGTCGCCGCTGCGGGGCAATGCCCATGAGGGCGCGCGGCCACCAATTCGGCGGTTGATTTCACAGGCAAGTCTTGGATCCGCGCGGCTGCCTGCTTATACTGCAAATCATTATCATTTACGTTTTTGGCTAGCCATGCAGTTGTCGGCGTTGAGAAAAGGCAGCATTGCGACGGTGATTTGTGTCACCGATGTCGCGAAGCCGGATGCGGTCGCGCATCGACTTCGCGAATTGGGTTTCGTCGAGGGCGAGTCCGTGCGCGTTGTGGCACTGGCACCATGGGGCGGAAACCCTATGGTCGTCCAGGTGGGCACGAGCCGGTTCGCGCTCAGGCGAGACGAAGCGGCGCGCGTTCAGGTTCAACAAGGGTAGTGCGATGGTGTCAACAGCTATGAGAATTGCCCTTGTCGGCAACCCCAACTGCGGCAAAACCGCCCTCTTTAATCAGTTGACCGGGGCGCGTCAGAAAGTTGCTAACTACGCCGGGGTTACGGTGGAGCGGAAGGAGGGGGTATTCGTTTCGCCGAAGGGACAAACAATTCGTGTCCTCGATTTGCCCGGCACTTACAGTCTTTCCGCGACCAGTCTGGACGAGAAGGTCACACACGATGTCCTGCACGGCATGTACGCCGGAGAGGCGGTGCCCGAGCTGATCGTTTGCGTGGTGGATGCGACCAATCTGCGTTTGCATTTGCGATTCGTCCTTGAAGTGCTTTCGTTGGGACGCCCGGCGGTCCTGGCGCTGAATATGATGGATGCTGCCCGGCGTCGTGGTATCGATATCGACGTGCCAGCGTTGTCGCGTGAGTTGGGGATTCCTGTCGTTGAGACCGTGGCGATTGCGCGTATCGGTGTACGGGCGCTCGTCGACACACTGGACGACGTTTCTGTTTCGGGCATCGCCGGGCTTGCTGGCGGCAACGAAGGGCAGCGTGCCGATCGCGACCTGCACGACGAGGTGCGGCGTATCATGGCCGGTTCCGTCAACGTGCCGCCGGCCGCCGATACGCTCGACGAACAGCTGGACCGTATAGCACTGCATCCTGTGCTCGGGATGATCGTGCTCACGGCCGTGATGTTCCTGATCTTCCAGGCCGTGTATTTCATCGGCAAGCCCATGACGGATGCCATCGGCGACAGCTTCGGCTGGCTGGGCGAGCAGGCCGGTATATGGCTGCCAGAAGGTCCGCTGCGCAGTTTGATCGTTGACGGCATCTTCGGCGGTCTGGGCACCGTGCTGGGTTTTCTCCCCGAGATACTGGTGCTCTTTTTCTTCATCCTCGTGCTTGAAGAGTCAGGATACCTGCCGCGTGCCGCATTCTTGCTTGATCGCATGATGGTTAAGGTCGGCCTGACCGGTCGCTCCTTCATTCCGCTACTGTCGAGCTTCGCCTGTGCGATTCCCGGCATCATGGGTACGCGCAGCATTGCCGATCCTCGCCAGCGACTCACGACGATTCTCGTGGCGCCGCTGATGACGTGTTCGGCGCGCTTGCCTGTCTACGCCTTGCTGATTGGTGCGTTTATTCCGAATACGCCGGTGTTGGGGGTGTTCAAACTTCCGGGGCTCGTGCTTTTTGCAATGTATGTCGCGGGGATACTGGGCGCCATGGCGGTCGGGTGGATCTCAAAGCGCTTGCGTGGAACGCGCTCTCAACCGCCGCTACTCATGGAGTTGCCGTCGTATCGCATGCCAAAGGCGCGCAATCTGGCGCTTGGCCTCTGGGAGCGCGGCTGGATCTTTGTGCGGCGGCTCACCGGTGTGATCCTTGCGCTGACCGTTCTCATGTGGTTCATCTCGACGTTCCCGTCGGCGCCCGCCGGTGCCACCGGGCCTGCCATCGACTATTCGTTTGCGGGTTACATTGGCCGTGCGCTCGAAGTCATCTTTGCGCCGTTGGGCTTCAACTGGCAAATCAGCATTTCTCTAGTGCCTGCGTTCGCTGCGCGCGAAACGGCGGTCACCGCGCTCGCGACCGTCTATTCGGTCGCTGGTGGTGCCGATGACGCGGCTGGGCTGGCGGCAGCACTGTCGTCGAACTTCCCCGCAGCCACGGCGCTTTCGCTGCTTGCGTGGTTTGCCTTCGCGCCGCAGTGCATGTCGACGCTTGCGGTGATTCGGCGTGAAACGCAGTCATGGCGCTATGTTTTGATTTCCTTCGGCTATATGTTCGGTCTTGCTTATTTCGTGTCGTTCGTGACGTATCGTCTCGCGCTGTGGCTGCTTTGAAGTCCAGGAACCGTTGCTATGTCACATACCGCTCAGTACGTCGTCATCGGGGTAATCGTCACGACGAGTATGGTGGCTGTTGTCAGGCATCTCTTTCCGCAACGAACTCGTGCGGTGATACAGGGCGTTCTGGACGGGCTTGTCAGGCGGGGTATCGCGATTCCGCGTCGGTGGCGCAATCGGAACCCTGTGGTTACCGGGTGCGCAACCGGGTGCGGGTCTTGTTCGTCATCGCAATGTGCGAATCCTGAGCAAGTGGTACCCGTTCGTCTGCATAGGGACAAGTCGAAAATGCGTTGAAATCCTGCTGAGAGATGCATTCACCCAATGTTGAGGCAGACTGAGTGCCATGGTTCTCTGGTCGCATGTGTTGCGAGTACGCGCAGCGGTGTTTCGTCTGAATATGAGCCGTTCAGCGCCGGCCGCCTTGATGAGATATTGCCATGCTAGGGTGAGCATGCGTGGGCTATGATCCAATGGCATTCCTGCCATTCGATAGCCGCGCTTTGGCCGCAGTGTCAGCTTCTCTTCGCGCGCACAGAACAGTCACCCAAAGGACAGCGCGAAATATCTGATGAATGTCGCCCGTTGTATGTGGATTCAACCGGTCAATGCAACACGCTAGCGCTGCCTGGGCAGCCCTTCGATCATTGTTCCACGACGGATTTCATCGTTCTGCATCACCGCGACGGCCGCCGATTTCCCAATCAGCACCCGCGCGTGCCGAATCGGCACGAAGCCGCTTTTTCTGCCGCCTACACTCCGCTTCCTGAGACTGGCTGATGGCTTCCGCGCGCCTTCGAGGCGCCCAGGGGCCATCGCACACCTATCCCCATCGCCAGCGATCCAGAGGAGCCGGGCATGACCCACAACGCCAAATCCCACAACCCGTGGCGCGAAATTTGCGCCGCGAGCATCGGTAACGCACTCGAGTTTTACGATCTGCTGATCTATGGCTACTTCGCCATCGTGATCGGGCAGTTGTTCTTCCCCGCGCACGACGCGACGACGTCGCTGCTGCTCTCCGTCGGTACCTTCGGTATCTCGTTCGTGACGCGCCCGCTCGGCTCGATCATCCTGGGCAGCTATGCCGACCGCGCCGGACGCAAGGCGTCGCTCACGGTGTCCATCGCCTTGATGATGCTCGGCACCGCCCTGCTGGCGGACATCTTCCCGACGAGCACACGCGGCACCGGCTTGGCGCTGTCGTACAACTTCTCGGTGACGCTGTTCGGCGGGTTCGCGCCGCTCATCGTGACCTGGCTTATCGATGCCACGCACAACAAGCTCGCCCCGAGTTTCTACGTGATGACGACCGCCGTACTGAGTGTTGGCGCGGTGATCTCGCTCGGCCGCCGCGTGCGCGAAGGCAAAATCGCAGGCGTAACGCACGGCTCGCCGCGCGCCTCCAGGGTTTGATCGACGCATCGGACGATCGGCGCGCGACGCATTTCCTGCGCTGCAGCTCTCGCCCGATGCACTGAATTTCGCCGTGACGACGACGTTCGACGACCTCCGGCGGCGACGTGGCCGTCTTTTGCAGCATCCTCTGCGGAGCATTTTCATGACCACGCTTGAAGCGATCCGCGCCGCGTTGCCGGCGTACCCCATCGAAGTCTCATTTCCCGACATCGCGCGCTGGCGCGAAGGCAACACCGGCATCGACTATCTGCATTCGTTCGACAGCGGCAAGCCCGGCAAGCACGTGATGATTCTTGCGCTCACGCACGGTAACGAAGTGAGCGGGGCCATCGCGGTTGATACGCTGCTTGCCGCCGGGGTGAGACCCACGGCGGGACGCCTGTCGCTCGGCTTCGGCAATATCGGGGCGTACGAGCTATTCAGCGCGGAGAACGCCGACGCCACGCGCTTTCTCGACGAAGACATGAACCGCGTCTGGACGCCGTCGACGCTCGACGGCGAGCGCCAGAGCCGCGAGCTGGCGCGCGCCCGTGCGATGCGTCCGTTCATCGATACGGTCGATCTGCTGCTCGACATTCACTCGATGCATGAGGCGTCCGCGCCGCTGATGATGACCGGCCCGCTGGAAAAGGCGATTGCCCTTGCTGCAGAACTTGGCACGCCCGAGCACGTCATCGTCGACAAGGGGCACGCCAATGGCACGCGCATGCGCGATTACGGCGGCTTCGGCGACCCGGCCAGCCCGAAGAACGCACTGCTGATCGAAACCGGCCAGCATTTCGCGGGGAGCGCGCGCGATGTCGCGCTCGATTGCACGGCGCGCTTCCTGATTCACGCCGGCGTTGTGGCCGAGGCCGATATGGCGCCATACCTGACGCAGACGCGTCCCGCTCGCCAGAAATTCGTGGAGATCACGCAGCCGGTCGTGGCGCGCTCGATGGACTTCCGCTTCTCGCAGCCGTTCACGGGGCTTGAAGTGATCGAGAAGGCCGGCACGGAGATCGCCCGCGATGGCGGCGAGGTGATCGTCACGCCCTATGACAACTGCGTGATCGTGCAACCGTCGATGCGGCACCTCGGCGTGAATGTCACGATGATGCGTCTGGGACGGTTGCTGGATCGTTGATCCTATGGGGCCGCTGTGTCGGTAGCGTCCCCGGAATCTCCGGCATCGCCAGCCTGTGCCCGCTTGCCGCGGCGCAGGCTCAGTTGGGCGAGTACATCGGCGTGCTGATTGCCCCAGCGGTAGAGCATCTCGATGGGCTCGATGAACAGCTCGCCCAGCGACGTCAGCGAATACTCCACCTTGGGCGGCACGACGGCAAACACCTCGCGATGAATCAGGCCATCACGTTCGAGTTCGCGCAACGTCTGCGTGAGCATCTTCTTTGAGATCCCCGGCAAGCGGCGCTGCAATTCTCCCGTACGTGTGGTGCCGCATTGCAACGCGTAGAGCACCATGCTCGTCCACTTCACGCTGAAGAGTTCCAGCACGCGACGTGGCACGCAGGTTTCTTCGAACACGAAAGGGGTTGGTTTGTTCATGGTAACCAATTGGTGACTATCTAACTGAAAGGTGCCTACTGGGGATTTGGGGCCTTCGTCACTATACTTTGTGGCGATGGTGCGCGTCATCCGCGGTAAGGGGGCCTCGGGGCTTTCCCCTTGACATGCCGGATGGGCGCGCGCAGGACATTGGAGAATCCCATGAGCAGTTTGTCGAAGACGGCCCTCTCGATGCTGGACCTGGTGCCGGTGCGCGCCGGAGGCACGGTGGCCGCCGCCCTGAAGCAATCCACGGAGCTGGCGCAGCATGTTGAACGCTTGGGCTTCACGCGTTTCTGGCTAGCCGAACATCACAACATGGACGGCATCGCGAGTTCGGCGACCGCCCTGTTGATCGGTCACATTGCGGGCGAGACGTCGCGCATTCGCGTGGGGTCGGGGGGCGTGATGCTGCCTAACCACCCGCCGCTGGTCGTTGCCGAGAACTTCGGCACGCTGGCCGCGCTGTATCCGGGGCGCATCGATCTGGGCCTGGGGCGTGCGCCCGGTGCCGATCAGGCCACCATGCGCGCGCTGCGTCGCGACCGGCTGTCCGATGGCGACGATTTCCCCGAGCAGGTCGCCGAATTGCGTGCCTTGCTCGCGCCCGCGCAGCCCGGGCAACGGCTTGTCGCGACGCCCGGCGCGGGCAGCGATATTCCGGTGTGGTTGCTTGGCTCGTCACTGTTTTCCGCGCAACTCGCGGCACATTTGGGGCTACCGTATGCGTTCGCGTCGCACTTCGCGCCGCGGTTCCTGTTCGACGCACTTCGGCTTTACCGCGAGCGATTCCGTCCCTCGGCGGTGTTGGATAAGCCCTATGTGATGGTGGGCGTGCCCGTCGTGGCTGCGCCGACGGACGAGGAGGCGGCATTTCTTGCGACGTCCGCGCAGCAGAAGATTTTGGCACTCATGCGCGGACAGAGTCTGAAGTTGCAGCCGCCCGTCAACGATATGGACGAGCGTTGGGATCCGGCGGAACAGCACTCGGTGGAAGCATTCCTCGGCGTGGCCGTGGTGGGTGGCCCCGAACGGGTGCAGGCCGGGTTGACCGATCTGGTCGAACGCACGCAGGCCGATGAGTTGATGCTCGTCACCGACATCTACGATCCCGTGTTGCGATTGCGCTCGTGCGATATCGTCGCGACCGTCTGCAAGGCCTGACGAGGCAGATCGCGTCGTTGGCGCAGACTCACGCTCACTCCCAGACCCAGACCCAGACCCAGACCCAGACCCAGACCCAGACCCAGAGGTGGACTTAGACGCAGGTTGTCGGCCTGCGCGGAGGGGTAGGGACGTCGTATGTGCGTCCCGTGTTCCCAGCCTTACCCGCGCGTGTCAGCGAAAGCGTTCGATGGAGAACGGCGAGAGGTCGATGGCGGGCCGCTCGCCGGATACCAGTGCCGCAATCGTGCGGCCGGTCGAGGCGGCGGCGGTCAGACCTACGTGACCGTGGCCGAAGGCGTAGAACGCGTTCGGTACTTTCGATGCCGCCCCCAACACCGGCAGCGAATCGGGCGTGCTGGGACGGAATCCCTGCCAGCGCGCACCGTCGACCGATTGTGTCGGCTTCGCGCCTTTCACCGCGCCGGGGAACATCGTGTGCAACTGATTGAGCAGCAGATCGGCGCGGCGCCAGTTCGGCGCCGCTTGCAGGCCGGCCAGCTCCACCGTGCCCGCGCCGCGAAGACGGCCGTTCATCGGCGTGGCGAACAGCTTGCCTTCGGCCCACATGACGGGACGTGAGGGCATGTCGTCCGGCGTCGGAATCTCCACGTGATAACCGCGCTCGGTATCGAAGACAGCGGAGTCGCCCAACTGACGCACAAACGGTGCAGACCATGCGCCGGCCGCGACTACCACGGCGCTTGCGGGTTCGCGGCCCCGATCGGTGTGCACGGCCACGGCCTGCGCGCCGTTGGTTTCGATGGCCGAGGCGGCGGCGTCTACGATTCGCCCACCCCGCGCCACCACGTGTGCCGTCAGGCTGGCCAGCAGCGCGCCGGGATCCGGCGTGTGGCCGGTCTCGCCGATGTAGCGGGCACCGACGAAGTCATGCGACAGCGCCGGCTCGAACTCGCGCAATGCGGCCGCATCCAGCGTTTCGATGTGCACGCCGTTGTCGCGGCGCAGCGCCATGCCGCCTTCGTCGCCTGCCATGCCTTTCTGGCTGGAGTAAGCGATGAGATAGCCGCGACGCGTGACGAGATCGTTCGCGCCGGCATCGTCAAGCAGCGGTTGATAGGCGTCGAGCGCGGGGCCGAGCAGTGCGCGCAACGCGCGCGCCTGCGCGGTAACGCGTGCCGGCTGGCTGGCGGCGACAAAGCGCATCAGCCAGGGCACCATGCGCGGGAGATAACCCCAACGCAGGACGAGCGGGCCATCCGGTTGCATCAACCAGCCGGGTACCTGCCAGAGCACCCCAGGCATGGCGATGGGCACGACCGACGAGCCATTGATGCAGCCCGCATTGCCAAGCGACGCCGCCTGACGCGCCGATTGCCGATCGACGATCACTACCGCGTGTCCGGCCCGTTGCAGGTACGCGGCCGTACAGACGCCGACCAAACCGCCCCCGATCACGACGACGGGACGTGAATCATTCATGAAACTGTCCTGCGAAAGCACGAAAGCGCTCAGTGTACCGGGTTAAGTGCGTACCCCTAAGCGCCTTCAATATTCCTGCGCGTGTTCAGATCATCTCCAGTGGGCGTTTGCGCGCCGGCGCTTCGAAATGATGATCGAGCCGAGCGAGTTCCTCCGTCGTCAGATCGATGTCGTAGGCGGCTCGATTGGCGCGCACGTGAGCGTCCGTGCTCGCCTTGGGAATCGCGATGACGCCCGGGCGGCCCAGCACCCAGGCAAGGGCAATCTGCAGCGGTGCGACATGGCGCGCGGCGGCGATCTCGCCCAGTGCGCCTCTCGCCGGCAGCCGTCCCTGCTCGATCGGCGAATACGCCATCATCGGCAGACCGCGTGCCGCCAGCCACGGGGCAAGGTCATACTCGGGGCCGCGTCGCGAGAGGTTGTACAGCACCTGATCGGTCGCACACTTTTCGCCGCCGGGCAGCTCGAACAAGTCTTCCATGTCCTCCGTATCGAAGTTGCTCACCCCCCAGTGGCGGATCTTGCCCGCCTCACGCAACGCTTCGAAGCCGGCAATCGTGTCTTCGAGCGGGACGTCGCCACGCCAGTGCAGCAGGTAGAGATCGAGGCGATCGGTGCGCAAGCGCTCCAGACTCCGCTCGCAAGCGGCGATCACGCCACGTCGCGACGCATTGTGCGGGTAGACCTTGCTCACGAGAAATACCTCATCGCGAAGGCCGTCGAGCGCTTCGCCCACGAGGCGCTCGGTCGCCCCTTCGCCATACATCTCGGCCGTATCGACGAGCGTCATGCCCAGCGAGACGCCCAGTTGCAATGCCGCGATTTCCTCGCGACGCCGTTCAGGCTTCTCGCCCATCATCCATGTGCCCTGGCCGAGCGCCGGCACGCTGTCGCCTTGGGGGAGTGCGATTTTTCGCATGGTCTTTCCTCCGTGATTTGGTCACCATTATCGGCCTGCAAGTCGAGCAATGACCAGTGCTGTGAGGGCTTCACGCAACACTTTGCGGTGTCGTCCGATCGTTTGACTCGGACTCGCCTGAAGCACCGTTCGGAAATTGCCGCCATCGCATTCGTGTATCCATTCTCTCGGATAGTTCACAACCCTATCGCCGCACTGCAGCGATAAGCTGATTTCACCGACGCACATGGCGAATGTTGCTCCGCGGCGAGACGGCTCGGTGATGGCTTCCGTCGTGTGCGTCGGACCTGCAACGATGGGAGACGTGCGGACGGAACGAGGGGCGGAAAAAAAGAAAGCCCCGCGAGCGGGGCTTAAAGGCCGACCGGAGGTGCGTCGGCCAAGGAGGTTCGTCGTAGACGAGCGCGAACATCACTAGGGGCGCGCTTCAGACGTATTGTCGGCATAGTCGATCGGCCTATGGGAAGGAGGATTCCGAATATTCAGAAAGAACGTTGGTAACAAATGTGACAATTGACGACCTTTTCTTGCGGGGTGACGAACGCGATAATGGGGCACCTCCCACTTTGAGGCGTCCCCAAATGGATAACACGATCAAACTCCGTTCGCGCGGCTCGCCGCTCCTGCCCGGCGAGCGCTATGCGCCGCCCTCGGTCTTTTTTCACTGGGCCATCGCATTGCTGATCGTGATCGCCTATGCCGCCGTCATTATCAAGGGCTATTTGCCGAGAGGCAGCGCCCAGCGTGCGATGTCGCTGACGATTCACGAATGGGCCGCGCTCGGGGTATTGGTGCTGGCCGTGCCGCGGTTGCTGTTGCGAATGATCAAGGGCGCGCCGGCCGCGCTGCCGGGGCAAGCGTGGTGGGTGCGAGCCGGATCGTCGGGCGCGCACCTTCTGCTGTATCTGTTCATGTTCGCGCAACCGGTCCTGGGCTATCTGATACTCAACGCGCAGGGGCATCCGCTCACGATTCCAGGGCTGGATATTGCGCTGCCGCAGTTCATTGCGAAAGACGAACAGACGAGCCGCTCGATCAAGGAGATTCACGAGACGATCGGCACCGCATTCTATTGGGTGATCGGCTTCCATGCGCTGGCGGCGCTGTGGCACCACTACTTCCGTCGCGACGATACGTTGCGACGCATGCTTTAAAAGGGATTTTTACGTCACCCGCTCTGAGGGGACATTGCGCGGCGCCTCCCCGGGCGCCGTGTGTGTGCGGGTGCGGTGTTGCCCAGCAAGGCAAGGGCGAGCGCGCGGGCCGTTTGTAACGGCTTTCGCGTTTCGACGTATGGCCTGAACGTTTCTCTTGCGCGCCCGCAGGGGTATCAGAACGTTACGCCCAGCCCCACGCCAACGATCAACGGATCGATGTGGAGCGTGCCCAGATCGGTGCCGCCAAGCGAGGTATCCGTCTTCATCCAGACCTTCTTGACATCGATGTTGACGAACAGATGCTTGGTCATTTGAACGTCCACACCGGCTTGCAGTGCCGGACCGAAGCTGTGGTTCGTGATCGAGATCGGCGTGCCGCCCGCCTGCAGGTTGCTGTTCCAGAAGCGCGAGTAGTTGACGCCTGCACCGACATACGGACGTACCTTGCCCGCGTGATTGAAGTGGTATTGAAGCAGCAGCGTCGGTGGCAATACGTTCAGACTGCCGAGGTTCCCGATGCTGGACGTCAGTTGATGACGTGACATGCCAAGAATCAGTTCAACACCAACGTTATCGAGAATCATGTAGCTGAAATCCAGCTCCGGCACGATGGCGTTGTTCACGCTCACCCCCAGAGTTGGCAACACGCTGCCGCTTGCATGCGAGTCCGGCAAAATACCAATGACGCGAACACGTGCGAGGATGTCGCCGGCGTAAATCCCTTGCGAGCTGTCCTTGATGAAGCCGAAGCGTTTGGCTGACTCGACCGGGGCGTTGTCGGTCGTTTGTGACGTTGCCTGTGCCGCCGCGAATGGGCTGAAGACGGCGGCATAGCTGACGAATGCGGCGGCGATGGCCGTAACGCCAAGAGAGAGCTTCATGGTGGTTTCCATAGTCGTGAGTGAGCCCGACCGATGGTAGAAGCCGCCTCGCGTGGCGAACTTGATGCGCGTCAAGTGCGGGAAAACGCAAGGGCGCCGTGCGACAAAGCGTCGCGGCGCCGAGCCGCGTTGGGACGCAATCAGTGGCGAGGCAGCAACACGACCGTGAGGGAACGCACGCCCTGGGCGCCTTGAATCAGCACGCCTTCGATATCGGCTGTTGCGGACGGTCCGGTGACGAGGACCGCGTAACGCGCCGACGCGAAGTCGGGCAGTCGATAGATGTCTTGCAAGCCATCGACAATGTCGCGTGGGTCGAGCAGCACCACGAGATGCTGCACGAGATAGCCGAGCGCGTTCACTCCGTACTCCTGCTCGGAGAGCCAGACGGAGCCGGTCTCCGCGACGCCGAAGCGCGCCCGCACGATGGCGACGTCAACGTCATGCAGCGATGCCGGCGCGCGCGCGACGTCGAGCGGTGCCGCCGAGGCGGCCTCCGCTGTTGCGGTGACGGGCGTCACGCCGGGGAACCGTTCGACAAGCCACGCGGGCAGTTCACGCGCGTGGTCGAGCGTCGCGAGTTGTCCGCCCATCGTAATGAGGTTGAGGCCGAAGCGCTCGCACCGGTCGCCCTCGGGTGTCTCGAAGGCCGGCAGCACGGGCAAGGGAAACGGTTCGTACGCCCCGTCGGCAGTCCGTTCGTCATCACGCAGCGACACGCGCTGCGCGGCGCGCACGCGTACGAGAAATTCATTGCGGGACGTGCTCATGGCGTCTCCTTGCTTGTCGCGTCGCGCGCTGTTCGATTGGCGTCGTACCAATCGCGGAAGGTCTGCGTGGGCGCGTCGGGCAGATCGCGCCCCTTGCCCCACGTGTTGAGGGGGTTGTAGAGCACCAGGTTCGGCAGACGGTGCAGGGCGACGTTCATCGATTTGATCGATGTGCGATACAGCACCGGATTGGCGAGCAGCTTGCCAGCGACCTTGATCAGGCTGCGTTTGACGCGGGGCAACTCACCTTCCTCCGCCACGATCTGCCGCCACTTGTACAACTGCTCATGAATATTGATGCGCACCGGGCAGACGTTGGTGCAACTGCCATTCATCGTTGACGCGAACGGTAGCGCGCTGTAACGCTTCAGGTCAGAGGCGGGATTGAGAATGGCGCCGATCGGCCCTGCGTAAGTGCTGCCATACGACAAGCCGCTGCTGCGTCGGTAGACCGGACACGTATTCATGCAGGCCCCGCAGCGAATGCATTTGAGCGAGTACCAGAAGTCGTCCATCGCGAGACGCGCCGAGCGGCCGTTGTCGACGATGACGTAATGCATCTCCGTACCCGGACGCGGCGCGCGAAAGTGCGACGTGTATTGGGTGATGGGCGACCCCAGGGCGCTGCGCGACAACAAGCGGATGAACACGCCGAGGTCGGCCGTGCGCGGAATCAGCTTTTCGATGCCGATGGACACGATGTGCACCGGCGGTACGTTGGCCGACAGATCGGCATTGCCTTCGTTGGTGCACACCACGACCGTGCCCGTTTCCGCGACGGCGAAGTTGCAGCCGGTCATGCCCGCGCCCGCCTCGAGAAACGCCGGACGCGTGGTTTGACGCTGACTCTCGGCCAGATAGTGCACATCGTCGTTGTCGGGGTCGGTGCCGAGCGTGCGGCCGAACAGCTTTGCGACGTCGCCCCGCAGCTTGTGCACCGCCGGCACGACCACATGCGAGGGTGGCTGCTTGTCGAGCTGCTGAATGCGCTCGCCAAGATCGGTTTCCATGACATCGATGCCGCGCGGTTCGAGATACTCGCGCAATTCGCATTCGTCCGTGAGCATCGATTTGCTCTTGACGAGTGTCTTGACGCCATGCGCCGCGAGAATGCCGTGGACGATGGCATTGTGCGCAGCGGCGTCGAGCGCCCAATGCACCTTCACGCCATTGGCTTCGGCTTGTGTCGAGAATTGGTCGAGGTAGTCTCCCAATCGCGAGAGCGTGTGTTCCTTGATCTGCGACGCGAGCGTGCGCAGCGTTTCCCACTCGCCGATGGAGGCGGCTTGCGCGTCGCGCTTCATGCGCAGATCCCACAGGCGCTTGTCGTGAAACGCCACGTGCGCGGTTTTCGCGAGAAATGCCTCGGCCTGCTTGGCGTGATTCACGCGCTCGGCCCGGCTCATGCCGTCACCTGCGCATGCGCCGCCGGCGCGAGGGTGTCGAGGTCAACGCCATTGAGGACTTGAGCGATATGCAGAAAGCGCATCGGTGTCTGCGCGCGTGCCGCGCATCCTTTCTGATGCATCAGGCAAGACATGTCGGCGGAGACGATGAACTGCGCGCCCGCGTCGAGGTGGTCATGCACCTTGTCCTGCCCCATCTTGACGGAGACGGCCTGCTCCGACACGGAGAACGTGCCGCCGAAGCCGCAGCATTCGTCGGGGCGACGCGGCGCGGCGAAGCGGATGCCGCGCACGCCGTCGAGCAGCGTGCGGGCCTTCGACCACGGCTCGCCGGGAATCTCGCTGGCAGACGCCGCATGCAGGTGGCGAACGGCGCTGCAACTGTTGTGCAGCCCAACGGTGTACGCAAACTCGGCCCAGGGAAAGTGGCGGACCTTGAGCACATCGTGGAGAAACTCGGTGAGTTCGTAGGTGTTGGCGCGAACGGCGGCCGTGCGCTCCGACTCGCCCGCTGCGCTCAGGTGCTTGCGCACGTGATGCACGCAACTCGACGACGGCGCCACGATGTAGTCGTAACCGGCGAAGTTGTCGACGAAGAGCGACTCCGCGCCGGCGGCGTCGGCTTCGCAGCCGTTGTTGGCCAACGGCTGCCCACAACAGGTCTGGCGGCGCGGGTAATCGACGCTCACGCCGAGTTTCTCCAGCAACTCCAGCGTGGCGATGCCGACTTCGGGAAACAGGGCATCGATGAAACAGGGAACGAACAAGGCCGCTTTCATGGGGTTCTCCAACAGGGGACGACACACTCGCCGCGGCGCACGATCGGCGAGGCGGCGAGTGTCTACAACGACGACCGACTCAATGCACCAGCATCCCCGTGAGCCAGTAAGCCTGCACCAGCGTCATCACACCGGCGAGCAAGACGAACATCAGGCTGTGCCAGACGGTGAAGCGGAATAGATCGGCTTCCTTGCCGATCAGGCCGGTGGCCGCGCAAGCCACCGCGATCGATTGCGGGGAAATCATCTTGGCGGTCACCCCGCCGGTGGTGTTCGCAGCCACGAGCAGTGTGTTCGACACGCCGATCTGCTGCGCAGTGGTGCTTTGCAGGCCCGCGAACAATGCGTTGGACGACGTATCGGAACCGGTCAGGAACACGCCCAGCCAACCGAGCAGCGGCGAGAAGAATGGGAATGCCGCGCCCGTGTGCGCGAGCAACAGCGCAAGCGTCGTCGACATGCCCGAGTAGTTCATGACGAATGCAAACGCCAGCACGAGACCAATGGCCAGCACGGGCTTCTTCAGCTCCGCGACGGTTTCGAAGAAGCTTTTTACACCGTCGACGGGCTTCATGCGCAGCAGGGCCATCGAGAGCAGTGCCGCAATGAAGATCGCCGTGCCCGTCGCCGAGAGGGCATCCCACTTGAAGATGGCGTCCATCGGAGTTGCCTTGGCGACGATGGGCGCGGCCTTGGCCACCAGGCGGTCGAGCCCGGTCACGTGCAGCGACGGCACGCTCCACGCCAGCGGGCCTGTCGCGGCGAACAGTGCCTTGAAGGCGGGCAGGCTCCAGATCGTGACCGTGCCGGTCAGGATCAGGAACGGCGACCAGGCACGCAGGATCTGTCCGGCGGTGTAGGGCGACGCCTTTGCGCCGTGCGCCGTTCCGCCGCCAAAGCCACCGAACCCACCCAATGCTGCGCTGCCACCCGACGTCGACACACCGGCATGCGCGCGCGCGGCAGACGTCTTCGGCTGCCACACCTTCAGGAAGCCGGCGAGGCACACGAGCGAGAACAGCGACGAGATGATGTCCGGCAGTTCCGGCCCGATGTGGTTCGACGAAAAGTACTGCGCGACGGCGAAGCTGCCCCCCGCCACGAGCGCGGCAGGCCACGTTTCCTTGACGCCGCGCTTGCCGTCCATGATGAACACTAGCCAGAACGGGACGAAGGCGGAGAGCAACGGCAACTGGCGTCCGGCCATCGCGCCGATATGGAACGCGTCGATGCCGCTCACCTGACCCGCCACGATGATCGGAATGCCCATCGCACCGAAGGCAACCGGCGCGGTGTTGGCGATCAGGCACAGGCCTGCGGCGCGCAGCGGTTCGAAGCCGAGACCGACGAGCAGCGCGGCGGTGATGGCGACCGGCGCGCCGAAGCCCGCCGCGCCTTCGAGAAACGCGCCGAACGAGAAGCCGATCAGCAGCATCTGAAGCCGCTGGTCGTTGGTCAGCGAGACCACCGAGCTGCGAATGATGTCGAACTGTCCGGTCTTGACGACCACACGATAAAGAAAGACCGCGGTGATGATGATCCAGGCGATGGGCCACAGGCCATAAGCGAAGCCGTACACGGCGGACATGGCGGCCATCCTGGCCGGCATGCCGAAGTAAGCGACGGCGATGATCAGTGCGATGCCAACGGTCAGGGCGCCCGCGACATGCGCTTTCATGCGCAGTCCCGCCAGGGCGACAAAGAATACGACGATCGGTAGCGCGGCCATGAGCGCCGCGATCCATAGCGTGCCACCCGGCACGTAGTTCTGTACCCACACTTCCACTTGCGTCTCCTCGATTTGGTGATCGATTGCTATAAGGCTTGGTCAGGCGGTGTCGCCGTGCGCGCGGCCGCGTCTGAATGGCGGTTGGCACGACGGTTGGCACGGACGTGTCGTCCGGCTGACGCGATGATCGACACCCGTGAAACGTTCGGGCAAACTGGTCGTACCAGTTGCTGTGAATGCGAGCCGACAGGGCAAAATCGCGACACGGGCAAAACACGCGCCAACCACGCACGCCCAGGCATCGAGGTGCTCGAGTGTCGCAATTTGGGCACCGCGTCGCCGCCGACGCACGCATCCGACCTATTGCAGGAGACGTCACCGTGAGCGGTCCCACTCTGACCGAGCGCATCACACGCGAACTCGAGACCCGTTTGATCGAAGGCGTATGGGCGCCAGGCGAGCGCATTCCGTCCGAGCGTGCGCTGGCGCTATCGCTGGGCGTGGCACGCTCGACGGTGCGCGCCGCGCTTCAGCGTCTCGTTGCCCGCGGCCTGCTCAAGACGCGCGCCGCGTCGGGCGTTTATGTCTCGGATCGTTTGCAAACGGGGTTGATTTCGCCGTGGCGTCAACTCGTGAGCGATCATCCGGAGTTGCGTCCGGACATGCTCGAGTTTCGCCTGATGCTGGAGGGCACCACCGCCTATCTGGCGGCCGTGCGGGCGACCAATGAAGATCTTGCGCGCCTGTCCGAACTGGTCGATGGACTGGTCGACGCGCACGAGCGCGGCGACACGGTGCGCGAGTCGCGGCTGGACGGCGATTTTCATACGGCGCTCGCGAACGCGTCGCACAACGCCATGCTTCGACACCTGCAAGGCAGCGTGACCAAGATGCTCCACGAGCACATCTCACTCAACAACTCGGGGCTTTTCGATCTGCGCGAGCAGGCGTCGGAAACCATCCTCGCGCACCATCTTGCGCTGTGGGAGGCCATCCGTACCCGCCAGCCCGAAGCGGCGCGCCGCATCATGCGCGAGCATATCGGCTTCGTGTGGCGCAAGCTCGAACCGGACTCGCCGGTGCCGATCGTGCCTTGAGGACGCCGGTCCTGTCCGCCGGTTTTGGTAGGATGCGGACTTTGCCACGCCATCCCCCATCGTGAAGCGCCTGATTTCGTCGCTGTTCTCGTCGCTGTTGCATGCCATCGCCCAGACGGGCCGGCATGGTCTGCGTCTTGCGCAACCCCTGCAGCCGTATGCGGCCCGTGCGTGGTTTCACGTGCGTCACCCCACGCGCCGGGGCGTGCTCATCGCCGTCGCGGCGCTGCCGTGCCTGCTTGTCGCGTACACGTTGATCCTGATTCCATTCACGCCGAGCATCCGCGACATCCGGCGCGCCAGGATCGACCGACCGGCGCAGGTGCTGTCGGCCGACGGTAAGCTGCTTGCCGAATTCCGGCCGGCGAACCGTGAGTGGGTGCCGTTGAAGGACGTGTCGCCGAACGTCGTCAAGGCGCTGGTGGCCACGGAAGACCACCGCTTTTACGAGCATCACGGCATCGACCTGAAGCGCACCGCGTCGGCGGCGCTGCACACGTTCTCCGGCGACCGGCAGGGCGGTTCGACCCTCACGCAGCAGCTCGCCCGCAATCTGTATCCGGACGAGATCGGCCGTGCGCCCACGCTCACGCGCAAGCTCAAGGAAGCGATCACCGCCCTCAAGATCGAAGCGCTTTACACGAAGCCCGAGATTCTCGAGACATACCTGAACACGGTGCCGTTCCTGTACAACGCGTACGGTATCGAGATGGCCGCGCGCACGTACTTCGACAAGTCGGCCGACCAGCTCGATTTGCTCGAAGCCGCCACGCTTGTCGGCATGCTCAAGGGCAATAGTTATTACAACCCGGTGATCAACCCGGAACGTGCGCTGCAACGTCGCAATACCGTGCTCGCCCAGATGGTCAAATTCGGAGGGCTCGATGCGTCGAAGCTCCCCGCGTTGCAGAAACGCCCGCTGCGCATCAACTTCGAACGGCAGACCGAGGAGCCCGGGCCCGCACCGCATTTTGCCCAGCAATTGCGCAAGTGGCTGATCGGCTGGGCCGATCGTCACGATTACAACATTTATTCCGACGGCCTCGTCGTGCATACGACCATCGACTCGCGCTTGCAGACGATGGCCACGCAGGCGCTCACGCATCAGGCCAATCAATTGCAGGGCATTGCCGACGCCAACTGGTCGGCACGCGGTGGCTGGCGCGACAGCGCGGCGCTGGTACACGCGTTCGTGCGCGAATCGCCGGAGTATCGCAACGCGGTGGCGGGCGCAGAGGCGCCGGAAGCGGCGATGAAGCGTCTGCTCGCCGACAAGACGTTCATGCAGAATCTGCGCGCGACGAAGACCCGGGTGCAAGCGGGCTTTCTGGCGCTCGATCCGCGCACGGGTGAAATTCGCGCATGGGTCGGCAGCCGCGACTTTACGACCGATCCCTTCGATCACGTTCAACAGGCGCGGCGGCAGCCGGGGTCGACATTCAAGGCCTTCGTGTATGGCGCGGCGTTCGTCAAGGGCAGAACGCCGGACGACACCATCGTCGACCAGGTCGTCGACATTCCGCTTGCGGGCGGCGAGATCTGGCGACCGAGCGACGACACCGCGCCGACCAACAAGCCCATGACGTTGCGCGACGCGCTGGCGCAGTCGCGCAACACTGTCACGGCACAACTGATGCAGGACGTGGGGCCGTCGCGCGTGGCCGGACTGGCGCGGGCGATGGGCGTGCGCGAGAGCAAGCTCGATCCGGTGCCGTCGCTGGCGCTCGGTACGAGCCCGGTTTCACTCAAGGAGATGGTGAGCGCGTACGGCACCATCGCGGATGGCGGCGAGTATCGCGAGCCGACGATGGTCACCGAGATCACGAACAGCGACGGCGACGTGCTCGCCACGTTCTCACCCGTGCGCGCCGAGCGAGCGCTTTCCGTGAACGACGACTACACGCTGCTCGACGCGCTGCGGGGTGTGATCAATCGAGGCACGGGCACTGCGATTCGCACGCGCTTCGGCATTCGCGCCGATGTCGCGGGCAAGACCGGCACGACGCAAGACAACGCGGACGGCTGGTTCATCCTCATGCAGCCGCAGTTGGTGGCGGGGGCGTGGGTCGGTTTCAACGACAGTCGCGTGACGCTGCGCAGCGATTACTGGGGGCAGGGCGCGCACAGCGCGTTGCCGATCGTCGGCGATGTGTTCTCGCGAGCCTTGCGCTCGAAGGTGATCGATGCGAATGCGAAGTTCGAAGCGCCGGATAACCACCATTGGTATAGCGACGGGTGGACGCGTGTCTCGGATTGGGTGACGGGGCTGTTCACGAAGACGCCCGAACCGGAGCACAAGCCGAAGGCGCCGGTGAAGCGTTCGGTGGCGCCGGCGCCCGTCCCGGCAACGACGGACGCCACGCCCGCCACCGCGAGCGATAGCGGGCCGCTGCCGGTGCCGGTCGCGTCGGCCGTGCTGGCGCAGCCCGAGTCAGGTGTGCCCGCGAGCACGCCGCATGGCACCACGATTCCGGGCGTGCCGGGTGAGTGGAACGGTCCGGGCGGTGCGTCGTCGAGCGGTGCGGCGCTGCCGTCCGGCTCGGCGGGCGGCTTACCGTCGCCGGCGACGCAGTTCGTCACGCCAGCGCGCCCGACGCCAGCCGCATCGGGGCCTGCCTCGCCGTAATTCGTGCGGGGCGCCGCGAGCCCGCCGGATCGTTTGTCCGACGTCCGGCGTGAGCGCAACTAAACGCATCCCTGCTCGCGGTCACAGGCCGATCGTCGCATCAACGTTCCGGCCTGATCCGCGCACTCAGGCAGAGCGCTTCGGAATGTCGAGCCCGCGCATCACGGCCGGACGCGCAACGAACGCGTCGAGCGCGCGTCGTACGTGCTTGAACTGGTCGAAGCCGACCAACTCACCCGCCTCGTAGAAGCCGACGAGGTTTCTCACCCACGGGAACGTGGCGATATCGGCAATCGTGTACTCGTCGCCCATGATCCACTGGTGTGTCGCCAGACGCGCGTCGAGCACGGCAAGCAGGCGCTTCGCTTCGTTCACGTACCGGTCGCGCGGACGCTTGTCTTCGAAGTCCTTGCCCGCGAACTTGTGGAAGAAGCCGACCTGACCGAACATCGGCCCCACGCCACCCATCTGGAACATCACCCATTGCAGCGTTTCGTAACGCGCGGCCGGATCGGCGGGCAGCAGCTTGCCGGTCTTCTCGGCGAGATACCAGAGAATCGCGCCCGACTCGAACAGCGGCATCGGCTTGCCGTCGGGGCCATTGGGATCGAGGATTGCGGGAATCTTGTTGTTGGGGTTGAGCGTGAGAAACGCGGGCGAGAGTTGGTCGTCGGTCGAGAAGTTCACCAGGTGCACTTCGTAAGGCAGCCCGATTTCTTCGAGCATGATCGAGGCCTTCACGCCGTTGGGGGTGGGCAGCGAATACAGTTGCAAACGCTCGGGATGCGCGGCAGGCCACTTGCGCGTGATGGGAAACTGGGACAGATCGGCGGATAGATCGGCGGATAGATCGGACATGAGGATCGATGCGTTCGTGTTGGAGCGACGCGCAGCGCCGCGGGACGACCAATATACCGCCAAGTCGCCAGGCTTGCCGGGCGCGGTGGCGTCGGGCTTTTCCGGTAGACTGCTCGCACTTTGACCCGTCGCGCGGAGGCTGTCTGCGCAGGCGAGACACGAAGCACCTTCCTCGGCCGGACCATGGAACTCAGGCATCTTCGATATTTCATTGCGGTGGCAGAGCAGTTGAGCGTGCGCGCGGCGTCCGAAATTCTGCATGTGACGCAACCGGCCGTTTCCCGGCAGATCCGGGATCTCGAAGAGACCATCGGGGCGGCGCTCTTCACGCGCACGGCGCGCGGCCTCGTGCTGACCGCTGCCGGAACGGCCTATCTCGCTGAAGCCCGTGACATTCTCGCCCGTGTCGAAAGCGCGAACCGTACCGCACGGCGCCTCGCGTCGGGCGTCACCGGCCGGTTGCGCATCGGCTTTGTCGAGAACGCTTCCTGGGACGGTCTGGTGCCCGCCGCCTTCAATGCCTTTCAGCGCGCCACGCCAGACGTGGCGCTCGAACTGATACCGATGAACACGCCCGAGCAGCTCGACGCCATCGCGGCCGGAACGCTGGACGGCGGGTTTTGTTATCGTTTCGGCGCGTTGCGCGAAGGATGCGCCGAGGTGCCCCTGCTCGAACACGATGTCGTCCTCGCGGTGCCGGCGGACTGGCCGTTGGGGCGCGAGGGCGACGTGGACATCGCGTCGCTTCGCGCGCACCCCTTCGTGGCGTTTCCGCGCGCGGTTTATCCCGCGTACTACGATCGTTTGATCGCCGCATGCGCCGAGCGTGGCTTGACGCTCGACATCCGTCAGGAAGTGTCGACCGAGGCGGCGATCCTGTCGCTGGTGTCTGCGGGTGTCGGGCTGGCGATCGTCAACGATGCGAACCGCGACCGGCCGCCGGCACGCGTGCGCTTCGCCGCCATCCGCGATCTCTCGGTGCGATTGCCGTTGGCCTTCTGCCACTCGGCCCAGCATCCGCCACAGCCCGCCCTGCAACGGTTCATCGAGCAGTTGGCCGCCGTACAGGCCGCTTGACGTTCCGGCGCACGATGGGACGCCGTGGCATCCGCCGCCGCTTCGGGCGATGCGTTTGAGGCATCACCCTGGGCAATGAACGGCATTGGTCAAGCATTTTTGCGTCTGCGATAGTGAATTCATCCAAGGCATCGCCTGGCTTTTCACTCTCTCGTCATGCACAACTCTGCTTCCCTGATTGCTTCCGACATTGACTACGAGCGCACCGGTCTTCAGACCGGCACGCTGCGCTTGCCTTACTCTCACGACCGATCCGCTTACGGCCATGTCCCGATTCCGGTCGCCGTGCTGAACGCGGGCCCGGACACCGGCCCAACGGTGCTGCTGACCGGTGGCAATCACGGCGACGAATATGAAGGTCCCATCGCCCTGATGAAGCTGTTGCAGCGTCTGCCCACCCTGTCGATTCGCGGCCGGCTGATCGTGATTCCCGCGCTGAACTTTCCTGCGTTCGCGAACGGCACGCGCACGTCGCCCATCGACAAGGGCAACCTGAACCGCCTGTTTCCCGGCGCGCGCAATGGGCTGCCGACCGAGATGATCGCGCACTACGTGGAAACCGAGTTGCTCCCCCGTGCCGACGTCGTGATCGACTTGCACGCTGGCGGGGCATCGTTCGACCACGCGCCGACCTTGCTGGCCGCGCCGCCCGTCGATGCCGCGCGCCGCGCAAGCTATCTGCAGTTGGTTCGCGCCTTCGGCGCCCCGTACACGATGGTCATGGATCTCCTCGGCGAAGACCGCACTTTCGGCGCCGCGGCGCAACGCCACGACAAACTATTTCTCTGCGGCGAATTTGGTGGCGGCGCGGGTTGCGACGCGGCCAACCTCGCCATCGTCGAAGCCGGTCTGCAACGTGTTTTGCGCGTGCTGGGCGTCACGTCGGAGGCTGGTCCAGCACCGTTGCACGACACCCGCGTCATGGCGGTGCACGGGCCCAGGCATTACGTCTACGCGCCGCGGGGCGGAGTCTTCGAGCCCGCGTTCCGGCTGGGCGACGACGTGCGCGACGGGCAACTGGCCGGGCGCCTGTTCGATCCACACGCCCCGTGGGAGGCACCCAGCGAAATCGCCTTCCGCAGCGACGGCACGGTGATGTGCATGCGCACGTTCGCCCGGGTGGAACCGGGCGACTGCATCGCATTGCTCGCCTGCGACAGTCACTGGGACTGACGCGTACTGCGCCGATCCCCGCCTCCGTCATCTCGACACATTGCATGTCAAACAGGACACTCTCATGAGCGCTCAACCCGCCATCATTGCCACGCCGGCAGATGAGCAACACGGATGTGCCGGCTATTACGGTTACGTGGTGCTGCTGTTTTTCGTTTGCTTTGCGTTTTCTTATCTCGACCGTCAGGTCGTCAGCATTCTCGTGCAGCCGATCAAGCAAACGCATGGGCTCACCGACGTGCAAATCGGTCTGATGCAAGGGATATCCTTCACCATGTGCTATGCCACGGCGGGGGTCTTCGTGGCCCGCTGGGTCGACCGCGCCAATCGCGTGAAGCTGATCGCGGCCTGCGTGGCCATCTGGGGGGCATCGACCGTGCTGTGCGGGTTTGCGACCAACTTCACGGAGTTGTTGTTCGCGCGCGCCGGGACGGCCGTGGCGGAAGCCGCACTCAGCCCCGCCGTGCTGTCGATCTTCAGTGATCTCTTCGCACCGCGAAAGGTCACCCGCGCCAGCAGCATCTTCATGTTGGGGCCGTACGTCGGCGGCGGGCTGGCATTGTTCGGCGGCGGCTTTCTGTTCGCCCTGAGCAGCGATCACACCGCCAGCGCCTGGCTGGCGACCCATGGGCTTACGCCGTGGCAGTCGGTTTTCGTTGCCGTCGGTCTGCCGGGTTTCCTGCTGAGCGTACTGGTGTTGTTCACGGTGCGTGAGCCCACACGCCGCGGCCTCGGACGTGCCGGTGCCGGCAGCGAGGACGAGTTGCCGTCGATGCGGGAAGTGATGCGCGAACTCTTCGTCAGGAATCGCTTCTGCCTACCGTACTTCGCGGCGTATGTGGCGCTGATCACGCTCTTCTACGCCCATGCCGCCTGGTTTCCGTCGCTGCTCATGCGCAAGTTTCAGCTCGACGCCCGTACGGTCGGCGAACTTGCAGCGCCCGCGTATATGCTGGGGGGCGTGCTCGGTGTGTTGTGTGCGGGCCTGCTCGCCGCGCGTGCGACGGATCGCAGTGCGCTGCGCCGGGTACTGGGTCTGTCCACCGGCGGTGCGGCCATCCTGATCCCTGCCGCGTTTGCAATGCCGCTGATGAGTCATAGTGTAGCGGCGGTGGTCCTGTATGGCGTATGCGCCTTCGCTGCAAGCATCGCCATGGCGCTCGCGCCCGTTCCGCTTCAGATCGCGCTGCCGAACCGTATGCGCGGTCGGGCGATCGCACTGCTCGTCTTCATGACGAATGCCATCAGCGGCAGTGTGGGGCCGTTTGCGGTTGGCGCGATCAACGAGCACCTTGGAAGAACGGCGAGTAGTCTGGGCACGGCGCTTGCGCTGGTGGGGACGGTCGCGGCGATTGCCAGCTTCCTTTGCTACGCGCTTGCCACGCGCCGCGCAGCGATGCCATTGGCATCCGGTAGCGAGTGATGCATCCGTGCCTGCATGCGTTGCTTAATGTTCTGGAGTTCGATCATGACGTCGTCTTTACCGGTCTTTCATGTGGGATCCGCCCGAATCACGGGCATCTTCGAGACCGCGTTTGCGTTGCCAGCGCCGCGACTGTTTCCCGATTGGGAAGCCGAGGCCGGGGCCGATCTGGCGACAAGGCTTTCGTCGGCCTCGTTCGATCGCTCGAATGGACTCGTCGCATTGCAAACGCATCTCTGGATCGTGGAGTTCGACGGTTTGACGATCGTCGTCGACACCGGCATCGGCAATGACAAGACGCGCCCCTTCAGTCCGTTGTTCGACCGCTTGTCCAACCCGGTGCTGGCGCGCTTGAGCGCAGCGGGGTTTGATCGCCAACGGGTCGACTACGTGTTCAATACGCACCTCCATGTCGATCACGTTGGCTGGAACACCTTTCGCGAAGGAGAGCGCTGGGTGCCGGTCTTTCCCAACGCCACATATGTCTTCGCCCGGCGCGAGCGCGAGTTCTTTGACACGGGCCCGGGTGCCGCACGCCGAATGGTGTTCGAAGACAGCGTGTTGCCGCTGCTCGATGCTGGTCTTGTGCATGAAGTGCCCGACGGCGGTGAGCAGGTACTCGACGGCATTCGCTTCCTGCCGACGCCAGGCCACAGCGCCGGGCACATGGCCATCTCGATCGCGTCTCGGGGGGAGACCGCGTTGTTTTCCGGCGATGTCATGCACAGCCCCGTGCAGGTCTATCGTCCCGAGTGGTGTTCGGCGTTCTGTCTTGATGCGGTTCAGGCCGGCGAGTCTCGCCGCGGGCTGCTCGATCTGGCGGTCGACGCCGGAACCACGGTGTTCCCAGCCCACTTTCCCGAGGGCTCGGCGGGCAAGGTCGTGCGCGATGGGGCAGGGCTGTCGTGGCAGTACCTCGCCTCGGAACGCAGATGACGAAGGACGACGGACAAGCGTCCCGTGCGGCTCGGCTCGTCAAGCACGCCGCACTGAAATGAAAAAAAGGGACGGCGCGCGCCGTCCCTTTTTCGTGGGGCTTCCCGTATCGAGCGCCGCTTAGCCGTGGCTGAGCACCTTGGCAATGCTGTCTGCCACCACCGCCACGTTCTTCTCGTTGAGGCCTGCCACACACATGCGGCCCGAGCGGATCAGATAGACGCCGTAGGTGTCACGCAGCACATCGACCTGCGTCGCCGACAGCCCCGTGTACGTGAACATGCCGCGCTGCTCGAGGTAGCGCGAGAGCATCGTCTCGGGGACATGCCCGCGCAGGCCGTCGTGAATCGCGCCGCGCATGCGCGTGATGCGCTGGCACATGGCCATGAGTTCGGCTTCCCACGACTTGCGAAGTGCCTGCGTGCTCAACACCTTGGCCACGATCTTCGCGCCGTGCGTCGGCGGGTTGCTGTAGTTCGAACGCACCGCGCTCGTGAGCTGGCCGAGCACGCGATCCGCTGCTTCCGCCGACTCGCAAATGACCGACAGGCCGCCGCAACGCTCGCCGTACAACGAGAAGTTCTTCGAGAACGAGTTGGCGACGAAGGCCGGCACACCCTGACGCGCCAGTTCGCGAATCACGAACGCGTCGGCGTCCAGACCCGAGCCGAAGCCTTGATACGCCATATCGACGAAGGGCAACAACTCGCGCTTCTTGAGCACGTCGATCAACTGCACCCACTGCGCGTCGTTCAGATCGACGCCGGTCGGGTTGTGACAGCACGCGTGCAGCAGCACCACGCTACGCGCGGGCAGCTTGTCGATGGCGTCGACCATCGCGTCGAAACGCAGGCCGCCGGTCGCTTCGTCGTAATACGGATACGTATTCACGGTGAAACCGGCACGCTCGAAGATGAAGCGATGGTTGTCCCACGTGGGATCGCTCACCCACACCTGCGCGCCGGGGAAGTAACGCTTGATGAAATCGGCGCCCACCTTGAGCGCGCCCGAGCCGCCGAGCGTCTGCACCGTAGCGATGCGACCGTCGGCGCGCGCCGGCGAGTCGTCGCCGAACACGAGCGCTTGCACGGCGTCGCGATAGGTGGCGAGCCCCGCCATCGGCAGGTACGGCTTCGGACCGACTTCGCCGAGCAACTGCGCTTCGGCCTCTCGCACAGCCTGCATGACCGGAAGGCGACCATCGTCGTCGTAGTAGATGCCGATGCTCAGGTTGACCTTGTTGGTACGGGGATCCTTGGCGAAATTCTCGTTGAGCGAGAGGATCGGGTCACCGGGATAGGCATCGATATGTTCGAACATGGCGGTTCCTGGAAATACGAGAGAGTCGGTGGAGCGCGGGCTCGGGGCCGCCGGACCGTCTGTCGGTTCCGGCGGCCCGGACGGCGCCAAACAGTTGATGATACCGCTAGTGAGGTATCGTCGGGTATGCCCCTCGAGCGGTTGGCGCCGGAGGGGCAGGCCGCGAGGCGCTGCGACCGGCGGCCGCCGGCGCCCGTCAGCCTTGAGTGGGTGTCAGCGTGCCGCCCTGGCTTGAATCGGGGCTACGCGGTTTTTTTTCTGACGCACGAGATAGCCGATGCCGAGCGCGACCAGCCATACCGGGATCAGGTAGACCGATATGCGCAGGTCTGGGATCAGGTACATCACGACCAGAATGCCGCCGAGGAACGCCAGGCACACGTAGTTCGTGAGCGGGTAGCCGAGGCTCTTGAACAGCGTTGTCTCGCCCGCGCGCGCCTTGGCACGACGGAAGACCAGATGGATCACACTGATCATCGCCCAGTTGATGATCAGTGCCGACACGACCAGCCCCATCAACAGTTCGAACGCCTTGCCCGGCATGAAGTAGTTGATCACCACGCACACGGCGGTCGCGGCGGCCGAGACGCCCAGCGCCAGCAGCGGAATGCCACGACGGTTGACCTTGAGCAGCGCACGCGGCGCATTGCCTTGACCGGCCAGACCATAGAGCATGCGGCTGTTGCAGTACACGCAGCTGTTGTAGACCGACAGTGCCGCGGTCAGTACCACCGCGTTGAGCACGTTGGCCACGGCGTTGCTGTTCAGTGCGTGGAAGATCAGCACGAACGGGCTGCCGCCGGAGACCACCTTCTCCCACGGGTACAGCGAGAGCAGCACGCCGAGCGCGCCAACGTAGAAAATCAGAATGCGGTAGATGACCTGGTTGGTCGCGCGCGGAATGGTGTGCGACGGGTTATCCGCTTCCGCCGCCGTGATGCCGACCAGTTCCAGTCCCCCGAAGGAGAACATGATGACGGCCATCGCCATGACGAGGCCCGACACGCCGTTCGGGAAGAAACCGCCGTGTCGCCACAGGTTGGTCACGCTGGCTTCAGGGCCGGCGTTGCCGGAGAACAGCAGATAGCCGCCGAACCCGATCATGCCGACGATGGCGGCGACCTTGATGATGGAGAACCAGAATTCCATCTCGCCGTATGACTTCACGCTGGAGAGATTGATGGCGTTGATGACGCCAAAACACACGAGGGCCGAGACCCACGTGGGAATGGCGGGCCACCAGTATTGGACGTAGATGCCCACGGCCGAGAGTTCGGCCATCGACACCAGCACGTAGAGCACCCAGTAGTTCCAGCCGGACACGAAGCCGGCGAAATGGCCGCAATACTTGTTGGCGAAGTAGCTGAACGAGCCGGCGACCGGCTCGTCGACGACCATTTCACCGAGCTGGCGCATGATGAAAAACGCGACGACGCCGGCAATGGCATAGCCGAGCAGCACTGACGGACCGGCGGTCTTGATGGTTTGGGCGATGCCGAGAAAGAGGCCGGTGCCGATCGCGCCACCCAGCGCGATCAATTGGATGTGACGATTCTTCAGGCCGCGGTGGAGCGAGCCTTCTTGTGATGCGTTGGCGGACATGTCTGTTCCTTACCCTACCTTCGTTGCCATGCGGCGCGCTTCTCTGTTTCGTTCTGTGTGCGAACGAACCGGAACCGTTGAGCCGCCACGGCGCAGCGCTTATGACGCCGTCGCCGTGTCCTTTGGGATCGTCGGCGTGCGCCGACGATCGTGTCTCCCCCGGACTCAGACCTTGAGCGTACCGCGCTCGATCTGATCGCGCTCGAGCGATTCGAACAGCGCCTTGAAGTTGCCTTCGCCGAAGCCGTCGTCACCCTCGCGCTGGATGAACTCGAAGAACACCGGGCCGAGCAGCGTCTTCGAGAAGATCTGCAACAGCAGGCGCGGCTTGCCGCCTTCGGTCGTGCCGTCGAGCAGAATGCCGCGCGACTTCAGTTCGCCGATCGGCTGGCCATGACCGGGCAGACGGGTCTCGAGCGCATCGTAGTAGAAGTCGTTCGGCGCGGTCATGAGATCGACGCCGGCCATTTGCAGGTTGTCGATCACCTGGAGCAGGTTGTCGGTGAGGAACGCAATGTGCTGAATGCCTTCGCCGTTGAAGGCCATCAGGAATTCCTCGATCTGGCCGCTGCCCTTGGCGGATTCTTCGTTCAGGGGGATGCGAATTTTACCATCGGGCGCGGTCATGGCCTTGGACGTCAGGCCCGTGTATTCGCCCGAGATGTCGAAGTAGCGGATCTCGCGGAAGTTGAACAGCTTCTCGTAGAAGCTGGCCCAATAGGCCATGCGGCCGCGATAAACGTTGTGCGTCAGGTGGTCGATCAGACGCAGGCCGTGGCCGACCGGATGACGGTCGACGCCCTCGATGAATTCGAAGTCGATGTCATAGATCGACTTGCCTTCCTCGAAGCGATCGATCAGATACAGCGGCGCACCGCCGATGCCCTTGATCGCGGGCAGACGCAGCTCCATCGGGCCGGTCTCGATCTCCACCGGCTGCGCGCCGAGCGCCAGTGCACGGGCGTAGGCCTTGTGCGCGTCTTTCACGCGGAATGCCATGCCGCAGGCGCTCGGGCCGTGCTCGGCGGCGAAGTAGGCCGCTTCGCTGTTCGGCTCGCGGTTCACGATGAAGTTGATGTCGCCCTGGCGGTACAGCACAACGTCCTTCGAACGGTGACGCGCCACCAGCGTAAAGCCCATTTGTTCGAAAATGGGTTCGAGGACGTTCGGGGTAGGCGACGCGAATTCCACGAATTCGAAGCCCATCAATTGCATCGGGTTGTCAAACAGGTCGGCCATGATCGTCTCGGCTGGGTCAGTGATGGATGAGGTGTCAGATTCGTCGAACGCCGGGCGACGGTGGAAAGTGCAACAAAATTGCGCTTTGTCGACCGTCGGGTTGGGATAAACCGGCTGGCCCGTTTCGCTCGCCGTAATCCCTGAAATGTTGGGAAGGTGGCGCGCATATGCGACGTTTTACCGCGCTCAGTGTAAGGGGGGCACCGCAAAATAGGATTTCGTAACGGTGTTAGGGAAACCCTAGTTTTTGCACTAATATTTCTGAAAATGTGCCTGAGGAGAGATAAAAGTGCATGACATCGAGATTGACCGAATCGACGTCCGGTTGCTGGGGGTATTGCAGTCGCACGGGCGAATTTCGAATCTTGAGCTGGCCGAGGCGATCAAGCTGTCGCCCGCGCAGACGTTGCGGCGTCACCGACGGCTCGAGGAGATGGGCGTGATCAAGGGCTACGACACGCGGCTCGACGCGCAGCGGCTCGGCTTTGGCGTCGTCGCCTTCGTCCATGTGACGATGGAGCGCGGTCATATCCGCGACCTGTCGAATTTCAAGGGATTGGTGGCGGAGCTGGCACAGATTCAAGAGTGCTTTTCCGTGACGGGGGATATCGACTACGTGCTCAAGGTCGTGGCCCGTGATCTGAAGGCGCTGTCCGAGTTTCTGCTCGATACACTGATGCGGATTCCCGGGGTGAGTGCCGTCAAGTCGAGTGTTTGTCTCGACGAGATCAAGTGCACCTCGGCCGTGCCGCTCACGCCCTGACGCGGCGCCCGATCCCTTGGGCCGCGGGGCAACGACGGCAGCGCCGGTGCGTGCCCGCCCACGAGGGAAATGTCATGAGACAGCACATCATGGTTGACAGCGTCCGAAACTCTGTGATTTCATGAGGGCCATGATCACCGCGCAATTCTCCCTCTCGCTACGACTACTAGCCCGCTCCACCGGGCTTGGTCCGTTGCTGCGCGCGTGCATCGTCTGAAGACTTCTCTGAAGCACCGCTGATTTTCCCCAGTTACGCCGATCTGAGCCCCGGTTCCTCCAACCGGCGGTCGTAGCTTATCTGCGTTCATGCGTCGTCCGGTTGCCACTTTTGTCGACTATCGAGACTACGCCATGTTGAAGCACCCCGCCACGAAGTACCGCCCGTTCACGCCGGTCAATATCCCCGACCGACAATGGCCGAGCCGCACCATCACGCGCGCACCGATCTGGATGAGCACCGATCTGCGAGACGGCAACCAGGCCTTGTTCGAGCCGATGGATGCCCAGCGCAAGATGCGCATGTTCAAGACGCTCGTCGCCATTGGCTTCAAGGAAATCGAAGTGGCGTTCCCGTCGGCGTCCGATACCGATTTCAACTTCGTGCGCGAACTGATCGAAGGCGGCCACATCCCCGACGACGTCACGATCGAAGTCCTCACGCAGGCCCGCGACGACCTCATCGAGCGCACGTTCGCCGCGCTCAAGGGCGCACCGCGCGCCATCGTCCACCTCTATAACGCGACCGCGCCCGAATTCCGCCGCATCGTCTTCAACCTCGATCAGCCCGGTGTGAAGGCGCTTGCCGTGGCCGCGGCCAAGACGATCAAACGCTGTGCCGACGCCGCCCCGGACACGCAATGGACGCTGCAATACAGCCCCGAGACGTTCACCGGCACCGAACTTGAGTTCGCCAAGGACGTGTGCGACGCGGTGTTCGACGTGTGGCAACCGACGCCGCAGCGCAAGTGCATCGTCAACCTGCCGGCCACGGTGGAAATCGGCACGCCGAACCACTACGCCGACCAGATCGAGTGGATGCACCGTCACCTCGCGCGCCGCGATTCGCTGATTCTCTCGGTTCACCCGCACAACGATCGCGGCACGGCGGTGGCCGCGGCCGAGCTGGCCGTGATGGCCGGTGCCGACCGCATCGAGGGTTGCCTCTTCGGCAACGGCGAGCGCACCGGCAACGTCGACCTCGTCACCCTCGGTTTGAACCTGTACACGCAGGGCGTGGATCCGGGCCTCGACTTCTCGAACATCAACGAGATCGCCCGCACCTCGGAAGAATGCACGCAGTTGCCCGTGCATCCGCGTCATCCGTATGTCGGCGACCTGGTGTTCACCGCATTCTCCGGTTCCCATCAGGATGCCATCAAGAAGGGCCTGGCCGCGCAAAAACCTGACGCCGTCTGGGAAGTGCCGTACCTGCCCATCGACCCGAGCGATCTCGGCCGCACGTACGACTCGATCATTCGCGTGAACAGCCAGTCGGGCAAGGGCGGCATCGCCTATCTGCTCGAGCAGTCGTATGGCGTGCAGATGCCGCGTCGCCTGCAGGTCGATTTCAGCTCGGCCGTGCAGCGTTACACCGACGAGACGGGCGCCGAAGTCACCGCGTCGCAGATCTGGCAACTGTTCCAGAAGGAATACGTGGCGTCGAGCGAGCCGGTCGCCTACGTCGGTCACTCGCTGTCCGAGCGCGACGGCCGCCAGCACATCGCCGTGACGGTCGACATTCACGGTCAGCGCACGACGGTGTCGGGCACCGGTAACGGTCCGCTCGATGCGCTGATGCACGCCATGCGTACGCCGGTGCGCGTGCAGCACTACGAGGAGCGCGCACTCACGCAAGGCGCCGACGCCCGAGCGATCGCCATCGCGGAGATGGCCGGCGACGCCATTGTGGGCAGCGCCTTCGGCGTGGGCATCGATGCGAATCTGACGACCGCGTCGATCCGGGCGGTGATCAGCGGCATCAACCGCGCTTATACCCGCAGCGACGCGCAGGCGCAGGCAACGTTCTTCGACGCCGTCATGCGCGACGTCGCCAAGGCCGTCTGAACGGTCAGGGCAAGCAGGGGAAGCACGGGAAGGATGGAAGGAGATTGAGGGCAGATGCGTCCCGCCCGGCACCGATCGTGCCGACGGGACCCCGGTGCGGCGTGGCAGGACTTACCCAGTCCCGCACGCGCGCCCGGCCCTGAAATACGGGCGGTGTTGTGGGATTACACCGCTTCGATGGCGATAGCGATGCCTTGGCCGACCCCAATGCACATCGTACACAGCGCAAAGCGACCACCCGTCCGCTGGAGCTGATACATCGCCGTCGTCACCAGACGTGCGCCGCTCATGCCGAGCGGATGGCCCAGCGCAATGGCGCCGCCGTTCGGATTGACGCGCAGGTCGTCGTCGGCCACGCCGAGCTGACGCAGCACGGCCAGGCCCTGGCTCGCAAACGCTTCGTTGAGTTCGATCACATCGAACTGATCGATCGACATACCGAGCCGAGCGAGCAGTTTTTTCGTTGCGGGAGCCGGACCGATGCCCATGATGCGCGGTGCCACCCCTGCCGTCGCCATGCCCAGCACGCGGGCACGCGGCGTCAGGCCAAAGCGCGCCGCACTCGCCTCGTCTGCCAACAGCAGTGCGCAGGCGCCGTCGTTGACGCCAGAAGCGTTACCGGCGGTCACGGTGCCATCCGGGCGTACCACGCCCTTGAGTCTGGCGAGCGCTTCCATGCTCGTTGCACGCGGATGTTCGTCGCGATCCACCACGATCGCCTCGCCCTTCTTCTGGGCGATGGACACCGGCGTGATTTCCTGGGCCAGCGTGCCGTCCGCCTGGGCGCGTGCGGCCTTTTCCTGCGAACGCACCGCAAAGCGATCCTGATCTTCACGGCTGATGCCGAATTCGGTCGCGACGTTCTCGCCCGTCTCGGGCATCGAATCCACACCGTACTGCGCCTTCATCAGCGGATTGACGAAACGCCAGCCGATGGTGGTATCGAAAATCTCCGCCTGACGCGAAAACGCGCTCGCCGCCTTGCCCATCACGAACGGCGCACGGCTCATGCTCTCCACGCCGCCGGCGATCATCAGACCGGCTTCGCCCGCCTTGATGGCGCGCGCGGCGGTGCCGATGGCGTCCATGCCCGAGCCGCACAGGCGGTTGAGTGTGGCGCCCGGCACGTCTTGCGGCAGGCCGGCCAGCAGCGACGACATGCGCGCCACGTTGCGGTTGTCTTCCCCGGCTTGGTTGGCGCAGCCGAAGATCACGTCATCGACTTGCGTCCAGTCGACGCCGCCGTTGCGCGCCATGAGCGCCTTGAGCGGAATGGCGCCGAGGTCGTCGGCACGCACGGAGGACAGCGCGCCGCCGTAGCGGCCGATGGGGGTGCGAATCGCGTCGCAGATAAAGACTTCACTCATGGGTCTACCTCAGCCGAATCGAAACTCGCGCAGGGAGTCTCGCAGATAAAAAAACGCCGGGTCACATCAAGCGATGTCCCGGCGATGGGGGGGGCGCGTCAGGCAACGGCCGGCGAGGGCAGCAGCGTCACGCCGGTCACACGCTGGAGTTCGTCGAGCGTGAGGCCGTCGACCATCTCGACGACGCGCAGGCCCTCGGGGGCGACGTCGATCACCGCCAGATCGGTGTAGATGCGCGTGACGCAACCCACGCCGGTGAGCGGATAAGTGCACTGCTCGACGATCTTGCTCTCGCCCTGCTTGGTCTGGTGCTCCATCATCACGAACACCTGTTTGGCGCCGCTGGCGAGATCCATCGCACCGCCGACGGCCGGAATGGCGTCGGGAGCGCCGGTGTGCCAGTTGGCGAGGTCGCCCGTCTTCGAGACCTGGAACGCGCCGAGCACGCAGAAGTCGAGGTGACCGCCACGCATCATCGCGAACGAATCGGCATGGTGGAAGTAGGCGCCGCCCGGCTTGAGCGTGACGGGTTGCTTGCCGGCGTTGATAAGGTCTTCGTCCTCTTCGCCCTTGGCGGGGGCCGGGCCCATGCCGATCACGCCGTTTTCGCTCTGGAGAATGATCTCTCGCTCGGCGGGCAAGTGATTGGCAACAGCGGTCGGCAAGCCGATGCCGAGGTTCACGTAGGCGCCGTCGGGAATGTCCTGGGCAACGCGGGCGGCCATCTGGTCGCGGGTCAGTCGGTTCATGTCGTGCTCCGAAATCAGATGGGGATCAGGCGCGTGCGGCGCCAGGCACCGCGACAACGCGTTGAACGAAGATGCCGGGCGTCACCACGACTTCCGGATCGAGGTCGCCAAGCTCGACGACTTCGTTCACCTGAACGATGGCGCACTTGGCCGCCGTGGCCATGATCGGGCCGAAGTTGCGGGCGGTCTTGCGATACACGAGGTTGCCCCAGCGGTCGCCCTTGAGCGCCTTGATGAGCGCGAAATCAGCGTGGATCGGCAGTTCGAACACGTACGGCTTGCCGTCGATGACGCGCGTTTCCTTGCCCTCGGCGAGCAGCGTGCCGTAGCCGGTCGGCGTGAAGAAGCCGCCGATGCCGGCGCCCGCGGCGCGAATGCGCTCGGCCAGATTGCCCTGGGGCACCAGTTCCAGCTCGATCTTGCCTGCGCGGTAGAGCGCGTCGAACACCTGCGAGTCGGTCTGGCGCGGGAACGAGCAGATGATCTTGCGCACGCGCCCGGCCTTGAGCAGGGCGGCAAGGCCGGTCTCGCCGTTACCGGCATTGTTGTTGACGATGGTCAGTTCGCGCGAGCCCTGCTCAATCAGGGCGTCGATGAGCGCCGAGGGCATCCCGGCATTGCCGAAGCCGCCAATCATGATCGTCGCGCCGTCGTGAACGTCGGCCACCGCGCTGGCGAGCGAATCGTAAATCTTGTTGATCACACGTGCCTCCTGGGCAGTTCCATCGGGCTGGCGGACTCGCGCCCGTGGCCCTTGTTGAGTGTCTCCCGGCGACGGCGACTTGTCAGGCGGCATCGTCTGGTTCACAATGTTCTTATAGCGAACATGTATTCGCTATAAGAACAGCGTAAGCCTTCTCGTGTCGGCCGTCAAGCGAGGGTCGGCCCGAGGGGGGAAACGCCGGTCTGGCGCAGGCGACGCGGTGGCGTGTGTCGTGCGGTGGAACCGGCGACACAAATCCATTACGCTTGCCGTTCCATTGCCTATCGCCATCCGCCTTTTCCATGACACCCGTGCCCAACGACGCTACCGAACCGACCGACAAGAAACCGGGTGACTCCTACGTGCAGTCGTTTGCGCGCGGGTTGGCCGTGGTCAAGGCGTTCAACGCGACGCGTCCAGCGCAGACGCTCTCTGAAGTCGCACAAGCGTCGGGCCTCACCCGTGCGGGGGCGCGCCGCATTCTGCTCACGCTCGAAGCGCTGGGCTACGTGCGAAGCGAGGGGCGCCTGTTTCGGCTCACGCCGCGCATTCTCGACCTTGGCTTTTCGTATCTGACGTCGATGCCGCTGTGGAATCTGGCCGAACCATTCATGGAGGCGTTGGTGCAGCAGGTGCACGAGAGCAGCTCCGCCTCGGTGCTCGATGGCGACGACATCGTCTATGTCCTGCGCGTGCCGGTACGCAAAGTGATGTCGATCAACCTGTCGATCGGCAGCCGTCTGCCCGCATGGTGTACCTCGATGGGGCGCGTCATGCTCTCGGCGTTGCCCGACGACGAACTCGACGCTGCCTTGCGCCGCGCGGACATTCGTCAGCACACGCGCCGCACGGTGACGGACGTCGATACGTTGCGTCAGCGCATTCTCGACGTGCGCGCCCAGGGGTGGGCCATCGTCGATCAGGAGTTGGAAGAGGGGATGATTTCGATCGCTGCGCCAATTCGCAATCGCGCGGGGCAGGTGATCGCGGCGATGAATGTCAGCGGTCAGGCCAACCGGACGTCGGCGGCCGAAATGGAAGCCAAATTCCTCGCCCCGCTGCTATCGGCGGCGCAGAAGATTTCGCAGATGGTGGTGGTGTAACGCCCGCACGTGCGTTGCTTGCGCTGTCTCGCGTCGAACAAAGCGGGGCGCCCGATGGCCGGGCGCCCCGCTTTTGCTTGTGTCACGCGTGCGGACCGTCCGTCGAACCACTCGCCGCGTTACCCAGTGCGCCCGCGCGCGCCAGCCGAAGCGCCGAAAGCAGCGTGTCGTGATCGCCGATCTGGTTGGCGAGCAGCAGGATCAGTTGCGCGTTGGCGGCCTGACTTTGCGCCTCGTCGAGATCTCGGTGCATGTCGATCAGGGCTTCGTAGAAATCGTCCGGACGCGTCAGACGCGGTTGTGTATCGAGTGCCATGAAGGGGCTCCTTACTGCGGGATCGATGGGATCGGGATGTGGGTCGATGCGTTTGGCCAGAGGCACGTCAGGCCGCGCATTGCATCGGCGCGACTTCCGGGGCTGTACGTCCCAGGGCGCGTTCGCGCGCGGCGGCAATCGCCGTCGCGTCGACACTGCGCCACCGTGCGCACACGTGTTGATCCGGACGAATCAGATACACCGTTCCCGGCGCGGCGTCATAGCGTTGGGCCGCCAGGCCTTGCGCGTCGTGCCAGACGCTGTGGGGTTCGCCGTGCGCGTCCTGCGCCGCTTCGGCATCCGGCGTGACGAACAACGGCATGACGGGCACGCTGTCGTTCGCAAGGGCGTCGAGGGCCGCGAGCGATGCCGCATCGAGCGACGCCGGTGCACCGAATACGAGCGCGACGAAACGCCCGCCCAGGCGCGGCAGCAGCCAGCCGTCCTGCCCATGCCGGACGAGCGGCGCGTCGACGCAGGCCGTGCCCGGGATCATGCGGCCGGCAAACGTGTCGCGCTCGGACGTATTCAGTGTCGACTCGCTCAGCACGGCGGGCACGGACAGCCGCCCGCTGTTGACCAACTGACGCGCAAACGCATGATCGCGGGCGAGCATCAGCACGGCATCGCGAAAGACCCGCGAGACCGGGCTCTTGGGCGTGATGAAATCGGTGGAGCGCGTCGAGTTACGGATGTTTTCGTCGGCGGCGAATTCGCGTTCACGGGCGTAGGTATCGAGCAGCGTATCCGGTGCCTGGCCGGCGAGCACCAGCGCCAGTTTCCACGCGAGGTTCTCCGCATCCTGCACGCCGCTGTTCGCACCGCGCGCGCCGAACGGCGACACACCATGCGCGGCGTCTCCGGTGAACAGCACATGACCGTGACGGAAGTCGTCCATGCGCAGGCACGAGAAGGTATAGACGCTGACCCACTCCAGGCTGAATTTGGCGTCCGGTCCGAGCAAGGCTTGCACGCGCGGGATGACGCGCTCGGGCGTCTTCTCGACGGCCGGGTCGGCATCCCATCCCAACTGGAAATCGATGCGCCACACGTTGTCGGGTTGACGATGCAGCAGCACGGATTGATTCGGATGGAACGGCGGATCGAACCAGAACCAGCGCTCGGTCGGGAAGTCTGCCGTCATCTTCACGTCGGCGATCAGGAAGCGGTCCTTGAATGTGCGTCCGTGGGTGTCCACACCAATCAACTTGCGCACGGGACTGCGCGACCCGTCGGCGGCCACGACGTAGCGTGCGCTGGTTTGATACTCGCCGTCGGGCGTCTCGACCGTGAGCGTGACGCTCGCCTCAGGCGTGCCGGGCATGCCCTGCTGCGTGAGTCCGACGACCTTGTGCTTCCAGCGGATGTCGATGTTCGGCAGTTCGCGTGCGCGCTCGTAGAGATAGCCTTCGACGTAGTACTGCTGAAGATTGATGAACGCCGGGCGATGGTGTCCCGCTTCGGGCAGCAGATCGAAGTTGTAGACCTCCTGATCGCGCAGGAACACGCGGCCGACGTTCCAGCACACGCCCTTTTGCACCATGCGCTCGCCACAGCCGAGACGGTCGAAGATATCGAGCGTACGCTTGGCGAAACAGATGGCGCGCGAGCCGGCCGAGAGCGTGCAGTCGTCGTCGAGCACGATCACGGGCACGCCCTGCTGCGCAAGGTCGATGGCGCTGGCCAGTCCCACCGGCCCCGCGCCGACCACGATGACCGGGTGGATCTCACCTGCGGCGTTGCCGGACTGTTCTGCGCAAGGCTGGTAATCGAACGTCAGGCGCTGGTAATCGATGCTGCTCATGCAATGTCTCCATCGTCGGCACCGCACCGGCGCAAGCGCCCCGGCGGGTTCCGCTTTTTACTTTTGATGTTGCGCTCGGCGCGAACTCAGTCCTGAAGGGCGGTCCACATTTCCTTGTCGCGCTGCGCCGTCCAGATGCGCGGATGCGTGATGCCGCTCGCTTCGTCGAACGCGCGGGTCACATCGAACGGCAGGCAGTGTTCATAAATAAAGACATGACCGAACTTCGGATCCATCTCGCGACGCGTGAGCGCCATCGCCCCCTTCAGATCGAGCTTCTGTTCGACGGCCTGCTTGCCCGCTTCAAACAATGTCGTCACGAAGTCCTTCGTGTACGCCAGGCCCTTGGCAACATCGTCGGGCGTGGTCAGGGCAGGGCCCCGGCCCGGCACAAGCTTCTCGGCGCCGAGCGCGGCCAGCGCGTCGAGCGTGGCCGGCCATTCGGCGAGTTGCGCGTCACCGGTGTAGCAGGCGGCGTCGTACTCGACGAGGTCGCCCGAGAACAGCACCTTTTGCGACGGCAGCCACACCACGGTGTCGCCCTTGGTGTGACCCGAACCGAGGTGCGCGATCTTCACTTCGAGCTTGCCGAGGAAGAGCGTCATTTCCTTCTCGAAGACGAGCGTCGGCCATGTGAGGCCCGGCACCGTTTCAACGCCGGCGAACAGACGCGGAAAGCGCTCGATCTCCGACTTCATGTCGGCTTCGCCGCGCTCGACGATCATCTCGTACGTGCCACGGCTTGCGATGATCTGCTGCGCGCCTTCGGCGAAGTAGGCCGACGCACCCAGCACGCGCACGGCGTGATAGTGCGAGAGCACCACATACTTGATCGGCTTGTCGGTGACTGTGCGGATTTTCGCGATCAGATCCTGCGCCATGGCGGGCGTGGCTGTCGTGTCGACGATCATCACGCCGTCGTCGCCGATGATGACGCCGGAGTTCGGGTCGCCCTCGGCCGTGTAGGCCCAGGTGTTTTCCGACAATTGGGTGAATGTGACCTTCTTGGTTTCCAGGTCGGCTTGCGAGGCGAATGCTTTGGCCATGCTTGTCTCTCTCTTATCTTGTCTGCGGGGATGATGCGACTGATGGGGTGGATGAAGCCATCTTACGAAATGCCCTTAATATTTGTCAATGACAAATAGTATCGTTATTTGCTAATGTTGCGTCATGGCGATGGAATGACGTTCCCGTCTTGGGTTAACCCCGAGGAACATCGGGAACGATGCCATTGCGGGCGTCGACTTGTTTAGAATCTAGGCCATTTTCCTTCGGGAGCCCGCCTCCCTTGATCGCATGAATCGAATTCCGATGGACGGCACGGTCGACGCGAGCGGCCAACCCGGGCGTGCCTCGCGCGGCGTGCAAAGCGTGGACGTGGCGGCGCGCGTGCTTCAGGCACTGGCGCAGGCACACCGTGCGCTGGGGCCGGGCGATCTCGCCGCGCTCGCCGGGCTGCCGCCTGCGCAGGCGCATCCGTATCTGGTAAGCCTCACGCGGCTCGGCTTGCTCAAGCGAGACCCGATGTCGGGCGACTACACGCCGGGCCCGATGACGTTGCGTCTCGCGTTGCTGCATCTCGAGAACGACCCGGCGTATCGCGCGGCGGTGCCGCGTGTCGTTGCGCTGGCACGGGAGACGGGGCTTTGTGTCGCGATCTGCACGAGTGCGCCGCAGGGCCCGCTCGTCGTGCATTTCGAGCGTGCGGCGTTTCCGTTGCATGTGAATTTGCACGTGGGATCGGTCATGTCGCTCACGACGACGTCGACCGGGCGGGCGTTTTGCGCCTTCACCCCGCAGGCGCAATGGCCGCAGGCGTGGCATGAACAGATGCCGACATCCCCGAGCGAGCGCGAAGGTTTCGATGCGCTGCTCGACGAGACACGCGCGCACGGTGCGGCGCGTAGCGTGAATACGCCGAGCCCGTCGGTGAGCAGCCTGTGCGCGCCGGTGTTCGATGCGAGCGGGCGGCTGCGTCTCGCGCTCACCGCGATCGGGCCGACGGCCGCCCTCGATGTCGCCTGGGACGGCGCGGCGGCGAATGCGTTGCGCGCGACGGCGAGCGACATCGCCGCGCAAGTCGATGCTCGTGGCGCAGACGGCAAGGAGGGCGCATGAAAGCGACGCAACGCCGAAAGGAAACGCACGAGGTGCCGGACGACGTGGCATCGATGCCCGCGAAACCGCAGCGCGGCATTCAGGCGCTGGAAAGCACCGGGGCATTGCTCGAGGCGCTGGCGGCGGCAGGGCGTCCGCTGCCGCTCAATGCGCTGGCGCGCGACGCGGGGATGGCGCCAGCAAAGGCGCATCCGCATCTGGTGAGCCTGCAACGTGCCGGCTTGCTCTCGCGTGATGCGAACGGCAATTTCGAGGCGGGGGCGCTCAGCCTTGAACTTGGCTTGATGGCATTGCAGCGTCTCTCGCCTACGGGGGAAGCCGAGCCGGAGATTCTTGCGCTGGCTCACGCCACCGGGCTGTCGGCCGCGATGGCCGTGCTGGGGCCGGTCGGCCCCACGGTGGTTCGGCTTGAGGAAGCGATGCGTCCGCAGCACGTGAGCTTGCGCATCGGTACGGTGCTCTCGTTGGTGAACACCGCCATGGGGCGCACGTTCGCGGCGTTCCTGCCCGATGCGGTACTCGAGGGCATGCTCGCACAGGAATCGGTGCGCATGGCGGGCCTCGGCGCGGAAGGGCGCGCGTCGACGCCGCCAGCCGACTTTGCCGCGCGGTTGAAGGCGATTCGCGAACAACGATTCGATACGGCGCAGAGCAATCCCGTGCCCGGAATCGACACGGTGGCGGTACCGGTGTTCGATCACACGGGGGAAGTCACGCTGGTGCTTGCGTTGATGGGGTCGGCGGGCAGTTTCGAGACGGCGCTGGACGCATCGCCGGCGCAGGCCTTGCTGGCGGCGGCGCGCCGGCTGTCGTGGCGCTTTGGCGCCGTGGGCCGGGCGGACGGCGCGGATGGTTCGGTTGGCGCGGTGGGGTAAGCGCGCGGCGTCGACACAGTCGCGCTGCGAGAGCCGTATCGGTACAGACCGATCCCGGCCGAGACGTCATTCGGCCGGGCGAAGTTTCAGCAAGTCGTCAATGAATGGCCAACGCGTTGGCCTGTGCGTTGGCCACGCCGGCGACCACGTTCACACCGAGATTGCCCGAGGCGCCCATCAGGGCCCGGTCACCCAGCGACGCGCTCGGCACGCCGGTCAGGATCGTCGTATTGCGGATCGTCTGACGGGTATCGACCGCAATGCGCGAGGCGTTCGCCAGCACAAGCTGATTCGACTGCAAGTTGAGCGCGCCGGCGGCAACGTTGACGCCAAAGCTGCCGTGCGCGTTACGCAGCGCGTCGGTGCCGAGGGTGGCGGTCTGGCCGCCACGAAACACGGCGTCACTGGCGAGGGTTTGGCGGGTGGAGAGATTGACGACGGTGGCGTCGTTGAGGGGGGCGGCGAAGGCCGGCGCGTGGGCGACGGTCAGCACGAGGGCACTCAGCAAAGCAATACGCGGCATATTGATTTTCCCCAGAGAGTCCGTTGGGACGGATATCTGGTTATCGGCGCCTGAGGCGCTCGGGTTGAAGGAAATTTTCATGTGCCGCGGATACGCCGGGCGTTGATGGATTGCCCCGGCACCGGCGCGTTGCGTCACTGAAAGCCGCGATCATTCCCATAACCGCCGCGGCGCGAATTTTCGCATGACGACGCGCGCTTGCGTCGCCATGCCTTTCCTTCGGATATGGCTGGCCGAGCGTGCCTTGACGCGCGAGATTACGCCGGTTCTCCCGCGCCGTTCGCGAGTTCTGCCGCTGTGACGTGCGATCGCGTTGCCGCTTCCTGCTGCACCGACGCCGATTTCTTGTGGTCGATCAGCAACACGGCGACGACCGCGATGACGGCGGGAATGGCGATTGCCATAAAGTTTTGTTGCAAAGGCAGCGACAGGCTCACCAGCATGCCGATCGCAATGGGCGCGAGAATGGCACCGCTGCGTCCCACCCCGGAGGCCCAGCCGATGCCCGTGCCGCGCGCGGCCATCGGATAGAACTGTCCCGCGTAGGCGTACGTGACGATCTGCGTGCCGATGGTCGACGCCCCGGCCAATCCCACCAGCACGAAGAGCACCGGCGTCGGTACCTTCACGCCGAGCAGCGTGATGGACACGGCGGCGAGCGCATACATGCCCACAAGTACGTACTTGATGTTGAAACGGTCAGCGAGCCAGCCGCCGCCGATGGCGCCGAGCATCGCGCCAAAGTTCAGCACGAGCACAAACGTGAGCGCCGAGCCGAGGCTGTAACCGGCGCTTGCCATGAGCTTGGTGAGCCACGAGCTGAGCGCATACACCATGAACAGACACATGAAGAACGCGACCCACAGCATGACGGTGCTCACGCCTCGCCCGTCCTGAAACAGACGCGAGAGCGGCGCAGCCTGCTTGCGATCCGTCGAGGCCAGCGCGAACTGATCGCCCGGCTGCGCGACATAATCCGGCGCGAGGCGGGCAAGCACTTGCTTGAGCGCGTCGAGACGGCCGGTGCGGATCAGGAACGGCATCGACTCCGGCAGTGCCTTCATTGCGAACGGCACGAGCAGCGCGGGCAGACCTGCCGCCAGAAAGACGGACTGCCAGCCGTGCGTTTCGATCAGCCCCTTGCCGAGCAGCGCCGCGAGCATGCCGCCCACCGAATAGCCCGAGAACATGAGCGTGACGAGCGTGGCGCGCAGGCGACGCGGCGCGTACTCCGTCATTTGCGCGACCACGATCGGCATCACGCCGCCGATGCCGACACCCGCGAAGAAGCGCGTCACGGAGAAGCTGATCGGCTCGTGCGTGAATCCGGCCATGGCGGTGAACAGCGAGAACATCAGCACACAGATGGTGATGGCTTTGCGACGGCCGATGCTATCGGCCACCATGCCCATCGCAATGGCGCCGAACATCATGCCGAAGAGGGCGGCGCTGACCATGAAGCCGGCACTGGTGGCGTCGACGTTCATCGCTTTCATGATCGAGGGCAGCGCAATGCCCGCGACCGCGAGATCGTAGCCGTCGAAGATGATGATGAGCGCGCACCAGAGCAGGATGCGGTAGTGATAGCCGTTCAAGCGGGCGTTGTCGGCCAACTCATGTACGTCGATAGGTCGCATGCGAGTGTCTCCATTACGAATCCGCCCTCCGTCGAAATGCGGAGAGTCTTGGGGGGATGTCTTGACCGACGCAAGCGGCACCAGGCCGGGCTCCATCCGGGCGGCCGAGGACCGTTGCCGAGGAAGCCGACTGCCTCAACACACCTCGATGGGCAGTCATTTATGCAATATTGTGCATGCAGTAAACGCGAAATGACGATCTGCTGCAAGGACAATTTGCCCGATTCAGGGTTTTACAGGAGGAAACGAGGCGCGTAAGTGCCTGTTTAATTGTGGTGGCGGCGGGCGCGGAGGGGGAGTGGTGTGCGGCGGCAGGACACCGCCGCACGAAGATGCAGGATGCAACTTATTGCTTGGCGACCGAAAACGGCGGGAGCTGATAACTCCAGGTCTCGCTCACGGCCTTGCCGCCGGAGACGAGGGCGGCCCGCAGTTCCACGACCTTGGCCGGGTCCTTGACCATCACGCGCAGATTCAGGCGCATGCCATGCGTGACCGGGTTCGGTTGCAGCGTCTGCTCGATGAGGGTGGCGTTATCGCTCACGCTGACCTGTGGCGTGACCGATCCGGCGGGCAGCGTGGCGAGCGGGCCGCCGTCGAAGTCCACGATCAGCCCCGTGCTGCCGTCGAAGTGACGGATCAGGTTGGCTTGCGTAATCTCGCCTGCCGTGCGCAGCGTCTGTTTCACCCAGGCCAGACGTCGATCGACGATGCCGCGCTCATTCATCGTCCAGTGGATCGTGTAATCGGCCTGCAGCGGCTGCCCCTTGGGCGGCAATTGGTCAGGTGTCCAGAACGCGCCGATGTTGTCGTTGGTCTCGTCCGGCGACGGAATCTCCACCAGCTCGATATGTCCCTTCCCCCAGTCGCCCTGCGGCTCGATCCAGGCGCTTGGGCGAAGATCGTAACGATCCTTCAGGTCCTCGTATTGCGCGAAATCGCGCCCGCGTTGGAGCAGGCCGAAGCCGCGCGGATTCGTCACCTGGAACTGACTGATGGCCAGATTGCGCGGATTGTTCAGCGGACGCCAGATCCATTCGCCATTGCCGGCGTGAATGGCCAGGCCGTTCGAATCGTGCAGCGCCGGACGGAAGTTGTACGGATCGCGCTGCTGATTCGGTCCGAACAGGAACATGCTCGTGAGCGGCGCGATGCCGAGCTTGGTCACCGGTGCGCGCAGGAAGACCCGTGCCTGCACCTTCAACAGCGAATCCTCGCCGGGCGTCAGATCGAAACGATAGGCGCCGGTGGCGCGCTTCGAGTCGAGCAGCGCGTAGAACACCAGGTGCTTGTCGCCCGCGTTCGGCCGTTCGATCCAGAACTCGCGAAAGGCCGGGAATTCCTCTGCGATGGGCAGGCCCGTGTCGATGGCCAGGCCGCGCGCCGAGAGTCCGTAGACCTGTCCCTTGCCGATAACGCGAAAGTAGCTCGCGCCGAGTACGCTCATGATTTCATCGAGCTTGCCCGGTTCGTTGATCGGGTAAAGCACGCGAAAGCCCGCGTAGCCGAGGTTGTGCGTGGCGCTGCGGTCGAGCTTGAGATCGCCGAAGTCGAAGCGGCGCGTGTCGTACTTGATCTCGTCGATCTTGGCGTTGCCGCCGGTGCCAACGATTTCATTGATCTTCACCGGCGTGCTGAACTGCATGCCCTGATGATAGAAACCCAGCTTGAACGGCGAGGGCTGATCGTTCCATTCGAAGGCGTCGCGCCGCGGCTGGATCTTGATGTAGTCGCCGAACGGCATCTTGGCGAAGGCCGGCGTGAGGTTGCTCACTGGCGCGACGTAAGGTTTGTCGGCGAGCGCCTTCGCGCGGGCCGTGACGTCGTCGAGCGAGAAGGCATGGGCATGCGCCGCGCCCAGCAGGGCCGCACCCGTGACGAAGGCGGCCACGAACGAGTGTGCGCGTCGATGCCAAGACTTGGCGAGGGGAAGCAGAACCACGAAATTCTCCAGTCGTTGGGGGGGGGGCGTATCGCGTCCGATGGCATCGCGACGTTCGCGAAAGCCGGGACGAACGCCTTCGGGAAAAACCAATTGTGGCAAAGTATCGCACTTCGCACTTCGAGTTACGCACCCGGATCGTTGCGCCGGTATGGGTAACGCCAGTTGATACGACGCAAGGCGCTGCCGCGCGATCTCGCCGGTCATCCAAACGTCGCGCCACATTGGATCGCTATCAGATGAGAATGTTCTCCGCACTGGCGCTCGCGGCCAGTCTCGCGGCCGCACCGGCCTTCGCCGACACGCCTGCCGCCTTGGGCAACGGTGCTCAAGGCAATCCCCCGGCGGCCATGCCGTCTGCGTCCGCCAAGCGGGCGTTCATCGACGACCTCATCGCGCGTATGACGCTCGAGGAGAAGGTCGGCCAATTGCGCCTGATCAGCATCGGCTCGGATATGCCGCAGCCGCAGCTCATCAAGGAGATTGCTGCCGGTCGCGTAGGGGGCACGTTCAACTCGGTCACGCGCAGCGACAACCGCCCGTTGCAGGACGCGGCCGTCAAGCAAAGCCGCCTGAAGATTCCCATTTTCTTCGCCTACGACATCGTGCATGGGCATCGCACCGTGTTCCCGATCAGCCTCGGCTTGGCATCGAGCTGGGATATGTCGGTGGTGAAGCAAGCCGCACGCGTGGCCGCCATCGAAGCGAGCGCCGACGGGCTGGATGCGACGTTCGCGCCGATGGTCGACATCTCGCGCGATCCACGCTGGGGGCGCACCTCGGAAGGCTTTGGCGAGGACCCGTACCTGGTTTCGCAAGCCGCGCGCGCGAGCGTGCAGGGATTCCAGGGCACGTCGCCGGCCAACCCGGACAGCCTGATGGCCTTCGTGAAGCACTTCGCGCTCTACGGTGCCGTGGAGGGCGGACGCGATTACAACGTCGTCGACATGAGCCCGATGCGCATGTACCAGGACTATCTGCCGCCGTACCGCGCCGGGATCGACGCCGGTGCGGGCGGGGTGATGATCGCGCTGAACTCCATCAACGGCACGCCGGCCACGTCGAACAAGTGGCTGCTGCGCGATCTGCTGCGTGACGAATGGGGCTTCAAGGGCGTGACCGTGAGCGATCACGGCGCGATCGAAGAGTTGATGCGTCATGGCGTGGCGAAGGACGGCCGGGAGGCCGCGAAGCTGGCCATCGAGGCGGGCGTCGACATGAGCATGGCCGACGTGCAGTACCTCAAGCAATTGCCGGGGCTGGTGAAGTCGGGCGAGGTGCCGATGCGCGACATCGACGACGCCGTGCGCGAAGTCCTCGGCGCGAAATACGACATGGGCCTGTTTGCCGACCCCTATCGCCGGATTGGCAACGCGGCGCAGGATCCGAAAGATGTGAATGCACAGAGCCGTCTGCATCGTGACGCCGCGCGCGATGCCGCGCGCAAGTCCATTGTCTTGCTGGAGAACCGGCACGACACACTGCCGCTGGCCAAAGCGGGCAAGGTCGCGGTGATCGGGCCGCTCGCGGACGCGAAGATCGATATCCTGGGGAGCTGGTCGGCCGCGGGCGTGGCGGCGCAGGCCGTCACCCTGCTGCAAGGGGTGCGCGATGCGCTGGGCCCGCAGGCGCAGGTGACTTACGCGCGCGGCGCGAACATCACCGACGACCCGCGCGTGGTGCAATATCTCAACTTCCTCGATTGGGACAATCCGGAAGTCGTGCAGGACAAGCGAGCGCCGCAGCAGATGATCGACGAAGCCGTGCGAGTCGCGCGCAACGCCGACACGCTGATCGTGGCGGTGGGCGAAGCGCGTGGCATGTCGCACGAGGCGTCGAGCCGCACGAGTCTGTCGTTGCCGGGTAGCCAGTTGGCGCTGTTGCAGGCGCTCAAGGCGACCGGCAAGCCGCTCGTCGTCGTGCTGATGAACGGTCGCCCGCTCGATCTGAACTGGCCGAAGGCCAACGCCGACGCCATGCTCGAGACGTGGTACACCGGCACCGAAGGCGGCCACGCGATTGCGGACGTGCTGTTCGGCGACTACAACCCGTCGGGCAAGCTGCCGATCTCGTTCCCGCGCTCGATCGGCCAGATCCCGACGTACTACAACCAGTTGCGCATTGGTCGTCCGTTCACGCCGGGCAAGCCGGCCAACTACACCTCGCAATACTTCGAGGAAGACTCCGGTCCGTTGTATGCCTTTGGCTACGGCCTGAGCTACACCTCGTTCGCGGTGTCGAAGGTGACGCTATCGAGCAAGACACTTGAGCGCGGCGGCAAGCTCGATGCGAGCGTGACGGTGCGCAACACCGGCAAGCGCGAGGGGGCGACCGTCGTGCAGCTCTATTTGCAGGACGTTGCCGCGTCGATCGTGCGTCCCATCAAGGAGCTGAAGGGTTTCGAGAATGTGAGCCTGAAGCCCGGCGAATCGCGCACCGTTCACTTCGCGATCGATGAAAGCCTGCTGAAGTTCTACAACGCGAAACTGCAATACGTGGCGGAACCCGGCGACTTCAATGTCGAGATCGGGCTCGATTCGCAACACGTCGAACAGGCCTCGTTCACGCTGCAGTGATGGCACTATCTGTCGCGGCGTATTGTCGCGATTTGACGTACCTCACGTCTGCGTCTGGAATTCCTCTCGAAGGAATTCCACGCAGGCACGGACCTTGGCCGACGACGCCACGCGCGACGGATACACGGCCCAGACGTTGGCCGGTTGCGTCACGTCGGGCAGCACCTGCACCAGATCCCCGCGCGCGATGAGCGCTTCCACGTCCCACATCGAGCGCAGCACAATGCCCTGTCCGTCGAGCGCCCACTGCACGGCCACCTCGCCGTGGTTCGTCGACAGTGGCCCCGTCACCTTGAGCGCGACGGCCTCGCCGCGCTGTTGCAGCCGCCACATGCCGAACGGATGATCGCGTTCCTTGATGACGATGCACGCATGGCCGGCCAGATCGCTCAATTGACGCGGCGTGCCATGTGCGTCGAGATAGGCGCGCGAGGCGCACAGCACGCGATGATTGTCCGCGAGCTTGCGGGCGATCAGATGCGGCGCGATATCGTCGCCGATGCGCACATCGAGGTCATACCCCTCCGCCGCCACGTCGACGATCCGGTCGAACAGGTCCAGCCGCACGTTGAGCTGTGGATGCAGCGCGCGCAGCCGCGACATGGCGGGCGCCACCGCATGCCGTCCGAAGCCGAAGCTGCTCGACACCCGCAGCGTGCCGCGCGGCACCTGCCGCGTGCTGGAGACGTCCTCGATCAGGTGATTCACGTCGTCGAGAATTTTTTCCGCCCAGGCGTACACCCGTTCCCCTGCGTCGGTGATGGCCACGCGCCGGGTCGAGCGATGTAGCAAGCGCGTGCCAAGGTCGGCTTCGAGCATGCCGACGCGCTTGCTCACATACGCGGGCGAGACACCCAGCGCTTCGGCTGCCGCAGAAAAGCTGGCACGGCGCGCGACCTGGCAGAACACACGCAGATCGTCGAGATTCGGGTTGACGGGCAGAGGTTTATTCACGATTCGTGGATAGTGGATTAACCGATTGGGGGATTTTATCCGCGTTGGAATGGAATAATCTAGCGTCATCGTCCAACCCTCAGGAGAGACAGACCATGACCGACACGTCCCAGCGCCCTGCGCGTCCGTTCAAGATCGCCGTGATTCCGGGCGACGGCATCGGTAAAGAGGTGATGCCCGAAGGCCTGCGCGTGCTCGACGCCGCCTGCCGGCGCTTCGGTATTCCCGTCGACTACCAGCACATCGAATGGGCGAGCTGCGACTACTACGCCAAGCATGGCCAGATGATGCCGGACGACTGGAAGCAGCAGCTCGACGGCGTCGACGCCATTCTGTTCGGTGCCGTGGGCTGGCCCGAGACGGTGCCCGACCATATCTCCCTGTGGGGGTCGTTGCTCAAGTTTCGTCGCGAATTCGATCAGTACATCAACCTGCGCCCGGCGCGTCTGTTCGATGGGGTGCCGTCGCCGCTGGCGGGCCGCGAGGCGGGCGATATCGATTTCCTGATCGTGCGCGAGAACACCGAAGGCGAGTACTCGTCGGTCGGTGGCGTGATGTTCGAGGGCACGGAGCGCGAGTTCGTGGTGCAGGAGTCGATCTTCACGCGCCACGGCACGGAGCGCGTGCTGAAGTTCGCGTTCGATCTCGCGCAGCAACGTGAGCGCAAGCACGTGACGGTGGCGACCAAGAGCAACGGGATTTCGATCTCGATGCCGTGGTGGGACAAGCGCGCGGCCGAGACGGCGGCGAAGTATCCGGACATCACGTGGGACAAGCAGCACATCGACATTCTGTGTGCGCGATTTGTGCTCAATCCGGATCGTTTCGACGTGGTGGTCGCGTCGAATCTGTTTGGCGACATCCTGTCGGATCTGGGACCGGCCTGCACCGGTACCATCGGCATTGCACCGTCGGGCAATCTGAATCCGGAAGGCAAATTTCCGTCGCTGTTCGAACCGGTGCACGGGTCGGCGCCGGACATCGCAGGCAAGAACATCGCCAACCCGATCGGCATGATCTGGACGGCCGCGATGATGCTCGACTTTATCGGCCGGGGCGAAGGCCGCACGCGTGAGGCGCACGACGCCATTCTCGCGGCGATCACGCAGGTCATCAAGGACGGGCCGCGCACTGGCGATTTGGGTGGGCAGGCGAACACGACCGAAGTCGGTCAGGCGATTGCCGCCGTGGTCAGCGCGGTCTGAGCGGGATAAGCGGGATAGGCCGGTAAGGGCGGTCGCGGTTGCTGCGACCGCGTGAGCGTGTGAGACGTGTCGAGCGGGCCGAGCGATGGCGCCGCCGCCCGCTCACGCGCCCGCGCGTTGGCGCACCCGTTCGCCACCGAAGGCGCGCGGGCGCGGGGCGTCGACACGCTCACGCAGCAGCGCCACCGCCCGCTGAGCGCGCGCCGACAGCGGCCACTCGGCACGGTGGATCAGCCACAGCGTGTCGACCACCGGCGGGCCGCAGTCCACCACGCGAATGGCCGCCTGCGACGCGAACGCCTGCCGCGCGTATTGCGGAATGATGGTGAACCCCAGCCCCCGCGCAACATATTCGAGAATCAGGCCAATCTGGTTCGTGCAGCCCTTGCACGGCAGGCTCTGTACGCCGGGATTGCCGGGGAAGCGACGGCTCAACAAGCGCGTCGACATCGCCTCGCCATCCGGGTGATCGATGTACCCGATGCGCTTCAGGTCCTCCCATTTGTGCACGTCTTCCCCCGCCGGAACCACGAGTTCGAGCGGCTCCTGCGTGAACGGCGTGGCGGCAAGCCGCGGATCGTCCGGCCGCAACGTCACCAGGCCCAGCTCGAAACGATTCTGCAACACGCCTTCGAGCACCTCCCGGTCAGGCGCGAAGCGATGCTGCACGACCATCGTCGGGTTGGCCTTCTGCATGTCGAGCAGGATCGGACACAGGTACAACCCGATGCTGCCCGGCGTGATGAGTGTGATTTCACCGCAATCGTCGTCCGCATCGTCCAACCGCGAGCGAAGATGCCGCGCCGCACACTCGACTTCGCGGCAATAGGTCAGCAGCGCCTGGCCGGCGGGCGTGAGTTCGATGGCGCGCGGACGCCGTACCAACAACGGCCCGAACTCCGCTTCCAGATGCTTCACGTGCTGGCTCACGGCCGCCTGCGTCAGGCCCAACCGGTCGGCGGTGCGCGTGAAGTTACCGAGCTCGGCGAGCGTGGCGAACGATTTGAGCCACTGAGGATTGACCATAATGAACTGTTATCAATTCGATAATGTGTGGATGGTTTTCATTATAGCGCTGTGCGACTAACATGGCGCTGGTCGACCTGCCACGGTCGAGGCGCTGCGAAACACCGACATCCGACAGGGTCTTCAGCGACCGATGTCGTCCGTCAGCGCCGCTCCCCTGACTCCAAGAGAAACCCATGTCCGCCCTGTTTTCCCCGTTTGAATTGAAAAGCGTCAAGTTGCGCAACCGTGTGGCCATTCCGCCGATGTGCCAGTACAGCGCCGTCGACGGTCTCATCAACGACTGGCACCTCGCCCATTACGCCGGACTGGCGCGTGGCGGCGCCGGGCTGGTGATCGTCGAGGCGACCGCCGTCTCGCCCGAAGGCCGTATCTCCCCGGGATGCACCGGACTGTGGAACGACGATCAGGCGCAAGGCATGGCGCGCATTGCGTCGGCCATCAAGGCGCACGGCGCGGTGCCCGGCATTCAGATCGCGCACGCCGGCCGCAAGGCCAGCGCCAACCGCCCCTGGGAGGGCGACGATCACATCGGTGAAGACGATCCGCGCGGCTGGCCGACGATCTCGCCGTCGGCGGTCGCTTTCGGCGCGCATCTTGGCAAAGTGCCCAAGGCGATGACGCTGGACGACATCGAACGCGTGAAAGCCGACTTCGTGGCGGCCGCACGCCGTGCGCTGGCGGCGGGCTTCGAATGGCTCGAATTGCACTTTGCCCACGGCTATCTGGCGCAGAGCTTCTTCTCGGTGCATGCGAACCATCGCGACGATGCCTACGGCGGCGACGTGGCGGGACGCAGCCGTTTCTTGCTTGAAACGCTCGCCGCCGTGCGCGAGGTGTGGCCCGAGCATCTGCCGCTCACGGCACGTTTCGGCGTGCTCGAATACGACGGCCGCGATGAAGAAACGCTGGCGGAATCGATTGGCCTCACGCGGCAGATGCGTGAAGGCGGTCTCGATCTGCTCAACGTGAGCGTCGGTTTCTCGACGCCCACCGCGAATATTCCCTGGGGCTCGGCGTTCCTCGCGCCGATCGCCGAGCGCGTCAAGAAAGAAGCGGGGATTGCCGTGGCGTCGTCGTGGAGTATCGACGATCCGCATGCGGCGCAACGCGTGGTGGCCGACGGCCAGATGGATCTCGTGATGATCGGCCGCGCACTGCTCGCCAACCCGCACTGGCCGTATTACGCGGCGCGCGAATTGGATGTGGCGCGTCCGTCGTGGGTGTTGCCCGCCCCGTATGCGCACTGGCTTGAACGCTATCGCGTGCAACGCGCCGCCTGATCTCGGCGACGCGTCATGAACAACGCCCCCGTAGGTCGGACGATGTACGGGGGCGTTGGCATTTCAAGCGAGGTTCAAACGCTCGCCGTCACCAGTTGATATCGACGCAGAGCACATGCAGGCCTTGCTTGGCCGGTGTGGCGATGGAGGCGGTCACGCACAGGTGAGCCTCGTTGATCGAGAGATAGGGCGAGGTGAAGTGCACTTCGCCGGGCGCGCGCATGGCGTCGATGAAATAAGGCCGCCGTGCCCAGTTCGCCCCCTCCGAATGCAACAGCGGACGGAACCGCTTGGCGCGCTGTGACGAATGGTTGTGCGGCAGCACGTTGTCGCCGATCTGGCGTCCGGCGGCATCGAGCAAGAAGCAGCGCGCGGCATCGGGCAGCGCGAGCAGGTCGTGCGTTGCGTGTCTGAGGTCCTGCCCCTGAGCCAAGTGCGCGGCGGCAGCCTCGATGCCCGCCACATACGGCGCAAGCCGCGCATGCTCGGCCCGTTCGCGCTCGACGAGTTGCGTGCGCAGCGCCGACGACAGCGCGTCCATGCGCTCGGCCGCGACCTTCGGCGGCACGGGGTCCACATCCGGCCCCGCGAAGTACAGCCCCTGCACGAAGTCGACGTTGCACTCCAGCGCGATGAGCGCTTCGCGATCCGTCGCGAGGCCGCCCATCATCACCAGTTGTCCCGATTCGTGCAACAGCGACACGAGCCCGGGCAGGACGCGTGCCAGATGCGATTGCTCGGTCGCCTGCGCGAGAATGCCGCGATCGAGCACCACGATGTCCGGGCGCAGGTCCCACACCCGGTCGATGTTCGAATGCTTGGCCCCGAAGCCGCCCAGCGCGATCAGGAAGCCCGCCTTGCGCAGGCTGCCGACGATGGCGCCGAAACGCGGGGTGTCGCCGCCCGCCTGCTCCGGCACTTCGAGCACCACGCGTTGCGGCGACAGGCCGATGGCCTTGAGCGTGGCGATGAGTGCGTCGCCGTAGACAGTATCCATCAGGGCGGCGGGGTGCAGGCTCAGGAAGAGCCACGCATCGCGGCCGTCGAATTCATGGAAGTTGCCCAGATGCAGCGATTCGGCCAGTCGGCCCAGTTCGAGCATGTCGCCGTGCCGCGCGGCCAGCGTGAAGACTTCGTGCGACGGGATGTGGCGACCTTGCGCGTCGTGCGCGCGCAGGGACGCGTGATAGCCGATGGCGCGCCGGTGCGAGACCGAGAAAACCGGCTGGAAGACGCTGCAGATCGTGAAGTCGCCGTAAATGACGATGCGCCGGCCGTCTTCGGCCGCCGTCAAACGGGGCGGCAGCAAGCCGGGGGCGTCGAGATCGATCATGGTCATGGTAGGGACGGGCGCGGGGCAGCAGGGTTAAGTACAGGATAGATGAGCAAGAACCGTGCTCAAAGGCGCCCGGCGGCGCCGGCGCTATTGTCCCTGATTTTCCGCGATTTTTCGCCCGAGAGACGACGCATCGCACCAGCGTGCGTCGCCTTCGCACCAAACTGGGGCCTTGGCGTTAGGGCGCCCGGCATCGCGCCGCCGCCGGATGTCCGTCCCGGCGCGGCGGCGCGTGGCCCTTCAATGCTCGGTCACGCCGGTCCCGTGCCATACATTCTGGCGGCGCTGGCGGCTGCCGATCCACGCCGCGGACAGCGCGCTGATGAGGCCGGCGCAGAGTACGTAGATGCAGATCATCCACGGCTCCCCGCCATTCTTCTGCAACAGGTAGGTCGCGATGATCGGGCTCAGGCCGCTCGCGAAGATGCCCGAGAACTGGTAGACGAAGGAGATACCGGTGTAGCGGACCTTGGCGTCGAACAGTTCCGAGAAGAGGGCGGCTTCCGGTCCGTAAATCGAGGCGTAGATCACGCCCAGCGGAATCACGATGGACAGCCAGACGAGCATCACGTTGCCGCCGCTCGCTTTCATCAGCCAGAACCCGGCGAACGACGACAGGCCGGTCGCAAGCGAGCCCCAGAAGTAGATGCGCGTGCGGCCAATGCGATCCGACAGCTTGCCGAAGAACGGAATGGTGAAGATCATCACGAACGCGGCGGCCATCACGCCGGTGAGCGCTTCGGTCTGCGACAGTTTGAGCGTCTGCGTCAGGTAGGAGATCGAGAACACACCGAAAACGTTGAAAAACACGCCGTCGATGAAGCGCGCGCCCATGCCGGCCAGCACATTGCCCGGGCTGCGCATGAGAACTTCGGCAATCGGCATCTTGATTTCGGTGCCCGCTTTCTTGATCTTCGTGAACTCGGGCGTCTCCATCACGTTCAGGCGAATGTACATGCCGATCGCCACCAGACCCACCGACAGGAAGAACGCCACGCGCCAGCCCCACGCCAGGAACTGGGCCGTGGTGAGGGTGTACGACAGCAGAGCAACCACGCCAGAGGCCAGGCACAGGCCGAGCGCGAGGCCCACCTGCGGAAGGCTGGCGTAGAAGCCGCGCTTCTCCTTGGGCGCATATTCGAATGCCATGAGCACCGCGCCGCCCCACTCGCCGCCGAGACCGATGCCCTGCAGCACCCGCAGCACGAGCAGCAGCACTGGCGCCCACAGGCCGATTTGTGCATACGTCGGCACCAGCCCGATGAGCATCGTGGCAATGCCCATGATGGTGAGTGTCATCACGAGCATGCTCTTGCGGCCGAGCTTGTCACCGAAGTGCCCGAAGATCACGCCGCCCAGCGGCCGGCTGAGAAAGCCCACGGCGAACGTGCCATAGGCGAGCATCGTCGAGACGAGCGGGTCGCTGCCGGGAAAGTACAACTTGTTGAACACGATGCCGGCGACGACGCCGTACAGGAAAAAGTCGTACCACTCGATGGTGGCGCCGATCAGGCTGGCGACGACGACACGGCGCATCTGCCGGGCGTCGGTCTGCTTCGATGCATTCATGGTTGTCTCCGAATCTTGTAATGGTTGGGGCTGACGTGACTGGCTAAATGGCGACGGCAACGCGTGCCGCTTCCGCTGGCGGCGCCTCACTGCCGCGAATCTCCTGCATGCCCGACCCCTGCTTCCTGTCTTCGAGAATCATGTCGGCCGCTTTCTCGGCGATCATGATGGTCGGTGCATTCGTGTTGCCCGAAACCAGCTCGGGCATGATCGACGCGTCCACGACACGCAGCGCCGCGAGACCGTGCACGCGAAGGCGGTCGTCGACGACCGACATCGGGTCGTGACCCATCCGGCAAGTGCCCGCCGGGTGATAGATCGATTGGCTGAACTGCCGCGCGGCCTCAAGCAACTCGTCGTCGCTCTGATACTGCGCGCCCGGGATGAACTCGCTGATGATGTGCGGTGCGAGCGACGGGGCGGCGGCAATGCGGCGCGCCACCTTGATGCCGTCGATCACCACGCGATGGTCGCGCTCATCCGACAAATAGTTGGCGTGGATCGCCGGGTATTGCAGCGGATCGTTTGACCGGATCTCGACGCTGCCCCGGCTGAACGGGCGCAATTGGCACACCGACGAAGTGAACGCCGAGAACCGGTGCGCACCCTTGCCCGGCTTGTCGGCCGAGAGCGGCTGCATGTGGAACTGGATGTCGGGACGCGTGAGCTCCGGGCGCGAGCGCGTGAAGATCGTCACCTGACTGGCGGCGAGCGTGAGCGGCCCCGTGCGGAACATCGCGTATTGCAGGCCGATGAGCGCCTTGCGCAGCGGGTTGTTGACTTCGTCGTTGAGCGTGCGCTCGCGGGTCTTGAAGACCAGGCGCACTTGCAGGTGGTCTTGCAGGTTCCGGCCGACGCCCGGCAGCGCATGCCGCAGCGCGACACCGGCCTTCGCCAGCACCGTCGTCGGACCGACCCCTGAATTTTGCAGCAACTGCGGCGACCCGATGGCCCCGGCCGCGAGAATGACCTCGACGCGTGCGCGTGCCTTCTTGCGCTCGCCGTTCTGCAGATATTCGACACCTACCGCACGCTTGCCTTCGAACAGCACGCGGCAGGTCTGCGCACGCGTCTCCACCACCAGGTTGCGACGCCCGCGAGCCGGCTTCAGAAAGCCCTTCGCCGTACTCCAGCGAAAGCCCCGGAACGCCGTCTGCTGGAAGTAGCCGACGCCTTCCTGCGTCGCGCCGTTGTAATCGGCGTTGAACGGAATGCCGGTGTCGTTCGCGGCGGCGATGAAGTGTTCCGCGATCGGGCGGCGCAGGCGCAGATCGGACACCTTCAGCGGGCCGCCCACGCCGTGATACTCGTTGGCACCGTGCTCCTGATCTTCGGATTTGCGGAAGTACGGCAGCACGTCGGCATAGCGCCAGCCACGATTGCCCAGTGCCGCCCAGTGATCGTAGTCTTCGCGCTGTCCACGCACGTAGAGCAGCCCGTTGAGCGAACTTGAGCCGCCCAGCACCTTGCCGCGCGGCCAGTCGATCTGCCGGTTGGCCACGTTGGCGTCGGCCTCGGTGCGATAGCACCAGTCGAGTTCAGGGTCGTGCATCGTCTTGAAGTAACCGACCGGGATGTGAATCCACGGATTGCTATCGGGGCCGCCGGCCTCGAGCAGCAGCACCCGGTTTGCCGGGTCCGCGCTCAGGCGATTGGCGAGCACGCACCCGGCGGAGCCCGCACCGACGATCAGATAGTCGACCTCATGTTCCATACCGCTTGTCTCCTGCCTTGCGTCTGCTTCGAATTGGATGAAACGATTTGTTTCGGATTGTTTCGATCCAATGTCGGCGAGCTGTACGCAAATGCCAAGCAAAAAACCGCGTGCGGCGGAAAACTGAAACGGATTTCGCGCTTGGCGTCTCAGAACGAGACGATTGCTGCAGCGCATCTGCGGGGTTTTACTAGGGGTTGGCGCGCGGACTCGATGCGTCGATCGACTGGCGCGCCGCGAGGTCTTTTAGACAGCCCCGGGGTTATCCCGAAGCGGATGATCATCAAATAATTGGTATATTTTGTTTCTTTTATTGTGTTTATGGCGAGCGAGGAGGCGCAATGCGCGAGACGGTCACGCTGGAGGAGGGGGAGTTGCGCGCGAGCGACGAGGCGCGGAATCTGCGTGCGCTGGCCGTCATTGAGCGGCTGGCGATGGCCGGGCAACCCTACACGTTGTCGCAGCTCGCCACGCGTCTGTCGATTCCGAAGGCCACCCTCATGCGCCTGATCGAGGCGCTGGAGGTCTGTGGCTATGTCTCGCACGTGCCCGATTCGCGCGGATCGGAGCGGGGTTTGTCGTTGGGACCGCGCGCGGCGCGACTGGCGCTGGTCACGCTGGCGAACAACAACTTCACGCGTGCGGCGCGCTCGCTGCTGCGCGCGTTGGTCGATCGTGTCGGCGAGACCGTCAACCTGACAGCGCTCGACGGCGACGAGATTCTTTACATCGAACGGGTGGAGACGAACGAGCCGCTGCGCATGCAGATGCATCCCGGCATGCGCGTGCCACTGCACTGTACGGCGAGCGGCAAGCTATTCCTGTCTCAGATGCCGGTGGCGGAACGGCGCGCCGTACTCTCGCGCCTGTCGCTCAAGCGCATGACGCCGCGCACCATCACCGACGTGAGCCTGTTGGAGGCCGAGCTGGACCGGCTGGCCGCGCGCGGCATCGGCATCGATAACGAGGAATTCGTGCGCGGCATGGTGGCGGTGGGCGTGCCGGTGCGCGCACTCGATGACGGCCACGTACGCGCGGTGCTCGCCGTGCACGGGCCGACGGCGCGGGTGACGCTGGAGCAACTGCTGGCCCTGGTGCCCACGCTGCGCGAGACCGCAACGGCGCTCGCGCCGCTGCTCGACTGGCAGCGGGCGGGCAAGGCGGAGGCGTTGGCGAAGCTTGCCGACGCCCAGGAACAGCGCAGAGCCGTCTGACGTGTCAGAACGTCTTGGCGAGTTCCTTCGCGGCTTCCTGCAGTCGCGGCACGAACTCCATTGCCTTGGACAGCGACGTGCGCGAGACCGGGGCATGCACGGCCACGGCGGCGATGCACGTGCCGTCGTCCTTGAGCACGGGCGCAGCCACACAGGCGATGCCCAGGACGAACTCTTCGTTGTCGACGGCAATGCCCTTGTGCGCAATGCGGTCGAGTTCGCTTTCCAGCAGTTCGGGATCGGTGAGCGTGTTCGGCGTGAAGCGTTGCAGCTTCATGGCGCGCAGGAGGGCGGCGCGTTGCTCGCGCGGCAGCATGGCCAGCATCAGCTTGCCGCTCGCACTGCTGTGCGCGGGTACGTGCGACCCCGGTTTGAGATCGAGACGCAGCGGCCACGGCGCTTCCATGCGGTCGAGATAGAGCACCTCGGTCTCGTGCAGCATCGTGAGATTGCACGTCTCGCCCAGATCGGCCACGAGACGGCCAAGAATCGCATGGCGCATGCGTCGAGCACCCGCCTGCATCATCACGCCCAGGCTCAGTTGCGCCAGGCGCGGGCCGATCACATAGGCATTCTTCTGCCCCGGCTCGCGAATCACCAGGCCACCTGCCTCGAGCGAGCCGAGCATGCGGTGCAGCGAGGCTTTTGGCATCTGGATGTCGTGCGCCATGTCGGCGAGCGAGACCGGTGCGTCGGCCGCGACGAGATATTCGAGCAACGCAAACGCCCGCAGGGTCGGGGTATCCGCCTTGTTGTCTGCAGGAGAGTCGAGCTGAAGTGCTGCGTCGTTCATATGCGCCGTTCCGGAAAATGGATCAGCGGTATTGTACCCAAACGGGCCATCGAACGGATTGAACGGCATGGGCTGGGTTCCGATGCGTTTCGGTTGGTTCAAATGTAGATGAGCCATCAGGCATCGTCAATCAGTATTTTTATTTTTCGGAACAAATTGTTTCTAAAAATGGTTAACGTTATGATGCGCTGAAATGGCTTTGGAACAGGAGAGGGACGTAATGGAGACCGCAACCCAACAACCGGATCGTCTGGTCGATGCCCGCACCGTATTCGGCATCGATACGGATCTGCAGGTGCCGGCGTTCGGCGAGCGAGACGACCATGTCCCCGAGATCGACACGGCTTACCGCTTCAATCCCGACGTCACGCTGGCGATTCTGGCCGGCTTCATGCGCAACCGGCGCGTGATGGTGCAGGGCATGCATGGCACCGGTAAATCCACGCACATCGAGCAGGTGGCGGCGCGGCTGAACTGGCCGTGCGTGCGAGTGAATCTCGACGGACACATCAGCCGTCTCGACCTGGTGGGCAAGGACGCCATCGTCGTGCGCGACGGCCATCAGGTCACGGAGTTTCAGGAAGGCATCGTGCCGTGGGCGCTGCAACGCCCGGTCGCGTTGATCTTCGACGAATACGACGCCGGGCGTCCCGACGTGATGTTCGTGATTCAGCGCATTCTGGAGCGCGACGGCAAGTTCACCTTGCTCGACCAGAATCGCGTGATCCATCCGCACCCGGGCTTTCGCATGTTTGCCACGACGAACACCGTCGGCCTCGGCAACCTCAACGGCCTCTATCACGGCACGCAGGTGCTCAATCACGCCCAGATCGATCGCTGGAATGTCGTGGCGACGCTCAACTATCTGTCGCGCGAGGACGAAGCGGGCATCGTGCTGGCACGCGTGCCGGAACTGGACAACGGCGACGGGCGCACGCTCATCGACTCGATGGTGAGCGTGGCGGAACTCACGCGCAAAGGCTTCGCGACGGGCGATCTGTCCACGCTCATGTCGCCGCGCACCGTCATCAATTGGGCAGAGAACGTTGGCATTTTCCACGATGCGGGGCTGGCTTTCCGGCTCACGTTCCTGAACAAATGCGACGAGGCCGAGCGCGCCGTGGTGGCCGAGTATTATCAGCGCGCCTTCGGTTGCGAGTTGCCCACGAACGACGGCAGCCGGTCGCTGCTGGCCGATGCGTCATGACGATGTCCGACCGCGAGGCGGCACGTCGCGCCGCGCGTGGCGAGGCGCTGTGCGCGGCGACGGTGCGCGCGCTGACCGGCGACGCCGCGCTGCATTACAGCGGCGCGCGCCTGTGCCGGAACATGCGGCCGTTGCCGTTGCATGCCCCGCATCTGCAAGCGTTGCCGGAACCCGCCGACCCGCTGTCGACGCTGCGCGGCGCCGCCGACGGTGCGGCGTTGCGGCTGCGGCACAGCGATGCGGCGTTGCATCGCCGTCTGCAACCGGACGCGCCGCTCGAGCGGCTGCTCTTCGAGCTGATGGAGCAATTGCGCTGCGAGACGTTCATCCCGGCGGGCATGCCTGGCGTGGCGAAGAATGTACGCGATCGCTTCGAAGCCTGGTCGCGCGCGATGCACGCCGCCGGCGTGGCCGACAGTCATGTCGGGCTGCTGCTCTATACCGTCGCCCAAATGAGCTGGTCGCGATTGACCGGCTACCCGGTGATCGAGGATACGGAAGGGCTTATCGAAGCCACGCGCATGGCCATCGCGCCGCAGATCGGCGGCGCCCTCGCGGGCATGCGCCGAACGTGTGCCGATCAGGCCGCCTTCGCCGCGTACGCGCGCGCGCTGGCCGCCGATATCGCGGGCCTGATTCGTGCCGCCGGCGGTCAGCAGGCCGAGGGCGATGCCAAGGACGACGAGGACGAGAAAGGCGTGCGTAACGCGTTCTCGCTGTTTCTCGATATCGACGATCGGGAAGACGACGGCATCACGCTCGCGCATTCGGGCGATAGCCGCGTGCTCAAGGCGTCGGCGCAGGGCTACCGCGTGTTCACCCAGCACTATGACCGTGAGCTGTATGCCGGCACGCTCGTGCGCCGGGCGCTGCTGACGGAATTTCGCGAACGGCTCGACGAGCGCATCGTCGCGCAGGCGATCAACGTGCCGAGGCTTGCGCGCGCGCTCAAGGCGGCGCTGGCGGTGCCGCAGCGCGACGGCTGGTCGTTCGGCGAAGAGCAGGGGCGCATCGATGGGCGGCGGCTCGCGCAACTGGTCAGCTCGCCTGGCGAGCGGCGGCTGTTCCGGCTCGAAAAGCACACGTTGATAGCAGAGTCGATGGTGAGCTTGCTGATCGACTGTTCCGGTTCGATGAAGGCCCAGATCGAAGCGGTTGCGATGATTGTCGACGTCCTGTCGCGGGCACTCGATGCGGCGGGCGTCACCAACGAAATCCTCGGTTTTACCACCGGCGCATGGAACGGCGGACGCGCGCGCACCGATTGGCTCGCGCGCGGCAAGCCCAAGTTCCCGGGGCGACTGAACGAAGTCTCGCACCTGATCTTCAAAGACGCCGTGACGAGTTGGCGCCGTGCCCGGTCCGACATCGCGTCGCTGTTCAAGGCCGATCTGTTCCGCGAGGGCGTCGATGGCGAGGCCGTCGAGTGGGCGTGCGAGCGGTTGCGCTCGCGCAGCGTCAACCGACGCCTGCTGATCGTGATTTCCGACGGCAGTCCGATGGACGCCGCCACGAACCAGGCCAACGACGACCACTATCTCGACCATCACCTGCGCGAAGTCGTGGCGCAACAGCAGGCGCTCGGCGATGTGGAAGTGCTGGGGCTCGGCGTGGGTCTCGATCTCAGCCCGTATTACCGGAACTCGCTGGCGCTGGACCTGACGTCGCCGCCTGACATGACGATGCTCTCGCGACTCGTCGACTGGATCGGCACCGGTGGTCGTCGCGCACACACGTAACCGCCGCCCGCGTCGCCGTCCCTAAGCCATTTCCATCAACGCGCTCACCATCAAATGGGTGCCCAACAGGATCAACGTGAGGAAGGCGAGACGCCGCGTTGTTACGCTCGAGAGCGGAGGGGGATAGCGGCGTGCGAACAGGGTGGCGAACGTCACGACCGGTAGTGCGACGACCGCCTGCCAGATCATCGACGCGGGCAACTGTCCCGCGACGGCACTGTAGAGCGTTCGGATCGACGCCGTGACAGCGAACAGCAGAATCAACGCACACCGAATCTGCACCAGCGTGAGCGGCTGGCGATAGAAATAGAAGATCAGCGGCGGCCCGGAAATGCCGAACATCCCGCTGAGCAATCCGCCGAAGATGCCGCTGAGAAAGAACCCGGTGTCGCCGGAGCGTTCGGTCTTTGGTGCCGGACGCAGCGCCGAGCCAATGCCGCCGTACAACACCACCGCGCCGAGCAGCAGATGCAGCGCGTTCGACGCGGTGCCGTTCAGATAATCGAAGAGCAACACGCCGACCACGACCGATGGCAGGATGCCCAGGGTCGCCGCGCCTACCGCCCGCCAGTCGATGTGATGCAGCGTGCCCGGCAGCGCAAGGGCGCTGTTTATCAGCGTGACCAGACTCACCAGAATGGCCACGCTCGCCACCGGCGCCAGCCCGAACCCGCTGGCGCCGCCCAGGACGATCATGCCCAGACCGAAGCCCGTGACCGTCTGGAAATACGTGGCGAAGCCCAGCAACAGCATCAACGGCAGGTAAGCCGCAATGGCGTGAAGCGTCATGGCCGGGTGGCGAGCGGCGAGGTTCCGGTGAGCTTTGCCTGGGCGGCCTGCGCCTGCACGCAGGTCACGCCGATCACGTAATAGATGTCGTCGGCGCTGCAGCCGCGCGACAGGTCGTTGGCTGGTCGGTTCAGCCCTTGCAGGAGCGGGCCGATGGCTTTCGCTCCGCCGATGCGTTCCGCGAGCTTGTAGCCGATATTGCCTGCGTCGAGATTCGGGAAGATGAGCGTATTGGCATGGCCCTCGACTTGTGAGTGCACGACCTTGCGCTGGGCGATCTCGGCGACGATGGCCGCATCGAGCTGGACGTCGCCATCGATGGCCAGGTCCGGCCGCGCCGCTTGTACGAGATGGGTCGCCTGAACCACCTTGTCGACGGCCGCGTGCTTCGCGCTGCCGCTGGTCGAGAACGACAGCATCGCCACGCGCGGTGGCTCCATGAGCAGGGCGCTGGCACTGTCGGCGGCGGCCAGTGCAATCTGCGCGAGCTGGGCGGCGTCGGGATCGACGACCAGGGCGCAATCGGAAAAGATCAGGCCGCCCTTCATCGTATGGAACGGCTCGCAGAGCATCATCAGGAAGAAGCTCGACACGAGTTGGAACGACGGCTGCACCCCGATGATCTGTATCGCCATGCGCACCACGTCGGCCGTGGTGTTGACCGCGCCGGCGACGGAGCCGTCGGCGTGGCCGAGCCGCACCATCATGTTGGCGAAGCCCAGCGGCGCGCGCATTTCCTCGACGGCTTGCTCGCGCGTCATGCCCTTTTTGGCGCGCATGCCGTACCAGGTCTCGGCGAAGGCATCGGTCAGCGGCGACGTGGCCGGATCGATCAGTTCCATGCCGGCCAGGTCGATGTGCGCCGCCTCGGCCGCACGTTGTGTCTTGCCGATGTCGCCAACGAGCAAGATGCGGGCGATGCCCTCGCGCGTGGCCCGTGCGGCGGCGGCGAGCACCCGCTCGTCTTCCGATTCGCACAGCACGATGCGCATCGGTGCGTGGCGCGCCGTGTCGATAATGCGATGGATGGCTTTCATGATGTCGATGTCAAAAAAAAGAAAGCGCCCCCGGCACCCACAGAGCCGGGAGCGCTGTCACACGAACGACCTCGACGACGTTAGACGTAGTCCTTGTACTTGTCGAGCATGCGCACCGGCTTGGCCAGCGCGTCGCGACGGAACGGGTCGCCCAGCTCGCGGGTACACATGATTTCGATGATCGTCGTCTTGCCGTGGTTCATCTGCAGGTCGATGGCCTTCTTGAGCGCCGGACCCACGTCTTCCAGACGATCGACCACGATGCCCTCCGCGCCCATCGCGCGGGCGATGTTGGCAAAGCTCGGGCTATCGAGTTCGCCCGCCACGAAGCGGCGGTTGTAGAAGTCCACCTGGTTCTTCTTCTCCGCACCCCACTGACGGTTGTGGAAGACCACGGCCGTGACCGGAATGTTGTGACGCACGCAGGTGAGCGTTTCCATCAGGCTCATGCCCCAGGCGCCATCGCCGGCGTACGAAATGGCCGGACGGTGCGGCGCGGCGACCTTCGCGCCGATGATTGTCGGGAACGCGTAGCCGCAATTGCCCCAACTCATGGCCGCGAAGAAGCTGCGCGGCTTGTTGAAGCGCAGGTAGCTGTTGGCCACCGAGTTGATGTTGCCGATGTCGGTCGACACCATGACGTCTTCCGGCATGGCCTTTTCCAGCTCGCGCAACACCTGGCGCGGATGCAGATACTCGCCGCCGTTGAACGTGCGCTCTTGCTTCTGCTCTTCGATCATGTCGAGGCTGTACGGATCGCGCTCGTGGGTCCACTCGTCGAGTTCCTTCTCCCACGCGGCCTTCTCCGTGGCGATCTGGTCGGCGCGGGCGGCACGCGTGGCATCGCATGCGAGGGTGCGCTCGGCCAGACGCTGGGACAGCGCAATGGCTGCAGCCTTCGCATCGCCGCAGATACCGACCGAGATCTTCTTCACGAGGCCGAGCATCTTGTGATCGGCATCGATCTGGATGATCTTGGCGTTCTTCGGCCAGTAGTCCATGCCGTGCTGCGGCAGCGTGCCGAACGGTCCGAGGCGCGAGCCGAGCGCCACGACCACGTCGGCCTGCGCCAGCAGCTTCATGGCGGCCTTCGAGCCTTGATAGCCGAGCGGGCCGCACCACAGCGGATGGTTGGCCGGGAACGAATCGTTATGCAGATAGCTGTTCACGACCGGCGCGCCCAGACGTTCGGCGAGCGCCTTGCATTCTTCGATGGCGTCGCCCATCACCACGCCGCCGCCCGAGATGATGACCGGGAACTTGGCTTGCGCGAGCAGTTCGGCCGCTTCGTTCAGGCGCTCGTCGCCGCCTGCGCCACGATCGAGACGTTGCGGACGCGGAATCTCGGCCTTGATCTGGCCGTAGAAATAGTCACGCGGAATATTGAGTTGCGTCGGGCCCATTTCGGCCATCGCGCGGTCGAAGCAACGGCCGGTGAATTCGGCCATGCGGGCTGGGTGTGTCACGTGGCCCTGGTACTTCGTGAACTCCTGGAACATCGGGAGCTGCTTGGCTTCCTGGAAGCCGCCGAGACCAATGCCCATCGTGCCGGCTTCAGGCGTCACGATCACGACCGGGCTGTGTGCCCAGTAAGCTGCGGCAATCGCCGTCACGCAGTTGCTGATGCCGGGGCCGTTCTGTCCGATCACAACGCCGTGGCGGCCCGAGACGCGGGCGTAGCCGTCGGCCATGTGGCCGGCGCCTTGTTCATGCACCACCGGGATCAGTCGAATGCCGGCCGGCGCGAAGATGTCCATCGCATCCATGAAGGCCGAGCCCATGATGCCGAACATCTCGCTCACACCGTTGGCGACCATCGTTTCGACGAAGGCTTCAGACGGCGTCATGGCCTGCGGGCCACCGTCGGAGGCGGTCAGTTGTTGGGTGGCCGTAGCCGAATCTTTGGCGCTCATGGATGTCTCCGGTGAAAAATAAACGGAACAAATGATTCCGATTTAGTTGTGTAAGTGGAAATTTAGGCGAAGTATCTGCCGTGGTCAATCAGTATTTTTATTATTTGGTACGTTTTGTATTGAAAAATGAGATCGGCGACGGCGATGCCTTGGATCCACGAGATGTTGGGGGGGCGGCTCAGAGCGCCGGGCGGTCTTTGCGGAAGGCGTTCTTCACTTCGATCTTGCCGTCGCGCAGGGTGAAGACGTCGACCATACGGGCCTCGACGCGGGTGCCATCGGCTTTCGTGCCACGAAACGTCGATTCGGACACGCCGCGATTGCCGGTGACGAAATGCACACCCTCGGTCCACGACGCGTCGGGGAAGGTCTCCCACGCGGACTGGAACGCGGTGCGCACGGCGTCACGGCCTTCGAAGGTGCGGCCCATCATGTCGGGGCCGGCTACGGCGTGGAACACGCAGGTATCGGTCATGCAGGCCATGAGGGCGTCGATGTCGTGCCGATTCCAGGCGTCATTGAAGGTCGTGAGCAACTGGATGTCGGCGGAGGCGTTTTGAGTCGTCATGGCAAATTCCAAAAAAAGGCAGCAAGGCAAATGGATCAACGCGCTTCGTCTTGCGCGTGGTATTTCTGATAGAGGAAGCGCTGGCCGATGCGGCGGAACGGCGCGAAGCCTTGCCACTGCACGGCGCCGAACACGTTCGGGTATTGCAGCGCCGAGTCGTAGATCGGCAGGTTCCACGACGGATCGCGCTCTCCGGCAATGCGTTGTGCGAGGCGGCGTCCGGCATGCGCGGAGAACGACACACCATTGCCGCCGTAACCCACCGCATAGAAGAGGCTTTGTCGCGGATCGGGTTGCGTGACGCGGGGCATCATGTCGTGGCTCACGTCGACCCAGCCCCACCACGAGTAATCGATGCGAATGCCGCGCAGCGCCGGAAACTTGCGGTGCAGGCCTTCGACGAGCACCGCCATGTGCTTTGGATTCTGCGCGTCGGCGCCAGTGATCGAGCTGCGGCTGCCGATCTGCACGCGGTTGTCGGGCAGCAGACGGTAGTAATAGCGCAGCGTGCGCGTATCGGTAATGACTTCGTGGGTGCGGAAGTTCGTCGCGGCGAGTTCGTCGGGCGTGAGCACACGCGTGACGAGCGAGTTCGACAGAATCGGCATGATCTTGGCGCGCAGGGCTTTCGTCACGTCGTTGCGCGTGTAGCCGCCGGTGGCGAAGGCGACGGCTTTGGCCCGCACTACCCCGCGCGGCGTGCGCACGTGATGCACACCGTTGATCGTCTGCACATCCAGCACAGGCGTGGCCGGATGCACGCGAGCGCCGAGGGCGCGGGCCATGCGCAGATAGCCGAACGCGAGCTTGAGCGGGTGCACACCGATGCCATCGGGTTCGTGCATCGCGCCGCAGTTCTCCTGGTCGTCGACATACCGCTCGCGAACGTCGTCGCGCGAGAGGATGCGCGTGTCGTAACCGAACACGTCGTGCATGACCTTGGCTTCGTTGCGCAGGAATTCCATCTTGCGATCGCGGTGCGCGATGTAGAGATGGCCGCCCGGTTGGGGCTCGCACTCGGGCACTTCGGCGATGAGCGACTTGAACGTGTTGAAGCCCTCGCGAATCTCGGCATCGAGACGCAGGGCCGTTTCCTTGCCCCAGCGCGCGATCCATTGCGAGCGATAGAGTCGTCCGCTGGCGTTTTGTCCCTGGCCGCCGTTGCGGCTGGTACAGCCCCAGCACGTGCGGTTCGCTTCGAGCACCATGGCGCGAATGCCGTGCTCGCGAGCGAGGAACAGCGCGGTCGCCAGACCGGTGAAACCGGCACCGACGATGACCACGTCGACATCGGCATCGCCGGGCAGTGGGCCGTCGTCTTCGGGCGCATCGCCCGCGGTGGCGACCCAGTAAGTGGGCGCGTAGTCCATGCCGAGGCCAGGGCTGGCCGAGACTAGCGGATCGTAGAGGGGATCGTATGGCGCAGCTTCGGAGCGACGATCCAGCGCGAAGGTTTCAATCGTACCCACGGTAGGCTCCTGACGGAAATGTGACCATACTGCCAAGAACATTTTGCCGCGATTAGTACCACCGCCGCTTTGTGATGGTGCCAGTGAAAAGCGGCACCGTTGCAGCGTTTTCGCGGGTCGGTGAGCGCCTCTCTGGCACCACATTTTTGTCGCATGTGGCTCTAAACGGCGCGAATTTTGGCTGTGGATACTGGGCCAGACAACCGGCCTCGGGTCGTCATTCGACGATGCGGGCCACGTGTGCGCCGCAGTGGCCGGCGCACACAAGCCGATCAACGCCTCGCGCAGCGGAGAGAGATGATGCTCAGATGGTTCATTGGTCTTGGATTGCCGTATCTCGGTGTCGTGGGAATGCTGCCGTGGGCGGCGTCCGTCGATCGCTATGTGCTCGGGGTGCCGTTCATTTACGGCTGGATTTTCCTGTGGTTCGTGCTCACGTCCGGCTGCCTTGCGCTGTGCTGGGCGCTCTTCGACCGACATACCGTCGAGGAACCGGCGTAACGGCCGTTTCCCCTTAATTCCTGGCGGCCGGCGTGTTTTGCCGTCGTGCCCAGCTCGCGCAGACAGCGCGAACAGCGCTTCATTACCGAAACTCCGGAGATTGCGTCGATGGCAACCCTCATCTTTGCCGGCTTCATCTTGTTGTCGGTCTATCTCGCCTTGCGAGCGCGCGGTGGACGCGGCCCGCAGAGCGTGCACGATTTCTTCGTCGCGTCACGCCAGTTCGGCGCGTGGCTCGTGTTCTTCCTCGCGGCCGGCGAGATCTACAGCATTGGCACGATGGTCGGCTTTCCCGGCGGCATTTACGCCAAGGGGCCGACGTATGGCGTTTGGTTTCTCGGCTACATCCTGCTGGCCTATCCGGTCGGATATTTCCTCGGCCCGAAGATCTGGGATGCGGGCAAACGCTACAACGCGATCACACTGCCCGATCTGTTCAAGGGGCATTTTCAAAATCGCTTTCTCGAACTGGTGGTGGCGGTGACCGCCATCGTCTTCCTGTTGCCTTGGGGCCAGTTGCAGTTCACCGGTCTGGTGGCGGCGCTCAAGGGGCTGGGGTGGAACTTCCAGCCGCTTTGGCTCATCGCTTTTTCGGCGATGCTGGCCTTCATCTACATCGCCATTGCAGGCGTGCGCGCGTCGGCCTATATCGCCGTACTCAAGGACGTGCTGATGGTCGCCGCCATCGTCATCACGGGGGTGGCCGTTGCGTGGGAAGTGGGCGTGACGCCGGTGTTCCAGGCCGCTAGCCAGCACGTGAGCAACGCGATGAGCACGCAACAGCTCACGTTCGCCATGACGACCATCGTCTTCCAGTCGCTCGGCATGTACGTCATGCCATTTGGCGTGCAGAACTTCTTCACCGCGAAGAGTGCGTCGACGATTCGCCGCACGCAGGTCGCCATGCCGCTGTACATGCTGATGTATCCGTTCCTCGTGCTGGCGTCGTATTACGCGATCAGCCGGAACATCACGCTGGCGTCGCCGAACGAAGCGTTCTTCGCCGCAGTGACGCAATTGCTGCCGTCGTGGCTGGTAGGTCTCGTGGCCGCGGGCGCGGCGTTGTCGGGGTTGCTGGTGCTCGCGGGGATCTGCCTTGCGCTGGGCCCCATCGTCACGCGAAACATCCTGTCGGGCATGCCTGAACATCGTCAGAAAGCCAGCTCGAAGGTCGTGATCGTGCTGTATCTGCTGGGCTCCATCGTGCTTACGCTGCTCACACCGAACCTCATGCTGACGCTGATCAATATGGCGTATTACGGGGTGACGCAATTCCTGCCGGGCGTGATCGCCGTGGTCTTGCGCCTGCGTGTCCGGGCGTCGGCGGTCGCGGCCGGCGTGCTGGCCGGTCAGGGGCTGGCGCTCGTGCTTTACTTCAAGAATCCGGACCTTGGCGGCGTGAACCTCGGGCTGATCTGCCTGGTCGTCAACATCGTAGTGATGTCGGTGCTCAACCTGCTGCTTGGCGGCAGTCGCGAGCGTTCGATGGACACGGGGGTCGGCTCGCTTTCCACCTACAAGAAGTCGTGATGACAGACAGAGACAACACAGCAGCCAGCCGCGACGACATTCGCGTCTACGTCGCCCGCAAGATATTGACGATGAACCCGGCGCAGCCCGTCGCGACGCACGTGGCCGTGTGCGACGGCCGCATCCTGGCCGTCGGTGATTTGCAGGACATGCGTCGCTGGACCGATGCGGCACCGATCGACACATTGCGCGACAAGGTGTTGATGCCCGGACTGGTGGAGGGGCACTGCCACCTCATGGAGGGCGCGATGTGGGATGCCGTCTACGTGGGTTACTACGACCGGCGCGGCCCCGATGGACACTTGTGGGAAGGGTTGAAGTCGCCGGCCGCCGTGCTGGAGCGCCTGCGCGAGGCTGAGCAACGCATGACCGGCGACCCCAAGCCGTTGCTGGCCTGGGGCTACGACCCGATCTTCTTCGAGGGCGCACCGCTCGTCGCGCGGGACCTCGATGCCGTGTCCGCCACCCGGCCCATTGCGATCCTGCATGCCAGTGTGCATCTGATGAATGTGAATTCGGCAATGCTCGCGCTGGCGGGCATCGACGGCGACACCGATGTCGAAGGCGTCGTCATGGGCACTGATGGCGAGCCGACCGGTGAATTGCAGGAGTTCGCGGCGATGTTTCCGGTGTATCGGGTCATTGGGGAAGGACTATCGATTGCAGCGAGCGAGAGTGTTCGCGCGATCTGGAATTTCGGACGCGTTGCGCAGCTCGCCGGGGTGACGACGGCCACCGACCTCGTCAACGACTTGACGCCGTCGGGCAATGCGAATCTTCGCGAGGCGACAGGTGACCCGACATATCCGATCCGCATCGTGCCGGCGTTTGCGCCGCAGCGCTGCCCGGAGGGCGGGCCGCAACGCGTGTTGAGCGCGCGCGAGGGCAACACGGACAAGCTTCATTACGGGCCGGTCAAATTCATCGTCGACGGCTCGATTCAAGGCTTTACGGCGCGGCTGCGCTGGCCGGGATACCACAATGGCAAGCCCAACGGGCTCTGGCTGATTCCCCCGTCGCAACTGGTCGAGACGTTCATGCCGTTCCACGCGGCGGGCCTGCAATTGCATATTCATACGAATGGCGACGAGGCGACCGACGTCGTGCTCGATGCGATCGAAGCGATGCTGGCGCTGCATCCGCGTGTCGACCACCGTCACACGTTGCAGCACTGCCAGATGGCGGATGCCGCGCAACTCACGCGCGCGCAACGGCTTGGCATGTGTGTGAACTTCTTCGCGAACCACGTCTACTACTGGGGCGACGCGCACTATCAGCAGACGATGGGCCCGGATCGTGCCAACCGCATGGATGCCGCCGAGATTGCACGTCAGATCGGGTTGCCTTTCGCCTTGCATTCGGATGCGCCGATCACCCAGCTCAATCCGCTGTTCACCGCCTGGTGCGCGGCCAAACGGGAGACGTCGTCGGGACGCGTGTTGGGCGAGTCGCTGCGCTTGCCGGTGGCGGACGCCGTGCACGCCATCACGTTGGGCGCCGCGTTCTCGTTGGGAATGGATCATTTGGTCGGGAGTGTCGAAGTCGGCAAGTACGCCGACTTTGCCGTCCTTGAGGCCGATCCGTTCGAGGTGCCCGTCGACGACCTGCGACAGATGCCGGTGTGGGGCACGGTGCTCGGGGGCGAGGTGTTCCGCGCCCCGGCGTGACGACGATGCAAGGCAGTCAACCCCTCGCACCCGCGGCGGTCGCTGCGGCGCCCAGGCCGCCGATCCCGATGGTCGTCCTGGGCGGCTATCTCGGTGCGGGCAAGACCACGCTCGTCAACGCGCTGCTGCAAAATGCCGAGGGTTTGCGCGTTACCGTGCTCGTCAACGACTTCGGTTCGATCAATGTCGACGCGTCGCTCATCCGTGAGCGTGGCGACGACGTGATCGGACTCGAAAACGGCTGCGTGTGCTGCACCATTGGCGGACGCCTGGTCGAGACGCTGATCTCGCTGGGCGAGCGCGCGCAGCGGCCCGACTTGCTGGTGATCGAAGCGAGCGGTGTGTCCGATCCCCTGCGCATCGCGCAAGTGGGCTTGCTCGACAAGGCATTCCGTCTGCACGGCATCGTGGTGGCCGTGGACGTCGACGGCATCGACGCCGTGCTGGACGATCGCTATGTCGGCGACATCGTTCGGCGTCAGATCGCGGCGGCCAGCACGCTCGTGCTGACCAAGACCGATCTGGTGAGCGACGCCAGGTTGCAGGCCGTCAGAGAACGGCTGGCATCGCTGGGGGCAACGCGGATCGTTGTCACGGCGACCCAAGGTGTCGTGCCACCCGCCATTCTCTTTCCCGATGATGGGATGACCCTGCCCGGGCTGCTGAGCCCGCGCCCGATGGGCGCGGCATCGCGCGCGTTGCCACACGGACTGCGCAGCTTCAGTTTCGAGACGGGGGGCGTATTCGACCGGTCGCGATTGAAGGCTGCGCTGGCCTTGTTGGGCGAGAAACTGCTGCGCGCGAAAGGCTTCGTGGCGCTGCAGGCTGGGCAGATGAGCGAGCTGCACGTTGTCGGGCGTCGTTCGATGCTCACACGTCGCTCGGATCTCCCTGCCGCGTCGTCGGTCATCGTGTTCATCGGCATTGTTTCGGACGAAGACGAGCGTCGGCTCACGCAGGCGCTCGAAGCCGCCATTCTCCGAGGCGCTTGCGACGACGAGGCCATGCGATAGGCGGCGTGAATTGCTGCGCGTGGAAACGAGGTATGGTCAGACCGTTACGGCGCTAAGTTCGAGCAAGGCTGTCTCCAGAATGCCGAGTGCTTCGTCGAACACCGCTTGTTCTATGGTCAGCGGAAACAGGAAGCGAATCACGTTGCCATAGGCACCGCAACTCAGCAGCAGCAGGCCCTGTTCCAGTGCGCGGGCCTGGATCCGTTTCACGACTTCCGGTGCCGGCGCCCCGGTCTGGGGGTCGTGGAATTCCGCCGCTACCATTGCGCCCGGTCCGCGCACCTCGACAAGCTGCGGCACCGACGCCTGTAGCTTGCGCAGGCGCGCCTTCAACTGATTGCCCAAGGTCTCGGCGCGCGATGAAAGCTGCTCTTCCTCGATCACATCCAGTACCGCATGCGCTGCCGCAACGGCCAGCGGATTCCCCGCATATGTCCCGCCCAGCCCCCCCGGCGCGGCGGCATCCATGATCTCCGTGCGACCGACGACTGCCGACAGTGGCATGCCACCTGCCAAACTCTTGGCTACGGTCATCAGGTCGGGTATCACGTCGTAGTGTTGCATCGCGAAAAGCTTGCCTGTACGAGAAAAACCGCTTTGCACCTCGTCCGCGATCAGCAGGATGCCGTGCTGCGTGCATAACGCGTGCAAGGCACGCACGAACTCCAGCGGCGCCTGGTAGAAGCCACCTTCGCCCTGTACCGGCTCGAAGATGATCGCGGCGACCCGCTGCGGGTCGATATCGTTCTTGAACAGCTGTTCGATCGCCATCAGGCTCTGCGCCGAGTCGATCTCGTGCAGTGCCGATGGGAACGGCACGTGGTACACCTCGCCAGGGAACGGCCCGAAACCCTTCTTGTATGGCACGACCTTGCCCGTCAGCGCCATGGTCATCATTGTTCGTCCGTGGAATGCCCCGCCGAATGCGATCACCCCCGTACGTCCCGTGGCGGCACGTGCGATCTTGATCGCGTTTTCGACCGCCTCGGCGCCGGTGGTGAAGAAGGCCGTCTTCTTCGAATGGTCACCCGGCGTGCAGGCATTCAAGCGCTCGGCCAACGTCACATACGATTCATACGGCACGATCTGGTATGCCGTGTGCGTAAAGCGATCCAGTTGCTCGCGAATCGCCGCTACGATCTTGGGGTGACGATGCCCTGTGTTGAGCACAGCGATGCCGCTGGCGAAGTCGATGAAACGCCGTCCTTCGACATCCCAGAGCTCCGCATTTTTCGCTCGTTCCGCATAGAAATCGCACATGACTCCAATCCCGCGTGGGGTGGCGGCATTTTTGCGCGCGTGAAATTCCGCATTCGACATTTCGACTCCTGAGTGGTCCGGTTGCCGCGCCGAGGTTCGACACGATCTGGCTGATAGTTCGGAATATACTCAGGTCTGGTTCTTAAAAAAGAGCCATTTCATTATCTTTAATGGAGCCGCTTTGTTCGCGAATGAGGCGCGGCTTCGCCTCGGATGGGAATGGACAGTCGCTGAGGGAGAATCGCGCCCGCCGATCCGAATGGCTGAGCATGGGTATTTTCGGCAGCGCTTGTCTACGGCTTCAGGTGCTTTTCGATGACGCGGGCGAGGCTGTCGAAGGCGGGCTCAATACGGTGGTTGGGCACGCACGCATAGCCGAGCAACAGGCCCGATTGTGCCGAGGCTGGGTCGATGTAATAGCGCGTCAGAGGCCGCACCACGATGCCCGCTTCCAGCGCTTCGTCGGTAATTCTCTCATCCGAAATGGGGTTGTCGCGCGGGTCTCTTGACTGCCCATGCAGGCCAAGCACCAGGTGCAATCCGGCTTCGTCGCCCATCACCGGCAGCGCATCGCCGAAGTTGGCGCGAATCGTATCGATCAACAAGGTGCGCCGCTCGCCGTACAGCGCGCGCATATGTCGGATGTGCGAGGTCAGGTAGCCATCGATGATGAAGTCGGTCAGCAGCGCTTGCTGCATCAGTTGGCCTTCGCGATACAGCTCCGACAGGCCGGTGCGAAAGTGTTCGATCAGGTTCTCGGGCACGACCATATAGCCCATGCGCAAACCGGGGAACATGGTCTTGCCGAAGCTACCGACATAGATGACCTGACCTGCCGTATCCAGTCCTTGTAGCGATGAGATCGGCCGGCTGCCATAGCGAAATTCGCTGTCGTAGTCGTCCTCGATCACCCAAGTACGATGCTTGCTCGCGAAATCCAGCAGCATTCGACGGCGCGACAGGCTCATTACCATCCCCATCGGATACTGGTGCGACGGCGTGACGAGAATCAAGCGCGGTGGTGGGCCCTGCATGTCTTCCACGCTCGGGTTGAGGCCTTCGGTATCGATCGGGATCGGCTTCAGTTCGAGGCCCGACATCCGGAACACGCTGCGCACACCCCAATAGCACGGCTCTTCCAGCCACGCGACGTCGCCAATATCGCTCAGCAGCTTGACTGCCAGGTCGACCGACTGATGCACGCCGGTCGTGATGATGATTTGATCGGGATTGCAATTGACCGAACGTGCCACGCGCAGATAATCCGACAGGGCACGTCGTAACGGACGGTAGCCGCTGCCCGATGCATACGTCAGCAGTTCATGGCTGGGTTGGCGCCAGAGCTTGGCTTGGAGGCGGTTCCATGTCTTGCTCGGGAATTCGGAGGTGTCCGGTACGCCGGGCATGAAAGCACCCCATTGTCGCTTTGATACGCCCGCCTGGTCGATCATTTGCTGCCCCCGCGTCGACAAGCGCTTGTGCGGTTTCTCGTGCGATGTCATCTCCGAGGCGGCCGTATCGACACCGCGCGCAGGCCGCGTATCCGCCACGTAGGTGCCGCTGCCCGTGGACGAAGTGACATAGCCCTCGGCAGTCAGTTGGTCATAGACATGCAGCACGGTATTGCGCGCCACCTGCAAATCGGCGGCGAGCGTTCGCGAGGAGGGCAGCTTCGTGCCGGGCGGCAACTGGCCGCTCAGGATGGCCTGCTGAAGCAGGCTATTGATCTGGCGATATGCCGGCTCGCCGCCCGCTTTGTCGAGATGCTGGATCAGCCAGTCCGACAGAATGATTGCGTCCAAAGTGGTCCCATCCAGAATAAAGAAATGGTTCCCTATTGTAGGGCCAAGTCAGTCTATATTCAGATGCAAGTTAAGTTCCACGGCGTCGCAAACGTCGTGACGCCCTAAGCGCATTGGGCTTGTCGCGCTTCGGTGCGCGCATATCAACCAGGGATGAAGAGGCCCGCGATGGTGAACAGCAAACAGGTACTGGTGAGTTTTCGTCGCGTGAGCAAGACCTACGACGGCGAAACGTTGGTGGTCAAACAACTCGACCTCGACATCTACCAAGGCGAATTCCTGACCTTGCTGGGGCCGTCGGGATCGGGCAAGACCACTTGCCTGATGATGCTGGCCGGGTTCGAGTACCCCACTGGCGGAGAGATCTGGCTCGACGGTGTGCTGCTCAACACGGTGCCGCCGCATCAACGCAATATCGGCATGGTTTTTCAGAACTACGCACTTTTTCCGCACTTGAGTGTGGCGCAGAACGTTGAATACCCGCTGAAGGTGCGCCGTGTGCCTGGCGCCGACCGTGCGAAGAGAGTTGCCGCGGCGCTGGACATGGTGCAGATGGGGAGTTTTGGCAAGCGCTATCCGGCGCAGTTGTCGGGGGGGCAGCAGCAGCGTATCGCGTTGGCGCGCGCACTGGTGTTCGAGCCGCGTCTAGTGTTGATGGACGAGCCGCTGGGTGCGCTCGACAAGCAACTGCGCGAACACATGCAACTGGAACTCAAGGCGTTGCACGAGAGGTTGGGCGTGACGTTCGTGTATGTGACGCACGATCAGGGCGAAGCGTTGACGATGTCCGATCGTGTCGCCGTGTTCGATCAAGGTTATGTACAGCAGCTCGATACCGTGGACCGCTTGTATGAGTCGCCGTGCAATCAATTCGTTGCGAACTTCATTGGCGACAGTAACCGCCTGCGCGGTGTGGTCTCGCAACTCGGGGACGACTACTGCACGTTGCGGCTCGCGGACGGAAGCGAGGTTCGTGGCATGAGCATTCACGCGCCGGCGGCTCGCGACGTCGGCGGTACGGGCCGTCGCGCCGAGATTGGCGAAGTGGTGAACGCATGCATCCGCCCCGAACGCATGCGCCTGATTGACCCCGCTTCGTCGGTCGACGGCGGCGTTAATGGCGTGGTGGGACGTGCCGCCGGCCTGATCTATTTCGGCGACCACGTGCGCATGCGGTGCCAATTGCCGCAGCAGGACGAATGCTTCGTGAAGGTGCCGCTGGGAACGCCGGCGCTCGAGCATTTTGTGCCGGGCGTACCGGTCGCGCTCGCATTCGAGCCGGAACATCTGCGCGTGTTCACTTGATCAAGATATCCAGTTTCGTCGTCTAGTTGTCCGTCTGATCATCAACAGGAGTTGAAAATGAAGAAGGTTGTGAACACAGTATTCGTCGTTGCCAGCGCCATGCTGTTCGGCGTTGCTCAAGCCGCCGACGTGACCGTTGTCAACTTCGGCGGTGCCAACGGCGACGCCCAGAAAGCGGCTTTCGTGCAGCCGTTCGAGAAGGCCACCGGTCATCATGTGACGAGCGTCGAGTACAACGGCGAGCAGGCCAAGGTCAAGGCCATGGTCGAAGCCAAGCATGTGAATTGGGACTTGGTCGAAGTCGAGTCCGGTGACCTTGGCCGTGGCTGCGACGAGGGATTGTACGAAAAGCTCGACTGGAGCAAGATCGGGCCGAAGAATGGATTCACGCCCGCAGCGGTGCAGACCTGTGGCGCAGGCTTTTTCATCTGGTCGACGGTGTTGGCATACAACGCGAGCGCGCTCAAGACTGCGCCGACGGGTTGGGCCGATTTCTGGGATACCAAGAAATTCCCGGGCAAGCGCGCGATGCGCAAGGGCGCACGCGGCAATCTTGAATTTGCGCTGATGGCCGACGGCGTTGCGCCCAAGGATGTCTATCGCGTGTTGTCGACCAAGGAGGGTGTCGATCGAGCCTTCAAGAAGCTGAGCGAACTCAAGCCGTCGATTCAGTGGTGGGAAGCGGGCGCTCAGCCGCCGCAGTTCCTGGTAGCCGGTGACGTTGTCATGTCGACGGCATTCAACGGCCGCATCGATGCGGCGCAGCGTGAGGGGAAGAACCTGAAGGTGGTCTGGAACGGCAGTATCTACGATCTCGACTACTGGGCGATTCCGAAGGGGTCGCCGAAGAAGGACCTGGCACTGCAATACATCGCATATTCGCTGTCGGCACCCGCGCAGAATGCCTATGCCAAGCACATAGCCTACGGCCCGGTCAACAACGAGGCGGTCAAGTCGCTCGATGCCTCCACCCTGAAAGACTTGCCTAACTCACCGGCTAACGTGAAGACTGCCGTGCTTCAGAACATCGACTTCTGGACGGATCGCGGCGATGAACTCGAGCAACGCTTCGCGGCCTGGGCCTCGAAATAAGACGATGTAGCAAGCCTATGTTTCGGGTTCGCGCGGCACCTACGAGCGAACCCGAAACGGTAGTGGAATCGCAGGATTCGACGTCGAGAAAAGAGATCTCCCACATGCAAACCGCAACACTGGCCGTTGCCGAGAACATGCGACTCGTTAAAGGCGAGTTGCGTCAGACCCGGAATCGAAAGCGGATCAAGGCGCTGGCCTTGGTTGCGCCGCTGGCGATTTTTCTGCTCCTGATTTTTGTCGTGCCGATTGCGATGCTACTCACTCGCGCGGTCGAGAATCCCGAGGTCGTCGGCGCCTTGCCCACCACGAGCCGCACGCTGCACGACTGGGATCGCAAGCAATTGCCCGGCGACGCCGCGTACGTCGCACTGGTGAGTGATCTGACGGCGCTACAGGACGGCGATAGCCTTGGCGGCCTGGCGCGACGCCTCAACACGGAATTGCCCGGATTTCACACACTCGTGATGAAGACGGCGCGGGCGTTGCCGTTTACCGATGACGACGGCAAGCCAGTGCCGCTCACGCAAGCGCGCGAGCGGCTGGTGACTTTTGATGCGCGATGGGGCGAACTGCCCTATTGGCGGGCGATCGCCAAGAACAGCAGCCGCTACTCTGCGTTCTATGTGCTTGCGGCGCTGGACCATCGACAGAATGCGTTCGGCGAGGTGGTGCCGGCCGACCCGGACGCGTCGATCTACCTGAACATCTTTGCGCGCACATTCGGCATCAGCGCCGTGGTGACATGCTTCGCCTTGTTGATCGGTTTTCCGCTTGCCTATTGGATTTCGACGCTGCCGGGGCGGCGCGCGAACTTGATGATGATCCTGGTGTTGATCCCATTCTGGACGTCCATTCTCGTGCGTGTCGCCGCATGGATCGTGTTGCTGCAAGGGCAAGGCTTGGTCAACAAGGCACTGGTGGCGAGCGGCATGACACGCGCACCCCTCGAGCTGCTGTTCAATCGGGTGGGCGTGTACATCTCGATGACCCATATCCTGTTGCCCTTCATGATCTTGCCGCTGTATAGCGTGATGAAGTCGATTCCCTCGACGTATCAGCGCGCGGCCGTCTCGCTCGGGAGTCATCCGTTCGCGGCGTTTTGGCGCGTCTATTTGCCGCAAACCTATCCGGGCGTTGGCGCCGGCGCGCTGCTGGTGTTCATCCTGTCGATCGGCTACTACATCACGCCAGCGTTGCTGGGCGGACCCAACGACCAGATGATCAGCTACTACGTGGCCTATTTCACAAACGTTTCCATCAATTGGGGTATGGCGTGTGCATTGGGCGGCCTGTTGCTTGCCGCCACGCTCGTGCTGTATGTGGTCTACGGGCGCCTGACGCGCGCGGAATTGGGCATGGGGTGAGCGATGAGTCAACAAGCAATCAACTCTCATAACGCGTATCAGGAGCCGCCGGCAACCGTTGGTCGTCCATCGCGCTTTCCGCCTTATGTTTCCCTGGTCGAGCGGCTCTGGTACTACCTGCTGCGCGCGGGCAATGCGCTTACGCTGGTGTTCCTCGTGCTGCCGGTTCTGGTGATGGTGCCGCTGTCGTTCTCGGACAGCACCTTTCTCGTCTATCCGATCCCGGCGTACTCGCTGCGCTGGTATCACAACCTGTTTAACTCCGACGAGTGGATGTCGGCGGCACGCAATAGCTTCATTATTGCGCCGTTGGCCACCTTGCTGGCGACGATACTGGGCACGCTGGCTGCAACGGGGCTGAACCAGGTGCAATTTCGCGGCAAGGCGATCCTGATGGCGGTGCTGATGTCACCGATGATCGTGCCGGTGATCGTGGTCGGCGTCGGCATGTATCTGTGCTTCGCGCCGTTGGGGCTGGCCGGCACTTACCTGGGCATGGTGCTGGCGCACGCCGCGCTGGGCGCACCGTTTGTGGTCACCACGGTGTCGGCCACCTTGCGGGGCTTCAATCAGAATTTGGTGCGTGCGAGCCTGTCGCTGGGCGCAGGCCCCCTGGAAACCTTTTTCCGCGTAACGCTGCCGGTGATTGCGCCAGGGGTGATATCGGGGGCACTGTTCGCCTTCGCGACCTCGTTTGACGATGTGGTCGTGACGCTGTTTCTCGCCGGACCGGGGCAGGCAACGCTGCCGCGTCAGATGTTTACGGGGATTCGTGAAAACATCAGCCCGACCATCGCTGCGCTTGCGACCATCCTGATCGTCTTTTCCACATGTCTGCTACTTGTGCTCGAGTGGCTGCGGGGGCGAGGCGCCAAGCGTAACGCGACATAAGCGCACGTTGGCCCGTCCGAAGGCATGCCGCATCGTCTGGATGCCAGCGGTAGTCCGCGAATGAGGGCGGTGGCAAGCGGTCGTCGGAATTTGAACGTTCGCCCATCGACAGCATCTCTGCCACCGCCCTTGTCACACCGACCTATCTCAGATCTCGAAGCCCGGGTCCGGCGAGCGCAGCTTGCGCCAGATCGACCGGACGGTGAACGCCACGAGCAGGACCGTCAGGCTGGCCACCCCGAGGGCTAGCGGCGTGCGCTGGTCCGGGATGAAGGCCATTGCCCCGACAATCGACAGCATGCCGATAATCGCGACCCAGGTGAGGTACGGGTAGCCCCACATCCGAATCTTGAGCTTGCCCGGCGCCTCGCGCTCGAGCCGCTTGCGCAGTTTCAACTGCGAGAAGGCGATGAGCACGTACACGAAGATCGCCACCGTGCCGTAGGAGTTCACCAGAAAGGCGAACACCGTATCGGGCGACACGTAAGACATCACCACGGCCGCATAGCCGAACAGCGTGCCGATGAGAATGGCGCGAACCGGCACGCCACGTGCATTGAGCTTGGCCAGCGAGCGCGGGGCATCGCCACGGCGCGTGAGCGCGAAGAGCATGCGCGACGAGGCGTACAAGCCCGAGTTCAGTGCCGAGAGCACGGCGGTCAGCACCACGGCGTTCATGATGTGCGCCGCTGCCGGAATGTGCATCGCTTCTAGCGCGCTCACATACGGCGTGGCCATGCTGGCGGAGTTCCAGGGCACGAGCATCACCACCAGCAGGATCGAGCCGATGTAGAAGAACAGCACGCGGCCGATGACCGAGTTGGTGGCGCGCGCCACGGCTTGCTGCGGCTCGGCCGCTTCGGCGGCGGCAATCGTCACGATCTCCGCGCCGAAGTAAAAGCCGGTCGCCGCGACCGCACCGGCCATCACTGGGCCAATGCCATTGGGCATGAAGCCGCCGTGCGAGAGCAGGTGTCCGGTGCTTGCCACCGCGCCCGGCCACAGGCCGAACACAAAGAGCCCGCCGAGAAACAGGAACACGACGATGGCCGCGACTTTGATCGACGCGAACCAGAATTCGAACTCGCCGTAGGACGCCACCGATACCAGATTCGTCAATGTCAGCACCACCAGCAACGCGAGACTGATGGCCCAGGCGGGGATGCCGGGGAGCCAGAACTGGATCAGGTTGGCACCCGCGACCGCTTCGACCGCGACCACGATCACCCAGAAGTACCAGTACATCCAGCCTGTCAGAAAGCCGGCCAGCTCACCGCCGACCGGCTTGTCGTTCCAGGCGAGCCGTGCGTACTCGTAGAACGACCCCACGGCGGGCAGCGCACACGCCATCTCGCCGAGCATGCGCATCACGAGCACCACGAGCGCGCCGGTAATCAGGAACGACAGCACGGCCGCCGGGCCGGCGGCATGCACGACCACGCCACTGCCGACGAAGAGGCCCGCACCGATCACGCCACCCAGCGCGATCATGCTCATGTGCCGCTGCTTGAGGCTCGATTGCAGATGCGTGCCCTGTTCACGATTGGCCATGACGACCTCCCGTGACGGGGCGTGCGATGCGTACGGCGCTATCGGAGACGCTGATGGAACAAGGGGAGAGGAAGAACCGGGGGGGAACCGCCAATGCGACAACGCGCCGCTCACGGGCAACACGCCCGACCTGCAATGTCTCGACTACCACACAACCTCCTGAAGACCTTATCTGACGGCAGGTGCGGCGGGGGGAGCCGCCCTGCGTCTTTTGTAATGACCAACGGACCTGCTTACGTCTTGTCAGACCTTGCCTTTCCAGGGCACCAGCACGCGCTCGAGGTAGCGCATGATCAGATCGAATCCGAACGCGAAGAAGCCGATCACGATGATCCCCATGATCACGATGTCCGACGCGAGGAATTCCGCCGCGTTGAGCACCATGAAACCGAGTCCGCTCGATGCCGCCACCATTTCGGCGGCGACCAGCGTTGTCCAGCCCACGCCGATGCCGATGCGCATGCCGGTGAAGATCTCCGGCAGCGCCGACTTCACGATCACGTGCATGACGATCTGGCGCGGCGAAGCGCCCATCGAATAGGCCGCGTGAATCTGCTCCATCGACACCGAGCGCACGCCTGCCCGTGCCGCAATGGCCAGCGGGGCGAAGATGGCCAGGTAAATCAGGAACACCTTCGAGAATTCACCGATGCCGAACCAGATGATGACGAGCGGCAGGTAGGCCAGCGGCGGCAGCGGGCGGTAGAACTCGATCGGCGGATCGAACACGCCGCGGCCGATGCGCGACACGCCCATGAGAATGCCCACCGGGATGGCGGTCACACAGGCCAGCGCAAAGGCACCGAAGACGCGATACAGACTCGCGAGCGTGTGCTCCCACAGCGTAGAGCCGGCAAAGCCCTCCGTGGCGACCTGCATGAACTTCTCGATGATGGCGCGCGGTCCCGGCAGGAACAGCGGCTTGATCATGCCCGACGACGTAATGGCGATCCAGAGCAGCAACAGGGCAAGCACGGTCACGACGCTGATCGCCAGGCTCGGGCCTTGGCCGGGGGCGCCGAACGACTCACCGGCCTTGACCGGGCGCGGGGCAAACATGCGAGCGAAGAAACCGCGCCGACGCGGTGTACGGGGCGCAACCGCCGGGCGGCGCGCGCCGGGCGCATTGGCCGCAGTGGCGGGCGGCGTGGGGTGAGGGGTGACGGGTTTGGTCATCATGGTGTTCTCTCCTGCGGCGATCAGGCTGCGACCGCGTTGGCATTCGACGTCGTCGTCTGGCCCGCACGTTCGTCGCCGTAGATGATGCTGAGCACGGTCTCGCGCATGGCGATGAAATCCGGGCTGGACTTGATGGTGCGCGCGTCACGGCATTCGAGATAGCGCTGGTTGAAGTCGAGTTCGTACGTGTGCGTGATGCGTCCGGGGCGCGGCGACATCACGATCAGGCGACTGGCGAGAAACAGGGCTTCTTCGACGCTGTGCGTGATGAAGAAGATCATCTTGCCGGTCTCGCGCCACACGTCGAGCAGCAGTTCCTGGATGGTTTCGCGCGTGAGCGCGTCGAGTGCGGCCATCGGCTCGTCCATGAGCAGCATCGACGGATTGCACGTGAGCGCGCGTGCAATGCCCACCCGCTGCTGCATGCCGCCGGAGAGTTGGTAAATCATGTGATTGTGGAAATCCTGCAGCCCGACCAGCGCGAGATTGCGTGCCGCGATGGCTCGCCGTTCCGTCTTCGACACACCTTGCAGCTTCAGCCCGAACTCGGTGTTCTCCATCACGTTGAGCCACGGCAGCAGCGCGTGCTTCTGGAACACCACGCCGCGATCGGCGCCAGGGCCTTCGATCGGGGCATCGCCCAGCAGCAATTCGCCGGACGTGGGCGCGATGAAGCCAGCCATCAGACTGAGCAGCGTGGTCTTGCCGCAACCCGAGGCGCCGAGCGCCACTACGAAATCGCCGGGTGCGATGGTCAGATCGACGTGAGCGAGCGCCTGCACCTGCTCGCCGGGACGCCGGCCGGGATAGACGACGCTGACGTCGTTGACGATGAGTTGTTCCATGAAGCCCTTCTCCTGTCGATCGAGCGATCGGGGAGGGGCGGTCGCGCCTGAACTTTCGGCGTGACCGCCCCGGTACGGCTTACTTCAGTTTAAGTGCGGCGTCGACGTAGCGCGACGTGACATACGGCGTGTAGTCGGCCTTGACGGCATCGATCTTCTGCTGACCCTTCAGGAACTCCGCAGTGTCCTTGAGGGCTTTGGCGGCGCGGCTGTCCTTGCCGCCGCCCAGCCATTCGGCCGAGGCCTGCTGCTGGGCCGAGGGGAAGGCGTAGAGCGAGAGCGCGCCGGGAACGTCTTCCGGCTTGCCGCCGATCATCTTCACGATGGCCTTGACCTGTGGCGAGGTGGCGGTCCAGGCGGCCTGATGGTCACGGTACGCCGCGTCGGCGTCGGCGATCACCTTGACGAACTTCGCCATGAAGTCGGCGTTCGCCTCGCCCCATTTGCGGTCGACGGCGATGCCGTCAAACGTCGGCTTGCCCTGCTTCGACAGTTCGCCGGAGGTGATCAGCACGTGACCGCTCTTCTTGATCTGCGCGAGCGCCGGATCCCAGACGTAGGCCGCATCGATGTCGCCGCGCTCCCAAGCCGCCACGATCTGGTTCGGCTGCATGTTGAGCACCTTCACCTCGGTCGGCTTGATACCCCATTGTTGCAGCGCGAACATCGTGTGGTAGTGCGTGGTCGAGACGAACGGCACCCCGATCTTCTTGCCCTTCAGGTCGGCAGGCGACTTGATGTTCGAGGCGTTGCGCACGACCATGGCCTCGGCCTGGTTGATGTCGTCGAGAATCCAGAACAGTTGCAGGTCGAGCCCCTGCGAGACGGCGGCGGCCATCGGGCTGGAGCCGAGCACGCCGATCTTGATGTCGCCGGAGGCGAGGGCCGTGGCAACCTTGGCACCCGACTCGAACTGACGCCAGTGGATCTTGTAGCCGGTGGTCTTCTCGAACTCGCCGCCGGTAATGGCGACCAGCCACGGATCGACGATTTGCTGGTACGCAATCGTCACCTCTTTTTCCTGCGCCTGCGCCGTCGAGGGCAGCGTAAGCCCGAGCGTCAGCGCAGCGGGGAGCGCGGCTGCCGCCAGTGCCGTGGCGGCGAACACCCGTCGCAGCCGGTTCGGAAGTCCAATCATGGTTCACCTCTAATGGGAAAGTTTTCGGTAGAACACTCGGGTTTGACGCACACGCTGTTAAGAATCGGCGCCAAGTGATTGCATCATTGCCGCCAGCCTTTTTGTTCGTTAGAGCCAGTTGGCCGCATTTGATGATGCCAACTGGTCCAGTTGACCCGAAATCGGCTCGCAAGCCGCATGAATGCTGGATTCCGACGCGATTTCACACGACTGCGGATAAACCCCAACTCGGAAGGGATGTCACCGTCACTTGAGTAATAATTGATGTTCTGGAAGGGTGAGTCGAGAGGGGGCGCGATGTCGAGCCGGATTTCCGCGGCGATGTGGAACCAGTTGTTTCAGATGTCGGCGCACGCCGGCATGAGTTTGCAAAGCCAGATTCGCCAGATGCTGGTGTCGGCGATTCTCGACGAGCGGCTGATGCGCGGCGCTGCGGTGCCGTCGTCGCGCGAGTTGGCCGAAGGGCTTGGCGTGGCGCGCAACACGGTGGTGCTCGCCTATCAGCAACTGGTCGACGAGGGCTACCTGATTGCGCGGGAGCGGCGCGGATATTTCGTCAACGGCGATATTCTGGCGCCCCGCGTCGGGTCGCAGGTCACGCCGGCGCGCGATGTGCCGGCGTTGGCCGCTGGCACCATCGCGCCACGGGATCCGGCGACACCGGACTGGGAGGGGCGCTACGTGGTGCGTCCGTCGGGGCAACGCAACATCGTGAAGCCCATCGATTGGCAGAAGTATCAGTACCCCTTTATTTACGGCCAGTTCGATCCGACCATGTTCCCGACGGCGGACTGGCGGGAGTGTTGCCACAAGGCACTCACGGTCATGGAGATCCGCGACTGGGCGCCGGACATGATCGCGCGCGACGACGAGACACTGATCCAGCAGATCCGCACGCGCGTGCTGCCGCGACGCGGCGTGTGGGCCGACGCCGACGAGATCGTGCTCACCAATGGGGCGCAACAGGCGCTGTATCTACTGGCGGATTTGCTGGTCGGGGCGCACACGACGGTGGGGATCGAAGACCCGGGCTACCCGGACGCGCGCAACATCTTCGCGATACGCACGCCGAAGCTCGTGGGCTTGCCCGTGGACGAGTCGGGTCTGCCGGTCGACGATCGCTTGTCGCAGTGCGATTACGTATACGTCACGCCGTCGCACCAGTGCCCCACGACGACCACGATGCCGCTGGCGAATCGCGAGGCGTTGCTGCGTCGGGCGGAAGCCGAAGACTTCGTGGTGATCGAGGACGACTACGAGAGCGAAAACAGCTATTCGGACATTCCGATCCCGGCGCTCAAGAGCCTGGATCGCAGCGACCGTGTGATCTATATCGGGAGCTTGTCCAAGTCGTTCGCCCCTGGGCTGCGCCTGGGGTATATCGTGGCGCCGGCGGCGCTGGTGGCGGAGTTGCGGGCGTTGCGCCGCTTGATGATTCGCCATCCGTCGGCCTTCATTCAACGCTCGTTTTCGATGTTCCTCGCGCTGGGCCATCACGACGCCTTGCTGCGTCGTCTGGCCGACACCTATGCGAAGCGAGCCGAGGTGCTGAGCGCGGCGCTTGCCGCGCATATGCCGGAGGTGTCGTTCGTGCAGGTGAAGGGCGGGGCGTCGTGCTGGGTGCAAGGGCCACCGACGCTTAACGCGAACGTGCTGGCGGCGCGCGCGAAGGTGCGCGGCATTCTCATCGAGACGGGCGACATTTTCTTCATGGGCGATACGCCGCCGCTCAACCGGTTCCGCCTGGGCTTTTCGTCGATACGGCTCGAGCACATCGAGTCGGGCATCATCGCGCTGGCCGAGGTACTTCGCGAGACGATGGCGGAGGGGTAGGGGCGGCCGGCAGGCAGCGGACGTTGCTGGCTTATGATGCGTCGGCAGGCGACATCGTTGAACGTGGAGGCAGGCAGGGAGCATGGATAGCAAGCGCAAGAACCGGGCGACGCTCATTGGGTTGATGGCCGTGATGTTGTGGAGTTCGATCATCGGGCTGATTCGCGGCGTGAGCGAGAGCTTCGGGCCGACTGGCGGCGCGGCGATGATGTACACCGTGGCCTCGGTGTTTCTGCTTTTCTCCGTTGGTTTCCCGCAACTCAAGACGTTCCCGAAGCGGTATCTGTATGTGGGAAGTCTGCTGTTCGTGGCCTATGAGCTGTGCCTGTCACTGTCGATCGGCTACGCGAACAGTGCGCAGCAGGCGATCGAAGTCGGAATGGTCAACTATCTTTGGCCAACGTTCACGCTGATCTCGGCCATCGTCTTCAACAAGCAGCGCGCGAATCTCTGGGTGATTCCGGGGTTCTTCCTGTCGATGCTCGGCATCTGCTGGGTACTGGGCGGCGATCATGGCCTCGACATCGCCGAGATGGCGTCCAACGTGCTCGCCAACCCGCTGAGTTACGGCCTGGCGTTCGCGGGCGCCGTGATCTGGGCGGCTTATTGCACGGTGACGACGCGCTACGCCGAGGGCAAGAACGGCGTGACGTTCTTCTTCCTGTTGGTTGCCGCGGCGCTGTGGGCCAAGTATGGGTTGGCGGGCGGTGGGCCGATGCAATTGAGTGTGAGTGGCATCGTCTACCTGGTGTTGGCCGCGTGTGCGATGGGTTTCGGCTATGCCGCCTGGAACGTCGGCATTTTGCGCGGCAATGTGACGGTGCTGGCCGGGGCGTCGTATTTCATCCCGGTGTTTTCCGCGGCAATCTCTGCGATGCTCCTGCACGCGCCGTTGTCCTACGCGTTCTGGCAAGGCGCGGCGATGGTGTGCGGCGGGTCGATACTGTGCTGGACGGCGACACGATCGCGACGGCAGCAAAGCGTGTGTGCCGATGCGCGATAACGCCAGCGAGCGCGGTCCGCGATCAAGCGCGATCTGAACCGCGGCATCGAACGATGCGCGTGACGACGGAACTCACCTTTTCATTGGCACTGTCGACGGCGCCGTCGTTCCCGAATATCGGCCGTGTCAACCGGGTCAGAACGCCGCCCGTCGGCATTTCCACGGCGAGCCGTGCCCCGCGCTCATATGCGTGACGCGCGGTGTCATACCAATTCACCTGACGGGCCATGTTCCAGGCGAGATCGTCTGCAATGTCGTCGGGACGAAAAAGCGCACGCGCCCGGGTGCAACTGACGTAGGTCATCTTTGGCCGCTGGATGCGAACCTTCGCCGTGGCTCCCGCCAACGTACTCGCCTGAGCCGTGAGCAACGCGCAATGCGACGGCACCGTCATTGCCAGTCGAGCCGCCTGTGCGGCACCGGCTTTCGACGCCAGCGCCTGTACACGATCCAGCGCGGCATCGTTGCCCGCCACCACGATTTGTTGCTCGGCATTCAGATTCGCGACGTAAGCGGGCGAGGCGTCGGTGTGAACGGCCTCCACAATGTCAGCCACCGCCGCTGCGGACAATCCGGTAATCACCGTCATGCCATAGCCGCGCGGATAGGCCGTCTCCATCAAGCGGCCTCGCAGGTGCACGAGCTCCAGCGCATTCCTGAAATCCAACGCACCCGCCGCGACGGCTGCCGTCCAGGCACCGATCGAGTGGCCCGCCACAAGGTCCGGTGTGGCCCCTTGCGCGGCGAGCGCTCTTGTCATGGCGACCCCCGCGATCAGCAGACTCAACTGCACGGCGGTGGTCGAGCGTAGCGACGCTGCACTGCAAAGCGTCATCGGATCGATGCCAGTGGCATCGCGCGCTTCGGCCAGCGTTGATTGGACCTCGGGCGTGTCGGGCAATGCGCCCAGCATGCCAGGGCGCTGCCCCCCCTGACCGGGATAGGTGAACAAGACGCTCACGCCGTGTCTCCGACATCGCCCCACGGGTCTGCAACCAGCTTTGGACCTCGGTCGGTTTTCACCAGCGTGCGAGGCGGCGAGCGTAGCCATTCGCGAAGCGAGAAGCCGCCGCGTCCCGTGTCGATCTGGATGTCGATCCGGCAGGCTCTGTCGCGCGCGATCCATGCGAGCGCGTCGCATTGCACGTCCGATGGCGGGAACGGCAGGCGAATGAGGACATCGAGATCGCTTTGCGGATGCAGGGCCGGCAAGCCAGTGGCCAGCGCAAAGCCGACGCCGCCCGTGGGTCCCCAATGCAATCCCAGCGCGTTGAGGGCCGGGGCGAGATCACGAAGGGCTCTGAGGCACGGCAGCGGTGTTGTGGGCTCGATCCCGGCGACGCGATCGAGCAGCGATTCCGGCGTAACGATGCGGCGCACCGATCGGCGCGACACGTGCGCCGGGATGCGCTGGTCGCGAGACGATCCGCGCAACCCGACCGGTACGAGGTCGGGTTGCGCGAGCGGTGCCCTGCGCACGACGGCAGGCGTACCGCTTGCCAGTGCGTCAGCCACCCACCCCGGCACCGCGATCCCCTCCGGGAACGCGACATCGTCACACCAGAGAAGATCGTGGGGCCGTAGCGGTGGCCTTTGCACAGCGCCGACAGATGTCATTGCACAAAGGCCTTCGTTGCAAGAAACAGGACCGACGGTCCGAGCAGACATCCCAAGCCGGTATGGAACGTCGCGACGAGCGCGCCGTAGGGCACGAGTCGGCGATCCGTTGCGGCGAGTCCCGCCGACACACCGCTGACCGTTCCTGCCAGGCCGCCGAACACCATGGCGGCGCGCGGGTTGTCCAGCGCCAGCAGGCGGGCGGCAAACGGCGTGCCGACCATGACGATGATGGCCTTGATGAGCCCGGCGGCAATCGACAGGGCCATCACGTCGGAACTGGCACCGATCGCGGCGCCCGTCACCGGGCCGACGATGTAGGTCACGGCACCTGCGCCGATGGTGGTCATGCTCACGGCGTCGGTGTAGCCGAACGCATGGGCGAGCGATGCCCCAACGGTGAAGGGCAGCACGGTGCCGAGCAGCAGGGACACAACGCCAATCAGGCCGGCCTTGCGGGCTTCCGAGACCTGTACCTCGAACGCGGTGGCAACGATCGCGAAGTCGCGCAGCATCGCGCCGCCCATCAGTCCGATACCGCTGAACAGCGAGACGTCCGCAAGTCCTTTTTGTCCGCCCGAGGCGGCGCCGCCCCAATAGGCCAACACCAGGCCGATCATGATGGCGATGGCCGAACCGTGTACGCGCCCGAATGTCAGCCGTCGGGACACCCACATGGAAAGCCCCATGATGATGCCCACGAGGGCGAAGGCGGTGACCAATCCGTTGTGGTGCAATATTTTCTCGAACATGGATAGCATGACTGATCCTCCCTCAAGCGTTCTGTGCCGTCTCGGACAGCGGCGGAAGCGGCTGCGCGTTGCCCGTTCGGTTGATCAGCGCAATGGCGACGCCGCAGACCAGCACGGCGCCCACGGCGGCAAGCAGCGCGACGGGACCGCCTCGCAAGGCGGTGACAACGTCTTGCTGCGCGGCCATGGCGACCACGACAGGGATATACATTGCGCCCCAGAAAGAAACACCGGCTTCGGTTGCCGCGGGCATGAGGCCGCGCCGATGCAGATAGAGCCGAGCGAAGATCAATAGCAGCATGGCAATACCGACGCCGCCGACATTGGCTTTCACGCCAATGGCCTGACCGAGCAGGTCGCCAAGGAAAATGCCCGCGAGATGGCAAATCGCGAGCAGGGTCGTACCGTAAATAATCACAAGCTGTCTCCTGGTTGAAGCAATGACGAACTGTCTTTTCTGGTGTTATGGCAAGCGTCGAGTCGTCGGATTCAGGGGTGAAACGGGAATCGGATATCTGGGCCGACAATCGCTCTCCAGGCGCGCGGCGGTGAGTCTTAAGGATGGCCCGGCGCTCTCGCCGGGCGGTCGGGGGCGAACTACCAAAGTGACTTCAGTCGTTCGCGTACCGTCGATGAGGCCTGTCGGGAAGGCGCGCCGAGTCGGCTGGAAAGACCGTGCGACGGATCTCTCTGAATGTCCGCGAGCGCTTGCGCCAGCACGCGCCGCACTTCAGCGACGTCGTCCGGCTCGGGCTGTTGGGCGGAACCGACCTTCAGCAGGCGCCACAGCAGCCCAAGCGACGCAAAGTTGGCGATGTCGTACGCCATCGGGGGAATGGCCTCGGCCAGTGTTTCGAGTTCGTCGACCGAACGCTGTGTAATGCGCGCGGCAGCCTCTTTCCCCATGGCGTGAACCATCACGCCCGCGTCGTCGAGCGCGACGAGACGATTCGCCTGATACCCATGCGCGAGAAACGCGCCGGACATCGCTCGCCCGACGATGAGCCCGATCACCGGGTGTCCTGCCACACGCGCCGCGGCATAGGCATCGGCCGCCGCCGCAAGCGCGAGATGAATGCCATAGGCTTCTTCGCGGCGTCCGTAAGCCTGGCTCGCCACATCGACGATGGCGACGATGGCGGCTTTGCGCTCGCTGTCCCGGTCGCGTGCGATCACGCCCCGCACGGCGCGCGCCAGTTGCCATCCTTCGATCAATCCGACTTCGCCATGTCGTGCGCGAGGAAAGCGGTTGTTCGCGTCCGGAACCACGGCAATGAAGCGAGCGGGGGACTCGGCGAGCAAGGCATCCACAACCTGCAACGTGCCGCCGTAGTCATGGGTGACGGCGCGGTGCGCAGCATCGCACGTCAACGCGTGCATCCACACGGCACCTCGCGAGGAAAGTTCGGAACGGCTCATGAGAGGTCTCCTGCGCGGGCGGCGTAAAGCGCGCGCACGTCTTCGGGCGTGGGCTGATTCGTCACATCGACGTGCATCAGTCGCTCAAGGTAGTACTCGATTTGTTCGCTGCGCTGCGGCGTCGGGGCGTCGGCCCGCAGCCACGCGAGCACCTGCGCGCGAATCGCCGCGGTGTCGTCGTCGAGGCAGGCGTCGACAAGCCCTGTCGCCTTTCGTTGTTCCCCGCCCGTCAGACCCCAGATGAACGGCCGATCGCGTGAGTCGTATTCGTCGACGCCAGCCTCTTGCTCGATGACGGAGGGCCCATTCAGCCCGAGCCGTGCTTCGCGTGTGACCAGCAGATAGCTGCACATGCCGGCGGCGATGCTCATGCCGCCAAAGCAGCCGACCACGCCGGCGGAGATGCCGATGACGGGGCCGAACGTTCTGAGTTCGTGGATGGCCGCGTGGATTTCCGCGATGGCAGCGAGGCCGAGATTGGCTTCCTGCAGACGCACGCCGCCCGTCTCGAAGACGATGACCGCGCGTGTCGGTATGCCTCGGCGGTTGTCTTCGACGGCAAGCTCAAGGGCTCCCGCGATTTTCGCGCCGGAGACTTCCCCCATGCTTCCGCCCTGGAAGGCGCCCTCGATGGCGAGGACGACTGCCGGTTGCGAATCGAGCGTGCCACGGGCGACGACCACACCGTCGTCCGCTTGCGCAACAATGCCTTGCCGGGGCAGCCAGGGCGAGGACAATCGCTCGAACGGATCCAGAAGCTCGCGGAACGTGCCGGGGTCGAGCAGGGCGAGGGCGCGACGGCGCGCGTCGCGTTCGATGAAGCTGTCTCGTTGTATCGGAGTATTCGTCATCTCGATGGGCCCTTATTGAGGAGATTCGAGGGCTTCGCGCGCCTGCTCGAGGCGAAGGCGGACGACGGCCGGCGTAGCGCCGAAATCGTTGATTTCCACGTTCAGCGCTGGCCAAGTGTGCGATGCGAAGATGCGCTCGAGTTGCGCTTGCCAGATCGCGGACAGGCCGTTGACCGAGGTCGTGAGTTCGACGCGGATGCGCCCCGGCTCGCCCGGAGACAGCAGGACTTCCAGGTCGCCCGACCCGACGACACCGACGCAGGCTCGGCCCGCACTGGGTGCGCCGCCGGAGAAATGAAATTGAAGCGTTTCCATGGACGTGCTTCCTAAAGACTCAGAAACGGTGATTCGTTAAGCCGCGACGACGACCCCTTTGCGGATAGCCGGTCGAGGAACAGGGCGGCGGCCAGCATGTCGGCGGCACCGCCTGGCGAGATGTGTCGGGCCAGCATGTCGGATTCGAGATTTCGAAATTTGCGTCGGCCGTCTGTCGTCGACAGGCCACCGGCTGCGCGAACGGCGCTCGCGCCGGCCTGCATCGCATGCAGCGCGTCGGGGCCACCCCGAGCGAGGACGCACGTGTCATCCAGCGTGGCCATGACCGCGAGCAGGGCGTCGATACGGGCATGGTCCTCGCGCATGCCTGCCGCGCGGGCTCGCCTGAGTGCGGGCAGCGCGATTTTCGTCACGTGCGGAAAGCCTGCCCATGCCTGACCTCGCGCACCGCCCACGCCATAGTCGAGGCAGGCGCGTTCGCCTTTATGCCCAGTGGCACATGGCGCAAAGCGATCGGGCAGGCGCGCGAGCGTTGCGGCGCGACGCGCGACGGCATGGGCGCTCAGCGCGTTAGGCGATTGCGCTGCGGCAGTAATCAAAAGGCCCAGTGCCCAGATGGCCCCGCGGTGGGTGTTCACGCCGCGGGTTGCCGCGAGCATTGCCGTTTCCCCCAGGCGCCCGAGACGGCCGATCTGCTCGCGCAGGCGCATTGGGTTTTCGATCAACACACCGGCCTTGGCCATGGCCTCGAACGTCGGCCGCAAGACATTGGCCGACTGCACCATCAAGCCCCAGGTGAGGTCGTGATGCGCGCCGCATCCGCGAACATCGACGAGGCCCGGCTTGGGAGAGAGCGTCACTTCGTCGATCAGCGCGGACTCGACGAGCGTGGCGAGTTTCGTTGCGATCTCGATCGGCTGGGACGGCGACTCGATCCGTCGAATGAGGGTCTTGTCCATTACCAGCTCCGAAAGCGCGCGGGCGGGTCGTAGAGGCCCCCCGACCATTCCACCAGCTCGCCGATGCTCTTGGCGGCGAGCAACTCGCGGCTCGCGTCCGTGCGACGAATGCCCAGATCCTCGGGCAAGGCAATAAGGCCGTCGCTGCGCATCTTGGCCGTATCGGCCGGGTCGTGCTTCAGGCCGATCGCGGTGACGCCGGCCACCGCCGAAATCATGGCGCGGCGCTCTTCCAGCGAGCGTGCCTTGTAGAGGTAGGCAATGCCGTCTTCAGTGAGCAGGTGGGTCACGTCGTCGCCATAGATCATCACGGGGGCGAGTGGCATGCCGCTTTGTTTGGCGACAGCAACGGCGTCCAGCGTTTCGACGAACGTTGGCTTACCGCCTTCCTGGAACGTCTCCACCATCTGAACGACCAGTTTCTTGCCGCGTTCGAGCAGGGTGTCCGGCTGCGTCATGTCGAGCCAGGCCGGCGTGGCGTGACGGCGCCCGCGCGGATCGTGTCCCATGTTCGGTGCGCCACCGAAGCCGGCCAACCGACCACGCGTCACCGTGGACGAGTGTCCGTCGCCGTCGACTTGCAGCGTGGCACCGATAAACAGATCGACCGCGTACTGACCGGCCAGTTGGCAGAGCATCCGATTGGAGCGAAGCGACCCGTCGCGACCGGTGAAGAAAACGTCCGGACGCGCGGCCACATAGCGCTCCATGCCAAGCTCGGTGCCGAAGCAATGCACGCTTTCGACCCATCCCGATTCGATGGCGGGGATCAGGGTCGGGTGGGGATTGAGCGTCCAGTTCCGGCAGATCTTGCCTTTGAGTCCGAGGCGCTCGCCGTAGGTCGGCAGAATGAGTTCGATGGCCGCGGTGTTGAAGCCGATGCCGTGATTGAGCGACTGAACGTTGTGACGCTCGTAGATGCCGCGAATGGCCATCATCGCCATCAGGACGTGCACGGGTTTGACCAGTCGGGGATCGCGCGTGAACAGCGGCTCGATGAAGAACGGCTTGTCGGCCACGACGACGAAATCCACCCACGACGCGGGAATGTCGACGCGCGGCAGGTCGGTCACGTCGTCGACGATCTCGTTGACCTGAACGATCACGATGCCGTCGGAGAATGCCGCAGGCTCCACGAGCGCCGGTGTGTCTTCGGTGCTGGGGCCGGTGTAGATGTTGCCGGCGCGGTCGGCCTTGAAGCCTGCCACCAGGGCGACGTTCGGGATCAAGTCCACGACAAGCCGCGCGTAAAGCTCGATGTAGGTGTGGATCGCGCCGACCTCCAACTGTCCGTCGGCGAGCAACTGACTGATGCGCAGGCTCTGCGGTCCGGCAAAGGAGAAGTCCAGCTTCCGGGCGATGCCGACTTCAAAGAGATCGAGGTGTTCGGCGCGACCCACGCTGGGCATGATCATGTGCAGGTCGTGCACGATGCCCGGATCGACTTGCACCAGTGAGCGCGAGAGGAAATCCGCCTGCTTCTGATTGTTGCCTTCGAGCACCACGCGGTCGCCCGGTGCGATCAGCGCTTGCAGGGCCGCCACGATGTCGCCGGTCTCGATCACCTTGCCGTGGGCGATCCTGCGGGCGGCCGCGAGGCGGCGCGCTTTTTCGTCGCGCCGGCGACGCCATTTCGCCGGGATTGTGGGCATCTCTTGCATGTCGGAGGCTCCAGCCATTGAGTCGTCAGTAGCCTCTAACCTATGCGTCAAAACCCATCGTTTCAATCAACTTAGGTGTCTGTTCGTTAGCTTTAGGGTAATAATTGGGCGGTTCGAAGCGAACGTACTGAAACGAAATGAGGCGCGAGCATGGCAATTGACGACGGCATCACCCTGAAGAAGCTGGAAGTCTTTCAGGCGTTCATGGCGCTGGGGAATATGGCCCGGGTATCGGAAGTGCTGGGTCAGAGCACGGTGAGCGTGCACCGTGCGCTCCACTCGCTGGAGGCCGGGCTCCGGTGTCCGTTGTTCAAGAAGGACGGTCGAAAGCTGATTCCGTTGGCGACGGCGTATGTGTTCTCCGAGCATGCGGCACGCATGTTGAGCGAGTGCGAGACCGGTGTGCAGCGCACGCGTGAGGCGGCCGGATTCACGTCGACGCGACTCAAGATCGGCGGGCTGTACTCGATGACGGTCGGGACGATTCCGCGATTGCTGGTCGGGTTGAAAATGCGCCGACCTGCTTTGGATATCGATCTTACGCTGGGGTCGAATCGCGATCTGATGTCCAAGCTGGACGACGGTCTGTTGGACGCGATCGTCATTGCCCTCGGCGCACCGCCGAAGAGTCCGGACCTATTGGTCATCCCCATGTTCGAGGACGACATTCTCTTCGCGGCGCCGCTGGGCTCGCCGTATGCGAAAGAGACGGCCATCGACCTCAGGGCCGTGCGCCATGAGAAGTTCGTGTCGCTCGGCGACGAATTCGCGACGTATCACGATTTCAAATCGGCCTTTGATCTCGCGGGATTCGCGCCGGACATTGCCATGCAGGTGGGCGATATCTTTTCGCTGATCAATCTCGTGAGCGGTGGCATCGGGTACGCGCTGCTGCCGCGACGCGTTGCGGATTTCAGTCCGAAGGTGCAGTTGATTCCGCTCACGCAACGCTATGCGCGCAGCCAGAATATCGTGTTGGTGCTTGCGAAGAACCGCGAGCGCGATCCGAATCTGCTCGCCCTGAGCGCGGAATGTCGCATGCTCAGGGCGTAGGCGTTGCGTCGTGTGATCAGGCAATCAACCAGTTGTTGAAGCGCTCGGTGACGGCCCGGCGATTCTTGTCCCACCATGCTGCGTTTTGATTGACCGCGAGCTTGACGTTGTCAGGCGCGGTCGGCAGCAGGGCCGCACGCGCCGGATCGATGAACTTGAAGGCATCGCGGTTCGTCGGGCCGGTGGCCACGTATTGGGGCATGACGGATTGGCGTACCGGGTCGGCACAGAACCTGACAAAGGCCTTCGCCAATTCGGCGCGCGGCGAGCCTTTCGGAATCCCCCATCCCTCGATCGCGTAAGTGGCGTCGTTCCAGACGATGGCGACCGGGGCGCCACTGTCGATGGACGCCTGCGCGCGCGACGTCCAGGTGATGATCTGGTCCACGTCGCCGTTTTGAAGGAGTTGAGAGGCCTGTGCGCCGGTGCTCCACCAGACCGCGACATGGGGCTTGATCTTGTCGAGGCTGCGAAAGGCGCGGTCGACGTCGAGCGGGTAGAGCTTGTCGCGCGGCACGCCGTCGGCCATCAAGGCCTGTTCGAGCGAGTCGACCGGGCTTCTGCGCAAGGATCGCGAGCCGGGGAAACGGGCCACGTCCCACATATCGCGAAGACTCGTCGGGCCCTTGGCGCCGTACTTGTCCTTGCGATACGCGAGAACGGTGCCATAAACGTTGACGCCGAGCCAATCGGGGCGCACCGCGTCGGGCAGCAAGCCGGGGAATTGCTTGCTGTCCAGACCAATCGGTTCGAGAAAGCCTTGTTCTTCGAGGGGCAACACGTCGGCTGACAGTGTGAGTGTCGTGACATCCCACATGAAGTTCTTGGTCTTCACCATCGCGGAGAACTGCGCCAGTGGCTGCGAGTCTCGTGCAATGTTGACGACTTGAATGCCGGTGGCTTTCTCGAAGGGATCGTAAAAGGCCTTGCGATAGGCGAGGGCATACGGCCCCCCGGGGTCGCTGACGACGATGCGTTTGTCGCTTTGCGCCCGCGCCATTGGCGAGAGTGCGCCGGTTGCGACAAGTCCGCCGATCGACTTGATGATGGCGCGGCGCTTAACACTGTGGGTGCTGCTCATGTTGACGCTCCTATGCGTGAGGCGGTGGATGGGGACAAAGGGGCACCGTTGGGTCAGCGTCCCGTGAATCGAGGCATGGATTTGTCGCGGAACGACCGCACGGCTTCGCGATAGTCCTCGGAGTTTTCAATCGTGGCGATCTGCGCGTCCAAGGCGGCGCCTACGTCGCCGAGCGTATCCGTGCTGATCGCGTTGAGCTGCATCTTGCTTCCACGCAACGACAGCGGCGCCTTGTCGAGCATGGGACCTGCAAACACGATCGCTGCTTCGACGACATCGCCATCGGTCATGAGATCGAAGAAGCCGGCATGCGTCGCGCGCTGGGCATGGACGAATTCGGCGGTGTACAACCAACGCCGTGCGGACGACAGACCGACGAGGTGCACGAGACGCTGCACATGCGCCGTGGGGTAAACAAGGCTGAGCTTTGCCGCAGGAATCGATACGCGCGCCGACGTATGGGCGATTCGGAAATCGCAGCACATCGCAAGACTGACCGCGCCACCGACGCAGGCCCCTCGTACCGCTGCGAGCACGGGGAACGGGGCGTCGAGCAGCGCCTTGTATGCCGCCTCGATGGCATCGCGGTGCTGCTGCGCGGCGCTCGGAGAGGATTTGGCGGCGTTGTAGGCAAGGATGTCGTCGCCGGCGCAGAAATGTTCTCCCGTGCCGGTCAGGATCACGGCGCGCGTTTCGTTGCCTTGCGCGAGTCCATTGACGGCGTCGGCAATGCCTTGCCACACCGCCCGGTTGCAGGCATTGCGCTTTTCGGGGCGATTGATGCGCACGATGATGACACCGGGGCGGATCGCTTCGACGATCAGCTCAGGCATGACGGCCTCTGTCGCGAGCACTGGTGCGAGTTTTCGCCAGCGTGTAGCCGGACGACTCGAGATCCCATACCCCGTCGACCGAGCGCGCGAGATCGTTCTTGCGGATACGTTGCGTCGGGGTTTTGGGGAACTCGTCGATGAAACTGACGTAGCGCGGAATCTGGAAATAAGGCATTCGTGATTCGCACCATTGGATCAAGTCGAGCGGTGCAACGGCGTGTCCGGCCCGGAGTCGCACGAACAACTTCAGCTCGTCCTCACCCAGGGCGGATGGCACGCCGACGAGCGCGGTCTCTTCGATGGCGGGATGTTCCGCGAAAACGCGCTCGACCTCCCACGCGGCGATATTGATGCCGCGACGACGCACCATATCCTTGCGCCGCCCCGCGAAATACAGGTAGCCGTGCGCATCCTGGCGCGCGAGATCTCCGGTCAGAAACCACTCGCCGCGTCGGGCCGACGATTCAGCGTCGACATTGCGGAAGTAGCCGAGAAAACCCAGCCCGGGGACGCGTCCCCGCACGGTGATCTCGCCGATCTCGCCCGGTGCCACGAGGTGCCCGCTCTCGTCGGTGAGCGCGACGTCGAAATAGGTGAGGGGCTTGCCGATCGACCCCGCCGGTCCGTCGGGATTCACCGTCACGAAGGTGGTCAGTTCCGACAGGCCGTAGCCCTCTCGCATCTCGACGCCGAAGCGCTGCGCAAACGACGTCCAGAGTTCCGCGGGGCAACCGCCGCCCCAGGCGACACGCACGCTGTGCTGCCGGTCATCGCTTCGCGGTGGCTGGTTGAGCAACATCGGCAGAACGCTACCCAGATAGTGGATATGCGTGACGCCGTAACGTCGCGCGTCGTCCCAGAAACGCGACGCGCTGAAGCGCTCCACCATCGCCAGTTGTGTGCCGCCGAGCAGCGCGGAAATTGCAACCGCAACCCCGGCGCCGTGGTGCAATGCTTCCCAGAGCAGGAACGTGTCGCCGGGTTGCGCGCCCGTCAGTCGCAGGATAGCCATCGCGCCGGCGCGAAGCGTGCGATCCGATTTGAGCACGCCCTTGGGGGCGCCCGTGGTGCCGGAGCTGGGCGTGAGGGCAAGGATGTCGTCGGCGACAACGACGGAATGCTTGGCGTCGCTGCGGTTGTCTGTATCTGCGTCCGCATCGGCATCCATGTTCGAGTGGTTCGCGAAGACCTCATCGCGCCAGAGCATCTGATCGACCTTGTCGATGTCGTGCCCGAGGGCTTCGGCATATTGGCGGTCGGCCAACAAGGCCTTGGGCGCCAGATGGTCGAACAGATGGGAGAGCGACGCGCCGACGAGATGGACATTGACGGGCACACGTACGAGCCCCAGCTTGGTCAGCGCGAAGATCGCAACGAGATGATCGGGGTGGCTCGGCAGCATGAGCGCAACCCGGTCGCCATGACGCAGCCCTTGCGCGCTCAGGACGTCGGCCAGGCGATCGACGCGTCGTGCCAACTCTCCCAGCGTCATGACGTCGTCGTTGATTCGGCAATACACCGCGTCGGGGGTTGTCTCGGCGCGGCGGGCGAGGGTGGCCGCGATGGTTTCGTCCGGCACCGAAGCGATGTCGACGTGCGTGTGCAAGACGGGTGTGGGCTGGCTCATGGGGCGGTGATAGGAACGATGTCGCGAGTGGATGAACATGAATGTCGACATCGCTTGTGTTTGACGTCGGAATTCGTATAATTGGGATGTAATTACAAAAATTGCATTCCAATTTCACTAAATCCTAGTCGCGAGAATATTCATCGCAAAGGTGTGGTTTACCCGTGGCTGCACTTGGGCGCACGTAAGCGTGTGTGGGCGCGTATGAGCGCGACGCGTCTCGCCAGTGGGGGAGACGGCCGTGCCGCCCGATGAAAGTTCTCTCGTTCGTGTCGAGGAGTCGCGATCTTGACCTTGCCCCTGTCCGAAGAAGCCGAGCTGGACGAGCGTCTTTACGTTGCCTCGGTCGCCAAGGCGATGCGTGTGATGGAGACGTTCGATCAGTCGAGCCAGCAACTGTCGATTGCCGATATCACCGAGATGAGCGGTCTTGGGCGAAGCGCAACGCAACGCTTCGTCTACACGTTGCACCGCCTCGGCTATTTGCGACGCGATCCCGCGTCGAAGCTCTATTCCGTTTCCGCCAAGGTGTTCCGGTTCGTACACAGCATGATCGGCGCGAATGCCGCGCTCGAGCGTAGCTATCCATTGCTGTCGCAATTGGCGAAAGACACACGCGAGACGGTTTCGTGGGTGGAACTGGACGGCGACGAGATCGTGGTCATTGGCAATGTGCCGAGCGTGCATCTGGCGTCGATCACGTTGTCGGTGGGCAGCCGCTTTGCGGCGCTCTCGTCGTCATCCGGTCAGGTGTTACTGTGCCAACGCAGCGAAGCCGAGGTGCGATCCCTCATCGCACGCATGCCCGACGCCGCGCGTGAGCGATTCGCGGGTAAGCATGACGACGATATCGTTGCGATGCTGGCGAAGGTGGCCAGCGCAGGATTTTCATTGACGGCGAAGAGCTTCGATGAAGACAGCCTGTCGATCTCTGCACCTGTTTTCGATTTCTCGGGTCGCGCCATCGCCGCGATTAACCTCTCGACGCTGTCGTCACGGTATTCGGAAAAGGCGGCGCTTGCAGAGCTTGTGCCGCTTGTTGTTGCTGCGGCGAAAGGGGCGTCGGCGGGGTGACCGGTTGAATCCACAGCCGGCAGGTGACAGTGCGCCTTGCTCAAACCGAGCATTCAACTATATATACTTCCGCCTCACAACTCGGAGCCAATATGACCGAACCAAACTCCCTGCGGTGCCTGTGTGGCACCGTCAATATCCAGTTAAAAGGCCAACCGGAAGCAAGAGCGAACTGTCATTGCCAGTCCTGCCGGGATTTCTACGGGACTTCGATGTTGTCGGCAACTGCATGGCAACCCGAGCGAGTCGCGGTGGTCACCGGTAGCCTCTCGAAATTTGCACATCCGACAAAGCAACTGTCGCGCGCGTTTTGCCCCCATTGCGGCGAAACAGTGTTTGGCACGAACCGCCTCGGCATGTTAGTCATTCCTAACAGCTTTGTTGCGCGAGCGGCGGGCGGTGAGTTGCCCGAACCAATGCGGGCGACGATGCATCTGTTCTATCGGCATAGGATCATCGACGTGGATGACAAACTGCCAAAGTACCTCGATGGATGGGACGGACCGACTTACGTTGGTTAGTCAGGCTGAGGACGTCGACACACAAACGGGCGAAGGTCTACTCTTTGTTGAATCCACAACCCCAAGCGAACATCCGTGAGAATCGCAGGAATGTCCGCTTTTCTCTATCATGCTTGGCTTGGCTCAACGCGACCCCACAAATCGTCAGCCCTCCGCCCAGGAGGTGATTGTCTCGCCAGGAAAACCAGATGAAGCTCTTAACCATCTCCGGCAGTGCCCGCCGTGATTCCGTCAACACGGCGCTGCTGTTGGCATTGAAAGACGTTGCCCCTGAGGGCGTCGAGATATCGGTATTCCATCGCCTCGACACATTGCCGGTCTTTTCCCCTGACCTGGAAGGGCAACAGACGCCAGCCGAAGTGCTGGAATTCCTGACGCTCGTGTCCGGATGCGAGGGACTCATTATTGCCAGCCCCGAGTACGTTCGCGCTATTCCGGGAGGACTAAAGAATGCAATAGACTGGATGGTCTCGCGATTCGAAGTCATTGGAAAGCCCATTGCGCTGGCACATGCATCTCATCGCGGCGATGACATGCTCGGATCGCTCCGGCTAGTTCTGTCCACTGTCAGCGATAGATTTCTCGACGACGTATTTTTGCGCATCCCGCTGATCGGCAAAACGCCACAGGAAATCAAAAACATTCTGAAGTTACCTGAGTGGCAGTCTGAGATGAGCGGATTTCTGCTGGCTTTCGTGGCTACGGTTCATTCTCAACAGACATGTGGGCATGGAAGTCATGCCGTCTCGAACGTCTCTTGATGGCCGATAGCGATCTACGGCGACCGCAGCGACCTGTCAAAAAATCGGCAGCCATGTCTGCTTACTGCATCAAACGACGCGGGCAGATCCAAACATTCGAGTCTCATTCGATACACGCCGCCTCGCGGGCCGGCTGAATCGTTACGGCAAGAAATGCCGTTTGCGAGCCTCTTCTCCGGAGTTTTCGTCAGCCCTTCTGGCCCATTTCAGGCGCAAGCGACTGCACGCATTTATCGACGCTCAACTCCCATAGCGCGCTACGCGGCAGCGTCTCGTCGGCGGCTCGCTCAAGCACGGCCAGCGCGCGCGGCTTGAGCCGCACCAGGAGCAGCCGCTGTCCACGCGACGTCAATTCGGCGGAGAAGATGCGCAGCGCTTCGATCACTGAACTATCGACATCGGGTGTTTCTTCGAGACTCAGCATTACCGTCTGCACCGACGTCGACTGCCCCCGCAGCATTAAACGCACCTTACTGAGCACGCGTTCGGCATTGGCGAAGAAGAGGGGAACCTCTGGCCGTACGATCGTGATGCCGGGGATGGGTGTCGCGTCCGTGTGTGCGGAGATGTCGACGAAATCGTGGCTATCTCTCAGGCGCCCGAGCACCGAGACCGCCGGCTCAGACAAGTTACGCAGTGTTAGCAGAAGGCTCACCCCGATGGCGACCAGCAAGCCGTGAAGTATGCCAAACACGAGCACAGCCAGCAGCGCCGCTATTACGACAAGTCTGTCACGTTGCCACGTCCAGTACGGCTTGAACACGTCCGGGTGCAATGAGTGACTGACCGCATAAATGACGATCGCAGCGAGCACCGGTTCAGGCGTGCGAGACAACTGCGGTAACAGCATCAGCACGATCAGCGCAATGACCGCCGCGGCAAATAACCCCGCGAAGCGGGTCTGCGCGCCGGCGGCTTCGTTGGCGGAAGTCGCCGAGTAGCCTGCACCCACCGGCATCCCGTGCAGTAATCCGGAGACAAGATTTGCGCAGCCGAGCGCCATGAGGTCCCGGTTGGCCGACACGACATCGCCATGCTTTAGCGCGAAGCTGCGGATCGACCCGTACGATTCCGCATACAGAATCAGCATCAACGCAAACGCGAGTTCCGCGGTTTGCAGCCACTGTGAGCGGTCGAACCGTGGCAGGCCGACCGTCATATCGTGAAAATCGATCGCGCCAACGGTGCCAATGCCATGTGCATGCCAGTCGATCCGGTACCCCAACGCGATGCCTAGCACAATCACAGCCAGCGTCGCCGGCATGCGGGCACTTCGGCCCAGCCCGAAAAGGATGGCCAGCGCAGCCGCCCCCAGCGCCACGCTAAAGAAATTCCAACTTGGCGCTTGCCGAGCAAGATCGAAGGCAATTCGCAGCGTATCGGTGTAATGCGAATGCACGCCGAGTATCGTCGGCAGTTGCTTGATGGCAATCGTCAGCGCCAGTCCGAACGCAAAGCCGCGCAAGACCGGCTTCGAGACAAAGTCCGACATGGCGCCCAAACGCGCCCCGCCGGCCAGCAGGAAAAGAATGCCCGTCGCCGCAACGAGGGCGGCGGCGTAGGCGAGCTGCGCACCGATGCCCCCGTCGCCTGCCCCCACGGTGGCGGCGAGCACGGCTGCGGATGAGGATGTTCCCGATACGATCGCGAATCGGCTACTGCCCGTTAGCCCATAGACGACCAGCCCGGTGAGCAGCGCAATCAGGCCCGCCTGCGGTGGAAGTCCAGCGATACCCGCATAGGCAATGGCCTCGGGCAGCAAGAGTCCTGCTATCGAAACGCCGGCCAGTACGTCACGCCCAATACGAACCCGTCGTGGTGGGGGCGCCTCGACCGAACTCGTATAAGTGGATGGCTTCTGAAGCTGTACGGCGGCGGCATGGCCGGTATCGATAGTCATATCGAGGGGCGTTATCGAATTTACGGCGGTTGATAACAGTCAAGGCGTCACACGCTGACGAGCCATTATCTCCGGATTTGTTCGTAACAAGATTCCTCGAGTTCGTTACGGCACTCGCAAGTTGAGTTTTGCCGGCTGCATGCGTCCGTTGTCCAGGCGAATTCGACGCGATAGGCGCTCCGCATGCCCATCCTGCCAGGCCTCGAGATAGCCTGTCTCCCGGCCGATTGACAACATGAGAAAGAGAATTTAGGATGTGATCGTTTCCTAAATAGATGCGATGAAGATGATCCAGGCTGTTGCAAGCCGGCCCCGGGGGCGGCCTAGAGAATTCGACGAAGAGCGAGTGCTTAGTCGCGCCATCGCGCTATTCAGTGCTTCGGGATATTCGGCCACCGGAATTAGCGATCTCCAGCAGGCTACCGGCCTGACGGCCGGAAGCCTTTACAAGGCGTATCTGGACAAGGAAGGGATCTTTGCCAAAGCGCTCGAGCTTTATATCGCCCGGCGCGAGGCGGAGGTCAGCGCCATGATAAAAGGCGCGGAGAACGCACGCGCCAGCATCACAGCGCTGCTTGGCCTATATGCCCGGCTGAGCCAAGGAAAGGAGGGCAAACTCGGCTGTCTGCTGGTGGCGGGCGTCGCCGAGCTGCCTCAATTCTCTCGGGTCGGCGATGCGTTGCGGGGCCAGCTTGCGCAGCGTCGAGATCTATTGGCCAGACTGGTCGCCCAAGGGCAGGCCGACGGCTCGATCACTACCGCAAGCGATCCCGCGACCGTGGCAGATGTGTTGCTTGCGCTGTTGCAGGGCATGCGCGTGCTCGGAAAAGCCAGTGCATTCAGCGATGATGCGGACGCATTTGTTGCCCTAGCACTCAAAGTCCTGGAGTGACCATGAACCGCTAGATTTTTTGCGCTCGTGCCGGTCGGGCTCACCTCCAGTCGCGGCTTACCGCGTAGCGAAGGCAGCACCGACCTTTCCATCTGTTCATACACCGGCAGCGTATGTGGCGTGATCGCACTGACAGCGATGACCGGCGCGCTGCGCTATTCGAAAAGGACTCCGTCATGACACATGGCGTACTGCCGGCCGCTCCCGCCGGTTTTGAACATCGATTTGCTACCGTGAATGGCCTGCGCTTCCACTATGTCGACGGTGGCGCGAAGGCAGAACGTACCGTCGTCCTCATCGCCGGATTTCCCGAGAGTTGGTACGCGTGGCGCAAGGTCATGCCGTTGCTTGGCAACGACTTTCGTGTCGTCGCCATCGATTTGCCGGGCCAAGGCGATAGTGATCGACCGCTCGACGGCTATGACACGCAAACCGTCGCACAACGTGTGCACGACCTTGTGAATCATCTCGGCATCAAGCGATACAGTATCGCCGCGCATGACGTCGGCGCATGGGTGGCGTTTCCGTACGCGCACCTATTCAGCGAGGAAGTCGAGGCGCTGGCGCTGATGGATGCGGGCATTCCAGGCATCACCCTCCCGGACATGCTGCCGTCGTCTTCCAAGCTGTCGTGGAAGACTTGGCATTTCTCCTTTCACGCCGTCCCGGATCTTCCGGAGATTCTGCTTGCCGGTCGGGAAAGAGCCTATCTCGAATGGTTCTTCTGGAGCAAGGCGGCCAATCCGGCATGTTACGGCGAGGACGAAATTGCCGAGTATCTGAGGACCTACTGCGCGCCTGGCGGAATGCGCGCGGGGCTCGCGTTCTATCGCGCCGCGGCGCTTTCGGTCGAACAGAACCGTGCGCTGTCGCACGACCGGAAGCTCAAGATGCCGGTACTCGGCCTCAGTGCAGACCAGGGGTCGATCCCGGATATGTCGGCTGCACTCCACCCATTCGCAGATGAGGTGAGCGGCGAGACCATCGTGAATTGCGGACACTTTCAGCCCGAGGAGCAGCCTGAGGCCGTAGCGCACGCCTTGGCGAGGTTCTTCGGTTCAGTCTGAATGACGGATGACCTGCCGCTCGTCGCACGCGAATCTGTGTGTTTTCCGCCTGCGCGCCGGGCACCGTTGTACCTCACCGTTGCCCCAGACGCCAGTCGGGTCCACGGCTCGCCCATGTGCCGATTGTCTGCGATGGGGGCGTTGATCGCCTTGTCGCCGTCTGGCCAAGCGCGGAAAGTGATGGATATTTTCCGCTGTTGGCCAGGGGGCTGACGGTAGTCCTTATACGCGCGCTTCTGGCGGTACGATGGTGAGCAGCAACTCGTCGAGTCGTTCGAGGGTGGCCGTCAGACCGTCCTTCAATCCCATCTCGATGGCTTTTTGCACATCGGCCGGCGAGTTGTAGAGCACAACGGTGGTCACAAGAGTCCGTTCTTTCGCATCGGCGAAAGCGACGTCCCAGCGTGCCCTCGGCAGGCTGGGATTCACGACGCCCGTTTCATCACAAAAACCGTCGAGCGCTACGTAGCCATCGATCGGATTGATTGCCTGGTAGTCCAGACGGTTCCAGAATGATTCCCCGTCGGGAGTCGTCATGGCGTAGTGCCAATAGCCGCCTTCCTTGAACTCCATGTGCTTTGTCCGGGTGGTGAGCGGCTTGGGCGCGAACCATTGGTCGAGCAATTCACGCTTTGTATGGCAATCCCACACCAGTTGGCGTCCTGCTGCGAATTCCCGCCTCACCGTGATGCTGTTTTTTTTCATGTCGACGACGAAATCAAATCGAAGGTCAGCTTTCATTGTCTTGTCCTTGGAGTTTTTCCAACAAGTTGTCCAGGTTGTCGTACCTGCTTGCCCAGATCGCGTGCTGCTCGGCAAACCACCGTTCGGCGGCCGCCAGATTCTGGCGATCGAGCATGCATGTGCGAGTTCTGCCGGCCTTGCTCGAGCGAATCAAGCCGGTGTCTTCCAGTACCCGCACATGCTTCATGAATGACGGCAGAGCCATGTCGAAGGGTTCTGCCAACTCACTCACCGTCGCGGGCCCTACGCCGAGCCGTTGAATAACTGCCCTGCGCGTAGGGTCTGCCAGTGCGTGAAAGACCGAGTTCAGCGCAATTCCATAGTTATCCATTTGGCTAACTATACGTGAGCTTATCGGGAGGCGCAATAGCAAGTCTTGGGGGCATGTTGGGCGCGCGTTCGCGGTGTCGGACGAACTTGCCTACGATGCTGAGGTCGTTGGCTGCTGTCTTTTGGGGAAAGCTGGCGCATATTCGCTGACGTCTTGACGCGGCTCGCGCATGAAGCCCCGTTGATACGGAAACGATTAGCGCACGCCAAGTCATGCGGCTGCACCGATGCCAACCGATTGAAACAATCAAGCGATCAAAATGCGTTGCCGAATGGCCGATGGCGGACGCAAAGTCGCCGTTTGACTTATTGCTGATAGGAGCCACGTCCGATGCGCGTCCTGGCCGATTGCGGCCTATCACAAGCATCTGCTTGCGACCCTTTGCAGTCACTCACTGAAGCGACTTTGAATCACGCTGGGAGCATCACGGCAGCTAATTCGTAGCCCAACTGGCGTGCACGCGCCGCAACCTCTATGCCAGGAAGAAGCCACGCTTCAACCTCTACCAGTGATGCCGAGCGCCAGGTTCCGTGCGCCCCGTGGCAGCCGCGCTTGATTTCGAACCCGTCGACTCCGCGTCGAGCCTCACGAAAGCACTCCGCCAGCCCAACATCCGGCACAGAAAGCTCGCCGCCGACTGGCAGCAACGAAAGGACGTCATGCAGGTGCATCGTGGTTAGCGAGCAAGAATGCCAAACGCACTGGCCGACGGTTCGAGTGCTAGTTACCTGGACGCCGATTGATTGAAGATTCATGATCGATAGTGTTCGAGAGACTGCTTCTGGCCGGTAACGGTCCTATGTGACCGGCCGTTTCCGCCCCTTCTCCGACGATCCGATTCGAGAGCGAAATGTCCGTTGACCGTAGTCAAACTGTCAAATCGCGCAAGCGGTCAACGAAGATCTCGGAGAAACGCAATCAAGGCTGCGTTGACGAGTTCCGGCACCTCCTGCTGCAACCAATGCCCGGCTCGCGGAACGATTTGAGTTCCCGCCAGATTTGGCACGATCTCGGACATGCCTCTGATGATTTGGTGCATACCCGGAATCGCCAGGCCAGGGTCTCGCTCGCCGACGAGGTAAAGGGCAGGAACCTCGACCAGCATGCCGTCAAATGCGGATTGCAATTCCCAATTGCGGTCCAGGTTGCGGTAATAATTCAATCCGCCTTGAAAGCCAGAAACGCTGAATGCTTGCACAAACGCTTCAAGGTCGGCGTGTGAGAGCCACGCGGGCAATTGGGGCGGGTTAATCAAGGCGTCGAGCAGCCCACTTTTTCTCTGCAAGAGTCCAAACGGATTGGGTGTATTGGTGTCGCGTTCCCCAATGTCGCCGGATGCGGAAAAATAGATCTTTCGTAGTGTCGTGGCAATGTCGCGCTCAAGTTCGCTTTCGGCCAACCCAGGTTCGGAAAAATAATGCGTATAGAACCACACTTGGTCGGTCTGCGGAAAGAGCCGGCTTGGCATCATCGGCGCCCGGCCGATCATTGGCACGCCCAGCGCTGCGACTGCGCGAAAGCGGTCGGGCCGAAGCAACGCAGCCTGCCAGGCGACGGTCGCACCCCAGTCGTTGCCCACGATGACGGCGTCGCGTGCTCCAAGCACATCGACCAGCGTCACCAAGTCCCCGACAACATCCAGCGTCGTGTACTGTTCGATTGCTGCTGGACAATCGCTGGCCCCGTAACCGCGCAGATCTGGCGCTATCGCATGGAAACCGGCATGTGCAAGTGCATCCAGTTGATGGCGCCAGGCATGCGATGTCTCCGGAAAGCCGTGGCAAAGGAGCACCAAAGGACCGTCGCCTTGCTCTGCGACGTGCATGCGAATTCCGTTGGCTTCCAGAAATCTTCGACGATATGCGGGCATGATTGATCTTGCGGAGGCGGTTTAACAAAGGACCTTCATTAAGTGTAACATTATAAGTTACGTATAAACAAACGTTCCATCATGCAATCCGATACCCGGCTGGTTCGACTTCTGCACATCCTCATACACATGCACCTTCGTGGAGGTGTGACTACCTCTGCGACGATTGCGCTGATGCTTCACACGAACCCTGTTCTTGTTCGACGAACTATGGCGGCACTTCGCGAATCAGGCTATGTGAATTCGACCGGTGGACGTGGCGGCGGATGGGTTCTCGCATGCGACCTAAACGATCTCACGGTAAGAGACGTGTATGAGGCCATTGGGCACACCGCGCCGTTCGTGATCGGCCCGTCTGATGACAATCCCGAGTGTCCGGTGGAGGCAGCTGTGAACTGTCACATCAACGAGGCGTTGGATTTAACAGAAAGCACCTTGTTGCGATTGCTTGGGGAGAAGCGAGTTATCGAGATTGCGTACGACGTGACGAGTTCGAAGTCGGGCAAAAGGTTTAAGTGATCTCCAGCGCAATGAAACACGATGCGGGCGCGCTCAGGATCGGTTGGCTACACTGTGCGTTGTGCTTTCGAGCCGCACGTCCATCCGTCATGCTTCGTTAATGTTGTGTCGAGTGTGAAGCACGCAGCGCAACGCCTATGCCATTCGCAAATCCCGCAACACATCAAGTACGTGTTGCGTGGAGCGCTCGATGTGCCCCGCGCGATGGGCAATGCCGAGCCGGCGCCACAACGCCGGCCGCAATGGGCGCATGACGACGCGCTTGTCGGGTAATGGCGCCGTCGCCTCATGGGGTAACAGCGCGGCGCCGTATCCTGCCGCGACCAGACTCTTGATCGCGTCATTGTAGTTAAGCTCGATGCGGGGCACCGGTTGATGCCCCCCGGTCGCGAACCACTCCGCCGTCAGTTGCGAAAGACGCGTTGTCGCGTCGTTGAGAATGAGCGGTTGGCCAGCGAGCCATGCGGGCGTGACGCGGGCGGGGCACTGCCAATGTGCCGGCACAAAAGCCATCACGGGGTCGCGCCTCCAAGGCGTGATCACGAGTCCAGCCTCGGGTGGCTGAGGCAGCGCAACGAGCCCAACGTCCAGCGTTCCATCCACCAGTCCGGACAACGTTTCCCGTGACGTAAGCACTGCAACGTGAACGTCGATGGCGGGATGGTGCTGGCGCAGCACCTCAAGCGCTTGCGGTAACAGGTGCGCGATCGCGCCAGTCGAAGCCCCGATCCGCACGCGCCCTTCGAGTCCCTGCACCTGGCGTTGAATATCCGCCAACGCCTGCTCCGCATCCGCCAGCAAGCGACGCGCGCGCTCCACCAGCACCTCGCCTATCGCCGACGGCCTGACATGTCCGCGCTTGCGCGACAGAAGAGGCGCTCCAATGCGCTCTTCAAGTTCCGCGATGTGGAGGCTGACCGTTGGCGGTGCCAGGTGCAATGCACGTGCCGCCTCGGCAAATGAGCCGCGGTCTGCGATGGCCACGAGGGTGCGCAAGCGGTCCAGGCTGATTTCTCGCATGTCGGCGTACGAAGTCAGAAAAACTGAATGATCACGTTATGAAATTCAACTTTCCCTATTCTATCCGTCCGCGGAATATAGGGACTCGTGCTCATTTTTTCTGCTTACCATTCAAAGTCAACGGAGTATTTCACGCATGAGCTCTCCCGTTGTATTCATCGACGGCGATCAAGGCACCACCGGGTTGCTGATCCAGGAACGGCTCCGTAACCGGACCGACATCAGACTGATGACGCTTGATGCCGCGGAGCGCAAGGATTTGCGGCGTCGCGCGGAATTCATCAACGCCTGCGACATCGCGATCCTCTGTTTGCCGGATGCCGCGGCACGCGAGGCAGTGGCCGCGATTGTCAATCCTGCGGTTAGGGTCATCGACGCCAGCTCCGCGCACCGGACACAGCCGGACTGGGTCTACGGATTTCCGGAGATGGCGCCGGGGCAGGCCGAGCGAATTGCCAGCGCACGCCGCGTCACCAACCCCGGTTGCTATCCGACTGGTGCGCTTGGCTTGCTGGGGCCATTGGTGCAGGCCGGGCTCATCCCGCGCGATTACCCGATCAGCATTCACGCGGTCTCCGGCTACTCCGGGCGCGGACGGGCGGGCGTGGAGGAATATGAGGGGGCGGGCGCCGCTAACGCGCCGTCATACCAGGTTTATGGCCTGAAACTCGCGCACAAGCACGCGCCGGAAATCCAACAGCACGCGGGGCTCGCGCAGCGTCCTATTTTCGTCCCGGCATACGGAGCGTTCCGTCAGGGCATCGTGCTGACGGTGCCCCTGGCGGTGCGGTTGCTGGCACCCGGCGTGGACGGCGCGGCGCTACACACCACCCTTGCTCGCCACTATGCTGAGGCGGATCACGTGCGGGTCTTGCCGCTGCATGAATCGAACGCCGTGGAGCACTTGGATCCACAAGTGCTGAACGGTACGAACGACATGCAATTAAGCGTGTTTCAAAACGTGGACGACGGACATATCTTGCTGGCAGCCGTTTTCGACAACCTTGGCAAAGGCGCGTCCGGCGCCGCGGTTCAGAACCTGAACCTGATGCTCGCGGCGCACTAGGTGTCGCCGGCTTGAGATGGCGTTCGGCTACGAGCGGATGTGCCAACGACGGTTGGCGCATCTGTTTGTGGCCGTCGAACGATTCGTTCTGCTCGGTAAGGGGTATCGGTCCACGGGCTGTGTCCGACCCACAACAGTCCTTCAGGTTTCTCCAAAGCAGCCAGTCAGTCGTCACGCGCTTGCTACGTGAGATTCAATCCCCCATCCGAGAGCAGAATTTCCCCCGTCAGATAATCTGAGTCGACTAGAAATGCAACAGCCTGAGCAATATCCTCGGGACTAGCTGCCCTACGCATAGGCGCCCGTTCCTTCCAAAGTTGCTGAGCTTGCGTCCAGTCCGCCGTGAGAGGTGTATCGACCAAACCAGGAGCGACAGCATTCACGCGAATGTCTGGGGCAAGCGAAACAGCGAGCAAGCGAGTCACGTGGTTTAACGCCGCTTTAGTCGCTGCGTAAGGTATGGACGCCCCCTTTGGTCGGACGCCGGCATGTGAACTCACGTTTACGACGCAACCGGGCTTCCCGCGTGTGGCCGCTTCACGCAGTGCGGATTGCGCTTCGGTTACTAGGCGGAACGGGGCAACAACATTGACTTCATGTAGCTCCCGCCATACGTCCGGCGTGGCCGCTGCCAGATCCCCATGGGGGATAACGCGACTGATCCCCGCGTTATTGACCAGAACGTCGAGTCGGCCCCATACGGCAATCGCTTCACGGATGAGCTTTACTCTGTCCGCGTCATCGGCCAGATCGGCTTGCACATAAGCTGCCGCTCCGAGTTCCCGGGCCAACGCATGACCTGCAGGCGCCGAACTGCGCGAATGCAGGACGATTGAGAAGCCGTCTTTTGAAAGTCGCCGCGCGATCGCGGCACCAATACCAGAAGTCGAGCCAGTGACAAGAGCGACAGGGGACGGAGTTTTCACGGAGGCTGGTATAAAGTGTAGCGTTCTTGGAATGGCGGAGGTCGTACTCATGACCTTTGACATGATGACCGTAAAGGCCGATCGATGACGGACGCCACCTGATGTTCGTCCCTCGATTGTCGACGATCGAGGCTACTGTGTCGATCGTCTCAAACTGGCCGATACCTGCCCGCCGGCAACGGCGAATGAAGAAGCCTCGCTGCGTGAATGCAATCACTCAGGTCTCTCCATGACTGAACCTCGTCTGACATGCCTTGACCAGAATGAATGGGAAAACTGGTTGACGAAAAACGACGGTACGTCGACCGGGATATGGCTACGCTTGGCCAAAAAGGGCGCCGGGCAGCAGACATTGACGTACGAGCAGGCGCTGGAAAGTGCCCTTTGTCATGGCTGGATCGACGGTCAAAAAAAGACTGAATGTGATGAATACTGGTTGCAACGCTTCACGCGACGTTCCGCAAAAAGTATCTGGTCCCGGCTCAACAAAGAGCGGGCCGAAACGCTGATCGCCGCAGGCAGAATGTCGCCTTCCGGCATGCGGGAAATCGAGCGAGCCAAAGCGGACGGCCGCTGGGAGGCGGCCTATGCATCGGCCAGCAACTCGGTCGTGCCGGACGACCTGCAGGTCGCATTGGATGCCAATCCCAAGGCCAGCGCGTTCTTTGCGACGCTGAGCGGCCGAAACCGCTATGCGATCCTGTTTCGGATACAGAATGCCAAAAAGCCCGCGACGCGGGGGCGCAGGATCGAGGAGTTCATCGGCATGCTGAATCGCGGTGAAACCATTCATCCCTAAGTCGGGCAGTTCAACATCCAAACAAAGTCGCCGGACGTTGCCGCGCGCAGGGTGGGCAACCCGCTGCGCGCGCTACGTGCCGTGCGTCGAGGCCCCGACGCTGCTATTTGGTCGTGCGGAGATGGGGCGAAGCGTTACGCTCCGCAACCACGCGCGAGCGAACAGATCAGGTCGAGACCGTCTCCAGTTGAATGCCCTTCGTTTCAACGCCGAAGAACCAAACGCACGCGGCGGCAATGCCGAAACAAGCCGCCCCGAACAGAAATACGGCGTCGCTCGTTGACCAGGTGACGATCGCCCCCACGAGCGTCGGGCCCAACAACGCGCCGATTCGACCGCAGAACGAGGCGTATCCGCACCCCGTGGCGCGCGCCCGCGAAGGAAACAATTCCGGTGTATAGGCATAGAGGACCGCCCACATACCAAATGCGAAGAATTGCATGCTCGCCCCTGCCACATAACTCGGCCACTGGTCAGCCCCGGCCTGCAACACCTGGCCGAAAACATAGGTGGCGAACGCGCCGCCAACGAGCGTGCCGACGCACGTCAACTTTCGCCCTAGACGTTCTACCGACCACGCGGCGACAAGGAAGCCGGGAATGCCGCCGAGCGAGATACAGACCGTGAACAGAACGGACTGCGTGACTGCGACCCCGCTCGCCTGCTGCAGCGCGCCAAGCCATGTATTCAAACCGTAGAATCCGAGAAGCGCGAAGAACCAGAGCGTACCGACGACCAGCGCGCGAACGCGGTAGTTCGCCGACCATATGACTCGCATGCCGCGCTCCTCGAGCAGACTCTCCGCGGCGATCGGTGGAACGTGGGGCAGGACATTCAGGTGAAGTCGGCGCATGACCGACTGCTCCACGCGTGCCACAACCGCATCAGCCTCGGCATACCGTCCCTGCGATTCCAGCCAACGAGGCGACTCCGGTACATAGCGGCGAATGACGAACAGGAACAGCGCGGGCACGGCCTCCAGGGCGAACAAGACGCGCCAACCGTGGTGCGACAGGACGTAGTAGGAAAGCAGTCCGGCACTGATGAAAGCGATGGGCCAATTACCGTCCATCAACGCCAGATATTTACCTCGCTTGTCGGTGGGAATGAACTCCGACAGCAAGGTTTGCGCGAGCGGTAACTCCATTCCCATGCCGATCCCGAGCAGCAACCGGTACGCACTCAACTCGACCGGCCCCGATGCGATGGCACAGAGCACGCTGCCCAGTCCCCAGACCACCATGCTGATCTGAAACACCGGCTTTCGTCCGAAGCGGTCGGCAGCAATGCCCGAGCAGATTGCGCCGATCGCCATGCCGACGAAGCTCGCGCTACCGATCATCCCCGCCTGCACATTGGTAAGTGCGAAGTCGGCCTTGATCGATCCGAGAACGAACGTCATGGTGGCCAGATCGATATTGTCGAAGAAGAACGCTAGCGCTATGACGAGAAACAGCCATCGGTGATACCCACAGACGGGCAGTCGCTCCAGGCGTTGGGCAGCCGTTACACGACCGACTTCAATCGATTGCATTTTCATTCAACCTCCTCCGTTTTTGCCGATCCCGTGGAATATGTCAGTACCGGAGATCGGTACCGACATTCGTCAATGTGGGCCGCCAAAACTAGTGAGGCGCGCGGGAAAATGTCGTATGCAATCGGAGTTACGCCAAGATGACGCTACGGGATCACGCGGAACGCTGCAACGCAAGCGACGGCGCGCGTGCCCAAACTGCCCAACGCGATTCCCAACGCGATTATTTTGTGCGACTGAAACGATGAGGATCGAAGGCTCCTTCCGGGAGGCCCGATACGCACGCCCCCCGCTCGAACGGATAGCGAACGTAAGGTGCTTGAGGCTGGCCCGGCGGCGAATACTGGCCGTCTGCGAGAATGCGCTTCTTCGCGCTCAGGCTCTCGATCAGACATCGAATGGCCACGATCTGATTCGCGGCCCCCGGTTCGATGGCGGTGTAGTCGTTTTCCGGGCGAAATTTCCCCAATGCCTGGTTCTGATGCGCAATCACGTCCTGTGTTTCCATGCGGGTGAAAGCTTTGCATCGCGCGATGACGCTGTAGTACTCAAGACTGGTGTTCTGCCCTTTGGGCGCTTTGAGCAATGCGACGGGGCGATCGATCACGATGACAATGTGCGGATCTTCCTGGATCAGTTGGGAAAATTTTCCGAATCGCGAGCAGTGAATCAGGAAGGCGTCGCCTGTAAACGTAAAGCTCTGTGGCACCACGTAGGGAAACGGCTTGTCGTTCACAGCCACACGACAGATCAGCTCGTCGCGCAAAAACGCTTCGATGGCAGGCCAATCGGTCCACGTCAGATCCGTTCGGCGCATTGCGTTATCCAGATATTCAGGCGTCATAATCCATATCTCCTGTTGAAATGATGAGTTGTTGTTCTCGCCCGGGCCCCACCCCGATGCCCGCGACGCGACATGCCGTCATCTCCTGGACCGCCAGGACAAATTGTTGCAATGACGAGGGAAGCAAAGAGAAGGCAAGCGGGGTATCCGGGAGGGCGTCGAATGCGGGGAAGTGGCGGATTGTCGGAACCCACCGACCTTCCCGTGCCTCGTCGACCAGAACGGGAATCCGACCGTCGCGTGTCTTTGAGAACAGCGACAGGCAGTCGCACTTGTTCAGATATAGTTCGTCCACGCCATGGCGCTCGATGACCGCGGCCAGCTCGGCAAGGTCGAGTCGCCCAAGACGGCGCGGCCGTCCGCTGCCAGTGCCGTATTCTCTCGTCAACAGGCGAAGGGCGACGCCGACCGCGAACTCATCCTCCGACCCCAGCATTTCGTGAGCGTTGAATCGGTCTTGTTCTTCACGCCAACCAATACCGCGCAGCTCGGCGTCTGCGCAATAGCGGGCTGACTGGTCTCCTCCGAATTCGGAGCGAAACGGCCCCGCGCCGACGCGCGAAGCAATGGCCTTCGCGACACCGATCGTCTTGCGGTGATATTGACTGGGAAGATCGCCACCGACGAAGGCAAATGCCGGCGCCGTATGACTGGCGGTGACATAAGGCTGTTGTCCGCCGCTGACGTCGAGCATCACGGACTGGGCGCCTTCGAACAGGACGCGGGCCCCGCCCTTGACCCTGCGCGTCAGCCATCGCGAGTCCGCGACGACGATCGTGCTCTGCAGGGCTTGCCATGCCGCGCGCATGCCCGCAATCGAGGCGGCTGTCGCGGCTTGGGCTTCCGTGGAGTTGTCGTGTAAAGCCGCGTAACGTGCCATCTGCTCGAACGCGCCCGCTTCGTCGGCGACCAGATCGCGAATCTGTACCACGGTGCGTACGCCGCGCTGCCAACGGAGCGACAAGTCCGCATAGCACGGACCAATGCCGTTCCCGGTCGTGCCGATGCAGGCCCCTTGTCCCGCATCGAGTTCGAGATGCGTGGGCTGAATGACCGCGCAATGTGCGCTCAAGTACAGCCGCGTTGCCAACTGAACGCCCGCGTTTTGAAGCGTGGTGATCTCATTGGCGAGTTTCGTCAGATTGACCACGCATCCAGAGCCGATGTAGAGCAACTTTCCCGAATGAAACACGCCTGAAGGCACCTGGGCGAGTCGGGCGCGTCCGTGTGGGGTCTCTAACGTGTGGCCCGCGTTCGCACCACCATTGAAGCGGGCGACGATGTCGTAATCGGCAGCAAGCATGTCGACGACCTTGGCTTTTCCTTCATCGCCGTACTGAAGGCCGACAAGGACATCGGCATATCCCGGGGAGGCGCTCATGAGGCGAGGGCGAACGTGGCTTCCACCTCGACGGGCGCATTGAATGGCAGACTTGCCACACCGATGGCGATGCGGGCGTGCGCTCCCGCCTCGCCGAAGAGCTGCGTCAATAGCTCTGATGCCGCGTTCACGATAAACGGCGCGTCGGCAAATCCTTCGGATGTCGCGACGAATCCACCCACCCGCAGCACGCTCTCGACGCGATCGAACCGTCCGTCGGTGGCAACCTGGACCCAACCAAGAAGATTCATGACGCACAGCCTCGCCGCACTTCGCGCGTCGTCGGTCGAAACGTCGGAAGGCACTTTGCCGACCCAAACGGGCGCGCCGTTTCGCACCGGCAATTGTCCGGAGACGATGAGCGTGTTGCCATGCAATTTGAATGGCTTGAAAGGGGCCGGTGTCACCGAAAGACTCGGCAATGCCAGCCCGGCTGCGGTGATGCGTTCGTAGATGTTCATGAGATCTCCAGAATGGCGCCGCGGCTGCGGCTGCCTTTCAATTCTGGATGATCCGGGCAGTGGGGAATGTAGCGGCGATGCAGACGTTTATCGCGATTGCGCCAATCGACATCAAGGGACTCAGGGCTTGAAAAATTCCGTCGGCGTGCAACCGAGTGCCTTGCGGAACATCGCGCTGAAAGCGCTTGTACTGTCGTAGCCGAGCGACAAGGCGATTTCCGTCACGGAATGTTGCGCGCTCAGCATCTGCACGGCCACGAGCAACCGGGCCTGTTGCCGCCAGCGCGTAAAGGTCATGCCGGTCTGTTCGGGAAACAATCGGATGATGGTGCGCTCGCTCGCGCCCACGACTTTGCTCCACGCTGCGACAGACGTCTCTTCCGCGGGATTCGAAAGAATCCACCGGCAAATGCGGGCGATGCGTTCGTCCGACGGCATGGGGAGGTGCAGCGGCTCGATGCTCAGCGGTCGAATCTCGTGAAACAGCAGGTCTACGACGGCCGCATCCCTGCTGTTGGGCGCATAGTCGACAGGCATCCGGGTGACGGCGTCGATGAGTTCGCGCAGCAGTGGCGACACCGATACGACGCAGCAATTGCTTGAGCGAAGCGGGGCACGATCGGCATCGAAATAAAGCGTGCGCATCTCGATCGCGCCGACGGCCTGCATGCAGTGCCTGACGCTCGGCGGTACCCAGACAGCGCGAAGCGACGGTACGACCCAGTTGCCTTTCGCGGTGGTCACGACAATGGCACCGGTGCTTGCATAGATCAGTTGCCCACGGATGTGTTCGTGATAATCGATGAAGAAGCGATCCGGCAAGTCGCGAGCCATACCGCCTACCGGCCGCGCGATCTGCTGGTAATCGTCTCGATCCTCACTTTTTCCGAACATGGCGTAACCTCGTCATAGCTTGACACTTGTCCGCGCGCCGCGGCGTCGTGTGTCTCTTAGATTCGGAATTTGCGCCGTAACGATGCGGCGCGAGATCGACTTCCATTCCGATAAGTGAGGCTAGCATGCCGGTTTACCGTTCATTTGATCAAGAGGCGTTGGATCGTCAGTACAACGTTCGCGCGGGCATTCCCGATCATCTCGAAATTTTTTCTCGTTGGGCCCGCACTGGCGAGGCCTTCCGTCGCGCCAAGACTTTCAGGGGGGATGTCGCGTACGGCAGCGAGGCAAAGCAGACCTACGATCTGTTTCCAGCGCTGAGGCAAGGCCGGCCAACGCTCGTGTTCATTCATGGCGGCTACTGGCAATCGCTGGATAAATCCGATTTCAGCGCGCTGGCCGGTCTATATCAGGCCAACGACATCAACTTTGTTGTCGTGAACTATCGCTTGGCGCCGGATGTGCGGATGGGAGATATCGTCGACGACAATCGTCGGGCAATGCTACACCTATACCGAAATGCCACGAGCCTTGGCATCGATCGCGACGCAATTTATGTTTGCGGTAGCTCGGCGGGCGGCCATTTGACGGCGGCGTTGGCAGGCACTGACTGGGCGTCGTACGATGCCCCTCCCGATTTGATCAAGGGGGCGTGTGCCATCAGCGGTCTTTACGACCTTGAGCCGATACGCCTGTGCTATCTGAACAAGGCGGTTCAGCTCGATGAAGATGACGTGGTCGCCTTCAGCCCTATCCGTCATCTCCCTAAAGTGCCCCTCACCTACATCCTCAGTGTGGGCGGAGACGAGTCGGATGAATTTCATCGGCTTCAGGCACAGTTCCAGACAATACTGAACGACCACGGTTTTGACGTCCAGATCGTGCGTCAGCGTGACGGCCATCATTTTGATGCCGTCGACCGAGTGGGGGAGGCGGGGAGCGAACTGTCGAGCGCGATTCTCTCTATGATCAACGCCCGATAATCATCTGCGGCATTGCGTGCCCGGCCATGCGTCGCAATCTTCGTGATCGACGGACTATGGCCGGCGACCGCCGCTCGGGAGTGGTTGCTGCTGACGCGTTATTGCGTGCCAGGCGCGATCGTCACCGGTCGCCATACGCGAGCCAATCGCCCCTCCTGCTCAACGTGCTAAAATCATTGACTGATCAAACATTGATCCGTCAAAAAATGGCTCCCAGTCCCAATACCCCGCATTCGGCGGGGCAGGTATTGCCGTTCCGGCAATCGATCGTGGCGATGCTCGGCCTGTGTTTCTGCACGATGATGGTGGCGCTCGACCAGACAGTGGTCGGTACCGCGCTGCCGACCATCGTCTCTGAACTCAAGGGTTTCGAGTACTACGCCTGGGTCGCAACCTCGTATCTCCTGACCTCCGTCATCACCGTGCCGATCTTCGGTCGGCTCGGCGACTTTTACGGACGCAAGCCCTTCGTCGTTGCGGCCATCATCATCTTCACCGCCGCATCGGTCCTGTGCGGCGCCTCGAACAGCATGTTGTTCCTCGTCATCGCGCGCGCGCTGCAAGGTATCGGCGGCGGCATGCTCGTCGGCACCGCGTTTGCCTGCATCCCCGAGCTGTTTCCCGATCCCCACGTGCGTTTGCGCTGGCAGGTCATGCTCAGCTCCGCCTTCGGGATCGCCAACGCCATCGGGCCCTCGCTCGGCGGTTTCCTCACCGAAGCCTACGGCTGGCGCTCGGTCTTCTACGTCAACCTGCCGGTGGGTCTGCTCGGTCTGTGGTTTGTCGGCCGCCATCTGCCGCATATGCGCGCCGGCGGGCATGGCAAGGCGAGCCTCGACTGGCTCGGCGCCCTCCTGATCACCGCCACGCTCGGTAGCCTGCAAATGCTCGTCGAATGGCTGCCCGCCGATGGCCTCTCGCGCGGCGTGCTCATGTTGCTCGTCGTGTTGGCGATCTCGTCGTATGCGCTTTACTGGTGGGAGCGACGCACGTCGCATCCGATCGTGCCGTTCGAAATGTTTCGCGACAGGAAACTCGCGCCGCTCTTCGTGCTGTCGGCCTTCGCCGGCTTCACCATGTTCGGGGTGCTGTTCTACGCGCCGTTGCTGCTCCAGGGCGGCTTCGGCCTCTCGCCGCGCGAAACCGGTCTGCTGATCACGCCGATGGTCGTGTGTATCACCGTCGGCAGCATCGTGAACGGCCGCCTCATCACGCGCCTGCCAAATCCAAACGTGATGCTCTACGGCGGCTTCTTCCTGCTCGCGCTCGCATGTGCCGGCGTCATCACCACGCATCGCGGCACGCCGCACGGCCTGATCGCCACCTACATGCTGTTCGCCGGACTGGGCCTCGGTTTCGTCATGCCGAACCTCACGGTCTTTGCCCAGGAAGTCGCCGGGCCCGCGCACCTGGGCATCGCCACCGCGCTCATGCAATCGCTGCGCATGATCGGGGGGATGCTCGGCACGGCCATCGTCGGTACGCTCGTGAATCACAGCTACACCGGCCGTGTGACGGATGCCCTCGCCGCCAACGGTGGCACGCAATGGACCCCGCAGCTCTCCGATCCGCAGATCCTCGTCAATGCGCAATCGCAAAGCGAGTTCCTTAGCGCGCTCGCGCCCCTGGGGCAGAACGGCGCGCTCTTCATCGAATCGGCGCGCACGTCGCTCGTTGCCGCCATCCACAACGGGCAAATGATGTCGCTCGCGGCAGCGCTCGCCGGTCTGTGGTTCGTCAAGCGCGTGCCGCTTATTCGTCTGACGCGCGGCGCCAAGCCGCAGCCGCCCGTCGGGGAGTGATGCGATGCCCACACCGCAAAGACGCAACGTTATCCAGCAACTCGGCCAGACCTATCGCGCCATGATGGCCGCCTTCGACGCTCAGGTCGGACACCCGCTGCCGCGCTGGCGAATCATTCTCGCGCTGGCCGAGCGGGGTACCTGTTCTCAGAAGTTTCTCGCGGAACATTGCCGTCTCGATCCGGCGTCGCTCACGCGTCAGTTGAAATCGATGGAAGCGCTCGGCTGGCTGTCTCGCGCGACCGATCCGCATGACAACCGCCTCACGAACGTCACGCTCACCGCCGCAGGCACGGCCGTGTACGACGAGGCGACGCCGCGCCGCCAGGCGTTCTTCGACGATGCGCTCGAAGGCATGACACCCGCCGAGATCGCAACGCTGGAAAGCGCGCTCGGCCATCTGGAGGCGCAGTTCAAGTCGGTGGCGTCGCGAGCGAAAGCGACCGATACGGACGCGAAGTCGAGTGGCGATGCGACGCGACCCGCGCACGTCGAGACGCCGCCGGCGTTAGCCACATCACCCGGCAAACGCGCGTCGCGAAGTCGAACGTAAGCGCCTCGTCGCGACACGCCATTGCGCACATCGCGACCGTGTCGGACGTAAAAAAGCCGCCCATCGTGAGCTGCATCCCAACGGTTGGATTCGCGTCCAACCTCGCGGGGCAGTTCACATCGGGCGGCTTTGTCGTTGTAGCGCGCGCAACAGTGGCTGAAGCGATACGCGTTGCGTTGCCGATGCGCGATCAGAAGAACGTTTGCACGATGTCGACGACGTTGTAATCGCTGTCGACCACCGGCAAATGACGCCATTTGTCGAACGTGAGACACGGATGCGAAATGTCGAACGCGATCATGTCGCCCACACGGATGTCGTCGCCCGGGGCGATACGCAAGTACGCGTGCTGATCCATCATGCCCGTGACTTCCCAATGCGCCGGTGTCGCCGTCGGTGTCTTGCTCTCGCCCGGACGGAACTGCAGCGCCGGTTCCGGCATGCCGGCATCGAATGCCGCATCGCGCTTGCCTAGCGCAATGATCGCGCGCTCGGGCTCGGGAATCGATTGCACATACGCCCAGAGTTGCAGCGCCGGTTGCAATTGCGAGCGCATTTGCTTCGCGATCGGATTGCGCGTGGCGATCTGCGCTTGCGCGGCCTTGTAGATGCCGACGTCGTGCGTGAGATAGCAGCCCGGGCGCAACACGACGTCGAGCGGCGCGCCCACGTTCTTGTGCGCGAACTCGTCCGCGACGACGTCATACCAGGCCGAACCCGCACCCGACAGCACCGCCGGCGTGCGCTCGATGCGACCCGCCGCCACCAGCTCGCGCGTGATGCTCACCGCCCGTTGCAGGAACGCGCGAATATCCGCTTCGGCGCTCAGCACGCCTTCATAGACTTCCACGCCCGCGAGCTTGACGGCGTCGTGGTACTGCGCCAAGGCGTCGAGCACCGCCTGCTGCTGCGCGGCGTCGCGCACCCCGGTGCGACCGCCCGTCACGCCCAATTCGATGAGCACCTGGATCGACTGGCCACGCGCGCGGAAGAACTTGCCCAGATGCTCCACCGCGGCGGCGGAGTCCACCAGACAGAAGAATTCAAAATCGGGATCCTTCAGCAAATCGGCGATCAGCGCCATGTTGCGCTTGCCGACGAGCTGGTTCGCCATGAGCACGCGTCGCACACCGTGGTGATACGCGGCGTGGGTCTGCTGCGCCGTAGCGAGCGTGATGCCCCACGCGCCACCCTCGAGCTGACGGCGGAACAGCTTAGGCGCCATCGTCGTCTTGCCATGCGGGGCGAGCTTCACGCCGTACTCATGCACGAAGCGCTGCATCCACGCGAGGTTGTGACGGATCTTGTCCTCATAGAGCACGGCCGTCGGCAGGCTCAGGTCTTCGTTCAGCAAATTCCATCCCAATCCGGCCGTCGCGGACGGGGCGAGCGGGACTTCCATCGCCCCCAGACCCTTGTTGAGGGTATCGATCATGCCGTGCTGATAGTTTGTATCATTCATTGGAAATCATCTCCGTGACGATGCGGATAGGGCCGCTGGATGCCTCCTATAATAGCTTTTAATTACCTGTGTTTCGCAATTTTGTTATAAAGTAACAAAAATTGCCAACCCTATCAGCGAGGCACCCCCGGCCCACCGTCGAGGGGGCCGCGCGGACCCGAGATATGCCCGAAACCTTCGATATCGTGACGCGCGTTGCCGAGCGCAGCGAGGCGCTCAGCCAGGCGGAACGCAAGGTCGCGCAGGTGGTGCTGGACGATGTCGCCGGCGCGGCAGCGGTGTCGATCAACGTGCTGGCCGAGCGCGCGGGCGTGAGCGAGGCGAGCGTGACGCGTTTCGCCAAGGCGATGGGCTGCCGCGACGTGCGCGATCTCAAGCTGCGTCTGGCGCAAGCCGCCGTCGTCGGACAGCGCTTTTTCGGCGCGAACGCGGCGAGCGGGACGGACGGCTCGACGGAAACCATCGACCGCATTGCCGACGATATCCAGACCACGTTGCAATTGCATCGCAGCCTCATCAAGCCGGACACCGCGCGTCGCGCGGCGGCCCGGCTACTGTCGGCGCGCATGGTGTACGCCTTCGGGATGGGCGGCGGCTCGTCGCTGATGGCCGACGAAGCGCGTTACCGGCTCGTGCGGCTCGGACGCCCGGTCGCGAGCTATCAGGATGCCGTGCTCGCCCGCATGGTCGCCAGCACGCTCGGGCGCGACGACGTGGTGCTCGCCTTCTCCGTGAGCGGCCACACGCAAGAGCTGGTCTCGGCCTGCGAGATCGCCCGCGAGTACGGCGCGCAGGTGGTGGCGATCACGGCGACCGGCTCGCCGCTCGCGGCGTTGGCCGACGAGGTGCTGCCGATCCGTGCCCTGGAAACGGATTTCATTTTCAAGCCGTCGTCCTCGCGCTACGCGATGCTGCTGGCGATGGACGTGCTGGCCACCGAACTGGCATTGCTCGCCAAGCCGCAGAGCCAAGCGCTGCTGCGGCGAATCAAATACGTACTCGATACGCATCGGGGCGGCGGCGATCGCCAGCCCCTGGGAGACTGACATGACTGACTGCCTCGCGAACCGAACGGTCGACACCCTTATCACCAACGTACGTCTGGCGGACGGCTCCGGCGCGCCCATGACCGACGCGCGCTTCGACGTCGCGCTGCGCGACGGCCGTATCCACACGATCGCCCCCGCCGGTGCGCTTGCGGGCTGGCACGCCGCGCAGCAGATTCGCGGCGACGGGCAGGTATTGAGCCCGGGGTTCATCGACGTGCACACACACGACGACACGAACGTTGTCCGCACGCCGGACATGACGCCGAAGCTCTCGCAGGGCGTGACGACGGTCGTGGTCGGCAACTGTGGCATTAGCGCGTCGCCGGTCACGCTCAAGGGCGATCCCCCCGATCCGATGAACCTGCTGGGCGATGCCGACGCGTTCCAGTACCCGACGTTTGCCGCCTACGTCGCCGCGCTCGACGCCGCGCAGCCCGCGATCAACGTAGCGGCGCTCATCGGTCACACGGCGCTGCGCAGCAACCATATGGACCGCCTCGACCGGCCCGCGACCGAGTCCGAAATCGAAGGCATGCGCGCGCAACTGCGCGAAGCGCTCGAGCATGGCGCATTGGGCTTGTCGACGGGGCTGGCCTACGCCAACGCGAATGCCGCGCCGACCGAGGAAGTGCTCGCGCTCGCCGAGCCGCTCGCCGCGGCGGGCGGTCTCTATGCGACGCACCTGCGCACGGAGTTCGCCGAGATTCTCGAAGCGCTTGATGAAGCCTTCCGTATTGGCCGTCATGCCCGCGTGCCGGTCGTTGTCTCGCACCTGAAGTGTGCAGGCGTCGATAACTGGGGACGCAGCAAGGAGATTCTAGACGCGCTCGATCAAGCGCAGCGCTTCCAGCCGGTCGGGTGCGACTGCTATCCGTACACGGCCAGTTCGTCGACGCTCGACCTCAAGCAGGTGACGGACGACTTCGACATCCTCGTGACGTGGTCGCAGCCGCATCCGGAACAGGGCGGCAAGCTGCTCGCGACGATCGCGGCCGACTGGGGCGTCGATCTGTGGGAAGCGGCACGACGACTGCAACCGGCAGGCGCGGTGTATCACTGCATGGAAGAGGACGACGTGCGACGCATTCTGCAGCATCCGGCGACCGTGGTGGGCTCGGACGGACTGCCGAACGATCCGTTGCCGCATCCGCGTCTGTGGGGCGCCTTCCCGCGTGTGCTCGGTCGCTACAGCCGCGAGCAGCAGCTGTTCCCGCTGGCCGAGGCCGTCCACAAGATGACGGGACTCTCCGCCGAGCGCTTTGGTCTGACGGACCGGGGGCTGGTGCGCGAGGGGTATTGGGCCGACCTGGTGCTGTTCGATCCGGCCACCGTGGCCGATGCCGCGACCTTCACCGATCCCATGCAGCCTGCGTACGGTATTGCGGCGGTGTGGGTCAACGGCGTGCTGGCTTGGCAGGATCGCGCTCCTACGCAGAATGCACGAGCCGGACGCTTCGTGCGTCGCGGCACGCCGCAGCCGGTGCTTTGAACAAGTGAAAGTGAAACCGTTTTGTCGAAAGGAGCAATGATGAGTATCAAACGATTTGGCGTGGAAGGCGGGCAGGGCACTGGCGGGCAACGCATGCCGTTCGCGCGCGCGACCGAAGCCGATGGCTTCCTGTTCGTCTCGGGCCAGACCCCGATGAAAGACGGCGAAGTGATCGACGGGGGCATCGTTGCTCAGTCGCATCAGGCCATCCGGAACATGTTGGCGATTCTCACCGAAGCGGGCTACGGCGCCGAGCATGTAATGCGCATTGGCGTGTGGCTCGACGATCCGCGCGACTTCGCGTCGTTCAACAAGGTGTTTAAGGAATACTTCGGCGATCATCCCCCGGCACGCGCTTGCGTGGTGTCGAGCATGGTGATCGACTGCAAGGTGGAAGTGGACTGCGTGGCGTACAAGAAGCCTGCCGCCTGAGGGCGCGGGCAGCGGCCGGCGCATCACCTGACGTGATGGCGCCGACCGGGTTATGTCTGGCAAGAGACCACGCCCGCATCTCCCGGGTTGCGGCGGCGCGTCGCGGTGCGGTCAAGCGTGGTGCTGCCCGACCACGTTCAGTTGCCCCACCGACATCTGAGTGAAACCCGTTACGCTGACGGCACCCGTGAGTTGCGGTGTGCAACCGCTTCTGAGCGAGTGCCTCATCGGGCGAAGATGTTGCATCACCCGCTTCGGTTCACGCATCGAAGCGCGACTCCATATGACTCCATGTGCCCGAGCCCTCCCTGCACTGGCGCACCCACAGTAACTCGACACTTCCTTCCTCGCGAATGAGAAGTCGGCCGGGCAGGATGCCAATCCCCGAGGACGTACCCCGATGTCGGTTCTCGGGATGTCGATCGGATTAAGAGCCATCCCATATACGGCGCCAGCCACTTTCTTGCACAATGCGTGGCTTCGAATCTGATCGATTCCTGTCGACGATTGACCTTGTCGTGAGAAGCATTGTTCTCTGCAAAAATCGTAAGAATATCGTAGTTTGTAGTTTGTATAACTAATTAATTATAATGAATATAACTATTTCCTCGATGCGCATGATCTGGGGAGCGCGGGTCTTCTTCTCGACGCTGAATGGTTGAGGCGCACGTTAGCCGTGGCGCTGGAAGGATTTGGCGTACTAGATGTCGTCAGCTAAAAATTTGATGGCGGCGGGAATGTAACGAGGAGCTGCCGAAAAAATCACGGGTCTTTGGCAGATACGTACTTGCCGCGGAGTTTAACCATTCATCGCGACTATTTATGAGTGCAAACATCCAAAAAATCTATCCAACCACCGAGGCGCATCGCGTGAAGCGAATTGCGTGCAGGGCATCATATGCGCCGGAAGTTATTCACGCAATTCTCGATTCGGGCTATGTGTGCCACATTTCGTTTATCGAAGCAGACCTACCTCAAATCATTCCCATGACCTATTGGCGAAATGGGGAGCACGTCTATTTTCATTCCGCTGCACACGGGCGGTTCGCGAATGCTTGTAGATCAGGCGACGTTGCATTATCAGTCACCTTAATGGATGGACTCGTCCTTGGTCATAGCCCCATGAATCACTCGGTGAATTTCAGGTCAGTCATTCTGCATGGGAGACCGGAGGTCATAAGTGGCCGTGAAAGCAAGCGGGGCGCTATGCGCGAATTCTTTCGTCAGACGTTACCCGGGCGATGGGAAACGCTGCGTGACGTTCGCGACGACGAAATTGATTCAACGGCCGTATTTCGGCTGTCGCTCGATCAGGTGGCCGCGAAGGTTCGCAACGAGTTTTCGGATCACGAGGGTTATATGCCGGAAACTCCGGTTTGGACCGGAACCCTCCCATGCTCGACAGTCTTTCGACCGCCCGTGCCAGATCCTCGATTTCCGCCGCAGACGTTGCCGGACTATCTGGCCGAGTTCGTCGGAAAGCCAGAATTTTTCGGGCGGGTTGATGGGGCGTGATGAACGCTTGGCGCAATCCGTAAGGACCGCGACATGCGGGCCATGCATTGACGGACACTTCGGTACCCGTTTCGCAAAGTTTACGGTTTGACTTCGATGGCGGGCGGCGTCGAGTGCGCGCAGTCTTCAATCTCCTAACCCAAGAGGAGGTGGACTGTGACACTAGGAGCAATTCCCGGAAGTGCGCCGACGATGCACGCACCGCGGACGGACGTCGAGGCGGTCGATGCGCTACAGGCCGTGATCGATTTTCCGCCAACGCCAGACGACGTCCGTTCGCGCTCTCAAAGCGCGAGCCACGTCAACACGGTGGGATGTACCAGTGGGCTCGCGGGGCTGGCAACGCTCGTCTTCGGACTGGCGGGACTCGCGGCCGCCGTCTACGTCTGCGTCGAGGCCAATAAGCCGGTCGGTAGCCCCTCTCGCGATACCGGGGTCGGACAGCTGGGATATGGCTTCGGTGGGACCGTGGGCACCCTGGCGGGCATGCTGGTGATGTATGGCGTCGGTCAGGTGTGCTACGCCGCGGCGAAGCGACGTGATGCGCGGGAAGCGATGGAGCTGAGCGAACAGGCGCAAGTCGAGTCGACGATGGGAGGATTCCGCCCGTGAGTACGTTCGAGATTCCCCAGGACAATCGACCATCGTCGCAGCATATCGCCAAGGAGATCGACGAGGCGCTCGCAGTGGTGCGCGACGCGCAAAAGCAGCAGGCGGCGATGGGCATGCCAACGCCCGGCGCATGGGACGCGATGCAGTGCGATGCCGCCTATCGCTGCGGTTATGGGGCTTACGAGCGTGGCGACTACGCGCAGGCGATCGAGTGCTTCGCGCCGCTGTTGTCGGCATGCCCGCTCGAAGCCGACTACGCGGTGGCGCTGGCGCTCTCGGTGCAACGGCTGGGTGAACCCAAGGCGGCGCTGTCGCTGTTCATGGCGGCGGCGTTGTTGGACGAGGCGTCGCCAGGCCCGATGTATCGCGTCGGCGAGTGCCTGATCGAGTTGCGCCAGTTCGACGCGGCCTATCGCGCCATGAAGGAAACGCTGCAACGCTGTGCCGGTCTGCCCAAGTATGCCAACGTGGGCAACGCGGCCCGCCGGATGATGGCCCGCGTCAGCTTCATGCGCTGACGTCCCTCCAGATGTGCGCGGATTGGCGACGGGCCTCATCAACCCGTCGCTTTTTTTCGCCCTCGACTTATTGGCGAGCCGTGCGGGCGTTGTCCGGCATCGGCAACGTGAAGTTGGTGCGGAACGGGTTGATATCGAGTCCGCCACGGCGCGTGTAGCGTGCATAGACGGCCAACTGGGTCGGTCGGCATTGGCGCAGGATGTCCATGAAGATGCCTTCCACGCATTGCTCGTGAAAGCCCGTGTGGCGCCGATACGAAATCACGTACTTCAGCAGCCCTTCCTGATCGATGGGCGAGCCAACGTAGCGAATCTGCAAACTGCCCCAGTCGGGTTGTCCTGTCACCGGGCAGTTGGACTTGAGCAGATTCGAGACGAGGGTTTCCTCCACGGGCGCTTCGCCCTGCGCGGCCTTGAGCAAGGTCGCATCCGGCGAATAGATATCCGTGTCGATATCGAGCCGATCGACGAGCAGGCCGTCGAGTTCGTCGAGTTCGAGCTTGGCGAAGCCGCCCGGCTCGACGAGACGCACCTGTACCGCCGCGCCCGCGGCTTCGGACAGATCCTGCTGAATCAACGCCCGGGCGGCATCGGCGTTGGCCAGTTTGGTTTGGGCAAACGAGCCGAGATACAGCTTGAACGATTTCGACTCGATGATGTTCGGCGAATCGGCCGGCACCATGGCGGTGAGTAGCGCGATCTGCGGCTTGCCCTTTTCATTGAGCCACGAGAGTTCGTAGCCGTTCCAGATGTCCGCGCCGAAGAACGGCAGGACGTCGGGTACGCCGATGGCCGCGCGCGCCGGGGCACGCGCGATCGCGAAGAGCAGGGACGGGTCGTATTGCTCGGTGTAGGCAACTTCCTTGCCGAGCGGAGATTGGTCAGGCGTGGTCATGGTTGGCAATGCCACTGATCACGTGTCCGGTCGGGCTCACCCGCGCGGCGGACTCGCAGTGGCGTGTCTGATCGTCAAAGAAGAAATCGGGCTCGAATTCGCGCAGGAACGCGCCCTTGTCGAGCCCACCCAGGAACATCGCCTCGTCGATGTCGATTTTCCAGTCCATCAGCGTGCGGATGGCCCGCTCGTGGGCCGGGGCCGAGCGCGCCGTGACCAGCGCCGTGCGGATCTTGACCGGCACTTCGTGGCCCGCCAGGCTCTGCAGGCGATGCAGGGCCTGCAACAGCGGCTTGAACGGTCCAGGCGGCAGCGGGGTCGCGGCACGTTCGGTCTCGTGCTGCTGGAACGCGTCGAGGCCATTGCGCTGGAAGACCCGCTCGGCTTCGTCGGAGAAGAGCACGGCGTCGCCGTCGAAGGCGATACGAATTTCGTCGGGATGCAGCTCGGCTTTTTTCGCCGAGTCGGGATAGACGCGCGCGGAAGGAAAGCCCGCCACCAGCGCACTTCGCACGTCGCGCTCGTTCGCGGAGAGGAACAGGTGCGCGCCCAGCGCGTTGAGATAACCGAACGGATCGCGCCCGCGCGTGAAGACGCCACGCTCGATCTTGAGGTCGACCTGACGCGCCGAACGAAACACGCGCATGCCGCTCACGGGATCGTTGCGCGAGAGGACGACGACTTCCACGCGGTGGCTGTCGATCTCGTTGCCCTGGTTGAAGGCGAGGAGCTTCTGCACGAGCGGGAAGGCGACGCCCACGCGCGCGGGCACGTCGAGTCGGTCGAGCTGGTACTGCCGGTACGATCGGTCGTCGCCGCCGGCCACCCCGGCCTCGTACACGCGGTTCTCTTCTTCGAAGTCGAACAGCGCGCGCGAGGATATCGCGACAACGAGTTTGTTCTCGAGCGTGATCGGCATGGTGGCAGCGAAACTTCTGTCGTGAGGCGGTGAGCGGCGGCGTCTATCGGGCCGGCTTAAGCGAGGAACAGCTTGTAGACCGGGTTGTCGCTCTCGTCCCAGTAAGGATAGCCGAGCGTGGCGAGGAAGTCGCGGAACGCGGCCTTCTCGTTGTCGGGCACCTGGATCCCCACGAGGATATTGCTGTAGTCGGCCCCCTGGTTCCGGTAGTGGAACAGGCTGATGTTCCAGTTCGGGCTCATGGCCGAGAGGAATGTCATCAGCGCGCCCGGACGCTCCGGGAACTGGAAGCGGTACAGCACTTCATGGCTGGCGAGTGCGGAGCGGCCGCCGACCATATAGCGGATGTGCTGCTTGGAGAGTTCGTCGTTGGACAGGTCGAGCGTGGGAAACCCGTGGCGTTCGAAGCCGGCTTTGATGCGCTCGCCTTCGTCGCGGTTGTGCATCTGGATACCCACGAAGATGTGGGCGCTCGACGCTTCGCTGATACGGTAGTTGAACTCGGTCACGTTGCGGGTGCCCACCACTTCGGTGAAGCGCTTGAAGCTGCCGCGCGCTTCGGGAATGGTGACGGCGAACACGGCTTCGCGGGCTTCACCGACTTCGGCACGTTCGGCCACGAAGCGCAGGCGGTCGAAGTTCATGTTGGCGCCGGAGGTGATCGCGACGAGCGTTTCTCCTTTGAGCTTTTCGCGCTCGGTGTAGAGCTTGGCCCCGGCCACGGACAAGGCGCCCGACGGTTCGAGCACGCTGCGGGTGTCCTGGAAGACGTCTTTGATGGCGGCGCAAAGTTGGTCGGTGTCCACGCGCACGACTTCGTCGAGATAGGCCGCGCACAGGCGGAAGGTCTCGGCGCCGACGTATTTGACGGCGGTGCCGTCGGCGAAGAGGCCGACGTCGCTCAGCAGGACACGTTCTCCAGCGTGGATCGATTGAGCCATGGCGTCGGAGTCGACGGATTGCACGCCAATGACTTTGATCTCGGGCCGAACGGCTTTGACGTAGGCCGCCACGCCCGCGGCCAGGCCGCCACCGCCGATGGGCACGAAGATGGCATGCAGCGGTCCCTGATGCTGGCGCAGAATTTCCATGGCGATGGTGCCCTGGCCGGCGATGACGTCGGGGTCGTCGAACGGGGGCACGAAGGTCAGGCCGCGTTCTTCTTGCAATGTCATCGCGTGGGCGTAGGCGTCGCTGTAGGAGTCGCCCGCGAGCACGACTTCGACGGCGCGCCCGCCATGGGTCTTCACGGCCTCGACTTTCACCTGCGGCGTGGTGACGGGCATGACGATGACGGCCTTGCAACCGAGGCGCGCAGCAGAGTACGCGACGCCTTGCGCGTGATTGCCCGCCGATGCGGTGAGCACGCCGCGCTCGCGGTCGGCTTCGCTCAGGTTGGCCATCTTGTTGTATGCGCCCCGAATCTTGAAGGAGAACACCGTCTGATTGTCTTCGCGCTTGAGATAAATTCGATTGTGCAGACGCATGGAGAGCGTGCGTGCGAGTTCGAGTTCGCTTTCTTTGGCGACGTCGTAGACTTTGGCGGTCAGAATCTTCTTCAGATAGTCGGGAGCTGCGTCGGACATGATTTAAGGCTTCTTCAGGTTAGGCACATCGAGGAACGAAAGGACAATGATAGACCAGCACGTCCGCCGGGGCGGTCGCGCTTGGTTTCTCGGGAAAAAACGGGAAAGGAGAGTGCGCGCCCTAGCGAAGGTCGTCTGGGGTGTCGATGTCGCGCACGATTCCGGCGTCGTCGACATCGACGATCGTAATGTGCCCGCTAATCAACAGGTCGCGCGCGCCGATGTCGCCATCGAGGGCGCTCAGGCGCGATGTCAGGGCAGAACCGAACGCGACCGGGTGGCCGCGTTGTCCCTGGTAACTCGGGGCGACGATGGCCTCGGGCGACGTGAGTCCGCCGATAATCGCGCGAATGGTGTTCGGATGAATGTAGGGCATGTCGGCCAGCGCGATGAGCCAGCCGTCGAGATGTTCGAGCCCCGAGGGCGGCGCTTCGTCGACACCGGACCGGATGCCGGCGGCGAGCGTTGCGCCCATGCCGCGTTGAGTGGCGTGGCTCATGACAACTTCGCAACCGGCTTGCAACAGCACGCTCTCCAACTCGGCCGAGTCCGGGCGTACGACCGCGATGACGCGCGGCAATACGGCCAGCAGCGCGTGGGCGCTGGCAAGGGCAACGGGTCGGTTCAGAGGATCGCCAGGCAGCGGCGCGAGCAGCTTGTTCCGGCGCCCCGCCGCATCGAAGCGGGTACCGAGTCCGCCTGCCAGTAGAATGGCCACGGGCGGCGTCGAGGGTCGGGTCATGGTCGTGCATTATGCGCCAGACTCTTTGTTTCTGCCAAACGCGTGTGCGTACCCTTCATGCGGGATGCACCGACCGTCCGGTCGGTCATGGTGGCAGGGTTACCGCCATTTTTTCGGTCGTTTTTGTCTTTTCCCGGAGTTGCATGGAGTCGTTCATCACCTGGCTGCTCGGCGTGCTGGCCCTGCCCGGCGTCGGCTTGCCGGCCATTTTCCTGGTGTCGTTTCTGTCGGCCACACTTCTGCCCATGGGCTCGGAGCCCGCGCTGTTCGGCTACGTGACGCTCAATCCAGATATGCTCTGGACCGCCATCGCTGTGGCCAGCATAGGCAATACCGCTGGTGGCATGCTCGACTGGTGGATGGGCTTCGCCGCTCGCCGCGGCTTCGTTCGCCTGAAAGCCCGCCGACGCGCACACGCCCGTACCGCCGCACTCGCGGGCGGCCCGATGCCAGAGCCCGCCAGCACGAAGCGCCCCAACGGACAAGCCCCGATGAACGAGCGCTATCACCGCTGGATGCGCCGCTTCGGCCCACCCCTGCTCCTGCTCTCCTGGCTTCCCGTGATCGGCGACCCGCTCTGTACCCTCGCCGGATGGCTCCGACTGTCCTGGCGCGAATGCCTCTTCTTTATCGCCGTCGGCAAGACGCTTCGCTATGTCGCCGTCACGTTTCTGATGCTGCGCGTGCCCGAGTCGTTTTGGCACGGCATCTTTGCGCCCTTTAAACACCTGCTCATTGGCTGACGACCGGGCTGACGCCTAGACTGACACACACACCGGTGGTCCTGCCCCGCGCTTCCTTCTTCCTATGCCCGAGAGGCCGGACCGGGGCCCCTTTCCGCCTCTCAGACATAAACCCAACTCGCTGCAGAAAGGGGCCCCGGTCCGGCCAACCGTCACGCTTTCCCAAACCCAATCCGCCCGACGTGCGCTTGCGCTACGCCTTGCCTCCTGCTCCGTTACGCCTTCGTCAGGTCGAACGGCAACGCCCGCATCCGCTTTCCCGTCAACGCAAATATCGCGTTCGCATACGCCGGCGCCAACGGCGGCAATCCCGGCTCACCCATCCCCGTCGGGGCATCCCCCGAACCCACAATGTGCACACCGATTGCCGGCATGTCGGGCAAACGCGCCACCATGTATTGATGGAAGTTGCTCTGCTCAACTTCTCCATCCTTCATCGTGATCGCCGCACCCGGTATCGTCATCCCCAACCCCATCAAGGCCGCCCCCTCGACCTGCGCCGCCACCGTCAACGGATTGACCGCGAAATTGCAATGCACCCCCGCCGTCACGCTCACCAATCGCGGCATTTCATTTCGCATCTCCGCTACGACAACGTACGCCACCACGGAATCAAACGACTCATGCACCGCCACACCCCACGCCTGGCCCGACGGTAATGCCGTCTTTCCATAGCCGGAACGTTCAACCGCCAACGCCAACGCCTCCCGGTGTCGTGGATGCTTGTCACCCATCAACCCATACCGATACGCCACCGGATCCTGACCCGCTTCCTTCGACAATTCGTCTATCAATGTTTCCATGACGTACGCCGTATGCGTGTTGCCCACGGACCGCCACCACAGCACCGGCACATTGACCTGCGGACTATGCAAGGTGAGCCGCAACGGCACCGCATATGGGGTGCCCGCAATGCCCTCGACGCTGGTGCCGTCGATGCCGTTCTTGACCATCATCTTTTCGAACGGCGTGCCCTGCAAAATCGACTGACCCACGATGGTGTGATCCCACGCCAGCACGTTGCCCTTGGCATCCAGGCCGATCTCTGCACGATGGACGTACATCGGACGGTAGTAGCCGCCACGGATGTCGTCTTCCCGGCTCCAGATCACTTTCACCGGCTCACGATGCCCCGCACGCCGCCACGCTTTCGCCACCTGGGCCGCCTCGACGCCATAGTCGGACGTCGGGACCGCGCGGCGGCCAAATCCGCCGCCCGCCATGAGTGTGTGCAGTTTGACCTGCTCGGGCTTGAGGTCGAGCGTGCGCGCAATGGCGGCCTGGTCGACGGTCTGGAACTGCGTGCCGGTCCACACTTGCGCGCCCTTGTCGGAAAGCTGCACGGTGCAGTTGAGCGGCTCCATCGGCGCATGCGCCAGGTACGGGAAGTGGTATTCGGCAACGAGGGTCTTGGGCGCACCCTTGAGCTTGGAGATGTCCGCGTCGATCGCGACCGTGCCCGGGGTCTTGGCCGTTTCCACGTATTTGGCCAGTTGCGCAGTCGTGTCGACATGCTCGACGCCCGTCGTGTCCCACGTGGCCTTGAGCGCGTCGTGCCCGGTCTTGGCCTGCCAGTAGCCATCGGCAATGACGGCCACGGCGGTGCCGCCTCGGTCGTCCGGGATCTCAAGGACATCGCGCACGCCCTTGACCGCCCTCGCAGCTTTGGCGTCGAACTGCTTCACTTTGGCACCGAACACGGGCGGGCGAGCAACGACAGCAACTTTCAGGTTCGGCAGCTTGAAGTCCATGCCGTACATCGGCACGCCCATGGACTTGGCCCGCGCGTCGAGCCGTCCCGTCGGCTTGCCAAGCAGGCGGAACGCCGAAGGTTCCTTGAGCGCGACATCGGCCGGCACCGGCTGCGCCTGCGCGCGCGCGGCAAGACTGCCGTAAGTGGCGCGCTGGCCGTTCGGGCCGAGCACGACGCCGTTCTCGGTACGCAACTGCGCCGCCGGCACTTTCCACTGCTGCGCCGCGGCCGCGACGAGCATGGCCCGCGCAGATGCGCCAATGCGCCGGTATTGCAGCCACGAATGCGCGACGGAGCCCGAGCCCCCCGTCATCTGGATGCCGAACACGGGGTCTTTGTAGACGTCGGCCGCCGGCGCCAGCTCGCTGCGCACTTTGGCCCAGTCGCAATCGAGTTCTTCGGCGACGAGCATGGGCAGCGCCGTCTGCACGCCTTGTCCGAAATCGAGGCGGTTGACCTGGATGGTGACGGTGTCGTCCGGGGCAATGCGCACGAAGGCCGAGGGCACGACGGGCGTGGCGGCCGCGCCCTGGGCGCTGGCTGCTCGCATGGCGCCGGGCAGCGACATTTCGAGCATGAGGCCACCGGCCGCAAGCGCTGAGGTCTTGAGAAATACTCGGCGCGTCAGGCCGGCGAAGTCGCCCACGGCGACGCCAGGGCGCGGGGAAAAGCGAAGTTCACGCATGGGTATCTCCTCGCCTCAGGCCAGCGACGCCGCAGCGTCTTTGATCGCCGCACGAATGCGGGCGTAGGTGCCGCAACGGCAGATATTGCCGGACATGGCGGCGTCGATCTGTTCGTCGTTGGGCTGTTTGTTCTCGCGCAGCAACGCCGTGGCGGACATGATCTGGCCGCTCTGGCAGTAGCCGCACTGGGGCACGTCGTGCTTCACCCAGGCGTTCTGCACAGCACGCCCGACGGCGTCCGCCCCGACGTTTTCAATGGTGGTGATGGCTTTTCCCGCGACGGCGGAGACCGGGGTAATGCAGCTTCGGATGGGCGCACCGTCGAGATGCACGGTGCACGCGCCGCACAGCGCCATGCCGCAACCGAACTTGGTGCCGGTCATGTTGAGCGCGTCGCGCAGGGTCCAGAGCAGGGGAGTGGCCGGGTCGACATCGACCTGCACGGCACGGCCGTTCAGTTGAAACGAGACCATAGAGACACCTCTTGACGGGTGGAGAGACCGGGGATCGGCAAAACATACTCCCATTTGGTGAAAGTTTCAGCGCAGGCGTGTGTCATAAGTCGTTGTATCGATTCGGATATAGCGGCCGGCAGGAATGGCGGCGATATGGCGGGAATATGAAGGGACCGGCGCTCGTGTAGGGGCGGTCAACGCGGCAGTGAACGCGCCGGAGCGTCGGGAAGGAGGGGAATCTCGCGCCTCGCGGCGAATTCGGCGCGGCGCCGACGTGTTGCGGTGCAATGAAGTACAATTCTGGCTACATTCCCCTACCAACCTGTTCCCAAGCCGGAAGAAAGATCTGGGCATGCGCACGAACTGCCTCACCCCCCTGTGTTTCTACGCGATGATCGGACACGATTCGTCATCGACGTCTTCGCACGGCAGTCGTCGATCTCGTTGACCGCAGATCGTCTGTTGCCGGCCCGCGCGCATCCATTGCGCCCGCCGCCGGCATCCATTGCGCTTACCCGATTTTGACTTTCGGCGCGTCTCGCGAGACGAACGCCGACGGCGGATGCACCGCCGCATTGACGAGCCCGACAAGATGAACGCACCCTTGCCCGCCTTCGAGCCGCACGACGCCAAGCATGCGGTCGCCGCCCAGCCGCCGCGACTGCGTGAGATCCCCTATAACTACACGTCGTTTTCGGACCGCGAGATCGTGATGCGCCTGCTGGGCGCCGACGCCTGGCACATCCTCGACGAACTCCGCGCAGAGCGCCGCACCGGCCGCTCGGCCCGCATGCTCTACGAGGTACTCGGCGATATCTGGGTGGTTCGCCGCAATCCGTATCTGCAGGACGACCTGCTCGACAATCCGAAGCGCCGCAAGCTGTTGATCGACGCGCTGGACCACCGTCTGAACGAGATCGACAAGCGTCGCCGCGCGGATGTGGCCGCGAACGCCGATGCGAACGGCCGCGAACGCGCCGCCCGTGTGGAGCAACTGGAGGTGGCGGCACGCCGCGCCGTGGCGGACTTCGCCGAGGAGTTCGCGAAGATGGCCGAGCTGCGCCGTCGCGCGAAGAAGGTGCTGGGCCGCACGACCGCGCACGACAACATCAAGTTCGACGGTCTGTCGCGCGTCTCGCATGTGACGGACGCGACGGACTGGCGCGTGGAGTATCCGTTCGTCGTGCTCACCCCGGATAGCGAAGCCGAAATGGCGGCGCTGGTGAAGGGGTGCTTCGAGTTGGGACTGACGGTCATTCCGCGCGGAGGCGGCACCGGCTACACGGGGGGCGCGATTCCGCTCACGCCGTTCTCGGCCGTGATCAATACGGAAAAGCTTGAGCAGCTCGATGAGGTCGAGTACTCGGCGCTGCCGGGCGTTGACCAGCCGGTGCCGACGATTTTTTCGGGCGCCGGGGTGGTGACGCGTCGTGTCGCCGAGGCCGCCGAGCGTGCCGGTCTGGTGTTCGCGGTCGACCCGACGTCGATCGACGCATCGTGCATCGGTGGCAACGTGGCGATGAACGCCGGCGGCAAGAAGGCCGTGCTGTGGGGCACCGCGCTCGATAACCTCGCGTGGTGGCGCATGGTCGACCCGCAGGGCAATTGGCTCGAGGTCACCCGTCTCGATCACAATCTCGGCAAGATTCACGACATTCCGGTCGCACGCTTCGAGTTGACGTGGTTCGACGGCAATTACGCGCCGGGCGCCGTGCTGCTCAAGACGGAAAAACTGGACATCGAAGGCAAGCGTTTCCGTAAGGAAGGGCTCGGCAAGGATGTGACGGACAAGTTCCTCGCCGGTCTGCCGGGCATTCAGAAGGAAGGCTGCGATGGTCTGATCACGAGCGCGCGCTGGATTCTGCACAAGATGCCCGCGCACACGCGCACGGTGTGTCTGGAGTTCTTCGGCCAGGCGAAGGAAGCGATTCCGAGCATCGTCGAGATCAAGGACTATATGTTCGCGCAGACGGCTGCCGGCGGCGCGATTCTGGCTGGCCTGGAGCATCTGGACGAACGCTATCTGCGCGCCGTGGGCTATGCCACGAAGTCGAAGCGCAATGCGTTCCCGAAGATGGTGCTGATCGGCGATATCGTTGGCGACGACGACAACGCCGTCGCTCAGGCGACGTCGGAAGTCATTCGCATGGCCAACGGCAAGAGCGGCGAAGGTTTCGTCGCGGTGTCGGCCGAAGCCCGCAAGAAGTTCTGGCTCGACCGCTCGCGTACCGCCGCCATCGCGCGCCACACCAATGCCTTCAAGATCAATGAAGACGTGGTGATCCCGCTGCCGCGCATGGGCGAGTACACGGATCACATCGAACGCATCAACATCGAGTTGTCGCTCAAGAACAAGCTGCAACTGGTCGACGCGCTCGAAGCGTTTTTCGACGCCGGCAATCTGCCGCTGGGCAAGACAGACGACGCCAACGAGATTCCGTCGGCCGAACTGCTGGAAGATCGTGTGCAAACGGCACTCACGCTGCTGCGCGATGTGCGCGCGCGCTGGGTGTTCCTGCGCGATCATTTCGAACTGCCGCTGGCCGAGGCGATTCCGCTGCTCAACCGTCATGGCGTTCGCGACCTCAACGTGGCGCTCAATGATCGGCTGAACAAGCAACCGCAAACCCGTCTCATCGACCTGCTGCAGGATCGTACGGTGCGCGTGTCGTGGAAGCAGGAGATCCGCGGGGAACTGCGCAAGATTTTCTCGGGCGGGGAGTTCAAGCCGATCCTGGAGGAAGCGCAAGCGATTCACAAGCGCGTGCTGCACGGCCGCGTGTTCGTCGCCCTGCACATGCACGCGGGCGACGGCAATGTGCACACGAACATCCCGGTGAACTCGGATAACTACGAGATGCTCCAGGATGCGCACAAGGCGGTGGCACGCATCATGGCCATCGCGCGTTCGCTCGATGGCGTGATCTCGGGCGAACACGGTATCGGCATCACCAAGCTGGAGTTCCTGACGGAAGCCGAGATCGGCGAATTCCGCGCGTACAAGCAACGTGTGGATCCGGAAGGGCGCTTCAACAAGGGCAAGCTGCTCGACCTGCCCGACCTGCCCGCCGACCTGCGCAATGCCTATACGCCCAGCTTCGGGCTGATGGGGTATGAGTCGCTGATCATGCGGCAGTCGGATATCGGCGCGATCGCCGACAGCGTGAAGGACTGCCTGCGCTGCGGCAAGTGCAAGCCGGTGTGCGCCACGCACGTGCCGCGCGCGAACCTGCTTTACAGCCCGCGCAACAAGATTCTCGCGACGTCGCTGCTCATCGAGGCGTTCCTGTACGAAGAGCAGACGCGTCGCGGTGTGTCGATCAAGCACTGGGATGAGTTCAATGACGTGGCCGATCACTGCACGGTCTGCCACAAGTGCGTGACGCCGTGCCCGGTGAAGATCGACTTCGGCGACGTGACGATGAACATGCGCAACCTGCTGCGCAAGATGGGCAAGAAGAAGTTCAATCCGGGCGCGGCCGCCGGCATGTTCTTCCTGAACGCGACGAACCCGGAGACGATCAACATCACCCGCAAGGTGATGATCGACTGGGGTTACAAGGCGCAGCGTTTCGGCGCGGACATCTTCAAGAAGCTCGCGAAGAAGCAAACGGCACGCCCGCCCTCGACGGTGGGCAAGCCGCCGCTGCGCGAGGAAGTGATCCACTTCGTCAACAAGAAGATGCCGGGCAACCTGCCGAAGAAGACGGCGCGCGCACTGCTCGACATTGAAGACAACAAGGTGGTGCCGATCATTCGCAATCCGAAGACGACCACGGTCGATTCGGAAGCGGTGTTCTATTTCCCGGGCTGCGGCTCGGAGCGTCTGTTCTCGCAGGTCGGACTCGCCACGCAGGCGATGCTCTGGCACGTGGGCGTGCAGACGGTGCTGCCGCCGGGCTATCTGTGCTGCGGCTATCCGCAGCGCGGCTCGGGGCAGGGCGAGAAGGCCGAGAAGATCGTGACGGACAATCGCGTGCTGTTCCACCGCATGGCGAACACGCTGAACTATCTCGATATCAAGACCGTGGTCGTGTCGTGCGGCACTTGCTACGATCAGCTCGCCGGCTATGAATTCGAGAAGATATTCCCGGGCTGCCGTATCGTCGACATCCACGAATACCTGCTCGAGAAGGATGTGAAGCTCGAAGGCGTGAACGGTACGCGCTACATGTATCACGACCCGTGCCACACGCCGATCAAGACGATGGATCCGGTCAAGCTCGTGAATCAGTTGATGGGCAGCGAGCACGACGGCTACAAGATCGAGAAGAACGATCGGTGCTGCGGTGAGTCGGGCACGTTGGCGGTCACCCGTCCGGACATCTCGACGCAGATCCGCTTCCGCAAGGAAGAGGAGATGCGCAAGGGCGCGGCGAAGCTGCGCGCGGACGGCAAGGTCGAGGACGTCAAGATTCTGACGAGCTGCCCGTCGTGCCTGCAAGGGCTGTCGCGCTATAACGACGACGCCGACATCACGGCGGACTATATCGTCGTGGAAATCGCCAAGCATGTGCTGGGCGACGAGTGGCTGGTGGACTATGTCAAGGATGCGAACCACGGCGGCATCGAACGCGTGCTGGTCTGATGGCCCGCTCGGGGGCGCGGCCGATGCCTGACCGACGGCCAACGGAGGCGGCGTGGACGTAGTCTTCACCGCGCTGATCCTGCTGTTTGTGGTGGCGCTGACCGGCGTGCTGGTCAGCTACGTCAAGTTTCTGCCGGTGCCGCTCGTTCAGATCGCTGTGGGCGCCGCGCTCGCTTTTCCGGGCGCGGGGCTGCACATCGATCTCGACCCCGAGATTTTCTTCCTGCTGTTCATCCCGCCGCTGCTCTTCGCCGACGGCTGGCGCATGCCCAAACGCGAGTTCTGGCACCTGCGCGTGCCGATCGTCGCGATGGCGCTCGGCCTGGTGATCTTCACGGTGCTCGGCGTGGGCTATTTCATCCACTGGATGATTCCGTCGATTCCGCTCGCCGTGGCGTTCGCGCTCGGCGGCGTGCTCTCGCCAACCGATGCCGTGGCCGTCTCCGCTCTTACCGGACGCCTGAAGATGCCCACGCGGCTCATGCACGTGCTCGAAGGCGAGGCGATGATGAACGACGCATCGGGCCTGGTCGCGTTCAAGTTCGCCATCGTGGCCGCGACGACGGGACTCTTTTCGATCGGCAACGCCACATTCTCGTTTTTCGTCATCGCGCTGGGCGGCCTGCTCGCCGGCTGGGCCGTGACGTGGCTGTTCACGCAGTTCCATCGCCGCGTGATGGCGGCGTCCACCGAAGAGCCGGCGACGGTCGTGCTGTTGCTGTTGCTCATGCCGTTCGCCGCCTATCTGCTGGCCGAACATTTCGGCTTCTCGGGCATTCTCGCGGCCGTGGCCGCCGGCATGACGGTCAGCTCGACCGATTTGCTCAATACCCGCACCGCCACCCGTATTCTCGGTAACGGGGTGTGGTCGATGCTCGAATTCGTGTTCAATGGCGCGGTGTTCGTGCTGCTCGGCCTGCAATTGCCGGACATCGTGCGCGCGGCGCTGCAGCCGGGTCAGCCGCATTGGGGAACGCTGCTCAATCTCGGCCAACTGTTGGGATACGTCGGCGCGATTTCGGCGGTGCTCATCGTGCTGCGCTTCTGCTGGGTGTGGGTGGCGTGGCGCGTGATGTATTTTCTCGGTATGCGACGTGGCGAAATCACAATGAAGCCCGGCATGCGCTTCACTGGCGTGACGGCCCTCTCGGGCGTGCGCGGCGCCGTGACGCTGGCCGGTGCGCTCTCGGTGCCGCTGGCCCTGCCGGGCGGCGCGCCGTTTCCGGGGCGCGATCTGCTGATTTTCCTGGCCGCTGGCGTGATTCTGCTCTCGCTTATCGGCGGCAGCCTCGGTTTGCCGTTCCTGCTGCGTGGCGTGCGCTGGCCGGTCGAGGACCCGCGCAATCGTGAGATGGGCGAGGCGCGCCTCGCGGCGTCGGAGGCAGCGATTCGCACTGTCGAATCGCTGCAAAAAGTCATTGCGAAGTCGGGCGACGAACTCGACACTGCCGTATGCGCCGAAGCGGCCGCGCGGGTGATGGGGCGGTATCGCCGCACGCTCAATGCATCGAACGCTACCGACGACGAGATGCGCGTGCGCGCGGTGCGTGAGGTCGAAGTCGAACGCCGGCTGCGCGCTGCCGCCCTGCAGGCCGAGCGCGGGGAACTGTCGCGTCTGCGCATGGCGCACCGAATCAACGACGAGACGCTGCGCGAACTGATCGGCGAGATCGACTTCGCCGAACTTGCGCTCGGCCCGGTCGACCCGGCCACCGGCAAACGTTACAAGCGCAACAAGCGATGAGAGCACTGACAGCACTGACCTGAACCGTCTGCGGCGCACACGGCGAGGGCAGGGCAAACGAGGGAAGAATCATGATGGAATGTCCGTTTTGCACCGGAGAGAGCGGCGACGTCGTATGGCGCGACCCGGTACTGCGCGTGGTGCTGGCGAACGAGAACGGCTACCCGGGCTTCGCTCGGGTGATCTGGCATGCCCACGTCGCCGAAATGAGCGATCTGCCCGCGGCGGCGCGCGAGCATGTGATGCGCGCCGTGTTCGCCGTCGAGACAGCCCAGCGCACGGTCATGTCGCCGCACAAGATCAACGTGGCGAGTCTGGGCAACATGGTGCCGCACGTGCACTGGCACGTGATTCCGCGATATCGCGACGACGTTCACTTTCCCGGCTCGGTCTGGAGCGCGCCGCAACGCGAGGTGCCGGCGGCGGTGCTCGCCGAGCGCGCCGCCTGGACACCCGCCCTGCGCGGTGCCCTGGTGGCGGAATTGAATCGTCTCCCCGCGTGGCCGGCATGACCGTTGAGGCCTGAGCGGCTATACTGCCGGCCGATGTGTCGCATGTCGGCGCACCGACCGATTATTCTGGAGCAAGACCATGGCTGGGCTTGAGAAAGACACGCCGATTCCCGTTTCCTTGACGCTGCATCGCACATCGAAGGTGCTGGAACTGGGCTACGAGGACGGAACACACTACCGCCTGCCGTTCGAATTCCTGCGCGTACTCTCGCCGTCGGCGGAAGTGCGCGGCCACGGCCCGGGGCAGGAGACGCTGCAAACCGGCAAGCGCGATGTCGAACTGAACGGCCTCGAGCCGATCGGCAACTACGCGGTGCGCCCCGTGTTTTCGGACGGACACGATACCGGCATCTATTCGTGGGATTACCTCTACGAGCTGTGCGTGCGTCAGAGCGCGCTGTGGCAGGAATACCTGGACAAGCTCGCGGCAGCGGGTGTCGGTCGCGACACGCCGATGTCGTCGCCGGCTGCGGGTGGCTGCCACCACCATTGAGGCCCCGGCGGTGCGCACGTGCGTGTGGCGCCCGCCTACATGAATTTGGGAGATTGCAATGGGCGAACAGACCCACTTCGGTTATGAAACCGTCGACGAGAAGGAAAAGGCCGGCAAGGTCGCCGAGGTGTTCCATTCGGTCGCGAGCAAGTACGACGTCATGAACGACCTGATGTCGGGCGGACTGCACCGGATCTGGAAAGCCTTCACGATCGGACGCGCCGCCGTGCGCCCCGGCTTCAAGGTGCTCGACATCGCGGGCGGCACGGGCGACCTCTCGAAGGCGTTTGCGCGCGCGGCCGGCCCGACCGGCGAAGTCTGGCTCACCGACATCAACGAATCGATGCTGCGCGTGGGGCGCGACCGCCTGCTCGACGCGGGTATCGTCACCCCGGCCCTGCTGTGCGACGCCGAAAAGCTGCCGTTCCCGTCGAACTATTTCGATGTGGTCACCGTGGCGTTTGGCCTGCGCAACATGACGCACAAGGACGCCGCGCTCGCCGAAATGCGCCGCGTGATCAAGCCGGGCGGCAAGGTCATGGTGCTGGAGTTCTCGAAGGTTTGGCAGCCGCTCGAAAAGGCGTACGACACCTATTCGTTCAAGGTGCTGCCGTGGCTCGGTTCGCGCATTGCGGGCGACGCCGACAGCTACCGCTATCTGGCCGAGTCGATTCGCATGCACCCGGACCAGGAAACGCTCAAGTCCCTGATGGAACAGGCCGGTCTCGAACGTGTGGAATATCACAACCTGACCGCAGGGGTCGTCGCGCTGCATATCGGACGCAAATTCTGAGTCCGCACTCACTTACCTGACGCACCCCAGCGCCCCGGACTGCGGAAAAAAACCGCGCCGGGGCGTTTCTCTAAGAACAAGCTAATTCTGCTGTGGCAGAATCGGCCGTCGCCTCATTTGGTTTCGGTACGTAAAAAAGTGCTGAACCATTCCGGTTGACGCCTGTCAGTAGACAGCAACCTATAAACTCCACGGAGAGACCAGAACGATGTTCCAGTTCCTGAAAAACAAGCTGTTGTTGGGCGTGGTGGCCGGCGTAGTGGCGGTCGGCATGACGATCGCGGACGCCGATGCCAAACGCGTTGGCGGCGGCCGGAGCATCGGCAAGCAGTCCAGCACCGTGACGCAGCGCCAGCAAGCGCCGCAACAACCGACGCAAGCCACGCCGGGCACCGCACCGCAGCAAGCCGCACCGGCGGCTGCAGGGGCCGGTGCCGCAGGGGCCGCGGCTGCCGCCAAGCCGGCCAATCGCTGGCTCGGCCCGATCGCCGGTCTGGCGGCCGGTCTCGGGATCGCGGCCCTGCTTTCGCACTTCGGCCTGGGCGGCGCGTTCGCCAGCATGATGGCCAACGTCATCATGATTGCGCTGATCGCCTTCGCCGTGATGTGGCTGATCCGTCGTTTCCGCGGCAATAAGTCGCAGTCCCAGACGCCGGCATACGCTGGCGCGGGTAACGACGCGTCGAACAACACGCTGCGCCAGTCGTGGGACAGCCAGTCGCAACAACCGGCACAACCGGCACAACCGGCGTCGTCGGCCCAGCCGTCGCTGTCGGGCGTGCCCGCCGCTGCGGGTGCCGCTGCCGCAGCCGCCCCGTTCGGCGTGCCGGCCGGCTTCGATGTCGACGGTTTCCTGCGCAGTGCCAAGGTGTACTTCAACCGTCTGCAAGCCGCCTGGGACAAAGGTGATCAGGCCGATATCAACGAGTTCACCACGCCGCAGATGTTCGCGGAAATCAAGATGGACCTCGAAGAGCGCGGCAAGTCGGCCAACCGCACGGACGTCGTGCAACTCAACGCCGAACTGCTCGGCATCGAGGAATCGGCCGTCGAGTATGTGGCAAGCGTTCGTTTCTCGGGCCTGATCCGCGAAGCCGAGGGTGCCGCGGCTGAGCCGTTCAACGAAGTATGGAACCTGACCAAGCCGGTGACCGGTAGCGGCGGCTGGGTGCTCGCCGGGATTCAACAGGCTAGCTAAGCGCACGACGGTTTTGCCGTAACCTGCCTTACAATGAGAGCCCGCGTCTGAAGCGCGGGCTCTTTTGTTTTTGCCGTCCGCCGATCGTTGCCGGGCGGCGTCTTTCGGTACGACCGGCGCTCATCGTCGGCCGGCCGCCAAGCTCATGACCGTAGCCGCCAAAGCCTTTGCCGCCACTGTGAACCACTTGCTTGCCCGCGAACCGTGGGCGCGAGACCGTCTGCGCCATCACATCGGGGCGTCTGCCCGGCTGGCCATGTCGGCCATCGACCTGCGTCTGCGCGTGGGCGACGACGGCTATCTGGTCGCCGCCGATGCCAACCTGTCTTGCGACGTCAGCATCGCGGTGCCGCCGGCGGCGCTCGCCGATTTCGCGGGCGGTGGTCAGGCGGCCGTCATGCGACACGTCAAGATCGAAGGCGATGCCGAGTTTGCCAATACGGTCTCCTATCTGGCCCAGCATCTGCGCTGGGAGGTGGCCGAAGACCTGAGCAAGGTGATCGGCGACGCCGCGGCGCACCGGGTGACCGAAACGGGCAAGGCAGCGGTGGCCGGCGCACGCCGCACCGGCGGCACGCTGGCGCGCTCGCTCGCCGATTACCTCGTGGAAGAGAACCCGCTGCTGGTCGGGCGTGGGCGCCTCGATGCGATGCGCAGCGGCATCGGCACGCTGCGCGACGATCTCGCGCGGCTGGAAAAGCGCCTGGAGAAGCTCGAACGCCAGACGGCCGGGCGCGACGGGGCAGCCGCCGCGGTATCCCGCCCCCTTGGAGGTCGCTGAACGATGCGCCTTCTGCGTCTGATCAAGATCTTTTTCGTCAGCTACCGATACGGGCTCGACGAACTGGTGCTGTCGAGCATTCCCCATCCCGCCGCACGCGGGCTGCTGCGCGTGTTGTCGTTCGGACGCCGTGGGCTCAAAGCGCCGCGCGGCGAACGCCTGCGCCTCGCGCTCGAATCGCTGGGGCCGATTTTCGTGAAGTTCGGGCAGGTACTCTCGACGCGCCGCGATCTGATGCCGCCCGATATCGCGCAGGAACTGGCGCGTCTCCAGGATCAGGTGCCCCCGTTCGATCCGGCGGTTTCGCGTGCGAGCATCGAGAAGTCGCTGGGCCATCCGCTCGAAGAAGCCTTCGTGGAATTCGAGCGCACCCCGGTCGCGAGCGCATCGATCGCGCAGGTGCACTTCGCCCGGGTTCGCGACGGTGAGCACGCCGGCAAGCAAGTCGCGGTCAAGGTCCTCCGACCGAATATGCTCAACGTGATCGACAGCGATCTTGCGCTCATGCGCGATCTAGCCGGTTGGGTCGAACGGTTGTGGCCGGACGGCAAGCGGCTCAAGCCGCGTGAAGTGGTCGCGGAATTCGACAAGTATCTGCACGACGAACTGGACCTGATGCGCGAAGCCGCCAACGCCGCGCAACTTCGCCGCAACTTCATCGATTCGGGCATGCTGATGGTGCCCGAGATTTATTGGGAATTCAGCTCCAGCTCGGTCCTCGTGATGGAGCGCATGCACGGCGTGCCCATCAGCCAGATCGATGTGCTGCGCGAGGCGGGCGTCGACCTCAAGAAGCTCGCGCGCGAGGGCGTCGAGATCTTCTTCACGCAGTTCCTGCGCGACGGCTTCTTCCACGCCGACATGCATCCGGGCAATATCCTGGTCAGCCTCGACCCTGCAACGTTCGGCCGGTACATCGCACTCGACTGCGGCATCGTCGGCGCGTTGTCCGAGTTCGACAAGAACTACCTCGCGCAGAACTTCCTCGCGTTCTTCCGTCGCGACTACCACCGGGTGGCGTCGCTGCACCTGGAGTCGGGCTGGGTGCCGGCCGACACGCGCGTGGAAGAACTCGAAGGGGCGATTCGCGCCGTCTGCGAGCCTTACTTCGACCGCCCGCTCAAGGAGATTTCGCTCGGACTCGTGCTCATGCGCCTGTTCCAGACGTCGCGTCGCTTCAACGTCGAAATCCAGCCGCAGCTCGTGTTGCTGCAAAAGACGCTGCTCAATATCGAAGGCCTCGGCCGTCAGCTCGACCCGGATCTGGATTTGTGGAAGACGGCCAAGCCGTTCCTCGAACGGTGGATGGCCGAGCAGATTGGCCCGCGCGGCTGGCTTGAACGGCTGAAGGCCGAAGTGCCGCAGTGGAGCAAGACGATGCCGCAGCTGCCGCGGCTCATCCACCAGGCGCTCGCCGCGCACGCGCGTCCGCAGGATGACACCGTGCTGCTCGCGTTACTTCAGGAGCAGCGCCGCACGAATCGGCTGCTGACGGGCGCGTTCTGTCTGGTGGGCGGCGTCGCCATCGGCGTGTTGACGGCGTTTGTCTGGCTCTACGGCGGATTCTGAAAATAGAGGAGCCCACGGTGCCCATCGTCCGACCATCTCACGTCGCATTCGCTGCCCCTCGCGAGGATGACCGCCCGACGACGGGCGGTGCGCCCGCCGCGCCCGCCGTCCCGTCGTTCTCCCATCGCGATCCGTCGCGCGCGGAATTCTGGGACGAGCGCTTCGCAAGTGCCTTCATGCCTTGGGACGCGGCCGGGGTGCCCAAGGCGCTGCGCGACTTCGTAGCAGGCGAGGGAGCGCCCCGGGCCACGCTGATCCCGGGCTGCGGCTCGGCGTACGAGGCCGCGTGGCTCGACACGCAAGGCTGGCCGGTGCGGGCCATCGACTTCTCGGCGACCGCCGTCGCGTCGGCCAAGGCGCGGCTCGGTCCACACGCGGCGCTCGTGGAACAGGCCGATTTCTTCACCTATACGCCGCCGTTCGCGCTCGAGGTGGTCTACGAGCGCGCGTTTCTCTGCGCCTTGCCCCGCACCCTCTGGCAGGACTACGCACGCCGGATGGCGCAACTGCTGCCCCAAGGTGGACGTCTGGCCGGATTTTTCTTCCTCAAGGAAACGCTGAAGGGCCCGCCGTTCGGCATCGCGCCGGACGCCCTCGATGCGCTGCTCGGTCAGGACTTCGTCTGCGAGGTGGACCGGCGGGTCGACGACTCGGTGCCGGTCTTCGCCGGGGCCGAACACTGGATGATCTGGCGCCGGCGCTGAGCGTATAGCCCCTGTTTTGCCGTGCCGGCAGTCATGACCCACTTGTACCATCAGCATGCAACGTCACCCCAGACGCTGGGCAATTCCCGATATTTGCCGTCATCGAACGGGCTGTCGTGATTTTTCCTCCCCGCGTGACGCTCGCGCCGCTATAATCGGCCGAAATTTTTTCGACAGGTGGCAAAAGCGGGCAGACAAAGGCGCTCCGTCGCATCGGCCCCGTCATGCACGACCTGATTTTTTGTTGCCCTGAAGGCTGCGGCCCAAGGCGCGGTATCGTTCGCTTGCGCGGCGGCCTTTTGAGGCCGGACCGGGCGCAAGACTGACGCCGCCGCGCCATGACCGACGCCCCGGGGATTGGCGGGGGCCGCGTTATGCTGATCTGGTTTGTCATACTGTATTGGGTCATTTCAGTGGCCATCGGGCTGTTGGCCGCCCTCAAGGTCCGCAATACCAAGGATTTCACCGTGGCCGGCCGCCGCCTGCCCTACGGCATGGTCATCGCCGTGGTCTTCGCCACCTGGTTCGGCTCCGAAGCGGTGCTCGGCATTCCCGCCACCTTCCTCGGCGAAGGGCTGCGCGGCGTGGTCTCGGATCCGGTCGGTTCGTCGATGTGCCTGGTGCTCGTCGGCATGTTCTTCGCCCGCAAGCTGTATCGCATGAACCTCATGACGATCGGCGACTTCTACAAGCTCAGGTACAACCGGACGGTCGAAGTGGTGACGAGTATCGCCATCGTGATCTCGTACCTCGGCTGGGTCGGCGCGCAGATCAAGGCGCTGGGACTCGTCTTTCACGCGGTGTCTGGTGGCGCAATGTCCGAGCCCATGGGCATGGTCATCGGCGCGGTCTCGGTGCTGGCATACACACTGCTCGGCGGCATGATCTCGGTGGCGGTGACCGACTTCATCCAGATGATCATCATCGTCGTGGGGCTTGTGTACATCGCCGTGCAGGTCTCCGGCATGGTGCCGGGTGGGGCGAGCGCGGTGATCGCGCACGCGGCGGAGGCCGGCAAGTTCGCGTTCCTGCCGGAATTGAACCCAACGGAAGTGCTGGCGTTCATTGCCGCGGGCATTACCATGATGTTCGGCTCGATTCCGCAACAGGACGTGTTCCAGCGCGTGATGTCGTCCAAGTCGGAAAATGTGGCGGTCGCCGGTTCGGTCACGGGCGGCGTGCTGTACTTCTTCTTCACGTTCATCCCGATCTTCCTGGCCTACTCGGCCCTGCTGATCGCTCCGTCGATGGTGCAGAAGTACATCGGCACCGATCCGCAACAGATTCTGCCGCAGTTGGTGCTCACTAGTGTGCCGATCGTGGCGCAAGTGATGTTCTTCGGCGCGCTCCTCTCGGCCATCAAGAGTTGCGCGTCGGCCACGCTGCTGGCGCCGTCGGTGACGTTCGCGGAGAACATCGTCCGCCCGATGCTGCGCGGTCGTATCGACGACAAGCACCTGCTGCGACTGATGCGTATCGTCGTGCTCTGTTTCACGGCGCTGGTGCTGGTGTACGCGCTGAATTCCACGGCGTCGATCTTCCATATGGTCGAGAGCGCATACAAGGTCACGCTCGTGTGCTGCTTCGTGCCGCTGGCGTTCGGACTTTACTGGAAGCGTTCGAGCTCGCTGGGCGGCACGCTCGCCGTGCTCTTCGGCCTGGTCGTCTGGATTGGGTGCGAATGGCTGGCGCCCGAGGCCATGGTGCCGGCGCAGTTGGCGGGTCTGGCGGCCTCGATCGCCGGCATGGTCGTTGGCTCGCTCCTCCAACCCAACGCAGAGCATGCGCAGTCGCGGGAGCCGCAGGCGTCGACGATCTGACGACCCGGGCCGGGAAGCCTTTCACTACGCGGATTACGTCAACGACCCATCTTGATCTTGGGGCGTTGCGGCCCCATATGTGGCTGGACAAATCCCGAAAGCCTTGTGAAGCGGTTATAATTCAAGGCTTTGCGCGCCTTTTTCCGTCGGAAAGTACCATGCCTATCTATGCTTATCGTTGCGAAACATGCGGTTTCGCCAAGGATGTGCTGCAAAAAATGAGCGATGATCCGCTCTCCCAGTGCCCGGAATGCGGCAAGGACACGTTTCGCAAGCAAGTGACTGCGGCGGGGTTCCAGCTCAAGGGTTCGGGGTGGTATGTGACCGATTTCCGTGGCGGTTCGGGCGGCGCGAGTGCGCCGGCCTCGGGCGCAGCGCCGGCGGCGCCGGCAGCGGCCTCGGGCGAGAGCGCGTCGTCGTGCGCTTCGACCTCGTCGTCTGGCGGCGAGGCGTCGAGCGCGCCGGCGGCAAGCTGTGGCGGCGGTTGCGCCTGCCACTGAGATAGACAGAACGGTGCGCGTTCGAGCCCGGCGGCCGGATGCGCGGCAGGACCGATGCGCCGGAACGCCGGAACGCCGGAACGCGGATTCGTCCGCTGATATATACCCCATAGCCGCCCACCTTCGCGAGCCCTGCCATGCGCGTTAAAAAACCCGCGTTGAAGACGATTTTCCTCACCGGCCTGCTGGTGCTGGTGCCGCTCGCCATCACGCTCTGGGTACTCGGCCTGATCATCGGCACGATGGATCAGACCTTGCTGCTGTTGCCGGACGACTGGCAGCCGTCGCACCTCATCGGCATGCGCGTGCCTGGCTTCGGCGTGGTGGTGACGCTCGGGTTCGTGTTCGTCGTCGGTCTTCTGGCGCATAATTTCATCGGCCAGAAGCTGGTCGGCTGGTGGGAAGCCGTTCTGACGCGCATTCCCATCGTTGGACCGCTTTACGGCAGCGTCAAGCAGGTGTCCGACACCTTGCTGTCGAGCAACGGCAACGCATTTCGCAAGGCGTTGCTCGTGCGATATCCGCACGCGGATTCCTGGACCATCGCTTTCCTGACCGGCGCGCCGGGCGGCGACGTGGTCAACCACTTGCAGGGCGAGTACGTGAGCGTCTATGTCCCCACGACGCCGAACCCGACGTCGGGCTTCTTCCTGATGATGCGGGCGAGCGACGTGGTCGAACTCGACATGACGGTCGATGCCGCCCTCAAGTACATCGTATCGATGGGCGTGGTGGCGCCCGCCCACAACCCGCGCCAGCAACGTCCCGGTCCGCTCCTCTGAGCCACCGGGAATCGCCGGCGCCATTTTTTGAAAATCGGAACAGCAAAATGTCCATGCGTACCTCCTACTGCGGTCTGGTGACCGAGCAACAACTGGGCCAAACGGTCAAGCTGTGTGGCTGGGTCAATCGCCGCCGCGATCACGGCGGGGTCATCTTCATCGACCTGCGCGATCGCGAAGGTCTGGTGCAGGTCGTGTGCGATCCGGACCGCGCGGAGATGTTCAAGGCCGCCGAAGGCCTGCGCAACGAGTTCTGCGTGCAGATCACGGGCCTGGTGCGCAGCCGTCCGGCGGGCACCGAAAACGCCAACCTGACGAGCGGCAAGATCGAAGTGCTGTGCCACGCGCTCGAAGTGCTCAATCCGTCGGTCACGCCCCCGTTCCAGCTCGACGACGAGAACCTGTCGGAAACCACGCGCCTCACGCATCGCGTGCTGGATCTGCGTCGTCCGCAGATGCAATACAACCTGCGCCTGCGCTACAAGGTGGCGATGGAAGTGCGCAAGTATCTCGACGCGCAAGGCTTCATCGACATCGAAACCCCGATGCTCACGAAGAGCACCCCGGAAGGCGCGCGCGACTATCTGGTGCCCTCGCGTGTGAACGCCGGCATGTTCTTCGCGCTGCCGCAGTCGCCGCAGCTCTTCAAACAGCTCCTGATGGTGGCCGGCTTCGACCGCTATTACCAGATCACCAAGTGCTTCCGCGACGAAGACCTGCGCGCTGACCGTCAGCCGGAATTCACGCAGATCGACTGCGAAACCTCGTTCCTCACGGAGCAGGAAATCCGCGATCTGTTCGAGAACATGATTCGTCACGTGTTCAAGGAAGCCATCGACGTCGACCTCGACGCCAAGGTGCCGGTCATGGAGTACGCGGAAGCGATGCGTCGCTTCGGCTCCGACAAGCCCGATCTGCGCGTGAAGCTGGAATTCACCGAGCTGACCGACGTGATGGGCGACGTGGACTTCAAGGTGTTCTCGGTGCCGGCCACGACCGAAGGCGGCCGCGTGGTTGCGCTGCGCGTGCCCGGTGGTGCGGAGATCTCGCGTAGCGAAATCGACGCCTACACCGATTTCGTGAAGATCTACGGCGCGAAGGGCCTGGCGTGGATCAAGGTCAACGAAGTGGCCAAGGGTCGCGACGGTCTGCAAAGCCCGATCGTGAAGAACCTGCACGACGCCGCCGTTGCCTCGATTCTCGAGCGTACCGGCGCGCAAGACGGCGACATCATTTTCTTCGGTGCGGACAAGGCCAAGGTGGTGAACGACGGCATCGGCGCGCTGCGCCTGAAGATCGGTCACTCGGAGTTCGGCAAGAGCCACGGCCTGTTCGAAGCCGGCTGGCGTCCGCTGTGGGTCGTCGACTTCCCGATGTTCGAGTACGACGAGGAAGACGCCCGCTGGGTTGCGTGCCATCACCCGTTCACGAGCCCGAAGGACGAGCATATCGACTACCTCGAGACCGATCCGGGCAAGTGCCTGGCCAAAGCCTACGACATGGTGCTCAACGGCTGGGAAATCGGCGGCGGATCGGTCCGTATCTTCCAGGAAGACGTGCAGAGCAAGGTGTTCCGTGCGCTCAATCTCGGCGAGGAAGAAGCCCGTGCGAAGTTCGGCTTCCTGCTCGACGCGCTGCAGTACGGCGCGCCGCCGCACGGCGGTATCGCGTTCGGTCTCGACCGCGTCATCACGATGATGGCCGGTGCCGATTCGATCCGTGACGTGATCGCGTTCCCGAAGACGCAGCGCGCGCAGGATCTGCTCACGCAGGCACCGTCGTCGGTCGACGAGCGTCAACTGCGCGACCTGCATATCCGTCTGCGCCAGCCGGAAGCGCCCAAGGCCTGACGTGGCCTCACGGGGCCGCTCGCCGGCCCCGCGCGCAAGCTGAAAACCCTCTCTGCCGTCAGGCGAGGGGGTTTTCGTTTTTCGGGGCATCGCGCGTGCCGCAACACCCGGCGTTTGCCCTATACAATGCGTCATCGGTGCCGGTCGTCGGTGCCGTCATCGAATTTCGCCGCCTGCATGAAGCCCTTCAAGATTCCCGAATCCGTGCTCGTCGTGATCTATACGCCGGCGCTCGACGTTCTGCTCATCGAGCGTGCCGACGCCGAGAACTTCTGGCAGTCGGTCACCGGCAGCAAGGACCAGCTCGACGAACCGCTGCTCGAGACGGCCGTGCGCGAAGTCTTCGAGGAAACCGGTATTCGCGTGGCAAACGGAACCCCGGTGCCCGCCGCTGCCCTGACCGATTGGCAGCACGAAATTCAGTACAACATCTATCCGCGTTGGGCCCATCGCTATGCACCGGGCGTGACGCGCAATACGGAACACTGGTTCGGCTTGTGCGTGCCGCAGAACACCGCCGTGACGCTCTCGCCGCGCGAGCATGTCGCCTACGCCTGGCTGCCGTGGGAGGCGGCCGCCGCGCGCTGTTTCTCACCATCGAACGGCGATGCCATCCGGCAGTTGCCGTTGCGCGTGCGCTAGCCGCGGCATCGCGTACCGATGAGCAAGTACCTGCCGTTCTCCCGCGATAACGATCTGACACTGCTCTATCTCGGTCAGCGCTACTTCACAGCCCTCATCGCCGCCATCGACGGCGCCACCCGCGACGTGGCGCTCGAGACGTATATCTTCGAAGCCGACGAGGCGGGGCAGCAGGTCGCCGCCGCGCTGCAACGCGCCGCGCAACGCGGCGTTACGGTACGCGTCATTCTCGACGGCATCGGCACGAGCCGCCGACTGCCGTTTCTCGCCGACTGGCGCGAGAGCGGCGTGGCGTATCGCATCTACAATCCGCGGCTGTTCGGCAAGTTCGGTTTCTCGCGCACGCACCGCAAGCTGGCCATCGTCGATCACGCGGTGGCATTCGTCGGCGGCATCAACATCATCGACGACGACAACGCCGGTGGCGACACGCGCATGGACGATCCGCGCTGGGACTTCGCCGTGCAATGCCGCGGTCCCATCGTCGCCGACATCTCCATCGCGTTTCACATTCAATGGTTGCGGGTCGCGCCGGGGTATCTGGGGACGCCGTTCCGTCATCGGCGTCGCGGGCAACGTGGGCGTCTGCACGCCCCTTACGCCGGTCAGGCAGCCTTCGTGGCACGCGATAACCTGCACAATCGTCGCGCGGTCGAAAAGGCGTACCTGATGGCGCTGGGGCGCGCGCGCCACGAAGTTTGGCTCGCGAATCCGTATTTCGTGCCCGGCCGCCGACTGCGACGTGCTCTGACGCAGGCGGCCAAACGCGGCGTGGCGGTGCATCTGCTGATCGGGCGCAACGAGTTCCGACTGCTCGACGCCGCGGTGCCCTGGCTTTACGCCAAGTTGCTCGATGCCGGCGTGCGCATCGGCGAGTACGACGTGCGTCAACTGCATGGCAAGGTGGCGGTCGTCGACGACGTATGGGCGACGGTCGGCTCCTCCAATCTGGATGCGCTGTCGCTGTTCCTGAATCACGAAGCCAATGTGGTGGTGCTCGACGATCCGTTGGTCATCGAACTGCGCGACCATATCCGCCAAGCCTTCGGCGAGGCGCGTCTCATCGACCCCGACCGCTATGGCGCTCGCTCGCGCTGGCGGCGCTTTCGCCAGTGGACGGCGTATCGCCTCTATCGCCTGACGATGCGGCTTCTCACGCGCGGCAGATACGACTGACTTTGCCCGGATTCCGACGGATTTTCCGCCGTTGCTCATTGCCCTCGGCCCCGTGCCGACGCCGCCAAACCCCGCCCTTCGACGGTTACCGATTAGGTATTCCGATCTAATAAATTCCTTGTCCACCCATGGGCGTCCCTCAATAATAGGACGGCCGTTCGATTTTTTGGTTAGCATCGGAGAACGGATAACCAAAGCGATGCCAAACACATGCGAAAGGGTGAACAGACACGAGCCGCCATCCTGAATGCCGCGCTGGAACTTGCGGGGCGCGATGGACTTGAGGGGCTGACGATCGGCTTGCTGGCCGATCGTATGCAGATGAGCAAAAGCGGCGTTTTCGCGCACTTCGGTTCGCGCGAAGACTTGCAGATTGAAGTGCTGCGTGAATATCACCGGCGTTTCGAGGCTGAGGTGTTCGCCCCTGGCATGGATGCGCCGCGCGGCTTGCCGCGACTCAGGGCGCTGGTGGATCGCTGGATGGACAAGCGCATTCGCGAGGTGACGACGGGCTGTATCTATATCAGCGGTGCCGTCGAGTACGACGATCGCGCGGCCAGCCCGGTGCGCGAGGCCTTGATGAAGAGCGTGCGGTTGTGGCGATCGGCCCTGCTGCGTGCGATTACGCAGGCCAAGGAGGAGGGGCATCTGCGTGCGGACACCGATCCGCGTCTGATGCTTTTTGAAATGTACAGCCTGACGCTGGGCCTGCATCACGACGCGCGGTTCCTTCGGGAGCCGGGGGCGGTCGAGATGACCCGGGTGGCGCTGGAAAAACTGATTTCGTCTTATCAGCGCGGGTGAGGCGTGAGCCGTCCGCGATTCAATTCGATTTGTTCGGAGGAGTAGGTCATGGGACAGTACAACGCGCCGCTGCGCGACATGCAATTCGTTCTGCACGAGCTGCTGGGCGTGGAAAACGAATTGAAGGCATTGCCGAAACACGCGGACATCGATGCCGACACCATCAACCAGGTGCTCGAAGAGGCTGGCAAGTTCTGCAGCGAAGTCGTCTTCCCGCTGAACCAGGTGGGCGATCGCGAGGGCTGCAAGTACGAAGGCGATGGCGTCGTCACGACGCCGACCGGCTTCAAGCAGGCCTATCAGCAATACGTCGAGGCCGGCTGGCCCTCGCTGGCGTGCGACCCCGCGTTCGGAGGCCAAGGGCTGCCGCAGGTGGTCAACAACGCCCTGTATGAAATGCTCAATTCCGCCAACCAGGCTTGGACGATGTATCCCGGCCTGTCGCACGGCGCTTACGAGTGCCTGCATGCGCATGGCACGCCCGAGCAGCAATCCACCTATCTGCCGAAGATCGTATCGGGCGAATGGACCGGTACGATGTGCCTGACCGAGCCGCACTGCGGCACCGACCTGGGCATGCTGCGTACGAAGGCCGAGCCGAATGGCGACGGCTCGTACGCCATCTCCGGCACCAAGATCTTCATCTCCGCCGGCGAGCACGACATGGCCGCCAACATCGTCCACCTTGTGCTGGCGCGCCTGCCGGATGCGCCGCCGGGAACGAAGGGTATCTCGCTGTTCGTCGTGCCGAAGTTCATCCCCGACGCGAATGGCGCACCGGGTGAGCGCAACGGCATCAAGTGCGGCTCGATCGAGCACAAGATGGGCATTCACGGCAATGCCACCTGCGTGATGAACCTCGACGGCGCGCGCGGCTGGCTCGTTGGCGAACCGAACAAGGGCCTGAATGCCATGTTCGTGATGATGAACGCCGCGCGTCAGGGCGTGGGCATGCAGGGCATGGGCCTGACGGAAGTCGCTTACCAGAACTCGCTGGTGTACGCGAAGGAGCGCATTCAGATGCGCTCGCTCACCGGCCCGAAGGCGCCGGACAAGCCGGCGGATCCGATCATCGTGCATCCGGACGTGCGCCGCATGCTGCTCACGCAGAAAGCCTATGTGGAAGGCGGTCGCGCGTTCTCATACTGGACCGCGCTGCACATCGACAAGGAACTGTCGCACGGTGACGAAGCCGAGCGTCGTGAGGCGGCGGATCTGGTCGCGCTGCTTACGCCGATCATCAAGGCCTTCCTGACCGACAACGCGTTCGAGTGCACCAACCATGCGATGCAGATTTACGGCGGCCACGGCTTCATCTCCGAGTGGGGCATGGAGCAGTATGTGCGCGACGCTCGCATCAACATGATCTACGAGGGCACGAACTCGATTCAGGCGCTCGACCTGCTGGGCCGCAAGGTGCTCGGCGACATGGGGGCGAAGCTCAAGAAGTTCGGCAAGCTCGTGCAGGACTTCGTCGAGGCCGAAGGCACGAAGGAAGAAATGCAGGAGTTCGTCAATCCCCTTGCGGACATCGGCGATAAGGTGCAGAAGCTGACGATGGAAATCGGCATGAAGGCCATGGCCAATCCAGACGAAGTGGGCGCCGCCTCGGTGCCGTATCAGCGTGTGGTCGGCCATCTCGTGTTCGCGTACTTCTGGGCACGCATGGCGCGCATTGCGCTTGACAAGCAAGGCAGCGGCGACAAGTTCTACGAATCGAAACTCGCCACGGCGCGTTTCTATTTCGCCAAGTTGCTGCCGGAGACCGCGTCGCAAATCCGCATGGCCCGTGCCGGTGCGAAGACGCTGATGGAAGTCGACGTCGACCTGTTCTGAGATCGGAGGAGATCACCGTGAGCCAAACCAACAAACCCCTGGTCGTACGCAAGGTCGCTGTGCTGGGCGCCGGCGTGATGGGTGCGCAGATCGCTGCGCACCTCGTCAATGCGAAAGTGCCCGTCGTGCTGTTCGATCTGCCGGCCAAGGAAGGCCCGAAGAACGGCATTGTCCTGCGTGCCATCGACAGCCTGAAGAAGCTGAGCCCCGCGCCGTTCGCCGACAAGGCCGACGCGCAATACATCGAAGCGGCGAATTACGAGGACGACCTTGCCACCCTCGCCGGCTGCGACGTGGTGATCGAAGCGATCGCCGAGCGCATGGACTGGAAGCACGACCTGTACAAGAAGGTCGCGCCGCATCTGGCCAAGCACGCGATCTTCGCGTCGAACACGTCGGGTCTGTCGATCACCGAACTCTCGGAAGGCTTCGATGCCGATCTGAAGTCGCGCTTCTGCGGCGTGCACTTCTTCAATCCCCCGCGCTATATGCATCTGGTCGAATTGATCCCGACCGCCACCACGGCGCCGGAGATTCTCGACCAACTCGAAACGTTCCTCACGTCCACGCTCGGCAAGGGCGTGGTGCGCGCGAAGGATACGCCGAACTTCATCGCCAACCGCGTGGGCGTGTTCTCGATTCTGGCGGTGTTCGCCGAAGCGCAGAAGTATGGCATTCCGTTCGATGTGGTCGATGACCTGACCGGCAGCAAGCTGGGTCGTGCCAAGTCGGCCACGTTCCGCACGGCCGACGTGGTTGGCCTGGACACGATGGCGCACGTCATCAAGACGATGCAGGACGGCCTCAAGGACGACCCGTTCGCCGCGACGTATGCCACGCCGCCCGTGCTCAAGGCACTCGTAGAAAAGGGCGCACTGGGTCAGAAGACGGGCGCGGGTTTCTACAAAAAGGAAGGCAAGGTCATCAAGGTGCTCGACCCGCAATCGGGCGAGTATGTCGAGTCGGGCAAGAAGGCCGACGAGATGGTTGTGCGCATTCTGAAGAAGGCCCCGGCAGAGCGTCTGCGTCTGCTGCGCGAATCGACGAACCCGCAGGCACAGTTCCTGTGGGCTGTGTTCCGCGACGTGTTCCACTACATCGGCGTGTATCTCGAACAGATCGCCGACAACGCGCGTGAAGTCGACTTCGCGATTCGCTGGGGCTTCGGCTGGAGCACCGGTCCGTTCGAGGACTGGCAGGCTGCGGGTTGGAAGGACATCGCGCAGTGGGTGCAGGAAGACATCGACGCGGGCAAGGCGCTCTCGAACGCCCCGTTACCCCAGTGGGTGACGAGCGGCAAGGTGGCCGAAGCGGGTGGGGTTCACACGGCGGCGGGCTCGTATGCCCCGGCCAAGAACGCCTTTGTGCCGCGCAGCACGCTGCCGGTGTATCAGCGTCAGGTGTTCCCCGCATCGCTCGTGGGTGACGCCAGCGCCGACCCGCGCCAGTTCGGCAAGACCATTGAAGAGAACGACGCCGTGCGCCTGTGGGTCGACGAGACCCCGGGGCAGGACGACGTGCTTGTCGTCTCGTTCAAGACGAAGATGAATACCATCGGACCGGCCGTCATCGACGGTCTGACCCGCGCCATCGATCTTGCCGAGCAGCAATATCGCGGTGTGGTCGTGTGGCAGCCGACGTCGCTCAAACTCGGCGCGCCGGGCGGGCCGTTCTCTGCCGGCGCCGATCTGGAAGCCGCCATGCCCGCCTTCATGATGGGCGGCGCGAAGGGCATCGAGCCGTTCATCAAGAAGTTCCAGGACGGCATGATGCGTGTGAAGTACGCGCAGGTGCCGGTCGTCTCGGCCGTCTCCGGCATTGCGCTGGGCGGCGGGTGCGAGCTGTTGCTGCATAGCGCGAAGCGCGTGGCGGCGCTCGAGAGCTACATCGGTCTCGTGGAAGTCGGCGTGGGCCTGGTGCCGGCCGGCGGTGGCCTGAAGGAAGCGGCGATCCGCGCGGCCGACGCCGCGACCGCGGCGGGGAGCGTGCAGTATCTCCAGTTCGTCACCAAGTCGTTCACCAACGCCGCGATGGCAAAGGTCTCGGCCTCGGCGCTCGACGCCCGCGACATGGGCTATCTGAAGCCGACCGACACCATCGTCTACAACGTTCACGAACTGCTGTCGGTCGCCCGCAACGAGGCGCGCGCGTTGGCGGTGGCAGGCTACCGTCCGCCGCTCAAGCCGGCCGGCATTCCGGTGGCGGGCCGCTCGGGGATTTCGACGATCAAGGCGTCGCTCGTGAATATGCGCGACGGCAACTTCATCTCGGCGCACGACTTCCTGATCGCCTCGCGCATTGCCGAAGCCGTGTGCGGCGGCGACGTCGAAGCGGGCAGCCTTGTGGACGAAGCCTGGCTGCTGGCGCTCGAGCGTCGCGCCTTCATCGACCTGCTGGGCACGTCGAAGACCCAGGAACGCATCATGGGCATGCTGCAATCCGGCAAGCCGGTACGCAACTAAGCCGATCGGAGACTGACATGAGCAAACAACTGCAAGACGCCTACATCGTTGCCGCCACGCGCGCGCCGATCGGCAAGGCACCCAAGGGCAGCTACAAGAACACGCGTCCGGACGACCTGCTCGCGACCATTCTCAAGAGCGCGCTCGCACAGGTGCCGGATCTCGATCCGAAGGTCATCGAAGACGCGATCATCGGCTGTGCCATTCCCGAAGCCCAGCAGGGCCTGAACGTGGCGCGTATCGGTGCGCTGCTCTCGGGCCTGCCGAACACGGTGGGCGGGGTGACCGTCAATCGCTTCTGCGCCTCCGGCCTGACGGCGCTCGCCATGGCGGCCGACCGCATTCGTGTGGGCGAAGCCGACGCGATGTTCGCCGGGGGGATTGAGAGCATGAGCATGGTGCCGATGATGGGCAACACGCCGTCGCTCTCGCCGTCGATCTTCGAGCGCGATGAGAACGTGGGCATCGCCTACGGCATGGGGCTGACCGCCGAGAAGGTGGCGCAGCAGTGGGGCGTGACGCGCGACGCGCAGGACGCCTTCGCGCTGGCCTCGCACCAGAAGGCGATCCGGGCGCAACAGGCGGGCGAATTCACGAACGAGATCACGCCGATCGAGATCGTCGAACGCTTCCCGAATCTGGCCACCGGCGAAGTGTCCATCAAGACGCGCACGTTGTCGCTCGACGAAGGCCCGCGTCCGGATACGTCGATCGAAGGGCTGGGAAAACTGCGTCCGGTGTTCGCGAACAAGGGGTCGGTCACGGCCGGCAACAGCTCGCAGACGTCGGATGGCGCCGGCGCGCTGCTCGTCGTGAGCGAGAAGATTCTCAAGCAGTTCAACCTCACGCCGCTCGCCCGTTTCGTGTCGTTCGCCGTGCGCGGCGTGCCGCCTGAGATCATGGGCATCGGTCCGAAGGAAGCGATTCCGGCGGCACTGCGCGCGGCAGGCCTGTCGCAGCAGGACATGGACTGGATCGAACTGAACGAGGCGTTTGCCGCGCAGGCCCTTGCCGTCATCAAGGATCTGGATCTCGATACCCGCAAGGTCAACCCGATGGGCGGCGCGATTGCCCTGGGTCACCCGCTGGGCGCGACCGGCGCAGTTCGTGCGGCAACCGTGGTGCATGCGCTACGCCGTCACAATCTGAAGTACGGGATGGTGACCATGTGCGTGGGGACTGGCATGGGCGCGGCGGGGATTCTCGAGCGCATGTAAGCGGGCGCGTCGTTGACCGTCGGCTGGCAATCGTCAGACCTGCGGCGCACGACGGCCCAGGGCGCCGGGGTGCGGTTTCGCAATAGCGCGATCGCCCCCGGCGTTGTCATCTACGGCGGGCCGTAACCCGGCGTTGCCGGATGCCCGGAACACCCGAGGAGACACACGAGATGGAAGACGTATTGGTGCATCGCCAGGGCGCGGTGCAGGTGCTGACCTTCAACCGCGCGCACAAGAAGAATGCGATTACCGCCGCGATGTATCAGGCAATGGCCGAAGGCATTGCCGAGGCGGAGGCCGATCCGTCGTTGCGCGTGATCCTGATCCAGGGGCAACCGGAGGCCTTTTCGGCGGGCAACGATCTCGAAGACTTCCTGAAAAAACCGCCGAAGGACGAAGACGCCCCCGTGTTCCAGTTCCTGCGTGCGATCAGCCAGGCAACCAAACCGATTGTGGCGGCCGTGGCAGGCAATGCGGTGGGTGTAGGCACGACGCTGCTGCTGCACTGCGATGTGGTGTATGCCACGCAAACCGCACGCTTCTCGCTGCCGTTCTCGCAACTGGCGTTGTGTCCGGAGGCGGCGTCGAGCTGGCTGCTGCCGCGCGTGGCGGGCTATCAGCGTGCCGCGGAGAAGCTGCTTTTCGGCGAGCCGTTCGACGTGAACGAGGCCGTCGCAATGGGCTTCGTCAACCGCGTCGTGCCAGCGGACGAACTGGCCGACTACGCCGCGAAGCGTGCCGCGCAACTCGCGGCCATGCCGGCGGGGTCGCTGCGCGTGACCAAGCAGTTGATGAAGGGCGACAGCGCACAGGCGGTGCAGTCGCGTATTCGCGACGAGGCGCTGGAGTTCGGCAAACGGCTCGTATCTCCGGAAGCGCGTGAGGCGTTCACCGCTTTCTTCGAGAAACGCAAGCCGGACTTCAGTCAGTTTTCGTAACGCTGGCCGTCGCCGGGGAGACTCGGCGGCGCGGCAGATGCATCAGCGCCGCACGCCTCGTTTTGCGAGGCGGCGGCGTTTTTTTCGTCAACGGACGTTCAGCTTGCCGTGTCGAGCTTGGGCAGCGGGCGCGGGCGGCGATCTTCGTCGGTCGCCACGTAGGTGACCATCGCCTCGGTGACCTTGACGATCTCGTGCGACAGGCGCATGCGTTGCGCGTAGGCCTCGACATAGACGGTGATCGACGTATTGCCGGTCTTCACGATCGTTGCGTAAAAGCTCAGCAGGTCGCCCACGAACACGGGTTCCTTGAACAGGAACGAGTTGACGGCGATGGTCGCCACGCGGCCGTTGGCGCGCTGCGCGGCGGGAATCGAGCCGGCAATGTCGACCTGCGACATGATCCAGCCGCCGAATACGTCGCCGTGGGCGTTGGCGTCGGCGGGCATCGGCAGCACGCGCAGCGCCAGTTCTTTTTCTTCGGGCAGGGCCGTGAGGGCAGCGGTCGAGGTACTCATGAGGATCCTTGCGTGAGCCGGAAAGACTGCAAAAGTCGGACACCGCGGGAAAGACGGAGGCGGCACGCCGCCGACGGTCTTTCCTGGGGTTTCCACGGGCGGGAGAGCCGCCCGGCGTCGGCTCAGCATGAGACGCCGGGTTCTGCGAAAATACGCCATCGACGATTTTAGCGGAAAGCCCTCGAACGAGCCGGACGCCGCCCCTCCCCATCATGAGACGTTACTCTTCGGCCGAGCCTGCACCGAGGGCCTCCGACGCCGCTCGCCCCCCCCGCGGCGACTGGCAAGTCATCAAATCGCTGTTGCCGTATCTGCTCGAATTCCGCGGACGCGTCACGCTGGCGCTGTCGTGCCTCGTCATGGCGAAGGTGGCCAACCTCGGCGTGCCCATCATCATGAAGCACATCGTGGACGGGCTCGGCCCCGTGGCGACCTTCTCCGCCACGGCGCGCGCATCGGGCGATGCGAGCCTGATCGTCGTGGGCGGTCTCGGTCTGCTCGTCGTGGCTTACGGGATGGTGCGCCTGTCCACGTCGCTCTTTACCGAACTGCGGGAAATGCTGTTCTCGAAGGTGACGGAAAGCGCCGTGCGGCAAATCGCGCTCAAGGTGTTTCGCCATTTGCACGCGATGTCGCTGCGTTTTCACCTGGAGCGTCAGACGGGCGGCATGAGTCGCGACATCGAGCGCGGCACGCGAGGCATCCAGTCGATGATCTCGTACTCGCTCTACAGCATTCTGCCCACGCTCATCGAAGTGGCGCTCGTGCTCGGCTTCTTCGTCGTGCGCTACGACGCCTTTTACGCCATCGTCACGCTCGTGGCGCTCTCGTTCTACATCGTTTTCACGGTGAAAGTCACGGAGTGGCGCACGCACTTTCGTCGCACGATGAACGAACTCGACTCGAAAGCCAACGCGCGCGCCATCGATTCGCTCATCAACTACGAGACGGTGAAGTATTTCGGCAACGAGGCGTTCGAGACGCAGCGTTACGACGAGAACCTCAAGCGCTATCGTGCGGCGGCGATTCGGTCGCAAAACTCGCTCTCGGTGCTGAACTTCGGACAGCAGGCGATCATCGCAACCGGACTCATCCTGATTCTCTGGCATGCCACCCAAGGCGTGATGAGTGGCCGCATGACGCTCGGCGATCTGGTGCTCGTCAACACCTTCATGCTGCAACTCTACATTCCGCTGAACTTCCTTGGCGTGATCTATCGAGAACTCAAGCAAGCGATGACCGACATGGATCGCATGTTTACGTTGCTCGACGTGAATCGTGAAGTCGCCGATCCGCCGGGCGCGACGGCGCTCGTGTGCCACGGCGGCACCGTGCGTTTCGATCACGTGAATTTCGGTTACGAGGCGTCGCGCCAGATTCTGCACGACGTCGATTTCACCGTGCCGGCAGGCACGACCACGGCCGTCGTCGGACACAGCGGCTCGGGCAAATCGACGCTGTCGCGGCTGCTGTTCCGCTTCTACGATGTCGGCTTCCCCGGCACCGCGGCGGGGCGCATCACCATCGATGGGCAGGACATTCGCGACGTCACGCAGGACTCGCTGCGTGCGGCCATCGGCATCGTGCCGCAGGACACCGTGCTGTTCAACGATACGATTTACTACAACATTGCGTACGGCAATCCGTCGGCGTCGCGCGAGCAGGTCATCGCCGCGGCCCGAGCGGCGCATATCCACGACTTCATCGAGAGCCTGCCCGCCGGCTACGAGTCGATGGTCGGCGAGCGCGGGCTCAAGCTCTCGGGCGGCGAGAAGCAGCGCGTGGCGATTGCGCGCACCATCCTCAAGAATCCGCACATCCTGATTTTCGACGAGGCGACCTCCGCGCTGGACTCGCGCTCCGAACAGGCGATCCAGGCGGAATTGCGCAACATCGCTCGTGAGCGCACGACACTCGTCATCGCGCACCGCCTCTCGACGGTCGTGCACGCCGCGCAGATCATCGTGCTCGATAAGGGCCGCATCGTGGAGCGCGGCACGCACGACGACCTGCTGCGTGCCGAAGGACTCTACGCGCAGATGTGGGCGTTGCAACAGCAGCGTCGCGACGGGGAGGGGGATGCCGAGGCGTCGCACTTTGCCACGGTCGTGTCCTGAGGGGGCGGGGCGACGCGGCCGTCGGGCGGTAGGCAGGGCGGTTGGGCCGTTGGGCGACCGACGTGGGCGCGGGCCTGTCCGTCGGGCGGACGATTGAGTAGACTAGCGCGCTGACATCGCCGACGCGGGAGTGCCACATGGAAATCAAATGGCTCGAGGACTTCGTGTCGCTCGCCAAGACGAACAGTTTCAGTCGTTCGGCCGAGTTGCGCCATGTGACGCAGCCCGCGTTCTCGCGCCGGATTCAGTCGCTCGAAGCGTGGCTCGGCAGTGAACTGATCGACCGATCGAGCTATCCCACGCGCCTCACCGCGGCCGGCGAAGTGTTCTACGAGCAGGCTCTGGCATTGCTCTCGCAAGCGCAGGAGGCGCGCGCCTTGCTGCGCGAGCAGCGCTCGGCCGACCACTCGGTGCTCGATTTCGCCGTGCCGCACACGCTGTCGATGACGTTCTTCCCGCGTTGGCTCAAGGCGCTGGAGAAGCGTCTGGGCCTGCTGCGCAGCCGTTTGCGTGCGCTCAATGTGCACGACGCGGCCATGTCGCTGACCGACGGAGGCTGTGATCTCCTGATGTGCTACTACCATCCGAGCCAGCCGTTGCAACTCGATGCGGCGCGCTACGAGATGATCGTGCTCGGCAGCGAGCGGTTCAGCCCCTACAGCGCTCCGACGCCGCAAAAGCGCGCCCGCTTCAAGCTGCCTGGCACGCCAGACGCGCCGGTGCCCTATCTCGCTTACACGGCGAACGCCTATCTCGGCCGGATGACCGATCTGCTCGCCGGCGATGCGTCGAGCCGGCTGCATCTGGACAAGGTGTACGAGACGGACATGGCCGAGGCGCTCAAGGCGATGGCGCTCGCCGGTCACGGTGTGGCGTTTCTGCCGGAAAGTGCCGTGATCGATTCGGTCGCGCGCGGCGAGTTGGTCGATCTCGCGCCCCCGGGCAAGGCGGCGGCCCCATGGCATCTGGACATGGAGATTCGCCTGTATCGCGACCGTCTGGCCTATACCGATGCCAGCAACCGGCGCGAGCTGACCAAACGCGATGCGGTCGAGGCGTTCTGGCAGGCCGTGCGCGATCAGCTCAAAGGCTGACCGGCGTTCGCGCCGGATCGGAGCGATGCGCGTCGATTCTCGGAATATCGGGATGATTTCAGATGGGCGGCATAACTATGCACGAAATGCATAGTTGCATGTTTATTCGGCATTGGATTGTTCTTGGGGGTTCTCGGTAAAGTGCCAGCCATTCGTGTCGCAAGCACGGTATGTGCGTGCGGCGCAGATTGAAGCCGGAGAATTCCATAATGTCGCAAACGTCACATATCTTGCCGTCTTACCTGCAGGCCGATGCTCTCGGTCCGTGGGGCAACTACCTTCAACAGGTCGACCGCGTCACGCCTTACCTGGGCACGCTGTCGCGCTGGGTCGAAACCCTCAAGCGCCCCAAGCGCATCCTGATCGTCGACTGCCCGATCGAACTCGACAATGGCACCATCGCCCATTTCGAGGGCTATCGTGTCCAGCACAATACGTCGCGCGGCCCCGGTAAGGGCGGTGTGCGTTTTCACCAGGACGTCACGCTGTCCGAAGTCATGGCGCTGTCGGCCTGGATGTCGGTCAAGAACGCCGCGGTGAACGTGCCTTACGGCGGTGCCAAGGGCGGTATTCGTGTCGACCCGCGCAAGCTCTCGCGCGGCGAACTCGAGCGTCTGACGCGTCGTTACACCAGCGAAATCAACATCATCATCGGGCCGACGAAGGATATTCCTGCGCCGGACGTCAACACCAATGAGCAGATCATGGCGTGGATGATGGACACCTACTCGATGAACGAGGGGTCCACCGCCACCGGCGTCGTGACCGGCAAGCCGATTTCGCTGGGCGGCTCGCTGGGCCGTCGCGAAGCCACTGGCCGCGGCGTGTTCGTGGTGAGTTGCGAAGCGGCCCGCCGTCTGGGATTGGACGTGCGCGGCGCGCGCGTGATCGTGCAGGGCTTCGGCAACGTGGGGGGCATTGCCGCCCGTCTGTTCCACGAGGCGGGTGCTCATGTCATCGGCGTGCAAGATCACACCGGTACTATCTACAAGTCCGACGGCCTCGACGTGCCGAACCTGCTCAAGCACGTGGCCGAAACTGGCGGCGTGGGCGGCTTTCCGGCGGCTGAGACCATCAAGGACGACGAATTCTGGTCGCTGGACTGCGAGTTCATGATTCCGGCGGCACTCGAAAACCAGATCACCGAGAAAAACGCCGACAAGATCCGCGCGAAGATCGTGGTCGAAGGGGCCAATGGCCCGACGACGACGGCGGCCGACGACATTTTGCGCAGCAAGAACATTCTGGTCGTGCCGGACGTGGTGGCCAACGCCGGTGGTGTGACGGTCTCGTACTTCGAGTGGGTGCAGGATTTCTCGAGCTTCTTCTGGACCGAGGAAGAGATCAATCACCGCCTGGAGCGCATCATGCGCGAAGCGTTCGACGGCGTGTGGCATGTGGCGCAGGAGCATAAGGTTTCGCTGCGTACTGCCGCATTCATCGTGGCGTGTACCCGGATTCTGCAGGCCCGTGAGATGCGCGGTCTGTACCCCTGATCAGGCGGTGCTGTCCGGCTAAGTAGTAATACGCAATAATGCGTAAAACAGAATGTTCGGGGCGATTTGCGTTATGAAAGACGTACGTTCCGAACATTCGATAATAAAAAAATGGGCAAATGCGGTGCTAAAATGCATTTGTTTTTTGCCAAGGAGACTAAAGAATGACCCTCTCGAAAATTGCATTGGCGATGTGCTGTGTTGGCTTGATGGCAGGTGCTGCCCAGGCGCAGGAAACCGGTACGCTCAAGAAGATCAAGGACACCGGCGTTATCTCGCTGGGTAACCGCGAATCGTCGATTCCGTTCTCGTTCTATGACAATAACCACAATGTCGTTGGCTATGCCAATGATGTGGCGATGGCCGTCGTGGCCGAAGTCAAGAAGGAACTGAAGCTGCCGAACCTGAAGGTCACGCAGACGCCGATCACGTCGCAGAACCGCATTCCGCTGGTTCAGAACGGCACGATCGACATGGAGTGCGGTTCGACCACGAACAACGCCGAGCGTCAGAAGCAGGCCGCGTTCTCGAACACGTTCTTCATCATCGGCACGCGTTTGCTGGCGAAGAACAGCTCGGGCATCAAGGACTTCGCCGACCTCAAGGGCAAGAACGTCGTGACCACGGCGGGCACGACTTCGGAGCGTCTGCTGCGCGAGATGAACCAGAAGGACAACATGGGCATGAACATCATCAGCGCCAAGGACCACGGGGAAGCCGCTATCACGCTGCACTCGGGCCGTGCCGTCGCGTTCATGATGGATGACGCCCTGCTCGCCGGCGAGCGCGCCAAGTTCAAGGATGCCAAGGACTACAGCATCGTCGGCAAGCCGCAATCGTACGAAGCCTACGGCTGCATGATGCGCAAGGACGATCCGGCCTTCAAGAAGCTGGTGGACAAGGCCGTTGCCGATTACCAGAAGTCGGGCCAGGCGCAGAAGGACTTCACCAAGTGGTTCCAGCAGCCGATCGCTGCGCTGGGCGGCGTGAATATGGACTTCCCCCCGTCGGCCGAAATGGCCGCGCTGTGGAAGTCGCCGAACGACCACGCTGACGTTCAAGGCGCCAAGTAAGCCTCGCAGGCTTCACGAATCGCCGAGCACCATCAGTGCGTAATGCCGAAGCGGAAGGAGCCAATCCTTCCGCTTCTTTTTAAGCAAGACAAGTAGAAAAGGGGAGATCATGGCTCTCGGTCTCGATTTCAGTTTTTTCTTCCAGCCTGTGGCAACGGGCGAGGGGACGACCTATTTCGGGTGGTTGCTCTCGGGCTTCAAGCTCACGCTTGAAGTTGGCCTCGGCGGCTGGATCATTGCGCTAATCGTGGGCTCCGTGCTCGGCGTGATGCGCACCATCCCCAACAAATGGATATCCGGCTTCGCGACGGCCTACGTCGAGCTGTTCCGGAACATCCCGTTGCTTATTCAGTTGTTTTTCTGGTACTACGTGGCGCCCGACTTCCTGCCGGAATCGGTGCGTACGTGGTTGTTCGCGCTCAATCCGGCGAACGTCTCGCTGCTCACCGGCGTGATCGGCCTGGGGCTCTTTACGGCGGCCCGGGTGTGTGAGCAGGTGCGCTCCGGTATCAATTCCCTGCCCAAGGGCCAAAAGAGCGCCGGCCTGGCCATGGGGCTCACGCTGCCGCAGACGTACCGCTTCGTACTGCTGCCCGTGGCTTTCCGTGTGGTGATCCCGCCGGTGACCTCGGAATTCGTCAATATTTTCAAGAACTCGGCCGTGATTTCGACGGTGAACCTGCTCGAACTGACCGGGCAGGGCAAGCAGCTCATCGATTACACGGCGCATAGCTATGAGTCGTTCATTGCTGTGACGATCGCGTACATGATCATCAACGTCGCGGTGCTGGTGCTCATGCGCTTCATCGAAGCCAAGACCCGCCTGCCGGGCTACATCGGGGGCAAATAATGGGTGAGATCTTCGCATGGGGTGGCGCCATCGACGCGATGCCGCTGCTCGTCAAGGGCATGATCACCACACTGCAGATCACGGTGCTTGCCGTGGTCGTGGGCATCATCTGGGGCACGATGCTCGCGATGATGCGTCTGTCGGGCGTGACCGTGCTGAAATGGTTTGCGGATCTGTACGTGAACCTGTTCCGTTCGATTCCGCTGCTGATGGTGCTGCTGTGGTTCTTCCTGATCGTGCCGCAGGTGCTGCGCTCGGTGCTCGATGTGCCGCCGACCTGGGACATCCGGATGGTCTCGGCACTCGTCGCCTTCTCGCTGTTCGAAGCGGCGTATTATTCGGAAATCATTCGCGCGGGTATCCAGAGCGTATCGCGCGGCCAAATGTCCGCGGCCTATGCGCTGGGCATGTCGTACTGGCAGGCGATGGCGCTCGTGGTGCTGCCGCAGGCATTCCGCAACATGGTGCCGTTGTTGCTGACCCAGGGCATCATTCTGTTCCAGGACACCTCGCTCGTGTACGCGATCGCCTTGGCCGACTTCTTCGGCATGGCGTACCAGGTGGGCCAGCGTGACGGCACGTTGCCCGCAATGATTGTGTTTGCCGGAGCGGTCTACTTTGTGATCTGCTTCACGGTTTCGATGTCGGTTAAACGTCTTCAGAAGAGGTTGGCGAAATGATTACCCTTAAAAACGTCTCCAAGTGGTACGGCCAGTTCCAGGTGCTCACGGACTGCTCCACTGAAGTCAAGAAGGGTGAAGTCGTGGTGGTGTGCGGCCCGTCGGGTTCGGGCAAGTCCACGCTCATCAAGACCGTCAACGGTCTGGAACCGATCCAGCAAGGCGAGATCATCGTCGATGGCACATCGGTCGCCGATCCGAAGACGAACCTGGCCAAGCTGCGCTCGCGCGTTGGCATGGTGTTCCAGCACTTCGAACTGTTCCCGCACCTGTCGATCACCGAAAACCTGACGCTTGCGCAGGTGAAGGTGCTCGGTCGCAGCAAGGACGCCGCCCGAGTCAAGGGGCTGAAGTTGCTCGAGCGCGTCGGCCTGACGGCGCATGCCCACAAGTTCCCGGGCCAGCTCTCGGGCGGTCAGCAGCAGCGCGTGGCCATCGCCCGCGCCCTGTGCATGGACCCGATTGCCATGCTGTTCGACGAGCCGACTTCGGCCCTCGACCCGGAAATGATCAACGAAGTGCTCGACGTGATGGTCGAATTGGCGCAGGAAGGCATGACCATGATGGTGGTCACGCACGAAATGGGCTTCGCCAAGAAGGTCGCGAACCGTGTGATCTTCATGGATCAAGGCATCATCGTCGAAGACGACAAGAAGGACGAGTTCTTCGCGAATCCGAAGTCGGACCGCGCCAAGGACTTCCTGGCCAAGATCCTGCACTGATCGTTGTTGCCGGTGGAATGAAAAAAGCGTGCCTTCGGGCACGCTTTTTTTATGCGCGTCGGCGTCGTCGCGGCCTTACTGGCAGGCAGTGTTCTGCTCGTTGCGCAGACGAACCGCTTCGGGAATCGGCACTACGGTGCGCAGCGACGGTCCCCCCTTTTCGAAGAGAATCAACTCGCCCGGCGCGAAGGTCGTCCAGACTTCGTTGTCGGTGAGCGGCGCCGTGGCGATCACCGCCACGCGATCGGCCGGCGTCGTGAACTTGGAGAAATCGATTTCCCAGTCTGCGTCGATCAGATGCGCCTTCGTGAACGGCCACTGGCGGGCGATGAAGTGCAGCCGTGTCGAACAGTGCGCGATCAACGCCTGACCGTTCGAGAGGACGAAGTTGAATACGCCGTGGCGCGTGATGGTGCGCGTAATGTCCTCGACCGCATGGAACAATTCGTCGAGCGGCGGCTGCGAACCGGGGAAGCGCTTGCGCAGGCCCTGCATGATGTCGCAGAAGGCGCGCTCGCTGTCGGTCGTCCCCACGGGCTGGTAGACGCCCGAGAGAAACGGATCGTAGTCGTGCAGATCGCCGTTGTGCGCGAAGATCCAGTGGCGTCCCCACAGCTCGCGCTGGAACGGGTGGCAGTTCTCCAGCTCAACGATGCCCTGCGTCGCTTTGCGGATATGCGCGATGACGTTCTTGGACTTGATCGGGTATTTCTTCACCAGCTCGGCGATGGGCGAGTTCGCGGCGGCCTGGTGATCGATGAACAGCCGGCAGGCCTTGTCTTCGAAGAACGCAATGCCCCAGCCGTCCGCATGGTGATCCGTGCCGCCCCCACGCGCCGCGAAACCGGTAAATGAGAACGTGATGTCGGTCGGTTCCGCGCAATTCATTGCGAGCAGTTGGCACATGGGGCGGGTCAATCGAAGATGGGTTGCGCTCGTCGTGTCGGAGCGCCGCAACCAGTACAATATGGGGTTGCACAAGCATAGCACTGGCCCCTGTGTACGTACATTCCCGCCCAATCGGTCCGTCGCGCCGACGCGTCACCGCGCCGCAACGGTCTCATGGGCTAGCCGTCTCCCCCAGCTCCCGGAAAACGCCCATGATCAACGAACTGACTATCACCCGCCCCGATGACTGGCACCTGCACGTGCGCGATGGCGACGTGCTCAAGAGCGTGCTGCCCGACAGCGCCCGCCAGTTCGGGCGCGCGATCATCATGCCGAACCTCAAGCCGCCGGTCACCACGACCGAACTCGCCGCGGCGTATCGCGAGCGTATTCTCGCGGCACGCCCGGCCGGCAATGCGTTCGAGCCGCTCATGACCCTGTATCTGACCGACAACACGGCTGCCGACGAAATCCGTCGCGCGAAGGCGTCGGGCTTCGTGCACGGGGTGAAGCTCTACCCCGCCGGTGCCACGACGAACTCCGACGCCGGGGTGACCGATCTGGCCAAGTGCCGCGGCGCGCTCGAAGCGATGCAGGACGTTGGCATGCCGCTGCTCGTGCATGGTGAGGTGACGAGCGGCGACATCGACATCTTCGATCGCGAAAAGGTCTTTATCGACCGCGTGATGTCGCCGCTGCGCCGAGATTTCCCAGGGCTCAAGGTGGTGTTCGAGCACATCACGACCCAGGACGCCGCCGAGTACGTGGCGCAGGCCGACGGTCCCATTGCCGCCACGATCACCGCGCATCACCTGCTGTACAACCGCAATGCGATTTTCACGGGCGGTATTCGTCCGCATTACTACTGCCTGCCGGTGCTAAAGCGCGAAACGCATCGCGAGGCGCTCGTGAAAGCGGCCACTTCGGGCAGCCCGCGCTTCTTCCTCGGCACCGACAGCGCCCCGCACGCGCGCGACGTGAAGGAGGCCGCCTGCGGCTGCGCTGGTTGCTATACGGCGCTGCACGCGGTGGAGCTGTATGCCGAAGCCTTCGACAAGGCGGGGGCGCTCGACAAGTTCGAAGGGTTCGCCAGCTTCCATGGCCCGGATTTCTACGAACTGCCGCGCAATACTGACAAGATCACCCTGGTGCGCGAAAACTGGGAACTGCCGGCAGAGCTGCCGATGGGCGACGCGACTGTCGTGCCGCTGCGTGGCGGTGAAGTCATCGGTTGGAAGCTCAAGGGGTGAGTCCAGAGGACGCGTCGGCGCCTTTGGCGTCCACGCGGACAGGCTTGCCGGCAATCGACTGGCACGCCCCTTGGTTCGATGCGCTCGCCGAGCGGGGGCGGGACGCCTTGTTGGCCGCTGACTGGCGCGAGGCGCTTTCGGCGCAAGCGGCGGCGGCCGGGCAGGTGAGTGGGCGGGGGCGGGCGTTGCGATTCGTCGCCCCGCAGGCGCTTCCCGCCGACACCGCCTACGAGGCCTTCATCGCGGACACAGGCGGGGTGCCGACGCGCCCTAATCTGCATGACTTCTTCAATGCGCTGATCTGGCTGGCCTATCCGCGCGGCAAGGCGGCGCTCAACGCCCGTCAGGCCGCCGCCATCGCCGTCGACGGTGTGCAAGGCACGCGCGGTGCCACGCGCGATGCCGCCACGCTCTTCGACGAGAACGCCGTCCTCTTCGCGTGTAGCGACCCGGCCCTCGGCAAGGCGCTACGGATGTTCGACTGGCGCACGCTCTTCGTTGCTCGGCGTGCCGATTGGGGCCGCGCCTGCGAGGTGCAGCCTTTCGGACATGCGTTGCTGGAGAAGCTCGTTGCCCCGTACCCGGCAGTGACCTCGCACGCGTGGATCGTGGAAGTGCCACAAGCCTACTTTGACTGGACACCCCTTGCGCGCCGCGCCTGGCTTGACGCCCGGATCGCGCCGGGGCTCGCCAGTGGGCCGCTCACGACACGCGACTTCGCGCCGTTGCCGGTGCTGGGCATCCCCGGTTGGTGGCCGGCCAACCACGACCCCGCCTATTATCGGGACACCTCGGTCTTCCGGCCTGGCCGGCGTCGGACGAGCTGAGTGTCCCGGTGGCGCGTGGGCCGGGAGGGCGGACGTCGGGCAGAGTTAGGCGCGGAGGTAGGGCGGCGGCACGGCGGGGTGCGTGATACACTTCGCCCCGCAGAGTCGGCCAGACAATCGCCGCCTCCCTTTGGGAGGGGGAGGAAAGTCCGGACTCCACAGGGCAGGGTGATGGCTAACGGCCATCCGTCGTGAGACGCGGAACAGGGCAACAGAGAACAGACCGCCGATGGCCCCTGGCGCAAGCCAGGCGGATCAGGTAAGGGTGAAACGGTGCGGTAAGAGCGCACCGCGGCGTGCGGCAACGCACACGGCACGGTAACCTCCACCCGGAGCAATTCCAAATAGGCAGGTGAACGGCATGCGCCTTGTGCGGATGTCGGCAACGGGGCCCCCGGGAGCCTGCGGGTAGGAAGCTTGAGCGGCGCAGTGATGCGTCGCCTAGAGGAATGATTGTCAGGCGCGGCGCGAGTCGCGTTCACAGAATCCGGCTTATCGGCCGGCTCTGCATCCGAACAGAACACAAAAGGCTCCCGGTGGGAGCCTTTTGTGTTTCTAACGTCATCGCGTCGGCGACAAATGGCCGGACCGCGCGGTTCTCAGCCTTCGACGATCTCGACGCTATGGGTGATCTCCGCCGTCTTCGCGAGCATGATCGATGCCGAGCAGTACTTGTCGTGAGAGAGGGTCACCGCGCGCTCTACCGTGGCGGGGTTCAGGTTGCGGCCCGTGACGGTGAAGTGGAAGTGAATCTTGGTGAAGACCTTCGGATCCTCGCTGGCACGCTCGGCCTTGAGCGTGACGCTGCAATCCTTCACTTCGGCCCGGCTCTTCTTGAGAATCAGCACCACGTCATACGCGGTACATCCGCCCGTGCCGACCAGCAGCATTTCCATCGGACGCGGTGCCTGATTGTGACCGCCACCCTCCGGTGCACCGTCCATCGCGACAATGTGCCCGCTTCCCGTCTGCGCGACGAAAGCCATGCCGTCCTGGCCCATCCAACTGACCTTGCATTCCATATTCCGAAACCCCGATATCCCGTTCAAGCGAAAATTGTAACGGCTTCCGCAGAGGTGCGTACGACGCTCGGCGCGACCTTGGGATGCCGACCTTGGCAGCACGGGTTGCTGCGTCGCAATATTGGCGTTTTTTTGATCGAGATTTCAGGAGGATAAACCCTATATTTAGGGGGGGACTCTACTGCTCAGGTTATCGCGCGGAGGATTTGTCTCTCAACTATTTGATTTCAATGAAAATAATTGTCACGCCCTCGTTTTTCGAGCATTCCGCATTATGGTGATTGATTTCGTACTATAGATTTTCTTGCGTCGCACCATCGGGTTTGCTAGACTTCATTCATTGGTTGTTGTGCTTCACAGCAATTCTGCCAGTGTCTCCTCCACCCTCCTCCTTTGGTGGATTTAACCCGGACCCATGAGGTTCGGGTTTTTTTTGTGCGTCGGGAAACGCGGTTTACCGATGAGTGGTTTTTTCTGTATAATCAACGGCTTTTCCGGAAATGCCCACGGAAGATACATCAGGGAGAGCCTGCAAGCACAGGACTTCGCCATGCGACGCAAATCGCGCGGACGCGGCCGGCAGACAAGCAGGAAGTTGATGTTAATGGGGCAAATGTATTTTATTTGGATCGATCATGAAGACGTTTTCCGCTAAGCCGGCAGAGGTGACGCGCGAATGGTTTGTGATTGACGCGACGGACAAAGTCCTCGGCCGTGTCGCCAGCGAAGTGGCACGCCGTCTGCGCGGCAAACACAAACCGGAATTCACGCCGCACGTTGACACGGGTGATTACATCATCATCGTCAATGCTGCCAAGCTGAAAGTTACGGGCGCAAAGCAAACCGACAAGAAGTACTATCGTCATACGGGTTACCCGGGCGGTATCTACGAAACCACGTTTGGCAAAATGCAAGAGCGCTTCCCGGGCCGTGCGCTCGAGAAGGCCGTGAAGGGCATGCTGCCGAAGGGTCCGCTGGGCTACGCGATGATCAAGAAGCTGAAGGTTTACGCCGACGGTAACCATCCGCACGAAGCGCAGCAACCGAAGTCGCTCGAGATCTAAGGGCCACGCCATGTTCAAAAATGATTGGAATTACGGCACCGGCCGTCGCAAAAGCGCTGTTGCTCGCGTCTTCATCAAGGCTGGCAAGGGCGACATCGTCGTCAACGGCAAGCCGATCAAAGAGTACTTCGCTCGCGAGACGTCGCTGATGATCGTGCGTCAGCCGCTCGAGTTGACCAACCACGCTGAAACGTTCGACATCAAGGTCAACGTGTCCGGCGGCGGTGAAACGGGTCAGGCCGGTGCGGTTCGTCACGGTATCACCCGCGCACTGATCGACTACGACGCGACGCTCAAGCCGACGCTGTCGACCGCTGGCTTCGTCACGCGCGACGCCCGTGAAGTCGAACGTAAGAAGGTGGGTCTGCACAAGGCCCGCCGTCGCAAGCAATTCTCGAAGCGTTAATCGCCCGAGTGCTTGTTTGCATCTGCCTCTGGCGGATGCAAGGAAAGGCCGCCTCGCGCGGCCTTTTTTCTATTGTGCGTCGCCTTGGGTGTGTGTGGCTCGCGCGGGCTTCATGCGTGTTGCCGTCCCACACGCGTCGTGGAAGCTTGATAGAATCGCGGTTCTGATTGAAAGGGGTAGGACATGGTCAAGGTAGGTATCGTAGGCGGCACCGGCTATACCGGTGTGGAGCTGCTCCGTTTGCTGGCACAGCACCCGGAAGTGACGTTGACGGCGATTACCTCGCGCAAGGAAGCGGGTACGCCGGTCGCCGACATGTATCCGAACCTGCGAGGCCGTGTCGACCTGGCATTCTGCACACCTGACGACGCCCGTCTGACCGATTGCGACGTGGTGTTCTTCGCCACACCGCATGGCGTGGCCATGGCGCAAGCGCGCGAGCTGCTTGCCGCCGGTGTGCGCGTGATCGATCTGGCGGCAGACTTCCGCCTGAAAGATATCGCCACGTTCGAAAAGTGGTACGGCATGCCCCACGCTTGCCCCGACATTCTCGAGGAAGCCGTCTACGGCCTGCCCGAAATCAATCGCGACAAGATCAAGAGCGCCCGCGTGATCGGTCTGCCGGGCTGTTACCCCACGTCCGTGCAATTGGGCTACGCGCCGCTGTTTGCCGGTGGACGCAAGCTGGTCGACCCCAAGCACCTGATCGCCGATGCCAAGTCAGGGGCGAGCGGTGCGGGTCGCAAGGGTGAGACGTCGCTGATTCTTGCGGAGTCGGCCGACAACTTCAAGGCCTACGCCGTGAAGGGCCATCGCCATCACCCGGAAATCAAGCAGGGTCTGGAGGCGATTGCGGGCTACGACGTGGGGCTGACGTTTGTGCCGCACCTGCTGCCGACGATTCGCGGCATCCACTCGACGCTTTACGCGACGATCCTGCCCGAAGCACGCGACACCGACTTCCAGGCATTGTTCGAGACGTATTACGCGGGCGAGCCGTTCGTCGACGTGCTGCCGGCCGGCTCGATGCCCGAAACGCGGTGGGTGCGTGCGTCGAACTATGTGCGCATGGCGGTGCATCGTCCGGGCAATGAAGATACGCTGGTGATCCTCGTCGTCGAGGACAATCTGGTCAAGGGCGCGTCCGGTCAGGGCGTGCAGTGTATGAATCTAATGTTCGGCTTGCCGGAGAATATGGGGCTAACCCATATTCCCGTACTGCCGTAACGGTATTTATGGCCTCTAAGCCCTTGATTTTTCTGCCGTCGGCACAATTTGGGAATAGAGACTAGAATGATACCGAACCGATTTTTGGAGATTTGCGATGAACGCACCGCTTGAGGCCGCCGTCACGGAAATGCCCGCTTTCCTGGTCTTTACCGACAGCGCCGCGGACAAGGTCAAGCAACTGATCGACGAGGAAGGCAACGCCGAGCTGAAACTGCGCGTTTTTGTGCAGGGCGGTGGTTGCTCCGGCTTTCAGTATGGTTTCACCTTCGATGAAGACGTCAACGAAGACGATACCGTGCTCGACAAGAACGGCGTGTCGCTGCTGATTGACTCGATGAGCTATCAATACCTTGTCGGCGCCGAGATTGACTACAAGGAAGACATCAATGGCGCGCAGTTCGTGATCAAGAACCCGAACGCTTCCACGACGTGTGGCTGCGGTTCTTCGTTCTCGGTCTGAACGGCACGAAAGCAGTATCTGGATGCAGTACGAGACAGGGCCCGCAAGGGCCCTTTCTTATTGGGGCGTTGCTCTTGTCACCTTCGTTGCCCTCGTCACCGCTGTCACGCTCAACGCCTCCAGCGCGTTCGTGGCATCGGTGGCGAACCTCTCTCAGTGCGGATAGATCGCGCCGAGAATGCGCGGGCCATTCGCGCCGGTGACTGACGCAAGATTCCCCGGTTGCCTGACCAGGCAACGTTGCGCGAGCCAGGCGAAGGCGCGGGCCTCGACCTGATGTGGCGGTACGCCGAGCGCCTCGGTCGTCGCGACGGTCATGCCCGGCAAACGCGCTGCGATGGCTTGCATGAGCGCATGATTGCGCGTTCCGCCGCCGCAGGCGTAAAAGCCCCGACAGTCGGGCGCGTAACGTAACACGTCGTCGGCGACACACTGCGCGGTCAGCGCGACGAGCGTGGCCTGGACATCCACCGGCGACACGCCTGGAGCGGCCGCCAGTTGGGCATCCAGCCAGTTCGCGTGGAACAGGTCGCGACCGGTGCTCTTCGGCGGCGCCTGACGGAAGTACGGTTCGCTCAGCAAGGTGCCCAGCAAGGCCTCGTCGACGTGTCCGCTGGCGCCCCAGGCGCCTGCGTCGTCGTACGAGGTTCCGAGATGACGGGCGGCCCAGCCATCGAGCAGCGCATTGCCCGGGCCGCAATCAAAGCCGCAGACGGGCTGGCCGGATGCGGCCGCTGGCAAAATCGTCACATTGCTGATGCCGCCGAGATTGCAGACGACGCGCGTTTGCCCGGCCTCCGAAAACACCGCCTGATGGTAGGCGGGCACAAGCGGTGCGCCCTGGCCGCCGGCGGCGACATCCCGGCTGCGAATGTCTGCGACGACATCGATGCCAGTCAATTCCGCAAGCAGTGCGGGCGCGTTGAGTTGGCGCGTATAACCGATTCCATCGAACTCGCCCGGACGGTGGCGGATCGTCTGCCCATGGGCGCCGATGGCAGCGATAGCGGACGCCGGCAATCCGGCGGCCGTGAGCAGCTCGCGCACGCAGTCCGCATAGACTCGCACCAATGCGTTCGCCGCCAGCGCTTCCCGGTGCAGCTCGTTTTCCGAGGGCGCTTGCAACACCATCAACGTTTCACGCAGATCGCCCGGAAAAGGGAGATAGGCTTCTGCGAGCACCTGCCCAGTGGCTGACGCGACGAGCACGCCGTCGACGCCGTCGAGGCTGGTGCCTGACATCAGGCCGATGAAATGGGAGGGAGATGCTGGGGCGTCGAGGTGGCGAGCGATGTCGGTCATGGGCAGAGCGGGGCCGGAGAAATCGAATCCGCACCGGGAGGGGGCACAGGTGAGTCACCTATCTCCCCGCACAGTGCGGTCTCCAGCATACCTCAATCGCGCTCGGCGACCTGCACGGTGCGCATCAGATCGATGCGCTTGAGAAGGTTCTCGGCGTACATGTCGAATAGCTTCAGACGCGGACCCGAGAGCGGCGCGACCGCCGCCACGTCCGTTGAGAACGGGTTGAGCGGCACGCCCTTGAAGCGCAGTTCATAGTGCAGGTGCGGGCCGGTGGCCCAGCCCGTCTGTCCGACGAAGCCGATGACCTGGCCTTGGGTGACACGCGTGCCGGGCTTCATGCCTTGGCCGAAGCCGGACAGGTGGGCGTAACGCGTCTGGTAATTGCCTGAGTGATCGATCTCGACCAGATTGCCGTAACCGTTTTGCTTGCCGACGAACTTGACCACGCCGTCGCCGGCCGCAAACACGCGCGTGCCGATAGGCGCTGCCAGATCCACGCCTTCGTGCTTCTTCCACTTGTGCTGGAACGGATGCTCGCGACCGCCGAAGGCCGACGAAATCCGCGAAAATTCGACCGGCGTGCGCAGGAAAGCCTGTTTCAGGTTACGACCGTCAAAGCCGTAGTACGCGCCCTCGGGCGAGCCCTTCGGATCGGCGTACCAGATGGCCTGGTGCGTCTTGCCCTGATTGATGAACTCGATCGCCAGCACACGGCCGGTGCGCACGGTACGATCCTGCTGCTTGATCACCTCGTACACGAGGCGGAAGCGGTCGCCGCGGCGCACGTCACGCTGGAAGTTGATCACCCCGGAGAAGATGTTCACCATCTGCGCTACGACAGCATCGGGCACGCCCGCATCGTCCATCGCCGTGAAGAAATTGCCCGCGATGGCACCGGAGCGCATGGCCCATTCGGTATCGTTGGCAAGCTGCTCCATACGGGCGCGCAGGCGACCGCCGTCGTTGCGATCGATCACCAGTTGCTGGGCCGCCGTGCTGCCATTCGACAACACGGTGGAGAGCGAGACGAGCTTGCCGTCGTCATCGGTCTCGGCCTGCACGACGTTCCCTGGGGGCACGCCGATCAGGCGACGGGCGACGGCGTTCTCACGAATGAACCGCTCGGCCGCGGGGTCCTGGATCGACAGCCGCGAGAGCATGTCGCCAAGGGTTTCGCCGCGGCGCAGGGCCACTTGATGAATAAAGGTCTGGGATTGCGCGTCGAGCTGCTGAATCTGTTTGGCCAGGTCGGGGAAGGTGAGCGGCAATGTCACGCTCGCACCGTTGCGGGCCGCGTCGGGCACCATCGGTGCCACGCCGAAAGCGGTCACCATTCCCAACGTCAGGGCAGAACCGACCGTTGCCACGATTTGCACCTTCCTGCGACGGTGCTTGGGCTGCGTGGGATCGATCAGCGTCAGCAGTTCACGCGCAAAAAAATCACGGAGTTTTGGCCACATCACGTAAAATTCTGCGCAACTTACAAAAAAAGCCCGGGCGGAGCGGCACGCTTCGAGATTGCCTATCGGAATTCCGGGGCAACCCGGCGTCGCTTCGGCCCGAGCCGAGAATTGAGCCGCGATTATAGCAGAGCTACCGCGGCCTTCGCCTTTACTGACTGGTCAAGGGAAACCCTGAACCAGTCTGGACAATGATGTTATGACAAGTGAACACGCACTCACCTCGGAAAAGAAGTATCCCGTGACCGACGCCGCGCGGGCCGCACTGGCGATCGCCAAGCGCGGTTGCGACGAGCTGCTCGTGGAAGAGGAGTTCCTCCAGAAGCTGGCGCGCAGCGAAGCGACCGGCAAGCCGCTGCGCATCAAGCTGGGACTGGACCCGACGGCGCCCGACATCCACATCGGCCACACCGTGGTGCTCAACAAGATGCGCCAGTTGCAGGATCTGGGCCATACGGTCATCTTCCTGATCGGCGATTTCACGTCGCTGATCGGTGATCCGTCGGGGCGTAACAGCACGCGTCCGCCACTCACGCGCGAGCAGATCGAGTCGAACGCCAAGACCTATTTCGAGCAGGCCGCGCTGGTGCTCGACCGCAACAAGACCGAAATTCGCTACAACAGCGAATGGTCGATGAAGCTGGGCGCGGACGGCATGATCAAGCTCGCGTCGCGCTACACCATGGCGCGCATGCTCGAGCGCGAAGACTTCACCAAGCGTTTCCAGGGCGGCGTGCCGATCGCCATCCACGAATTCCTCTATCCGCTCATGCAAGGCTACGACTCGGTGGCCCTGGAGTCGGATCTGGAACTCGGCGGTACCGACCAGAAGTTCAACCTGCTCGTGGGCCGCGAGTTGCAGAAGCAATACGGCCAAGAGCCGCAGTGCATTCTGACGATGCCGCTGCTCGAAGGGCTGGACGGCGTCGAGAAGATGTCGAAGTCCAAGGCCAATTACGTAGGCATCAGCGAGAAGCCGAGCGAGATGTTCGGCAAGCTCATGAGTATCTCGGACGATCTGATGTGGCGGTACTACGAGCTGCTCTCGTTCCGGACGCTCGCCGAGATCGCCCAATTGCACAAGGACGTCGAAGGCGGGCGCAATCCGCGCGACGTGAAGGTGCTGCTTGCGCAGGAGATTGTGGCGCGCTTCCACTCGCAAGCCGACGCCGAGCGTGCGCTCGAGGACTTCAACGCGCGCGCCAAGGGCGGCGTGCCAGATGACATTCCGGAAGTTTCTCTTGAAGGCGCGCCGCTGGGGATCGCTCAGCTCCTCAAGCAGGCCGGCTTGGTGCCGTCGACGTCGGAAGCCAACCGCAACATCGAACAGGGCGGTGTGCGCATCGATGGCGAGGCCGTGTCCGACAAGGGTGCGAAGGTCGAGGCCGGCACCTACGTCGTGCAGGTCGGCAAGCGCCGCTTCGCGCGCGTGACGCTCGCTTGAGCGTCGCCGCCGGATCGCCGCTCGTGTTGCGCGTGCCGTTGCGATTCACGCGATGATCGCGCTCATCCAGCGGGTACTCGAAGCCGCCGTGACGGTCGATGGCCGCACGGTGGGCGCCATCGGTCCGGGCCTGCTCGCCCTGGTGTGTGCCGAGCGAGGCGACACCGAGGCGAGCGCGGACAAACTGCTCGCGAAGCTGCTCGGCTATCGCGTGTTTGCTGACGAGGCGGGCAAGATGAACCGCAGCGTCTCGAGCCTCGATGGCAACGGTGCCGCCGGCGGCTTGCTGCTCGTCTCGCAGTTCACACTGGCGGCCGACACCCACAGCGGCACCCGGCCGAGCTTCACCCCGGCGGCCAGTCCGGCCGACGGCAAGCGGCTCTTCGATCATTTCGTGACGCAGGCGCGTGCACGCCATCCGATCGTGGAAACGGGCGAATTCGGCGCGTACATGCGCGTCTCGCTCGTGAACGACGGACCGGTCACGTTCTGGCTCCAGACGCGTCCCGACGCTGGTTGACGTTCGGGGTGGGGGGGCGCGCGCTACCGATGCTGCGCGTAACCTGTTCCGCCGCCCGCATCCGCCCGGGTTCTATCCCGAAAATTGCTCGGAATCGTCTGGATGTGAGGGCGCGCCCGCACGCGATTCGAATCGGTGTGATACCGTCGTCGAGTTCCGAAACGACAATGCTTGGGAGAAACCGATGAAAGTCTGGAGTGACTCGTTTGCCGACAATGCGGCGATAGATGAACAGTTCGCCTTCGGCAAACCGGATGCACAGGCGCACGTGGCGCTGTCGCAGAACAAGAATCCCCATCTGGCGTGGTCCGATGTACCGACCGGTACCCGTTCGTTTGTCGTGATCTGCACCGACAGCGACGTACCGAGCCAGGGCGACGACGTCAATCAGGAAGGGCGCGAAGTGCCGGCGAATCTGCCGCGCGTCGATTTCTATCACTGGGTGCTCGTGGACGTACCGGCGTCGGTGTCCGAGATCCCGGCGGCCAGCCACAGCAATCACGTCACGCCGCGCGGCAAGTTCGGCCCCGATGCGCTCGATGGCATGCGTCACGGCGTGAACGACTACACGGCCTGGTTTGCGGGCGACGAGAGCATGCGCGGCGATTACTACGGCTACGACGGCCCCTGCCCCCCGTGGAACGACACGATCGTGCACCACTACCACTTCACTGTGTACGCGCTCGATATCGCCCGTATGCCGCTCGACGGCCGTTTCGGGGGCGACGACGTGCTCGCGGCGATTGCGCCGCACGTGCTTGGGCAGGCGCGCGTGACGGGCACCTACACGCTCAATCCGGCGCTGGCCTGACGGCGCACCGTTTGCCCCCGCCCGCTTTGACTCACGCCACACGCAATCGCATCGATGACCGGCATGACCACGACCCTGACTTTGATTCGCCACGGCGAGACTGACTGGAACCGCGCCAAACGGATTCAAGGCCATACCGATATCCCGCTCTCGACCGAGGGCGAGCATCAGGCGGTCTTGCTCGGGCAGCGTATCGAGCGCGAGGTGGCGGCGCGCGGACGCGTTTTCGACCACGTGCTCACGAGCGATTTGCAGCGAGCGGTGCAGACGGCGGAACCCGTCGCACGCGCCTGTGGCTTGCCGCTGGTGCGCACGGCGAGTTTGCGGGAGCGTCACTACGGGGTCTTCGAAACCCGTGTGCCGGACGAGATCCAGGCGAAATTTCCGCAGGACTATGTGCGCTGGCAGAGCCGCGATCCCGATTTCGTGATTCCCGGCGGCGAGTCCACGCGAGGTTTCTACACGCGTATCACCGAATCCGTCGCTCAACTGCTGCGCGACTACGCGGGCCAGCATCTGGCACTGGTGGCGCATGGCGGTGTGCTCGATTGCTGCTATCGGCTCGCAACGCAGCTTGCATTGACCGAGCCGCGCGCGTATCCGCTGCTCAATGCGAGCGTGAACCGCCTGGCCTACGATGGCCAGCGCTGGCACGTGCTGTGTTGGGGGGATGTCACGCATCTGGACGCCGCCGTGCGAGACGAAAGCAACGACAGGCCGGAGGGCGCTGCCGCCATGGATCGCGTCGATCCGCGCGTGGTGTAACGGGCGGGCAGGTTGCGCAAGGGCCGGCCGTGCAGCAGACGTGCCTAGCGTTCCAGCGATGACTGCACGACCACGACATCTGGCGTCGCCAATGCGCGGCGTCGCGCGCGGTGCGCCACGCTGTTGCGCATCGACCAGCGGGAGACCTGCGCCATGCGCCGCACGGTGGGCCGCACCGTCAGGCGACGTACCATCGCCCCTTCCCCGAAGCCGAGCATCGCCTGCGACCAGCCGGGCAGCAAATCGATGCCTGCGCGAAACAACACGCCGCTGAACAGGCGCGCGCCTGTGAAGGGCGCGGGCAGATTGCGCAACACGCGCACGACTTCGTCGGTGCGCTCGCTCGAGCACAAGGCCGGACGCATGGCCGCGAGATAGTCGTCGATCTGCGCCACGCTCGTAGGCACGTCGCGTGCGCCAAGCGCCGTCGCAATGCGTGAGACTTCCGCGTAATAGCGATCCTGCTCGCTGCGGGCGAACGTCGGATCCTTATAGACGAGATAGCTGCGCAGGAAGCTCGACGTCTCGGCCACATGCACCCACGTCAGCAGATCCGGATCGTAGGCGGCGTACGGGCGGCCGTCGGGGGCAACGCCCTTGACTTGCAGGTGGATGCGTCGCACCCGGTCGAGCAGCGCGTTGGCGTCTGCGGTATTGCCGAACGTCGTGCCGCCGATGAATGTGGCCGTGCGGCGCAAACGGCCGATCACGTCCTGCCGGAAGGTCGAGTGATCCCAGACGCCGGCCATCGCAAGCGGATGCAACGACTGCATCAACAGCGCGCTGATGCCGCCGATCATCATGGAAGTGAAGTCGCCGTGCACGTGCCAACAGGCGGCGTCCGGGCCGAACAGGCCGGGGTCGCCAGCCGGGGTGTCGTAGTTCAGACGCGGAGCGCCGGGGCCTGACGTCAGGCTCACCAGCCGCATCGCAATGGCGTGCCGCACACGTCCCGATACGCCCACGACCGGACCGGCAGGTTGCAAGGGCGTGGCCGGAGGCGGTGTCGGGAGGTCGTCGTGCGAGGACATGCGAGGTTCAGCGTGACGATGTCAAAGCGGCGGCGGGCATCATCACTTGCCGGGGGCGTCGGGCGACCAGAGCGAGCTGCTGTCCGGCGCACTGCCGGGGGCGGCCAGTCCGAAGTGACGATACGCGGCAAGTGTCGCGACGCGCCCGCGAGGCGTGCGTTGCAGGAAACCCTGCTGGATCAGGTACGGCTCGATCACGTCTTCGATGGTGTCGCGCTCTTCGCCGATGGCGGCGGCGAGGTTGTCCACGCCCACGGGGCCGCCGTCGAACTTGTGGAGCACGGCTTCGAGCAGCTTGCGGTCCATCACGTCAAGGCCGACCGAATCGACGTCGAGCATCGAGAGCGCGGCGTCGGCCACGGCGGCGGTAATGCGCCCGTCGGCCTTCACTTCGGCGTAGTCGCGCACACGCCGCAGCAACCGGTTGGCGATACGCGGCGTGCCGCGCGCGCGGCGGGCGATCTCAAAGGCGCCGTCGTCGACGATGGCCGCGCCGAGCAGGCCGGCCGAGCGGCGCACGATGCCGGTCAGTTCTTCGGCCGTGTAGAACTCCAGGCGTGCCACGATCCCGAACCGGTCGCGCAGCGGGTTCGTCAGCATGCCGGCGCGCGTGGTCGCCCCCACGAGCGTGAACGGTTGCAGATCGAGCTTGACGCTGCGCGCCGCAGGGCCTTCGCCGATCATGATGTCGATCTGGTAATCCTCGAGCGCCGGGTACAGGATTTCCTCGACGACCGGCGAGAGCCGGTGGATTTCGTCGATGAACAGCACGTCGTTGGCTTCGAGATTGGTCAGCAGCGCGGCGAGGTCGCCCGGACGCTCGAGCACGGGCCCTGACGTCTGGCGTAAATGCACCCCCATTTCGCGGGCGATGATATGGGCGAGCGTTGTCTTGCCCAGGCCCGGCGGGCCGAAAAGCAGCACGTGGTCGAGCGGTTCCGAGCGCTTGCGCGCGGCCTCGATGAAGATTTCCAACTGGCCGCGCACCTTGCGCTGACCGACATATTCGTCGAGCAGCTTGGGACGCAGCGCACGCTCGAAGGCTTCTTCGTTAGGCGAGGCCGGGGTCGGCGCAATGATGCGCTCGGCGGCGAGTTTGTCGGTTTCGATCATGGCTGCATTGTAGCGCTTCGGACGTCGCTTGCCGGGGCGGCGCGGCGGGAGATTGCGCAGCGTACGAGGGCGATGCCGGCAGCGGTGACGGCGATGAGGCTCAGCCGACCAGGCGGCCGCGCCGCACGCGCAGGCCCTTGGCCGCGAGCGTTGGGGCGACGCCGGCCAGCGCAGAGAACGTTTCGCCGCTGTGGGCATGGCAGATGGCGACGCCCAGCGCGTCGGACGCATCCTTGCCCGGCGTGCCGCTGAGCGTAAGCAGGCGGGTGACCATTTCTTGCACCTGCTCCTTGCGGGCACGGCCATAGCCGACGACCGCCTGCTTGAGTTGCATCGGCGTGTACTCGAAGACTTCGAGCCCGCCGACCGACAGCGCCGCGATCGCCGCGCCGCGCGCTTGTCCGAGCAGTAGCGTGGATTGCGGGTTGACGTTGACGAACACCTTCTCGATGGCGGCCTGGTCGGGCCGATAGGTGTCGACCAGTTCCGCCACGCTTTCGAAGATGATGCGCAGCCGGGCGGGCAGCGTGCCTTCGCCGGTGCGGATGACGCCGCTCGTCACATATTGCAGACGGCTGCCGTGCTTTTCGAGCACGCCGAAGCCAGTGACACGCAGCCCGGGGTCGATGCCAAGAATTCTCATGCGGGGGCCAATGATCGGTGTGCCGACCGATGCGGGGCGAAGACGCCAATATGGCCCGTATTCTGGCACAGCCGCGCGAGAGCGTCGCCCACGTCGTGTTTCATCGGGTGAGACGCGATGACGCCGCGCGCCAACGGGGACCGCCCCGACGCGCGATGACGCCGCAGGCCGCGCAGCGTCGATTTGTCGCGGTGCCCGGGCCTGAGCACGCGGGACGTTGCCCTTCGCGACGCGACGGATTGTTGTACATTGCTTGCTGTTCAAATATTCGATGGCCTGTTTGCGGGCCGCCCGTCCCCGATGCTCTGGATCAAAGCGCTCCATATCGTTTTCGTCGCCTCGTGGTTCGCCGGCCTGTTCTACCTGCCGCGCATCTTCGTCAACCTCGCGATGGAGAGCGATCCCGCTGCCACGCAGCGTCTGCTGCTCATGGCCCGCAAGCTGTATCGCTTCATGACGATATTGGCGGTGCCCGCCCTCGCTTTCGGACTGATCCTTTGGCTGTACTACGGTATCGGGCGCTACGGCGGCTGGTTGCACGCCAAGCTGCTCATCGTGGTGTTGCTGCTGGGTTACCACCACGCGTGCGGCCGTTTGCTGCGCAAGTTCGAAACCGGCCGCAATACGCATACGCATCGCTGGTATCGCTATTTCAACGAATTCCCGGTGCTGGGGCTGCTCGCGGCGGTGATCCTCGTGGTCGTGAAGCCGTTCTGACGCGCCGGGTCATTTTTCATCCACGTCGTCGCGCATCGCCAACACTGGCCACTGCACCATTGCGCGCTCACCCGCGCCAACCACCGATACCCGAGAGGAGTCCGCCGTGAGTCTGACCTGCGATTATTTCGTGGCACCGCCGTCGCCCTATGTCTACATGGGGCAGGCCCGCTTTGTCGAACTGGCACGTCGCTACGACGTGCAGATCCAGTTGAAGCCGATGGATATCGGCCACATATTCGCCGGCTCGGGCGGCCTGCCGCTGGCCAAGCGTGCGCCGCAGCGCCAAGCGTATCGTCTGGTCGAGCTTGCGCGTTGGTCCCGATATCTCGGCGTGCCACTCAACCTGGAACCGAAGTACTTTCCGGTGGCGGGCGATCCGGCGGCGCGTTTGATCGTCGCCGCGCAGCTCGCGCATGGCACGGACAAGGCGCTCGCGCTGACGGCGGCCATTTCGAAGGCGCTGTGGGCCGAGGAGCGCAACATCGCCGACGAGGCAACGTTGCAGGCTATCGCCGACAGCCTGGCGTTCGACGGCGCGTCGCTGCTCGCGGCGTCGAAGACGGCCGACGTGCAGGCGGCCTACGACGCCAACACCGACGACGCCGAACGCGCCGGCGTCTTCGGCGCGCCGTGGTTCGTCTTCGACGGCCAGCCCTACTGGGGGCAGGACCGCCTCGATTTTCTCGAACGGGCTTTTGCCGATGCGCAGGGCGCTCGGCGCTGACCCGGCATACCGAACATGTCGTCCGGTGCCCGCGGGTGCGGGTAGCGGCAACCCCCCAAGGAGTGAAGAGGATGAGTCTTCCGGAAGTGGTGCTGTACAAGAGCGTGCCGCCAGACGTGCGCGCGCGGTTGGCCGAAACCTTTACGCTGACGGAATTCGACGGGGTGAACGACGGCAACCGCGCAGCATTCATGGCGGCGCTGGGCCGCGCCGAGGGCGCCATCGGCGGGGGCATGAACGTCACGCCCGCGTTGCTGGACGCCGCACCCAGGCTCAAGGCCTGGGCGACCATTTCCGTGGGCTACGATCAGTTCGACGTGGCCGATCTCACGCGTCGCGGCATCGTGCTGATGAATACCCCCGATGTGCTGACGGAAACCACGGCGGATACCGTCTTCGCACTGATTCTGTCGAGTGCCCGGCGCGTGGTCGAATTGGCTGAACTGGTGAAGTCGGGCGGTTGGACGGCGAGTCTCGACGAGGCGCATTTCGGTACCGACGTGCAAGGCAAGACGCTCGGCATCGTCGGCATGGGCCGCATCGGGGGCGCGGTCGCGCGCCGTGCCGCGCTCGGTTTCGGCATGAAGGTGTTGTACAGCAACCGTTCGCGCAACGAAGCTGCAGAGCAGGCATACGGCGCGCAGCACCGGGCACTTCCGGCGTTGCTGGCCGAAGCCGATTTCGTCGTGACGCTGGTGCCGCTATCGCCGGCGACGGAACGGTTGATCGGGGCGAACGAATTCGCGCAGATGAAGCCGGGGGCCATCTTCATCAACGCGGCGCGCGGCAAGGTGATCGACGAGGCGGCGCTGATCGATGCGCTGGTGTCGGGCCATCTGCGTGGGGCAGGTCTCGACGTGTTCGAGCGTGAACCCGTGTCGGTCGATTCGCCGTTGCTGAAGATGAAGCAAGTGGTTGCGCTGCCGCACATCGGCTCGGCAACGCACGAGACGCGCCACGCCATGGCCGCGTGCGCGGCGGACAACCTGATCGCTGCGCTGACCGGCAAGCCGCTACAGAACGCCGTCAATCCGCAGGCACAGCAGCACTGAGCGCGCGGCATAGGCGCCGACCTAAGCGACGCGAAATGACGAGGGTGAGGCGATAGCCGGGGCTATCGCCCTTCGTTCGTCGTCCTGCGGCGATTGATGACTTCCTTCGCGCGGGCGAGCTGCGCGGGCAGGCGATCCCCCAGGCGCAGGGCCATGCCCACGGCGAGCACATCGCCAATGGCCAGGTGCGCGATACGCGAGGTCAGTGGCGAGTAGACGTCGGTGTCTTCGTCGACATCGGCGAAGAGCGCCACGCTCGCCAGCCGCGCCAGCGGCGAATTGCTGTGCGTGATCACAATCACGCTCGCGCCCGCCGTTCGCGCCAACTGGACGGCTTCGAGCAGATCCTGCGTGCGCCCGGTGTTGGAGATTGCCACCACCACATCCCCTTGTCGCAGCAGCGCGGCCGACATCCCGTAGACGTGCGGATCGCTGTATGCCACGGCCGGTACCCCGAGCCGGAAGAACTTGTGCTGCATGTCCTGTGCGGCAATCCCCGACGCCCCCGCGCCATAGAACTCGATGCGCCGTGCCCCGGCAAGCAGTTCAATGGCCTGCCCGATGCTGTCGGGCGAGAGATTGTTGCGAACCTGCATGAGGCTGCCGATGGTGCGATCGAGCACCTTGCTGGCGATGCCCGGCACCGGTTCGTCGGGGCGGACGTCGCGGTGTACGAAAGGCACGCCTTGCGCGATGCCCTGCGCCAGCCGGATCTTGAACTCCCGATAGCCACTGCATCCCACGGCCTGACAAAACCGGGCGATCGTCGGTTGGCTGACGCTGGCGCGCTCGGCCAGTTCGTTCATTGACAGATCGACGACTTCGCGCGGCGCATCCAGTACATAGGTCGCGAGCTTGCGCTCGGATGGGCGCAATTGGGTCAGCGTGGCTTTGATTCGGTTCAGCATGGCGGGCATCGACAAAAGCAGGCGCCCACTATAGCACCCGCAGGTCCCGGCGCCGCAGCGCGGGCGCGGGTCATCAGGTGTGCGAGTTGGGGTGTAAATGTACAAAAACTACAAAAAATATACATTCCATATTATGAGGTCGCGTTTCTCGATACGGTAAAAATAAACGTAACTATCGGATAACACTAGGGACAAGCCCGGATGCCGACGTCTTTCGATTGATGGGATGTAGAATTTCTACTAAAATCCGCTCCGAATCGCACCTGCCCCTGGGTGCGTCGCAATTTCCGTTCCCTGGCATGATGTCTGAGCAAACGAAGCCCCTGCACCCGACCGTAATGGCCGTCACGGCGCGCATTGCCGCGCGCAGCCGCGACACCCGTGCGGCGTATCTGGCCCGCGTTGACGCCAGCGCCGGACGCTTCCCGCAGCGCGGCGCGCTGTCGTGTGCCAATCTGGCGCACGGATTCGCCGCCATGCCGGCCAACGACAAGCTCGTCTTGCGCGAACAGCGTCGTCCGAACGTCGGCGTAGTGACGGCCTACAACGACATGCTCTCGGCACATCAGCCGTATGAGTCGTACCCGGCGCGTCTGCGCGAAGCCGCGCGCAAGCTCGGCGCCACGGTGCAGGTCGCGGGCGGGGTGCCGGCGATGTGCGACGGCGTCACGCAAGGTAACGCAGGCATGGAGTTGTCGTTGTTCTCGCGCGAGATCATCGCCATGAGTACGGCGATCGCGCTCTCGCACAACATGTTCGATGCCGCGCTGATGCTTGGTGTGTGCGACAAGATCGTGCCGGGTCTCGTGATCGGTGCGCTGCAATTCGGTCATCTGCCGACGATCTTCGTGCCGGCCGGTCCGATGGCGAGCGGCTTGTCGAACGACGAGAAGGCCAAGATCCGTCAGGCGTATGCCACGGGCAAGGTCGGCCGCGACGCGCTGCTCGAAGCCGAGTCGCAGGCCTATCACGGCGCAGGCACCTGCACGTTCTACGGCACGGCCAACAGCAATCAGCTCCTGATGGAAATCATGGGCCTGCACCTGCCGGGCGCGGCCTTCGTGCATCCGCACACGCCGCTTCGCGACGCATTGACCGACGGTGCCCTCGCGCGCGTGCTGGCCATCGGCGCCGACACGCCCGACTACACCCCGATCGGCCATGTGGTCGACGAGCGCGCCGTCGTCAACGGCATCGTCGGCCTGCTGGCCACGGGAGGCTCCACCAATCACACCCTCCACCTCGTGGCGATGGCCCGCGCGGCGGGCGTCATCATCGATTGGGACGATTTCGACGCGTTGTCGGCCGTGGTGCCGCTCATGGCGCGCGTTTATCCGAACGGCAAGGCCGACGTGAATCATTTCCACGCGGCAGGCGGCATGGGCTTCCTGATCGGGGAATTGCTCGACGCCGGCCTGCTGCACAACGACGTCAAGACTGTGGCCGGTCCGGGCCTTGCGCGCTACCGCGCCGAGCCGTGGTTATCGCCCGACGGGCTGGCGTGGCGCGCCGGTAGCGCCTACAGTGGTGATCGTGACGTCCTGCGCGGCCACGCCGAACCGTTCGCCCCCGATGGCGGCTTGCGGTTGATGCACGGCAATCTGGGGCGCGGCGTCATCAAGGTGTCGGCGGTCAAGCCGGAACATCGGCGCGTGGCCGCACCGGCACGCGTATTTGCCTCACAGGAAGCGGTTCAGGCCGCGTTCGACGCCGACGAGTTGCGTTGTGACGTGGTCGTGGTGCTGCGCGGCCAGGGCCCGCGCGCCAATGGCATGCCCGAGTTGCATCGCCTCACTCCGCTGCTCGGTGTTTTGCAGGACGAAGGGTTCGCGGTGGCACTCGTGACCGATGGCCGGATGTCCGGCGCCTCGGGCAAGGTGCCCGCCGTGATTCATATGTCGCCCGAAGCATCGGGCGGTGGCCCGTTGGCACGGGTGCGCGACGGCGATCTGATCGTGCTCGACGCGAACGCAGGCATGCTGCACGCCGAGGTGGCCCCGCAGGCGTGGGAGGCGCGCGAGATGGCTGAAGTGCCGGTCTCGGGCGACGACACCGGGCGTCTGCTCTTCGGTCACATGCGCGCGGCGGTGGGCGCGGCAGAAGCCGGCGCGTCCGTGTTCTTCGGTTCTGAGTGACGTCCCGGTCACGTCGCTGCATTCAAGGAAAACGTTATGGACATCAATGACATCGTGCGTGCCGGCCCCGTGGTTCCGGTGCTCCAGTTCGACAACGTCGAGCAGGGCGAGCAGGTCTCGCGCGCACTGCTCGCGGGCGGCGTGCGGGTCCTCGAAATCACGCTGCGCACCCCCGCCGCGATGGACGTCATTCGCCATGTGGCGGGGCTGTCCGACGAACTGATTGTCGGCGTGGGCACGCTCACGCGCCCGGAGGAAATGGCGCAGGCCGTGGCGGCCGGCGCGCGCTTCGGCGTCTCGCCGGGCTACACGAGCGCGCTGGGCGCGGCGGCCAGGGCGGCAGGGCTGCCGCTGCTGCCGGGCGTGGTGACGCCGTCCGACATTCTCGCGGCGCTCGCCGACGGCTACGACACGGTGAAGTTCTTCCCGGCCGAACCGTCGGGGGGCGTGCCGATGCTCAAGGCGCTTTACGGTCCGTTCCGGCACGTGCGCTTCTGCCCGACGGGCGGCATCAGCGCCGAATCGGCGCCGTCGTATCTCGCGCAGCCCAATGTGGTGTGCGTGGGGGGGTCGTGGCTGACGCCCAAGGCGCTCGTGGACGCGCAGGACTGGAACGGCATTACGCGTCTCGCGCGAGCGGCGACTGCCTTGCCGCGCCGCTAGGCAACACCGGTTTCATCGAAGCAACGCATCACATCCAACAATTCCAATAATCGGGCGCAAGCCCTTCGGGCATTCGCCCATCTAGCCAAACGAGGAGACCCCCCATGGTCGCGGTGCAAGGCAACTTGCTGCTGGTGTACGCGCTAGTCGCGGTAATCGCGCTGATTCTGCTGATCGCGCGTTTCAAACTGAATCCGTTCATCACGCTGATCGTCGTCTCGCTCGTGCTCGGGCTGGCGGTGGGCATGCCGATGGGGGGAATCGTCAAGGCGTTCGAGACAGGCGTGGGCAACACGCTGGGGCACATTGCGCTGGTGGTGGGGCTTGGCACGATGCTCGGCAAGATGATGGCCGAGTCGGGCGGGGCCGAGCGCATTGCGCGCACGCTTATCGGCGCCTTCGGTGAGAAGAACGTGCACTGGGCGATGGTCGTGATCGCGTTCATCGTCGGTCTGCCGGTGTTCTTCGAAGTCGGTTTCGTGCTGCTGATTCCGATTGCGTTCAACGTCGCCAAGCGGACCGGTACGTCGATGGTCCTCGTGGGCATTCCGATGGTCGCGGGCCTGTCAGTCGTGCACGGCCTGATTCCGCCGCACCCGGCCGCGTTGCTGGCCGTGACCGCCTATAACGCGGACATCGGGCACACCATCATGTACGCGCTGATCGTCGGCATTCCGACGGCGGCCATTGCCGGCCCGCTGTTCGCAAAGCTCATGGCGCGCCACGTGGTGCCCAACCCGGACAATCCGCTGCTCTCGCAGTTCGTCGAAAAGGACCGTGCGCTGAACGAACTGCCGGGCTTCGGCGTCACGCTGTTCACGATCCTGCTGCCGGTGATCCTGATGCTCATCGGTAGCTGGGCCGACCTGTTCTTCGCGCCGAAGACGTTCGCCAACGAATTCCTGCGCCTGATCGGTAACTCGGTGATGGCGCTGCTGATTGCCACGCTCGTAAGCTTCTTCACGTTCGGCAAGCAGCGCGGCTTTAATCGCGACAATATCCTGAAGTTCACCAACGAGTGTCTGGCGCCGATCGCCACGATTACGCTGGTGGTGGGAGCGGGCGGCGGTTTCGGGCGTATCCTGATGGACAGCGGCGTGTCGAAGGCGATCGTCGATGTGGCGACGAACGCCCACCTCTCGCCGCTGCTGCTGGGCTGGCTGGTGGCGGTGCTGATCCGTATCGCGACGGGCTCGGCCACGGTGGCCATGACCACGGCGTGCGGCATCGTCGCACCGATCGCGGCGGCCGCCGGTGCCACGGCGAAACCGGAACTGATGGTGCTGGCCACGGGTGCGGGCTCGCTGATCCTGTCGCACGTCAACGACGGTGGCTTCTGGCTGGTCAAGGAATATTTCAACATGACCGTGCCGCAGACCTTCAAGACCTGGACGGTGTGCGAGACGATCATTTCGGTTGTGGCGTTGCTGCTGACGCTCGGCCTCGCCACGGTGGTGTGAGGTAGCGATGCGCGGCGTGCAACAGCGTCAATACGCTGACGCGAGTCAGCCGGTTACAAGGAGGCGAGCCATGATCGTCGTGGTAATGGGCGTATCGGGCAGCGGCAAGAGCACGGTCGGGCAACGACTTGCCGAGCGTCTGGGCTGCGGGTTTTCCGACGCGGATTCGTTTCACAGCGCCGCGAACATCGAAAAGATGCGGCGCGGTGAGGCGCTTAACGACAACGACCGCGCCCCGTGGCTGGCGGCGATTCGCGAGGCGATCGTCGCGCGCCGCGTGGCGGGGCGTCACCACGTGTTCGCGTGTTCGGCGTTGCGCTCGCGCTATCGCGACGTGCTGGGCGAGCACGACGGCGACGTCGTGTTCGTCTACCTGAAGGGGGCCCCGGAAGTGATCGGCGAACGCCTGGCGTCGCGTGGAGGGCACTTCTTCGACCCGGCGCTGTTGCAAAGCCAGTTCGACACGCTCGAAGAGCCGCGCGACGCGTTGGTGATCGACATCCGCGAGTCGCCCGACGCCATCGTCGAGACGCTGTTGCACAAACTCGCGGCCTGCCCCGGCGGTGCGGCGCTGACGCCGGCCGGGTCGGCGCGCGTACAATAGCGGTTTATTCCCTCCGCCGGCACTTCGCGTGCCGGTCGTACGCATCGAAATGGCTTCCTTCGAATTCTTCGCGCCCTGTCCTCGCGGACTGGAAGAGGCGCTCGCCGCCGAATTGGCAGAGCTGGGACGTCTGGCGCCCGTGTCGGTGGGCAAACAGGTGCCCGGTGGCGTGCATTTCGCCGGTCCGTGGGCAGCCGGCATGGCCGCCAACCTGCATTCGCGCATCGCCAGCCGCGTGCTGCTGCGCATCGCACAGCAGGCGTACCGCACCGAACAGGACATCTACGACTTCGCCTTGCGTCAGCGCTGGGAAGAGTGGTTTTCGTCTCAGCAGACGCTGCGCGTGGACGTCACCGGCATCAAGGCGCCCGTGCGCAGCCTCGAATTCGTCACCCTGCGGATCAAGGACGCTGTGTGCGACCGCCTGCGCGAGAAGACCGGCGCGCGGCCGAACATCGATACGTCGCAGCCCGACGTGCGGGTGTTCGCCTTCCTGACCGCCACCGACGCCACCCTCTATCTCGATACTTCGGGCGAAGCGTTGTTCAAGCGCGGCTGGCGTCTGGACAAGGGGGCGGCCCCGCTGCGCGAGAATCTGGCCGCGGGCATTCTGCGTCTGGCCGGCTGGCGCACCGACACGGCGGCCGACATGGTGCTGTACGACCCGATGTGCGGCAGCGGCACCTTCCTCGCGGAAGCGGCGCAGATTGCGTTGGGCGTGCCCGCGGGTGCCGAGCGCCGCTTTGGCTTCGAGAAGCTCAAGGGCTATGACATCACGGCATGGCAGGCGCTGAAGGTGCAGGCCACCGAAGCGCAACGCGATGCCCGCGTGCGCGGTGTGCCGCCGACGATTTTCGGCAGCGATATCTCGGGCGACATGCTGGCCAAGGCCCGCGCCAACCTGGAGCGTGCGGGCGTGGGCGACATCGGCCTCAAGCAGGTGGATGCGCGCGATATGTCGCCCCCGGTGGATCGCCCCGGCATCATCGTCGCAAATCCGCCGTACGGCGAGCGTATCGAAGTGCGCGGACGTCGCGGATCGCGCGAAGCCGATGACGGCGACCAATCGCCGGACATGCAGGGCAATCGCGGCGGCCAGTTCCAGCGCGATCAGCCGGACGGTGTCGACGCCGCGTTCTTCCGCGCCTTCGGCGACGCGCTCAAGCAGCGCTTCACGGGCTGGAGTGCCTACCTGTTGACGGCCGACATGAGCCTGCCCGGACAGATGCGTCTGCGCGAATCGCGTCGTACGCCGCTGTTCAACGGTGCGCTGGAATGCCGTCTGTTCCGCTTCGACCTGATTGCGGGTTCGGTGCGCAAGCGCGCGGACGGTGAGGCTAAGGGCGAAGGCAAGGACGAAGCCGGCGCGCCGCAAGCGTAAGCGAATCGTCTCGTTCGACGTTACGACAAAAGACCGGCGACTGCCGGTCTTTTGCTTTGGCGCGATGGGCGCGTCGTGGCTACTGGTCGGTGGCGGGTGACCAGGCGGCCCGCCTGCCTGAAGGGGGCGCAAGTGGTGCAAGTGGTACAGGTGATGCAAGTGATGCAAGTGATGCAAGTGATGCAAGCGGTACCGCCAGTGCGGCTTGCGTCTCCCCGCGTCGCTGCGCCGCCAGTATCGCGAGGCGTACGCGCAGTTCGCTCGGCGAGACCGGAGCGCGCTCCGGATCGCACGTCACGTTGTCCGGGTCCGACAGATCGCTGTCGTAGTCGAGGCCGGTGCGCGGCGAGTGGCCGGACACGTTCACGAATCCGACGGGCGTCACGTTTCTGAGCCACCGCTCCGTCTCGCAGGTGATGGCGTTCTCGGACACGATGTCGTCACGGAAGGTTTCGCCGCGAGGGTCCGGATAAATCTCCCAGAGGTCGCCTCTCACTTCCCAATGCGGCCAGAGTTGGCCGTCTGCGCCGTAGTGCGTGTATGCCAGCGCCTGATAGGCCTTGCGGCATGCCTCGCGCCGGACACTATCGTCCGGTCGATCGCGCGTGGCCGTATTGAGGAGTCGCGTGAGGCACCCTATGTCGCCCGACGATACGCTGTAGAAATACACCCACTTGTTGGTGACATCGAACGTCCACGGCACGGCGACGTCATGGCCGAACGCCTGCAGGATGCGCAGCGTCAGCACATCGTCGGCCACGTGCACGGGCTCGTGGCGCTCCAGCACGGATCGCGCCCAGTCGTTCAGCGTCGGCGTGATCACGAGCCGTTCGAAGAGGGACCAGCCCATCGGGCGTGCACTCAGCCGTTGCACAAGATCGACGGCAATGGCACTGGGCAACCCCGTATCCCGCAGCGAATCGAGCGTCACCTCGTGGTCTTCCAGCACGGCGAGCCGACGCAGCGCCAGTTGCTGTTGCGCGTTGCGTGCCGGTTCGCCGATGGCCGTTTTGCCCATGTACGGCTCGATTTCGCGTCCGAATACGCAATCCGGGTGCTCGGCCGCTGCCGTGATCGCCTCCTTTGTCGGATTGCACTTGGGGTTGAGCGCGCGAATCTGGACGACGTCGCTCCAGCATAGCGTTCGATAGATCGACGCCAGTGCCGGCGTACTCAAATGCGCCGTGGCGCCTGTGCCGACATGATGATTTTCCACGTTCATCGGAACTCTCCTTCGGACAATGCAAGAGAAGGCATTGTCGCGAAGGCGTCCGGCGCGAGGTGTCGAGATCGTGCGCCGTCATTGTCCAAACGGGGGCGGACGCCTCGAAGGGTCCGATGGCGAAGCGCTCGAATGGTCCGCGGCGGGTCCCCGGATCATGCGTGCCGTTCAGTCAGGAAGCGGCGCAGGATGCCGTGCGAGTAATGGCTGGCCACCTCGCGCAAAAAGCGCGGGAAGTCGACGTGTGCGGTGTCGTCGGCGCTATCGGAGAGCGTGCGCATCACGGCGAACGGGACACCGTACTCATGACACACCTGTGCCACGGCGGCCCCTTCCATCTCCACGGCGAGGGTTTGCGGCAGCGCGTCGCGCAGCCGGCTGACCTCGCCCGCGCTGGAGACGAACTGATCGCCGCTCGCGATTTGCCCGACGTGCACGCGTGGGGCGCTCATCTGCCATTCGGTGCGCAGCGCGACAGGCACTTGCGCGGCCATCTCCTCGGCGAGCCAATCGCGCGCCGCTTTCGCGAGGGCGTCGCGCAGCGGCGGTGCGCTGGCGAAGGCGTTGCGTCCGAGCAGCGGGATTTCGAAACGAGGGAAGAGGGGGCTGGCGTCCATGTCGTGCTGCACGAGCGTGTCGGCCACGACGATGTCGCCGACCGACAACCCATGCGCGAGTCCGCCGGCCACGCCGGTGAAAACGAGCTCGTCGATCGCGAACCGGTGAATCAGCGCGGCGGTCGTGGCGGCCGCCGCGACCTTGCCGACACGTGCGAGCACGACGACACAGTCATGGCCATGCAGCTTGCCCACGTGGTAGTCGCGCATACCGATGGACTCGACGTGCGCGCCGGGCGCCATCTCGGCGAGCAGATCGGTAATTTCTTCGTGAAGAGCGGCGACAATGCCGAGCGTCATGGCGCGGTTCCTGGGTGTAATGAGGAGCGCGCATTGTAGCGCGGGGCTGCCGGTCACCTTCCCGTGCAGCCCCGCAGTTCGGCCAATGGCGAACGTGTCGCCTTAGTCGACGGCCTTGACCATCTCTTCGACCACCTTCTTCGCGTCGCCGAAGACCATCATGGTCTTGTCGAGATAGAACAACTCGTTATCGAGACCGGCGTAGCCCGCCGCCATCGAACGCTTGTTGACGATGATCGTCTTGGCCTTGTACGCCTCGAGAATCGGCATGCCGGCAATCGGCGACGTCGGATCGTTCTTCGCGGCCGGGTTCACCACGTCGTTTGCGCCGAGCACCAGCACCACGTCCGTCTGGCCGAATTCACCGTTGATCTCGTCCATCTCCAGCACCTGATCGTACGGCACTTCGGCTTCGGCGAGCAGCACGTTCATGTGGCCCGGCATGCGGCCTGCCACGGGGTGAATGGCGTAGCGCACATTCACGCCCTTCTCGGTGAGCTTGTCGGTCAACTCCTTCAGGGCGTGCTGCGCGCGGGCGACGGCCAGACCGTAACCCGGCACGATCACCAGCGATTCGGCGTTGCTCATCAGGAACGCGGCGTCGTCAGGCGACCCCGACTTCACCGGGCGTTGTTGTTGCTCGCCGCCCGCGGGGCTCGCGCCCGGCGTTGCACCGAACCCACCGAGAAGCACGTTGAAGAACGATCGATTCATGGCTTTGCACATGATGTACGACAGGATGGCGCCTGACGAACCCACGAGCGAACCCGCGATGATGAGCATCGGGTTGTTCAGCGAGAAGCCGATACCGGCGGCCGCCCAGCCCGAGTACGAGTTCAGCATCGACACGACCACCGGCATGTCCGCGCCGCCAATCGGGATGATGATGAGCACACCGAGCACGAACGCGATGGCCGTCATCAGCACGAACGGCAGCCAACTTTGCGACAGGAAGAAGATGACGCCGAAGCCGAGCATCGCGATGGCGAGCAGCAGGTTGATCGTGTGCTGGCCCGTGAACTGGACGGGCGCGCCCTGGAACAAACGGAACTTGTACTTGCCCGAGAGCTTGCCAAAGGCGATGACCGACCCCGAGAACGTGATCGCGCCGACGAACGTGCCGATGAACAGCTCGATACGGTTACCGGAAGGCAGCACCGTTTCCCCGGCCGGCACAATGCCGAACGCCGCCGGTTCCGCGACCGCCGCCACCGCGATACACACGGCCGCCAGACCGATCAGCGAGTGCATGGCCGCGACCAGCTCCGGCATCTTGGTCATCTCGACCTTGCGCGCGACGAACGCGCCGATGCCGCCGCC